>CAYTLL010000008.1:78816-102145 GCA_964438755.1 uncultured Akkermansia sp. | reverse complement strand
GGTGGAGTACCGGGTGGGGCGGGGCGGGGGGGGGGGGGGCGGGGGCGGGGGGGGCTTGGGGGGGTTTGGCGGGGGCGGGGTGGGCGTGGCGAATCCGCGAGATGCCCCTTCGCCGACGCCCGGCGTTTGTGCGCGCATGGCGGAACGGGGGCGTCTTTCCGTTCCGGCCGACGTTGTATTTGGAGAATAAATACAAAAGGCGCGCCTTTCGGCGCGCCTTGGGTGGGGAGATATGTCCGCTTGGGCGCTCAGGCGGCGCGGCGGCGGCGCGTGGCGGCGAATCCGAGTCCGGCGAGGCCCGCGAGGGCGGCGAAACCGGAGGGCTCGGGAATGGCGTTCACGGTCACATCCACTGAATTCAGGGAAATGGACGTGGCCAGGCTCGTGCCCGACTGGCGGTATCCGATGGCGAGGCCGTCGATGGACAGGTTGTTTATGAAGCTGCCCGAAACGGTGGTGCGGGAGAGGGTCTGGAGGGTCGTGTCCCCGGCGCCGTTCATCAGGACGTAGTCCACGGTGTATTCGGAGGCGCCGGAAACGGTGATCCGGAGCTTCGCGGTATATTGGGTCGCCGCGCTCAGGGCGGCCTGGGTGGAGGCGGAGGTGGTTCCGAGCTGGGTGCCGGACGGATTGTCGAACGCCCCGTTGCCCACGTTGCTGAACAGCAGGTCCTGGTTTTCCGACGTGCTGCCGCCCACGGTCGCGTCCGCCAGCTGCGGGGCGCGGGTGTAGATTTGATTGTTGCCGCCGGTCAGGGCGAAGCGACCGACGTAGCCCTCCCAGTTTTGGGCGTTGCCGGAGGCGAATCCGGAGCCGACGGGCGAGGTGTCGGTCGCGGTGAGTCCGCTCGATTCGAGTCCCGTCGCCGGATTTGCGCCGCCGCTGTCGAAGAGGCCGATATTGATCAGGCTGGAGGTTCCGCCCGCGAGCAGATTGCTGCCGTTGGTGAACTTGACCTTGAGCTCGATCCATTCGCCCACGTTGGAGATCGTCGTGGCGGTGGCGGAGAATCGGTTTTGAGCCTCGACAAAGCCCGAGGTCGTCGCGGCCATTCCGAAGTTGAACGCCCCGGTGCCGTAGGAGATGCCGGTGATGTTCTTGGTGGAAGCCAGGGTCCAGTCTCCGACATCGTAGGTTCCGCCGGTCGCGACGCGCTCCCCGGTGCTGAAGTTGGACGTGAACTTTGTGGTCTGGGCGTGAAGCGCGGCAGGCGCGATGAGCAACGCCGCGAGGGCGATCTTGGACAAATGCATGATTTGGGGGGGTTGCTGAAGCAAGCGGGGCAGGGGAGACCCCGGACGGCCCAATGGGTGTCGGTTTCAAGGGGCGGCGACGATGGTTTCGGAGGTCGCATTGTTGCGCGCACCGCTCGCGGCCTTGCGCTTATCGTTGACTAAAAAGCGTCCTGCCGCCGCTCTGCCCGCACCCCACCCGCCCCAATGCCTGCCTCTGCGACCCTCCAGGACGTGGCCGAAAAAGCCGGCGTGCACCGGTCCACCGTCTCCCTCGCCTTGCGCGACAATCCGCGCATCTCCGCCGACGTGCGCGCGAAAATCCAGCGCATCGCCAACGAGCTCGGCTACCGGTCGAATCCGCTCGTCACCGCGCTGATGCGCTCGCGGCGCACGCGGCGCGCGCCCCGCCACGTCGTCCTCGCCTACGTCACGGATTACCCCACGCGTTTCGGCTGGCGGCCGCCCCATCACGACCGGCCCGACTATTTCCCCGGCGCCGCCGCCCGCGCCTCCGAGCTCGGCTACAAGCTCGAGCATTTCTGGCTGGGCGAGCCGGGCATGACGCCGACGCGTTTCGCGCAGATCCTCGCGAGCCGGGGCATCAACGGCCTGCTCATCGGCCGCCTCCCGCCGGGGAAAAACGAAATCCATCTCCCCTGGGAGCAGTTTTCCGCGGTGGCGCTGGGGCTGACCCTGACCAAGCCCGATCTTCATCGCGTGGCCGAGGACGCCTTCGCCTCGGCCGCCATCGCGATGCAGCACTGCATCGACAAGGGATACCGTCGCGTCGGCTTCGTCATGTCCGAGCCGGACGACAGCCCCAACATGGGCGACCGATGGCTCGGCGCCTTTCTGCGCCTTCAGCTGCGTCTGGCCCCGGAGAACCGCCTGCCCTACTGCGAATACCGGCCGGCGGCCGAGTTTCCCGCGCATTTTCTCCAGTGGTTCGACAAGCATCGTCCCGACGTGGTGCTGGCCACCCATGGCGACGCCGTCACCCGGCTCCTTTCCGCTCCGGGGATGCGGCGGGGGCGTTCGGCCAGGCTGTTTCTGCTCGTCAACGACAAGCCCCAGGAGGGGCTCGCCGGCATGCACCTGGATCCCGGAATCGTCGGCTCGCTCGCCGTCGACATGCTCGTCGGCATGATGCACCGCGGCGAAACCGGCCTCCCCACCGAGCCCCACCACGTGTTGGTGCCAGGACGCTGGATGGAGATGAACGTCCCCGCCGCGTCCCCGCGCGCGAGGACGCGGCGGAGCGGGTGAAACAGGCCGCCGCCGCGCCTCTTTCCTCGCCCTCCCTTCGGACGCGTCCCGTCTCCGCCGCTGCGCAACAATGAGCGCTGCGGGGCCTTTGTTCCTTCCGAAAGCTTCCGCGACCTTTTCGCTCCACCCCCGCGAGGCGACCCCGGGTTTTCTCGCGCATCCCCCACCCCCGATCAGTCATGCCAACTCCCAAGCTTGGTCGTCGCCTGTCCTTGCTCGCGTCCGCGTTGTTCGCGACGCCCGTCCTCGCCCTCGCCTCCTCCGACTGGAAGGCCGCCCTTCCCGATATCCCCGCGGCCGTGTTCAAGGTCGTCGATTTCGGCGCGGTGCCGGACGACGCCGGCGACGACACCGCCGCCTTCGTGAAGGCGCTCGACGCGGTCAAGGTGGCGGGCGGTGGTCGTCTCGTCGTGCCCGCGGGCGAGTTCCGCACCGGCCATCTCGACCTCGTCGGCCGTCTCGACTTCCACCTCGAGAAGGGCGCGAAGCTGCTCTTCTCCGGCGATCCCGAGGCCTATCGCATCCAGGACCGGAAATTCCGCCCGCTTGTCTCCGCCTCGGGCGTGGAGGATCTGGCGATCACCGGCGAAGGCGTGTTCGACGGCCAGGGCTCCGCCTGGTGGACCGCCGCACGCGCGTTCAAGGACGCCGCCCGCGCCCGCGGCGACGCGAACGAGGAGATCGGCCGCCCGCGCCTGCTCATCATCGAGAAGTCGAAGCGCGTGCTCGTGGAGGGCGTCACGCTGAGCAACTCGCCCCAGTTCCATTTCATCCCCTCGCGCTGCGAGGACGTCACCATCCGCCGGGTCACGGTGCGCGCCCCCCACACCGCGCCCAACACCGACGGCATCGATCCGGCCGCCTCCAGGCGCGTCCACATCGTCGGCTGCACCATCGACACCGGCGACGACAACATCGCGATCAAGTCGGGCAACCCGGACCACGGCCCGGTCGAGGACGTGCTGATCGAGGACTGCACCTTCCTCGGCGGTCACGGCATGTCGATCGGCAGCGAAACCTACGGCGGCGTGCGAAACCTGGTCGTGCGCAACTGCATCTTCGACGGCACCGAGGCGGGCATCCGCATGAAGTCCGCCCGCGGCCGCGGCGGCGTCGCGGAAAACCTCCTCTACGAGAACCTCACCCTGCGCAACGTGGAGGTGGCGATCCAGATCACGAGCTACTATCCGAACAAGACCACGCCCAAGCCCGGGGTGGCCGACGTCGCTCCCGCCGCGCGCAATCCCCGCACCCCCGCCTGGCGAAACATCCGCATCCGCGACGTGCGCTCCACCGGCGGCACCAAGACCGCCGGCATCATCATCGGTCTGCCCGAGGAGCCGGTGGCGGACATCGCGATGGAAAACGTCCACATCGAGGCGCCGACCGGCCTGCGCCTGGTCGCCGCGCGGGGACTCACCTTGCGCAACGTCGAGATCAAGGCGGCCAAGGGCGAGGCGTGGATGGTCGAGCCCTCCGCGGAGGCGCCGCGGGTCCTGCCCTGAGGCCACGGAGCTTTTCCGTCCCTTTCCGCCCATGGCCGAGAGCCCCTCGATCCGCAGCCTGGCCGCCGGGTTGAATCTCTCCCGCGCGACCGTGTCCGAGGCGCTGCGGGGCAGCCCGCGCGTGAAGGAGGAGACGCGCCGGCGCGTGGTCGCGGAGGCCGAGCGGCTCGGCTACCGCCTCGATCCGGTCGCGAGCGAGCTCATGGCGCAGATGCGACGCTCCGTCTCGAACGCGTTTCGCGGCGTCATCGCGCTGGTGGTGCCGGACGACGCGCGCGTGTCGCCCTCCGCCCGGTCGCGCCGGGCCGTGCTGCGTCGGGCCGCCGAGGCGCGCGCGACCGAGCTCGGCTTCAAGCTCGATCCGGTCGCGGTCGGCCCCGCGGGCTGGGCCCGCCTGCCCGCCGTGCTTCACGCCCGCGGCGTGGTCGGAGCCTTGGTCCTGCCTTCCGCGGATTGCCGGCCCGAGCATCGCGCGCGGCTGGCCGAGGCCGACTTCCACGCGGTCTACGCCGACGCCCCCGAGGAAGGCGCGGAGCATGTGGACGCGGTGGCGCCCGATCATCGGCAGGCTCTTTCGCTGGCGTGCGCGCGGCTCGCGGAGCTTGGATTTCGTCGTCCGGGTCTGGCGCTGCCCGGAGGCGCGGACGCCGCGAGCGGCTTTCCTTGGCGAGCGGCCTGGCGCGCGCAGGTCGCCGGGCCCTTCGGCGAGGCGCCCGCGCCCTTTGTCCAGGAAAGCCGGCTGATCCCCGGCCTGGCGATGGAGCGCTGGCGTCGCGAGCACGGCGTGGACGTGACGCTTTTCCCCGATTCGTTCGCGTCGGCGCCGTCCGCGCCTTTCTGCTCGCTCGACCTCGTCGCGGGGACGGGCGCGCCCGCGGGTTTGGATCTGCGTTGGGATGAGGTCGGGGAGCGGTCCGTGGAACTGCTCGCGCGCGGCTATTTCGATCGTCAGCGCGGGCGTGGGCCTTCGCCCGCCTTGCTGTCCCTGCCGGCCCGCTGGCGGGTGAACGAGGCGGCGTGGCGCGCGCCGGCGGAGCTCGGCGACGCCCGGGCTTGCGAACTCGACTCCCGGTTTGCGGCGGTCGCGGTCTGATCCTTTTCCGACCCTCCCATGAACGCCCGTTCCGCCTGGCCGTCCGTCGCCGTCGCATCGGTTTTCGCCTTCCTCGTGCCGTCCGCGAGGACGGCGCCCCTGGGTCCCGAGCGGATCGAGGCGCTGGCTCCGGAGGAGCGCGCGGTCTGGGAAGCGTATAGGAGGCGATCCGCGGATCGTGCCCGGATGGATCGCGAGGCCGTCGCCGCCGAGCTGCGCGAGCTCGGAGCGGAGTCGGCGGTTCGCGCGCCTTCGGGTGGCGACTTCAAGACGCCGGAGAAGGCGGATCCGGCCTGGTATGCGTCGGACGAGGCCGCGCGCCTCGCCGATGTGGTGTTGTCCTACCAGACGCCGAGCGGCGGCTGGTCCAAGCACACCGGATACGGCGAAGGGCCCCGCCGGCGCGGCATGTTGTTCACCTCGCAAAACGAACCGTGGCAGCCCTCGCACTACGTCGCCACTTTCGACAACGGCTCCACGACCGAGCAGATCCAGTTGCTCTCCCGCGTGTGGGCGGCGACGAAGCGCGAGGACTGCCGCGCGGGCGCGGCGCGCGGCGTGGACTACATCCTGGACGCCCAATACCCGAACGGCGGCTGGCCGCAGGTCTACCCGCTCGAGGGCGGCTACCACGACAACATCACGCTCAACGACAACGCGCTCACCAACGTGCTCGGCCTCCTGCACGCGATCACGAAGGGCGACCCGGCCTTCGCGATGATCGAGGGCGAGAGACGGGAGCGCGTGGCGCGCGCCTTCGACGCCGGCGTCGATTGCCTGCTCGCGCTGCAAGTCGGGCGCGGCGGCAGGAAAACCGTGTGGAGCCAGCAATACGACGCGCTCACCCGCCTGCCCGCCCCGGCGCGCAAGCTCGAGCCCGCGTCCCTGAGCGGGATGGAGAGCGTCCACGTGCTCAAGTTGTTGATGTCGATCCGCGAGCCCTCGCCGCGTTTGGTCGCGGCGGTGGAGTCGGGCCTCGACTGGCTGGAGCAGGCGAAAGTGACGAATGTCGCGAAGCGCGTCGTGGACGGGAAGACGATCTACCAAATCGATCCTTCCTCGAGCGAGGTGTATTGGGCGCGGTTCTACGACCTCGAGACCGGCGGGCCGATTTTTCCCGGACGCGACGGCGTGGTCTATCCGGACTACGCGTCGATGATCGCGAAGAACGCCGGCGGCTACGACTACTACACCACGCAGCCCAACAGTCTCCTGCGCACCGGCCGGAAGGCCTGGCGAAAAATGCTCGCGGGCGGGCGCAAGCCCTGAGCCCGGCCGAGTCCGCAAAACCGGCCTGGCCGACGCGTCCCCGGTCGCGGTGAAAACGCGGTGCGACGTTTTCCTTGCCGCCGCGCCCGCGGCCGCCCGTCATGCGGGCTGTTCTTTGGATACGGGCCTTTAGCTCAATGGTCAGAGCAGGGGACTTGAGAAATCGGGTCGGCGGCGGCGAAAGCCGACGCTAGTCAGGTGTAACATCGGTGAACGGTCTAAACTCCCAACGCCGAGCCAAGCGGCGCGCTTCCGGGCGCGCCGAAGGTGTAGAGACTATAATCACCCGCCTGCGCCGTCGCTTCCGCGGCGGCATGGCGAAGGCATAGTCCGGACCACGAACGGCGCGCGTTGTCGCGGCGCCGGCGGCGAAAGCCGAAGTGGTGCGCATAATCCCTTGGTTGCGGGTTCGAATCCCGCAGGGCCCACCAAAGAGCGTTCGCGGACGCGTGTCGTCGCGATTGTCGCACATCGTTCGACCGAAGCGCATGATCACGTCGCGCCCGGCTACCTTCTTGGGTAGCCTCGGATCGGTCGAGAGGCGCCCGACCGGAGCGTCAGGGCTTTTCGGCCGCGACCGGCAGCAACACGCGAAACTCCGCGCCTCCTTGCTCCGGCGCCACGTGTTCGATCGTGCCTCCGTGGCTGCGCACGACGCCGAGGGCGGTGGAAAGTCCCAGGCCGGTGCCTTGGCCGCGAGATTTGGTCGTGAAGAACGGCTCGAAAAGGTGTTCGCGCGCCTCGGGACTGAGTCCGGGACCGGTGTCGCGGATGAAGATCTCCAGATAGGATCCCTTTCGCGTTCCGGGCAGGCGCGCGACCTCCTCGTCGCCGACGAGACGCGGCCGGACGCCGAGCGTGAGGACGCCTTCCTCGGGCATGGCGTCGCGCGCGTTGAGCACGAGGCTGAGCAAGACCTGGTGGAGCTGCGTGGCGTCGCCGGACACGGAAGCCGGGCCGGGGGCGAAGGAAAGCTCGACGCGGACCGAGGACGGAAAGCCGTCCTCGGCGAGGCGCGCGATGCCGGTGAGCAGCGGACGCACCTGCACCGGCAGGCGTTCGCCCTCCACGCCGCGCGCGAAGGTGAGGAGCTGCCGCAGGATGCCGGCGCCGCGCCGGGCCGCGGCGGCGATCGATTCGATCAGCGGATCGTCGGCGCCGCCGCGATGGCGCGCGCGCAGCAGATCCGCCCCGAGGATGATCGGCGAGAGGGCGTTGTTGAGATCATGGGCTACGCCGCCGGCGAGCAGCCCGAGGCTTTCGAGGCGCTCGGCGCGGAGTTGCGCGCGCTGGAGCTGGCGGCGCCCGGTGAGATCGCGGGCGACGCAAACGAGCAGCTGGCGACCTTCGAATTCGATTCCCGTTGCGCTGATCTCGGCCTCGAAGGATCCGCCGTCGCGACGGCGGTGGACGGTTTCGAAGACTTCGCTGCGGCCCATCAGCCCCGCGATTTTCGCCCGCAACTCCCGCGGCGTCCAACGCGCGTCCCAGTCGGCGACAATCAACTCGGGCGGCTGGTCGGGGTCGTGGCCGAGCGAGATATAGAAGGCTCGGTTGGCCTCGATCAGACGGCCCTCCGCGTCGAGCACGTGGATCGCGTCCTGGGATGTGTCGAGCAGGGCCCGGTAGCGCGAAGCCGCGGCCAGTTCGGCGCGATGCGAGACCTCGAACCGTCGATTCGCGGCGCGCAGGAAAACGTAGAGGGCGAGCGTGCTCGCCGCCACGAAACCGAGGGGATGAAGCAGGGAAACCGGATCAGGCGCCCCCGGGGCGGAGTGGGATTCGCCCACGTGATGCCCCAGCCAAATCCACGTCACCCCGAACAAGGCGTAGAGCTCGGCGACGAGCCGGGCCGACGTCGGATTGGGGCGGGAAAGGAGGGTCGCCGTCTTCACTTACGCTAATTTTACAAAAGCCCGCGCCGTGGATTGCAATGCGGAGAATGAGTGGCGGCGGCGTGTATCTCGCTTATTTTTAAGGCTATAGGCCTGAATTTACCTGTTTATGACCGGGTGCCGAAGCCCGGTGTGCCTATCCGTTGGGTCAACCCGGATCGTTTTGCAGCCAGCGGCGCCGATAGCCGCGGCGATCCACCGGCCAGGCCGACCATGCGGGTCGCGGGATCCGGATGCTTGCGAGGAGATTGCGGGCGACGACGTCCAGATCTTCGGGCGACCAGTAATCCTCGCAGGCGGCGGGATCCGGGCAGTGGCGGCGCGCGAGCTGGGCGGACTGCGCGATGACCAGACCGGAAAGCGGCGGGATCGCGCAGCCGAGCGTGACGAGCACGCCTTGCAGGCGAGAGAGCACGGCCTTGCCGCCGACGGAGTGTTCGGTGACGAGCACGCCGGCGGGCTTTCCGAGCCAGAGTTCGGAGGCTTCGGCCGGGGTGGCGTCCTCGAGGAATTTTTGCAGCGACGAACTCCACGAGTCCCAGTGCGTGCCGGTGGCGAACACGAAGGCGTCGGCGGCGCGCAGCGCGGGCTCGAGCGCGGCGAAGTTTGCGGCCGCCGGGCCGGAGAGGGCGACCCGATCGACAAGCGCGTGCGGGGAGAGGCGAGGCTCCAGGAGATCCAGCAGGCCGGAGGAATTGCCGCCGGGCCCGGCGAGAGACGCGTCGATCAAAAGCACGCGCGGGCGCGCGGTCCCGGTTTCGGCCGCTTCCGCGGCGACGCGGGGCGCCGGCGCGATGGCGGGGGCGGCCGGGCCAGCGTCCCGCCACCAGGGCCGGGAGAGCAGCAGGGCGAGGAAGAGTCCCGCGGAAATCGTGGCGCCGCGCATCAGGCCTTCGTCGCGGCCGGCCAGCGCCAGCAGGGCGAGGACAGGCGTGAGCACGAGCGAGGCCCAGAACGTCGCGAACGCGAGCCGGCGCGCGATCTCGCCCGCGGGCCGCGTCGTCGTGTCGCGGGTGACGGGCTGCTTGAGCGGGTTTTGGAATCCTTTCATGGGGCGGAAACGTCTTCGGACGGTGCGAGGCGCAGGGTCATGAGGTCGCGTGTTTCGGCGACGAAACCGGCGCGGCGGTAGGCTGCCAGGGCGCGTGCGTTGGCGCGCGACACCTCGAGCCGAAGCGCGCCCGCCCCGACCGCGCGCGCGTGCCCGGCGGCGAAGGCGAGCGCGCGTCGGCCCTCGCCCCGGCCGCGCAGGGCGGGCGCGAGGTAGAGCTCGTCGAGAAGCAGGAAGCGTCCGCCGAACTCGAGGCTGTGGCCGCGGGTGAGGACGAGGTGTCCGAGCGGCGGGGACCCGGCATCCGCGCCGGCGGGGCGAAGCAGGAAAACGCTTCCGAGCGAGGGATCCGAAAGCAGCATGTCGAGAGCCCTGCCCTGCGCGGGGCCGTCGAAGGGGATTTCCTCCTCCGCATAGAACGCGCGCATGAGTTCCAGGGCGGCGGGGCCGTCGGCGAGCGCGGCCGGGAGCCAGGTGAAAAGAGAGGAGGAGTCGCCGGTCATGACGAAAGCGGGCGAAGCGAAGGGACGCGTTTCGACGAGGTCAAACGGACGACGGCCCGCACTGTGGACTGGCGCGCATCCCCGCGTCCGGACAAAGTGGCTCCATGGCTTGGCGTATCGAGGAGCAACTGGTCCGGGGGGAGATCGACAACCGCGTGCGCGGTCGCGTGACGGGACGGCTGTGGTTTTTGGGTCGCGAGGATCCGATGATCTTGGATCTGGCCGGCGACGCCTGGCGCGACATCGCGGGCCATCTGATCCGCTTCACCAATCCCTCGCCCCAGCCCGGCTCGCCGGACGCGCTCGAGGGCTTGGCTTTCGAGCAGCGCGGCGAGGTCGGCGACATCACGGCGTCGCGTCGCGTCAAGGTGCCGGACTGTTCGATGGACGAGTTGCTCGACCTCGTGCGGGCGGGGAAGAAATTTCCCTGGCATTGGGGCAACAGCCTCTATCTCGAGTGGCACGGGGAGCGAAACGGGCGCGTGGTGATCGAATCGGCGGGCTATCGGCTGGAAATCGAGCCCGAGGCCTCGTGGCGGATGAGCGCGGCCGAGGAACGGGCCCGGCGCGAGAAAAACGACGGGGCGGGCCTGGCTTCGCTCGAGCGGCTGGCGGACACGTCTCAGGGGCCGGTCGGCGACTCCGGGGCGGAGGACGAGACGGATTATCCCGCGGGCGCGGCCGAAAAGCGGGCGGATGCCGAGCAGGCGCGGATGGATCTTTTGCTGGACCGGGTGCAGGCCAGGATCGAACGCGCGCGCGCGGCGGGCGAGGAGCCCGACCTGGAGCGCATCATGGACGAGGAGCGGACGCGTCTGCGACGCGAGCGAGGGGAGCCCGAGCCGGCGGCCTCCAGCCCCGAGGACGAGGCGGAGCGGGCCGAGTGGATCTCGGAGATGAACGCGGCGGCGGAGGCGGTGTTCGGGGAGCCGGAGGCGGGCGAGGGTTTCAAGGACGTGCGTTGGCACCCGCTTGTGGAGCGGTGCAACGCGCTGACGCATCGTTTGCGCGACCGGATTCGCGGGCGCGGCTGGCTCGGCGACGACGACATCGAGGAGCATCCGCTGCGCGCGCTCGTGGACGGCGTGATGATCGCGGGGGGAAAACTCGCCGGCGCGCTCGGCACGGTGGGGGACGCCTCGGAATGGCCGCCTGATCCGTTTTTCGCGGCCTCGGCTCTCACGCGGCTGAAAAAGGCCCACGGGCATCTGCGCGACGCTCTCGCCGGTCTCGACGCGGCGGACGAGCAGGAGCTGGGCGAGGCGGACTGGCGGCGCGAGGTCCGCGGAGAGATCGCGGAAATCGTCTCCGAGGTGCGGCGCCTCATTTCCGAGGTGCGCGCGGTGTTGAAGCTTTCCGGAGAGGATTGACCGGGCGGACCGGACCGCCCCGTGAAGGCGAGGCGGATTTTTACGGCAAGGCGCGGGCGGGGCGTTTCACGCGGCCGACCCGCCCGTGGCGACGCGGGATCAGCGGAAGGAGTCGGCGAGCGCCTCTTCCTCGGCCTTGGAGGAGGCCTTGCCCAGCACGGGCTTGGAGAGGTTGGCGCCCGGATGCGCGGGGGCGTATGATTCGGCGGGAGCCTGCTTGATCGAGGGCGACGCCTCGCGGGCCACGCTCGCTCCGGTGATCATGCGATCGAGCTCAGAGACGATGTCGTTGAGGGAGACGGCCTGGGCGCTGAGCTCCTCGGCGGCGCTGGCGTTTTCCTCGGAGATGGCGGCGGTGGACTGGGTGACCTTGTCCATTTGCGAGGCGGCGTCGACCACCTGGCCTATGCCGGTGCTTTGCTCGCCGGAGGCCTGGGCGATGTCGGCGATGAGGGAGTCGACCTGGCGGGCCTTGGCCACGATCTGCTCGAGGCTGGCGGCGACCTTGTCGCTGATGCGCACGCCGGTGTCGCTCTTGCGGATGGAGTCCTCGATCTTGTCGGCGGTCTCGCGTGCGGCCTGTGCGGAGCGCTGGGCGAGGGAGCGGACCTCGTCGGCGACGACGGCGAAGCCGGCGCCGGCCTCGCCGGCGCGGGCGGCCTCGACGGCGGCGTTGAGGGCGAGGATGTTGGTCTGGAAGGCGATCTCGTCGATCGTCTTGATGATCTTGGAGATGTTGTCCGAGGCGGTCTTGATGGCGTCCATCGCCTCGGTCATGGCCCGCATGTCGGCGGCGCCGGCCTCGGCGGCCTGGCGGGTCTGGTTGGCGAGCTCCTTGGCGTTGTCCGCGTTCTCGGCGTTTCGCTTGGTCATGCTCGAGATCTCCTCGAGCGAGGCGCTGGTCTCCTCGAGCGTGGCGGCCTGTTCGCTGGCGGACTGGGCGAGACCCTGGCTGGCGCGGCTGATTTCCGCGGAGGAGGCGGTGAGCTGGCCGGAGCCCTCGGAGAGGCGCTGGTTCACGTGGATCAGCACGCGTCGGGTGCTTCGGGTGATGACGAGGGAGAGGACGAGTCCGACGAGCAGGGCCCCGGCGGCTCCCGCGGCGAGGATGAGGCGGGTGCGGCGGATCGTCGCCACGGTGGTCGCGGAGGTGGTCTTCGCCGACTCCTGGTTGCCATTCACCATCTCGGCGAGGGAGCCGATATAGCCCTTGAAGACCGGATACAAATCGCGGCCGATGGCCTCGCCGGCCGCCGGATCCTGGGCGCGGCTGAGCTTGAGCACGGCCGCGCGGGCGTCGCGGTAATGGGCGCGGTTGGCGGTCACCTTCTCGTAGAGGGCCTTGTCCTCCTCGCTTTGCGGGAGTTTTTCCAGGGCGGCGTAGAGGTCGGTGAGCTCGGCGCTCATCGCGTCCATGCGCTTGGCGAGGACGTCCTTCCCGGCGGCGTCGGCGGCGAGATAGTGCAGCGAGACGTTGATGAAGTTCTCCTTCACGAGCGCCTCGATTTTCCCGAGCAGGAGGATCGAGGGCAGGTCGTCCTCGGCCATGTGGTCGTTGGCGAGCTCCACTTTCTGGATACGCAGGTAGGCGATGGCGCAGACGAGCGTCATGACCGCCAGGAGAGATCCAAAACCGAAGCCGATGCGTTTTCCGATGGTCCAACTTTTCATGCGGGAATTGGGGGTTTTTCCCCTTAACGTCACGATTTGGCGGGAGGCTTAGCGGGGATTTTCAGGCGGATGGTCGCGTGTCCTCCGGGCGGGTGTTACTGTTTGATCCGCAGGATGATGCCAGGGGTGGAGTAATAACACGTAGGCGTGGTGTTTCCACCTGTGCGCGGCGACGTTCATCCGATCCAGGCGAACGGAGAGGCCGGTTCAGGGCTTCCCCGTTTCGGAGAAGATCGACCGGTGTCGGAGTATATTTAGCGACGAAGCCTCACCCCAGAATTCTGCGGAGGCTGTCGAGGTCGAGGACGGCGGACAGGCTTTCCTCCTGGACGACGGCGGCGGCGAGGGCGGCTTTTTCGCGCTGAAGAAGGCGGATCTTTTCCTCGACCGTGCCTTCCGCGATGAGGCGGTAGGCGATGACGGGTTTCGTCTGGCCGATGCGGTGGATGCGGTCGATCGCCTGCGCCTCGGCGGCCGGGTTCCACCACGGGTCGTAGAGGAAGGCGTAGCTCGCGGCGGTGAGATTGAGGCCGAAGCCGGCGGCTTTGAGCGAGAGAAGGAAAACGGTTTTCGCGGGGTCGGTCTGGAAACGCTCGACGATTTCGGCGCGGTTTTCGGTCGCGCCGGTGAGCATGAGGTGGCCGATGCCGGCGGCGGCGAGGCGGTCGCGGATGATCTCCAGCATCTCGACGAACTGGCTGAAAACGAGGACCTGGTGTCCCTCCTCGGCCAGCTCCTCGACGCGTTCGAGCAAGGCGTCGAGCTTGGCGCTCGGTAGCCTGGCGTGAGCGGGATCGATGAGCGCGGGGTGGCAGCAGATCTGGCGGAGGCGGAGCAGGCTTGCGAGGACGTGGAAGCGCACGGCGTCGAGCGCGCTCTTGGTCTCCACGCCGAGGAGCTGGGCGCGGGCGCGCTTGAGCTCGGCGTCGTAGAGGGCGCGTTGCTCGCCCTCGAGCTCGACGACGATCTCGTCCTCGGTGCGCGACGGCAGATCGGGCGCGGCCTGGGCCTTGGTGCGGCGGAGGAGAAAGTGCCGGACGCGGCGGTGCAGGCGGGAGAGCGCGGCGGGTTCCTGCTCGGGGTATTGGCGGCGGAACCCCGGCTGGTCGCCGAGGAGGCCGGGCTGGGCGAAGGCGAAAAGGCTCCAGAGGTCGGCGAGGCGGTTTTCGATCGGCGTGCCGGTCAACACGAGCCGGCGGCGGGCGCGGAGCGATCGGGCGGCGACGGCGACCTGGCTGGACGGGTTTTTGATGAACTGGCCTTCGTCGAGGACGACGGCGTCCCAGGCCTCGGCGCGGAAGCGCGCGGCGTTGAGCCGGAGTTGGGTGTAGTTGGCCACGACGATGTTCGCCGCGGCGAGGGCGGCGCGGCCGGCGGCGGAGGTCGAGAAGGCGGCGATGGAAAGGTCGGGGGCGAAGCGGGCGGTCTCGGCGAGCCAGCCGTGCGTGACGCTCTTCGGGCAGACGACGAGGGCGCGGAAGGCGCGGGCGCCTTCCGCGCGATTTGAAATCTCCGCGGCGAGGCGGAGCAGCCAGGCGAGGGTCTGGACGGTCTTGCCGAGGCCCATGTCGTCGGCGAGCACGCCGCCGAAGCCCTGGGCGTCGAGGTGGCAGAGGAATTGGTATCCTTCCTTCTGATACGGGCGGAGCTCGGCGCGCAGGCCGTCGGGAAGCGGCGCGGGCGGCGTGGCGGAGAGCGTGCGTGCGCGGTCCTGGAGGACGTGGGCGAGCGTCTGGTCGCGTGCGGCGAGCGCCTCCGCCTCGAGCGCGAGTTGAAGGGCGTGGAGGCGGTGTTTGGCGGAGCGGCCGCCAAGCGCGACGTCGTCGATGCCGAGGCCGAGACGATCGAGCGCGGCGGCGGTGGCGGGGTCGAGCGCGGGCGCGGCCTCGGCGCGGTGCCAGCCGTGGCGCGGGAGGTGCACCCACTTGCCCTTGGCCTTGAGGAGGAGCGCGACCTCGTCGGGCGAGAGTTTCGTGTCCTGGACCTTGAGATCGACGGAGAGGTCGAACCAGTCCTGGCCGGAATCGGGTGCGGAGGCGATGGACACGGCCATGCTCGCGCGGAGCGGCGCGCCGAAGAGGCCGGCGAGTTCGGGGGAGAGCTCGATATCCAGGCCGGGGGGCAGGGTGCGGTGCCAGGCGAGAAACTCGTCCGGGAAAGCGTCGGTGACGGGCCTCGCCCAGTGCTCCGACCAGCCGTCCCAGGCGAGGCGCAGGCCGCTCAGCGCGGTGCTCGCGGCGCGGGCCGGGCCGGGCTCGAAATCGTAGGCGGGGCCGCCGGCGACACGAGGGGGCGGCTCGCCGTTTTTCGTCCAACGCCAGCCGGCGTCGCCGGTCCAGACGCGTTCGCAGGGCGGATCCTCGGCGCGTGCGACGAGTTGGGCGCGGAATTCTCGTTCGCCGTCGGGCAGCGGGGCCAGCCAGCAGCGCAGGCGGGGGCGCAGCTCGACCACGCGGGTGTCGCCGACGAGGCCGGCGGGGAGGCGCAGGCCGGCGGCGCGGAGCCGGGGGCGGAGCCGCGCGTCGTCGAGCGCGGCGAGGGGCAGGGTGCGAGCGGGAAGGGGCGGCGGGCCGCGCCAGACGCGGTTTTCGAAGAGATAAAACGGCTCCGGGTGTTGCGCGATGACCTGGGCGGCGGAGGCGTCGCGTCCGTCGGGGGTGGCGAGGTGGAGGTCGAGCCGGTCCGCGGATTCGTCGCTGACGCGGGCCTCGGGGACGAGCGGCAAGGGCTCGATCACGAAGGGAGCGCCGTCGGGCACGGCCACGGCGCCCAGCGCGGCGGGCGTGCGGAGGAGGTGGGCGACGGCGGAGGGCGTGAGGCGCTGGCCGGGGGAGTGGGCGCCGAGACGGAACTCGGCGGCGAGGGCGCCGGCGAGCGCGGCTTCGGCGGGTTCGCGGGCGGAGAAGTCGGCCGGGCGGGCGCGGGCGAGTTCGCCGAGGAGACGTTTGGCGGCGCTTTTCCAGGGTTTGTCGGAAGCGGAGCGCGTCTCGATCTGCCAGGAGCCGTCGGCGGCGATGCGCACGCGCAGGCCGGCGATGTCGGCGAGCGGATCCGTGGCGGACGGGTCGCGGAGGGCGCGGCCGGTGTCGGGGTCGGGCAGGATGCGCAGCCAGGCGGCGAGTTCGTTTTCGAGGTGGGAATTCTGCTCGGGAGGCGGCGTCGGGCGGGCGGGAAAAACGACCGAGCGCGTGGCGAGGGCTGCGGCCTCGGCGGGATCGCGTCCGTCGGGCACGTTGGCGTCCACAGTGGCCTTCCAGGCGAGGGCGGCGGCGTAGGCGTGTTTGCAGTTCTTCGCGGCCGGGCAGGTGCAGCGGCTGGTCCATTCGCCGCGGGTGAAGAAAAGGACGACGGACTGTCGCGCGTCGTCCTGGACCTCGGCTTTCACGAGGTGGTCGGCGTCGGACCAGACCTTCTGGACGGCGCCGCCCTGGAAGGCATCGCGGCCGCGTTGGCGCGCGTCCGGTTCGCAGTCGTCCATCCACGCGAAGAGGGCGTCCATCGCCTCGGGCGTGCGGACGCTGCGCACGGAGGAAGGTCTGGGACGCGGCGGCATGGGGGGACGAAACGTGATGCACCGGAGGACGGAAGCAAACTCCGCGTCCTGGCGTCGTGAAGGCGGGCCGGGATCCGCCCGGCGTTATCAAAGAAAAGGCCGCCAATGTTTGATTGGCGGCCGAAGCAGGCGGGGACAGCGCCCCGCCCTCCATGAGGGAAGAGCAGCCTCAGAACACCTGCTCGTCGAGCAGGGCGAAGAGTTCGGCCTCGGTGATGCGCTTCTGCTGCATGCTGTCGCGCTCGCGGAGGGTGAAGCTGCCGTCCTTCTCGATCGTGTCGAAGTCGATGGTGACGCACCAGGGCGTGCCGATCTCGTCCTGGCGGCGGTAGCGGCGGCCGATGGCGCCGGCCTCGTCGTAGAACACGGCGTAGCGGCGCTGGAGTTTCTTGTAGAGCTCCTTGGCGCGGGTGGTGAGGGCCTCCTTGTTTTTGAGGAGGGGGAGGACGGCGACCTTGACCGGGGCGATGCGCGGGCTGAGGCGCAGGACGGTGCGGGTCTCGGTGTTGCCCTTGTCGTCGGTGACCTGCTCCTCGGCGTAGCCGGCGGCGAGGACGGCGAGGAAGATGCGGTCGAGGCCGACGGCGGGCTCGATGACGTGGGGGACGAACTTCTTCTTCGTCGCCTCGTCGAAGATGGCCTGCGGGACGCCGCTGGCCTTCTCGTGCTGGCCGAGGTCGTAGTTGCCGCGGGCGGCGATGCCCCAGAGCTCCTGCACGCCGAAGGGGAACTTGAACATGATGTCCGTCGTGCCCTTGGAGTAGAACGCGAGCTTCTCCTTGAGGTGATCGTATTCGGAGAGGTGCGTATCCGGAAGGCCGATACTCTTTAGCCAGCTCGTGCACCAGTCGATCCAGTAGCGGTGCCACTTGGCCCAGTCGTCGTCCTCGTGGATGAAGAACTCCATCTCCATCTGCTCGAACTCGCGGGAGCGGAAGATGAAGTTGCGCGGGGTGATCTCGTTGCGGAAGGACTTTCCGGTCTGGGCGATGCCGAAGGGGAGTTTCGCGCGGCCGGTGTCGACGACGTTCTTGAAGACGACGAACATGCCCTGCGCGGTCTCGGGGCGGAGGTAGGCGACGGACGAGGCGTCGGTCATGGCGCCGACGTTCGTCTGGAACATCATGTTGAAGGCGCGGGGCGGGGTGAGGTCGGGGTTGCCGGTGGCGGGCGAGGGGATCTGCGCGATCTCCTGGGGCTGGGCCTCGGTGAAATCCTTCGGCTGCACGGGGGCGAGGGCGCCCTGGATGGCCTTCTTGCGCTTGAGTTGTTCGGCGGCGGCCTGGAGCTCCTCGGTGGTCTTCTCGCTTTCGAGGGCGGAGACATAGCCGACGGTGTTGCCGTCGACGACGACGGCGGCCCAGAAGAGCTGGTCGGCGCGGTAGCGGTTCTTGGAGACCTTGCAGTCGACGAGGGGGTCGGAGAAGCCGGCGACGTGGCCGGAGGCTTCCCAGACCTTCGGGTGCATGATGATGGAGGTCTCGATGCCGACGATGTCGTCGCGGCGGCGGACCATGTCGTTCCACCAGCAGTCGCGGATGTTTTTCTTCAACTCGACGCCGAGCGGGCCGTAGTCGAAGAAGCCGTTGAGTCCGCCGTAGATTTCGGAGGAGGGGAAAACGAAGCCGCGGCGCTTGGCGAGCGACACGATGGCTTCCATGAGGTTGGCGGGTTCGGCGGCGGGCGAGGACATGACTGGCGGAGTTTTTTGGAGGAACCCGTGACGCGAGACGGGCGGCTCGGTGCGTCCGCCACCCGCGCTGGCGTGCGGGGCGGTAGACGCAAGGGGTCGAGGCAACCGCGCCGGGCGGGCGGGGTCAAGGCGCGCAGGGCTCCGCTGTGGAGCGGCTTGGTCTTTGGGTGAAAAACAAAAGCCGGATCGGCGCCCGGGGAGGCGCGCGATCCGGCTTTTGCGGGAGGGGTGGAGACCGCGTGCCGTTTAGGCGGCGGCGCCGACCAGGCTGCGGGCGTCGGACCGGGCCGGCGGGGGCAGGGATGACACGGGGGGCAGGGGAAGTTGCTTGCTCATGGCCGCGCCCTGCGGGGTGCCGAGCAAGAGGGTCTGCATCTCGTTGAGGAGACGTTCCCTCACGTCGAGTTCGGCGGCCCGCTGTTCGAGGCGGCGGGACATGGCGGCATAGTCGGGGACGGGGGAGTTGGAGCCGGCGGGGCCGAAGGGCGCCTGGGTGTGGCCGGTGGAGGCGAAGGGGGTGTTGGTCAGGCCGGGCTGCAGGTCGGCGTCGTTTTGCATGCGCGCGATCTGGCGATCGAGGCGGCGGGTGCGCTCGCGGAGGTCCTGCTCGAGGCGCACAAGGCGGTCTTTTTCGAGGGCGAGGGCTTTTTCCTGCTCGGCGAGGGTCTCGGCGCGGCGGGCGAGTTCTTCGGCGCGGCGGGCGAGGGGGAGGGAGTTGCCGTCGGAGGAGGCGAAGGCGCTGAAGGTGCGGAGGAAGGCGACGGCGTCGCGGTATTCGCGGCGGGTGAGGTTGGGGAGGGCGGCGCGGAGGACCTGGCGGAGGTGGGCGGGCCCGAGGTATTGGGCTATGACGTCACGGAGGCCGCAGCGGATGGAGGCGACGACGAGGGGGAGGCTGGGCTGGGCGCAGAGCAGGACGCCGTGGCGTAGGCCGTGTTTGCCGCGGATCTCGGTGACGGCGCGGGTGGCGGTGGCGAGGCAGGCCTGGGACATGTGCCGGGCGTCCAAGACGAGGAGGTCGACGCAGGCGGGATCGCTCTTGGCGCCGGTTCCGGCCGGGGCGCCGTGGTGGAGGTGCTGGGCGGAGAGGGCGTCGCCTTTGCCGGCGGTGAGGAGGACGAGGTGCATGGGGTTTTGCGGGGGCAGGTCCTTAGGCGGTGAAGTGGGCGGCGAGGTCGACCGAGGCGTGGGCGCGGGCGGCCGCGATGAGGGTGTCGCGAAGGCGCGCGTCCTTGAGCACGAAATCGGTGCCGACGGAGGAGACCGATTCGACGCCGGCGTTCTTGAGGACCTCGGGGGGGATCTGGAGGAAGACCTTGAAGACGAGGAGCTGGCCGGGGATGCCGCCGCCGGCGGTGGCGGCGATGGCGTCGAGGGCGGGGCGGAGTTTCCAGCCTTTGCCCGCGGCGGGGGCCGAGCCCGGGGCGGAGGCGCCGAGGCGGAAGGAGACGGCGGCGGGCGCTCGGGGGAGGGCGGGCGCGAGGCGGATGGCGACGAGCGCGTCGCCGCCGGCGCGGGTGGCGGCGGGGACGGGGGATTTGGGGCGCTGGGCGAATTCGTTCCAGCCGATGGCCTTGGGCTGGATGAGGCCGGCGGAGAGGAGTGCTTCGAGGGCCTGTTGCGCGGCGGGAAGCGGGATGAGCAGGGCGGCGGCGATTTCGCGGGCGTTGGCGGGCTGTTCGAGGAGCGAAAAGGCGGACCAGACTTCGGGGGGGAGCTCGAGGCCGGCCACCTTGGACTCGAAATCCTTGGCGCGGGTGTGGCGAACTTCGGGGTCGAGGGGCATGGGGCTGGAGGGGGGGCGGAGGGTTCAGGCGCCGCGGCTTTCGGAAGGGGCGTCGGCGTCGGCTTCCTTCGTGAGGGCGATGAGGAGGCGGGAGGAGAACTTGTTCCAGGTGATGGGGAGCACGTAGAGGGGGACGTTGCGCAGGGGCTGCACCGTGAGGGGGCGGGCGCGAAGCATGAACGGGGGGGAGATCATGAAGCCGCCGCCGAGCTGTTCGCGGGCGTTGCCGGAGATGGTGTTGGTGATCTCGCCGACGAGCTCGGCGCAGAGGGTGTCGTCGGGCTTGGTCTCGCCGAGCGCGGGGAGGAGGGCGAAGAGCTTTTCGCGGGAGGCGGTGTAGTAGATGTTGCCGCGATAGGAGCCGCTGATGCCGATGACGGCGGAGAAGCCGAGGCCGGCGGATTCGTTTTCGCCGCCGAGATAGGGGGTGCCCAGCGCGGCGCCGCCGCCGGTCACGGCGTCGAAGTAGCGCAGCGTGCTTTTGGAAAAGACCTTGAGGATGTATTCTTCCATGGGGCGGGGGCTCAGTCGCTGAGGATGTCGTCCAAGGCCTCGGTGATGCTCTCGATGCTGATCGGTTTGAGCAGGAAGCCGGCGGCGCCGCGTTTGATCGCCTCGACGGCGGTGGATTTGTCGGCGAGGGCGGAAACGATGAGGATGAGGGCGCCGGGATTTTTGCGGAGGATGCGCGCGACGGCGTCGAGGCCGTCCATCTCGGGCATGGTGATGTCCATGGTCACGACGTCGGGCTTGAAGCGTTCGAATTCCTCGACGGCTTCGCGTCCGTTGACCGCGACGCGGATCTCGGTGAAGCGATCCCCGGCGACGCAGCGCTCGATGGCGCGGCGCATGATGAGGGAATCGTCGACGATGAGGAGTTTCATGCGGAGGCGGGCTTGGGCTGAGGCGGAAGGTAGACGCGGAACTCGCAGAACTGGCCGGGGGTGCTGTGCACCTCGAGGATGCCGCCGGCCTCGTCGACGACCTTGGATTTGATGATGTCCATGCCCATGCCGCGGCCGGCGTGGTCGCCGACTTTTTCGGCGGTGGAGAAGCCGGGGGCGAAGATGAGTTTCGCGAGCTCATCCGGGGTGGCGGAGGGGGCGGCGTCGGCGCCGAGCAGGCCCGCGGAGAGGCCGCGCTTGCGGATGGCCTCGAGGTCGAGGCCGCGGCCGTCGTCGCGGAAGGCGAGTCCCAGAAGGCCTTCGGGGGTGGGGGGGAGGCCGCGGACGGTGAGGGTGGCGACGGGGGCTTTGCCGGCGGCGGCGCGTTCGGCGGGGGTTTCCACGCTGTGGGCGAGGGAGTTGCGCGTGAGCTGGATGAGCACGTCGCGCATGAGGTCGAAGCGGCCGAAGGAGACGGTGTGGACGGCGAACTCGTCGACCGAGAGAGTGGAGGCCTTTTCAAGATCGCGGGCGGCGTTTTCGACGAGCTCCTGGAGTTTGCCGACGAATGCGGCGGCGGGGGAGGAGACGGTGGCCTGGGCGGGGCCGCCGGGGGTGAGCGAGCGGAGGCCGGAGAGTTTTTCGCGGAGGTCGTGAAGATCCATGAGATCCTCGCGCAAGGCGGCCTCGCAGATGACGATGGGGAGGAAGTCGTCTCCGACGAGGCGGGACCGGTCGAGGAGCTCGGCGATCTTGGTCTCGAAGTCGTGGGCGGCCTTTTGGAAGTAGGCGAGTTTGAGAAGGGCGGCGTTGCCCTTGATGTTGTGGGCGGAGCGGAAGACGGTCTTGAGGCGCTGGCGGAGGACGTCGGCGCCCATGCTGCCGATGCGGGCGAAATCCTCGGTGCGAAGCGTCTGGTTGATGTTCTCGAGCTCGGTCTCGACGAGCTTCGCGAAGGCGGCGAGCTCGTCGGAGGGGATGTGGACGATGCCCAGGAGGATATCGAGCTGGCGCTCCTTGTGTTTCTCGGCGTCGCGGAGCTTTTTCTCGAGCTCGACCTGCTTGGTGATGTCGCGCACGGCGACGAAGACGCGGACGACCTTTCCGTTTTCGACGATGCGGCGGAAGCTGAAGCCGAGGTGGCGGTTGAGGAAGCCGCCCTCGGGGTTGACGAAGTTGACCTCGATCTCGCTGAGCGGGTTTACCTTGAGGATGGTCTTTTCCTTCTTGGCGATGTCGAAGAGGAGGCCGAAGTAGTCCTTCGTGGTGTTGAACATCTTCTCCGAGAGGAGGCGCTTCAGGATGTCGAAGAGGTTTTCGCCGGCGAATTCCTTGAGGCGGAAGATGTCGAAAAGGGCGCGGGAGTGGTATTCGCCGATGAGGCCTTTTTCGTCCACGAGGAAGAGGCCTTCCTGGACCGTCTCCATGATGCGGTCGGTCTCGGCCTTGGCGTTGGCGAGCTGCGCGGATTGGGCGGTGATCTTGAGGTTGCCGTCGGCGAGTTCGGCGAGGGCTTTTTCGCGGCGGAGACGCTCGGCCCGGGCGCGCTGCCACAGCAGGCAGCCGGGGACGATGACCACGCCCAGCGCGGCGTAGATCTCCGGCGTGAGGCCTTCGGCGCGCGTGAAGCCTCGGGCGACGACGCCGGCGGCGAGGAGCGCGACGAAAAAGCCGACCCAGGTGTCGATGTGGCCTTGGGACGCGGGAAGCGAGGGTTGGGGCGAGGCGGGGACGGGGTTGCGAAGGGCGGTCGAAGGGAGCTGGGACATGACGCGAGGCGGGGAGCAGGTTGAGGCTTTAGCCTGTTTGGGCCTATTTAGTCTCGTGGAAAGCGCTGGTTAAGCGAGGGGTTCGAGGGGCGCGACAAACTGGTTTAATCGTCTTCGAAGGCGATGTTAATCGTGCAGGTGTAATCCAATTCCTCGGGAATTCCCGGCTTTTTAAATAAGGTTTTACCTGTGTCGGGATATTATAAGATAGATAAACTTTATCAGAAGTCGGTCGTGTCGGGAGCGGGCTCGGTCGCTTCGGGTGGATTTCGCGCCTTGCGCCGCGGGCGGTGGCGCTGTGTTTCTCCCGCCATGAAGGTCATGTTCACCGCCAAGGAATACGCCCGCCTGCTGGAGCTCGTTTATCTGGGCTCGCGCGTCGTCGCGGGCAGCCGCCCGCCCGAGGAGGAGAATCCGCACCTGGCTCGTTACCAGGAGATCCAGCAGAAGCTTTTCGAGCTGGCGACGCCGCTGGGCTGCGCGGATTGCGTGACCGTGGCGAGCAACGGCCTGCTCTCGCCTTCGGACAAGCTCTCCGAGGACGAGCGTCTCCGGAAGATCGAGGGCGACAACGCCAACGATGTTTTCTGGCACGAGCTTGTGGCGCGTCTCGCCGACCGCGATCTCGCGGCCGAGCAGGCGCGCGCTCACGCGGCGGGCAAGGGGGGGCCGCCGATCGACGCGGACGCGCGGCTCAAGGAGATCGAGGACGCGTATTGGGACGAGTTCGAGAAGCACGACCTCGCGCACTTCGTGTTGATCAAGGGCGCGAAGGGCTGAGCGGGC
>CAYTLL010000008.1:22074-78716 GCA_964438755.1 uncultured Akkermansia sp. | reverse complement strand
GAAGCACGACCTCGCGCACTTCGTGTTGATCAAGGGCGCGAAGGGCTGAGCGGGCCGGGGGGGCGGAGGGAATCGCCACAAAAGGCGCAGAAGGCGCAAAAGACGGATGCACGCGTGGCGCGGGGATTCCTTTGCGCTTTTTGAGCCTCTTGTGGCCAAATCGTTTTAAGATGAGCAACCCAGCCTACGCCCGGGCCCGCGCCGCGATCGACGCCGCGCACGCCGCCGATCCGAAACGCGTCGCCGACGGGCGCGCCGCCGAGCTGGTCTACGCGGAGAACATGGAACGGTGGGTCGCCGAGCTCGCGCCTGACGCGTCCGAGATCCTGCGACTCGCCGCGCGTTGCCAGCATCTCGAGCGCTGGACCACGCCGCGCGACACCTACCCGATGGACAAGGTCGGCTACCACGCCTGGCGTCGCGGGCTCTATGTGAAGCAGGCGGAGCGCGCGCGGGAGATCCTGCTCGCGAGCGGCGTGGCCGAGGCCGAGGCGGTGGAAGTGGCGACCTGGGTGTCAAAAACCGGGCTGAAGACCAATCCCGGCACGCAGGCGCTCGAGGACGCGGCTTGCCTCGTGTTTTTGGAAAACGAGATCGCGGACTTCGCCGCCAGCCACGCCGACTACACGGAGGAGAAGTTCATCGATATTCTCCGGAAGACCTGGCGAAAGATGAGCCCGGCGGCGCAGGCCGCGGCGCTCGCGCTGGATCTGCCCGCGCCGATCGCGGCGTTGGTGCGGCGCGCGGTGGCTTGAGGCGTTTGCGCCGGCGGCCGCGCCCTACTTCCGAAGGTTTTTCTTCAGAGACGAGCAGCCGCAGCCCTCGTCGGCGGACCCGCAGGCGCCGGACGCGGCGCGGCGGCGTTTGCGCCAGGCGCGCACGATCAGCCAGCCCGCGGCGAAGGCCACGATCAGGAAGGCGAGGGGAGTCTGCCAGTCGGCGGGCATGGATGCACGAAAAGGGGAACCGCTAAGTTTCGCCAAAGGACGCCAAAGGGAAAACCGTTCGCATCGGTTTAGCGCTCTTTAGCGAGATTTGGCGGTCTCTCTTGTCTTAGAAGCCGAGCGCGCGGCCGATCTGGTAGACGAGGAAGCAGGCGACCCAAGCGGTGCCGGTCATGTAGGCCAGTTGGAACAGCGCCCACTTCCAGCCGCCGGTCTCGCGCTTCACGACCGCGATCGTGCTGATGCACTGCATCGCGAAGACGTAGAAGATCATCAGATTCAGGCAGACGAGCGGCGTGAAGAGCTTCGTGCCGTCGGCGCGGGCGGCGGCGCTGATCGCGGCGCGGAGGCTCTCGCGGGACGCGACCTCGTCGTCGCTCTCCTCGACGGAGAAGATGACGCTCATGGAACTGTTGAACACCTCGCGCGCGGCGAAGGACTGGATGAGGCCGATGCCGATGCGCCAATCGAAGCCGAGCGGCGCGATGAAGGGCTCGAGCAGGTGTCCCGCGCGGCCGGCGAAGCTGTAGGCGAGCGGGTCTTCGGCCGTGACCGCGGCGGGCGCGTCGGCGGCGACAGGGCTCGTGTTGGCCGGCTGCTCGGTTTTCGGCGCGTCCGGGCCGGGGCTGACCGCGTCGACGATGGGCTGGCTAGACGCGGCCTCGGAGCCCGCGGGGGGCTTGGGGTAGTTGGCCAGGAACCAGAGGACGATGGAGAGCGCGAGGATGACGGTGCCGGCGCGCTTCACGAAGATGAAACCGCGTTCCCACATCTGAAGGAGCACGTCGCGGAGGCGCGGCAGGCGGTAGGGCGGGAGCTCCATGATCATGAGCGGCGGGGCGCCGCGCAGGAGCGTCTTCTTGAAAAACCACGCGAAGAAAAACGCGCCGCCGGTGCCGAGCGCATACATGACAAGCATCAGCCCGACTTGGGTGAGCACGGGCACGTCGCTGGTGCCGGCGATGGCGGCGATGAGCAGCAGGTAGACCGGAAGGCGGGCCGAGCAGCTCATGAAGGGCGCGACGAGGATCGTGACGAGACGGTCCTTCGGCTCCTCGATGGTGCGAGCGGCCATGACGCCGGGAATGGCGCAGGCGTAGGAGCTGAGGAGCGGGATGAAGGATTTTCCGTTGAGGCCGACCTTGCTCATCACGCGGTCCATGATGAAGGCGGCGCGCGCCATGTAGCCGGTGCTTTCGAGAAATCCGATGAAGAGAAACAGGATCAGGATCTGCGGAAGGAAGATGATGACGCCTTCGACGCCGGCGATGGCGCCGTCGATCACGAGGTCGTGCAAGGTGCCGGGCGGGATCAGCGCGGAGACGTGTTCGGATACCCAGCCGACCAGCGCCTCGATCCAGCCCATCGGGATGCCGGCTAGGGTGAAGATGGCGAAGAACATCGTCGCCATGATCGCGGCGAAGACGACCCAGCCCCAGAAGGGGTGCGTGGCGACGGCGTCGATCTTGTCGCTGAGCGCGAGGGTGGAGTTGGCGGCGGCGGCGTGCGCGGCCTCGGGGTTGAGGACGACGTGTTGGACGAGTTTGCCGATCGCGTCGTAACGGGCGGAGACGAGGGTGCCGCTCCAGTCGGTCTGGTTGGCGGTCCAGCGCGCCTTCCACGTGTCGAGGATCTTCGACGTCGCGGGCGAGAGCGGCGTGGAGCCGGAGACGCGGATCGGATCCGGGTCGGTGAGGAGGAGGAGGGCCTCGGCGCGGGCGACGAGCGGGGCCTTGGTGTCGTTGGCGATGAGCGAGGCCTGGAGCTCGGCGACGGCGGGGGCGAGCGCGGCGGGCACGTCCCAGGCGTGGCGAGGGAGCGGGAGATCGTGGCGCGAGAGGGCGACCTTCAGCTCGAGCAGGCCCTTCGCGTGGGCGGCCTCGCAGGGGATCACGGGGATGCCCAGTTCGTGCTCGAGGCGGGCGACGCGGATGTCGAGACCGGCCTGGGCGGCGAGGTCCATCATGTTGAGCACGAGGACGACGGGGCGGCCGAGATCGAGGATCTGGTGGACGAGGTAGAGGTTGCGCTCGAGGTTGGTCGCGTCGGCGATGCAAACGATGCGATCGGGCATCGGCGTGTCGGCGCGGCGGCCGAGGAGCACGTCGCGGGTGACGGCTTCGTCGGGCGAGCGGGCGGCGAGCGAGTAGGCGCCCGGGAGATCGATCAACGTGAGCGGCTGGCCGTGTTGGGTGTAGGCGGTGCCGACCTTGCGCTCGACGGTGACGCCCGGGTAGTTGCCGACCTTTTGTTTCAGGCCGGTGAGGGCGTTGAAGAGGGTGGATTTGCCGCAGTTGGGGTTGCCGACGAGGGCGTAGACCGGGGCGCGATTGGGCGCGGGGGAGGAGGCGGGCGTGCTCATTCGGCGATCTCCACGAGGGCGGCTTCGGACTTGCGAAGGGAGAGGCGGTAGCCGCGCACCTGGATCTCGATCGGGTCGCCGAGCGGCGCGGTGCGGACGAGCGTGACCTTGGTGCCGGGCAGCAGGCCCATCTCGCGCAGGCGGGTGAAGGCGGGACCGGCCTGCGGGTAGGCGCGGATGGTGGCGGAGGCGCCGACGGCGAGCTGGGCGAGCGTGGTGACGGACATGGGAAAAGAGCGGGAGATTCGGGGGCGGAACCGGGCGCGGACCGGAAAAACGCGCAACCGTCGTTCAGGCGCGCAGCCCGGAGGGCTCGACCAAGATGGCCGCGGCGGCGTCGTGGCTGAGGGCGAGGCGACAGCCGTTGACCACGCAGATGAAAGGACCGCGGCCACCGACCTTCGTCACGAAGGCGCGCTCCCCAAAGCCCATCTCGCGAACACGTTGGCAGAAAGCCGCCTCGCCGGTGAGCGCGCAGACGCGGCCCGAGCTGCCCGCGGGAAGCTGGCAGAGCGGCAAAGGCTCGGGGCGAAGGCGATCAAGGGTGGCGGAGGACACGGTGCAGGGAGCCAAATAAGACTGAGTCTCACTGTCAACTTTTGCCCGGTGCGGGTCCTGCGCAGGTTTTGGCGAAGATGGGGCGGGGGCTGGCGGTGGGGGCGGAGCTGGGTATGGATGGCGGCTTTTTCCAATCGAATGAGCGGCACCGAGATCTTTCCCCAAGCCCGAAAACTGACCTGGCTCTGCTACGGGGCGATGATGTGTCTGGCGATTGGTCTGAACCTGTTGCCGGTCTTTTTGACCACCTTGAGCGAGGTTTATGGCGGGGCGGCGGGCCTGAGTGGAGAGCGCTTGGGGCGTCTGGGCGCGGCGGCCTTTGGTGGCCTGGTGGTGGGCATCCTCGCGACCGGGCCGCTGGCGGATCGGTGGGGCGCCAAGCCTTTCGCGCAGCTGGGCAACGCGCTGATCGCGGGCGCGCTGGTCGCGGCGGGGCTGGCGCCGAGCTATGGATTCCTGGGCGTCGCGCTTTTCGTGCTCGGGCTGGGCGCGGGCATCCTCGACATGGTGCTGAGCCCGGTGGTGGCGGCGCTCAATCCGGGGCGGCGGGCGGCGGCGATGAACTGGCTGCACTCGTTTTATTGCGTGGGCGCGGTGGTGACGATCCTCGCCGGCACGCTGGTGTTGCGGGCGGGGCTGGGTTGGCGGGCCGCCTGTCTCGCGCTCGCGCCCTTGCCGCTCGGTTTGCTGGCGATGTTCGCGCCGCTGCGGTTTCCGCCGATGAGCACGGCGGGGGCGCGCACGCGCCTGAGGGATCTGTTGAGCGATCGCTGGTTTTGGGGCGCGCTGGCGGCGATTTTTTTGGGCGGGGCGACGGAGCTGGGCATGGCGCAGTGGCTGCCGGCCTACGCGGAGAAAGAGCTCGGCTACGCGGCGTGGGCGGGCGGGGCGGCCTTGCTGGCGTTTTCGGTCGCGATGGCGCTCGGCCGCATGGTGGTGGGGGCGGCGGAGCGGCGGGTGGACCCGCATCGCGTGATGGCCTGGGGCTGCGCGCTGACGGTGCTCCTGTTTCTGGTCGGTTCTTTCGCGCCGTGGCCGGTGCTCGCGTTGGCGGGCTGCGTGGCGGCGGGGTTCACGGGGAGTTGCCTCTGGCCGACGATGCTCGCGGTCGCGGCGGACCGGCATCCGGAGGGCGGGGCGACGATGTTCGGCGCGCTGGCGGCGCTGGGCAACGCGGGCGGCATCGTGATGCCCTGGGTGGTGGGCGCGGTGGCGGACGCGAGCAACCTGCGTTGGGGCCTCGCGGTGTCGGCCCTCGCGCCGGCGCTGATGTTGCCGCTGGTGATCGGATTGCGGCGGCGCTGAACGCGTGGCGGGCCTCGGGCCGATGTTCGTATTACGAACATTGGCTTTCGGCGGCCCTGGTGGTTGTCAGGGTTTTGTCAGGCTATCGATCCGGCGAAGGTCGGGGCGCATAAGCGGGGGCGTCACCCGACGTCCATGCACTCCACGCTCTTTGTCTCGCGTCTTTCCTCCGCGGTCCTGGCCGCGTTTTTCGCGGCGTCGCCGCTTGGCGCCATCGCGCCCTGTCTCGCCGCCCCCGAGCCCGTCGCCGTCGCTGAAGCGGGCGCGGACGCGATCTTGGCGCAGTCGCGGATACGGGCCGCGACCGTCTATCCCGACCGCGCGGTGGTGAGTCGCGCGGCGAAGGTCCGCGTCGGCGCGGGCACGAGCGAGATCGTGTTCGCGGATCTGCCCGAGAGCCTGGTCGACGATTCCGTGCAGATGTCGGCGCGCGGCTCCGTGGCGGCGAGTCTGCTCGATATCGCGGTGCGGACGCTCTTCGAGAGGATCGAGCCCGACGCGCGGCTGCGGGCCGCCGCGGAGAAGATCGTGGATCTGCGCCGGCGGGAGCGCGCGCTCAAGGACGAGGGCGAAGTCCTCTCCGCGCAGCGAAATCTGGTGACGGCCATGGAGCAGTCCTACCTCGCGCCCGCGGCCGCGAAATCGGCGGGGCGGCTCACGACCGAGGATTACGCGAAGTTTCTCGGGTTTTCGGCGGAGCAGCGCGAACGGATCGAGAAGGACGCGCGCAAACTCGAGGACGCCCGCGCCGCGTTGGCGGACGAGATCGTGGCGGCGCAAAAACAATTCGCGGAGCTGCGCGGCGAGCAGCCGGGTCGCAAGGCGACGAAAAAAGTGCTCGTGCGCCTGGCCACGCCCGCGGCGGGCGAGCTCGAGGTCGCGCTGGCCTACGCCGTGCCCGGGGCGAGCTGGACGCCGGCCTACGACGCGCGGTTGCGCAGCGCCGAGCGGAAGGTGCAGCTGGATGCCTTCGGTTTGGTGCGAAACCGGACGGGCGAGGATTGGCGCGAGGTGGAGCTGACCTTGTCGACCGCGCGTCCCGGCCTCGGGGGCGCGGCGCCAGAGCTCGAGCCGTGGCTCGTCGACGCGGCGGAATGGGCGAAGGGCGCGCCGGCATCGTCGTTCTTTGGCTTCTCCTTGAAGAAGGCGAAACGACCGGATCCGAGCGCGACGGTGATCGGGCAGACGGGAACGTTGAATCCCGGCGAATCGATGGCCTTCGGTAGCGAGGCGGCGGACGTGGTGATGTCGGCCTCGGCGCTGCTGGCGCGGGAGGAGCCCGCGGAGCCCGTCATGGAGGAGGCCCGGTTCGCCGAGGCCGCGCCGGAGGGGGCGGCGACGAGCGCGAGCTTCCGGATCGCGACGCCGGTGACGCTGGCGAGCGACAACACGCCGCAGCGCGTGCCGCTGGGTTCGACGGGTTTCGCGGCGGATCTCGGCTACGAGGCGGCGCCGAAGCGGCAGGAGGCGGCCTACCTCGTGGCCAAGGTGAAAAACAACGGGGAGACGCCTTTTCTCGGCGGCGACGTGAACGCGTTTCTTGACGAGACCTTCGTGGCCGGCTCGCGTCTGGAGACGACGATGCCGGGGGAGACCTTCGCGTTGCACCTCGGCGCGGACGAGGGGATCTCGGTGCGTCGCAAGGTGCGCTCGCGCTTCACGGAGGACACGGGGCTGGCGGGCAAGGGTCGGCGCACGAGCTACGACGTCCTGATCACGGTCGTGAACAACAAGCGCACGGCGGAGCGGATCACGCTGCGCGACGCGGCGCCGGTGGCGCGGGACGAGAAGATCGTCGTGAAACTTCAGGCGCCGGCCGAGCGCGAGCTGCTCAAGCCCGAGGACGTCGCGGCGCTGCCGCCGAAAGCCGGGGTCGCGCGCGACGCGGAGGGGCGGATCGAGTGGCGCCTCGATCTGAAGCCGGGCGAGAAGCGCGAGTTGCCCTTTAAATTCAGCATCGAGCACCCGGCGGACCTGCCGGTGACGGGCGTGGACGGCGCGGGCGCGCAGCCGGTGATCCGCATCGATTGACGGGAGGTCTCGGACGAACCCGGAGCGGCGGCGACGGAGCGCCGCCCTCCAGGCGCCGCGCGGAGCGCTCAGGCGCGCTTCACGTCGCGGATCGGATACTGCGTGACGGTGACGCCCTTGTTGCCGCGGCCGCCGACCGTGAGCTCGCTCAGGTCGAAGACGAACTCCTTCACGCGCGCCGAGCAGCGGCCGCTGAGGTAGATCGTGAGCGCCTTGGGCAGGCTCTCGGGATTTTTCGTCTCATCGAAGAAGACCAGCTTCGAGCCTTCGGACGCGGCGAGGTTGTAGACCTTTTCGCGGGTCATGCCGCCGAGCTGGAAGCGCTTGGCGAAGGACTTGCCGCTCTCCTTGTCCTGGTAGACGATGGTGTAGAAACGGTCGTCGCCGTCCTTGGGCACGACGTGGAGGTGCTCGATGTTTTTGCCGACGAAGACCTTTTCGGCGACGCGCACGAGCTTGCAGGTGGCGTCCTGCATGAAGGCGACCACGTCGTCGAGCGGGGTGACGTCCTGCACGAACTCGAAGTCGTCCTTGCGGGTGTTGAGGGCGATGAAGCCCTCGGTCTTGTTGACGTGGAGCTTCTGGTTGGCGGTGACGACGCTGGCGGCGCTGATCTGCTCGAGCTCGTCGCTCTGGGTGCGGCGTTTCACGCCCTTGCCGAACTTTTCCTGGAGGCGCTCGAACCACGCGACGGTGTAGTCGGTGAGGTGCGCGAGGTCGTGCTTCACCTGCTTCATCTCCTTTTCCAGGGCCTGGATGGCCTCGTCGGCCTTGAAGCGGTTGTAGGCGGAGATGCGCTTGATGCGGATCTCGGTGAGGCGGACGAGGTCGTCGTGCGTGACCTCGCGGCGGAGCTTTTTGACGTGGGGCTTCAGGCCCTCGGAGATTTCCTCGAGGACGGCCTCCCAGGTCTTGGCACCCTCGATGCGGCGGTAGACTTTTTCCTCGATGAAAATGCGCTCGAGCGAATCGGCGTGCCACTGGTCGTCGAGTTCGCCGAGGCGGATCTCGAGCTCGCGGCCGAGGAGGGCCTTGGCGCGGTCGACGGAGCGTCGCAGGATCTCGGATACGCCGAGGAAGGCGGGCTTGTCGTCGATGATGACGCAGGCGGCGGGGGAGAGCGTGACCTCGCAGTCGGTGAAGACGTAGAGCTGGTCGATGAACTTGTCCGGATCGGCGGTGGAGCTGAGCTCGATGACGATCTCGACGGACTCGGAGGTGAGGTCCTCGATGCGCTTCACCTTCAGTTTGCCCTTGGCGATGGCGCTCTCGATCGAGGATTTGAGCGACTCGGTGGTGGTGCCGAAAGGCAACTCGGTGATGACGAACTGGGAACGGTTGCGCTGCTCGATCTTGGCGCGGACTTTTACTTTGGCGCCGCGTTCGCCGTCGTTGTAGTTGGAGAAGTCGGCGATGCCGCCGGAGGGGAAGTCGGGGCGGATGCGGAAGGTTTTTCCCTGGAGGTGGTTGATCGCGGCGCGGCAGAGGTCGTTGAAGTTGTGCGGCAGGATCTTGGTCGTGAGGCCGACCGCGATGCCCTCGGCGCCCTCGAGGAGGGTGACGGGGAACTTGGCCGGGAGCGTGACGGGCTCCTCGCTGCGGCCGTCGTAGGATTTTTGCCAGTGGGTCGTCTTCGGATTGAAGAGGACCTCGCGGGCGAAGGGCGTGAGGCGGCACTCGATGTAGCGGGGCGCTGCGGCGTCGTCGCCGGTGAGGGTGTTGCCGTAGTTGCCCTGGGGTTCGATCAGCCAGCCGCGTTGACCCATGCCGACGAGGGCGGCGCCGATGGACGCGTCGCCGTGCGGGTGGAAGGCCATGGTGGCGCCGACGATGTTGGCGACCTTGTGGAAGCGGCCGTCGTCCTTTTCCCAGAGGGTGTGGAGGATGCGGCGCTGGACGGGTTTGAGGCCGTCGTCGAGGTGGGGGACGGCGCGGTCGAGGATGACGTAGCTGGCGTAGTCGAGGAACCAGTTGCGGTAGCTGTGGGCGAGCGGGGCGGCGTCGTTGTTCTGCGGGGCGACGGGCGCGGCGGCCTCGGCGGAGGGAAGCGCGGCGGGGTCGGACTCGGGCGAGGCGGGCGCGACGGCGGGCGCGGAGCCCGGGTCCGTGGCGCGGGGGCCGTCCGGCGCGGGCTGGCCGGAGAGGGGGAGTTCGGGTTGTTCGTCGGACGGCTTGTTGCCTTTGGACATCGCGGAAAAGAGGGGAAAGGGGAGAGGGAGGCCGAGTTTTTACAGGGGAAAGGGACGAAGACGCGGGAATCGTCAATGGCGCGGTTCCGTCCGTGGCGGCGAGCGGGGCGCGGAGGTGGAGCGGGCGAATGTTCGTATTACGAACATTGGGTTCGGGGGGCGAGGGGTGGGGCGGCTGAAGTTTGTTTGCCGCCGGCGAGGAGCGGCGCGAGCTTTGCGGGACCATGACAACTACCCTGGTGCTTACCCTGATCGGACGTGATCAACCCGGCCTCGTGCGTGTGGTGGCGGCGACCATCGCCGAACACGGCGGCAACTGGCTGGAGAGCCGCATGTGCCGGCTGGGCGGGGAGTTCGCCGGCATCGTGCGCCTGGAAATCGATCCGACGCGCGCCGACGGGCTGGCGACCGCATTGCGCGGCCTCTCGGGCCTGCGGGTGGACGTGACGCGCGAGTCGGCGGCGGGCAACGCGGTCGCGGGCGGCTCGCCGGCGCGGCTGGCGGCGCTGGATCTGGTGGGGTCGGACCGTCCGGGCATCTTGCGCGAGGTGTCGGGCGTGCTGGCGGCGCACGGGCTCAACGTCGAGGATCTCGCCAGCGAGCGCGTCGAGGCGCCGATGGGCGGTGGAAAACTTTTCCAACTGCGCGCGGTGGCGAGCGTGCCGGCCGGTGTGGAGCTGGCGAAAGTGCGCGCGGATTTGGAGAAGATCGCGGCCGACCTGATGGTCGAGCTGAAGCTCGAGGCGAAGAAGTAGCGCAGGCTTTCTGCCTGCCGCCGGATCGGGACAATCGCAGGCTGGAAGCCTGCGCCACCTCACGAACGGTAGTCGGCGTTCTCGCTCACGTATTCGTGGGTGAGGTCGCCGCCGAAGACGGTGGCCGACGCGGGGCCGGCGCCGAGCTCGACCTCGATCTCCACGCAGCGTTCGTGGGGCGGGAAATCCACCGGGGGGGCGAAAGTGCCGTCCGCGGCCGGCTTGCTCTGGTAGAGCTCGGCCGACTTCAGGTGGGCGACGAGCGCGGCCTCCTTGTCGTAGTTCAGGCGGAAGGCGCCGTCGGCGAAGATCTCCTGGCCGCCGATGCGGGCGCGCAGGCGAGAGAGGTCGAGCGTCAGTCCGGCCGCGCCGACGTGTTTGCCGATGGCCTGGACGAGGCGGCCGACGTTGGGGTCGTTGCCGGCCATGGCGCACTTGAAGAGCGGGGCGTTGACGATGGCCTTGCCGAGCGAGACGGCGGTGGCGGCGTCGGGCGCGCCGGAGACCTGGACGCGGAGGACGTGGCGCACGCCCTCGCCGTTGCGGACGACGTCCTCGGCCAGATCGACGCAGACGGCGCGCAGGGCGGCCTCGAAGGAGGCGAGATCGGCGCAGGGGACCTTGCCGGAGGAGACGGCGACGACGGTGTCGGAGGTCGAGGTGTCGCTGTCGATCGAGATGCGGTTGAAGGTCTCGCCGGTGACGCGCGAGAGCATGGCGCGGAGCTGGTCGCGCGGCACGGCCACGTCGGTCAGGATGTAGACCAGCATGGTGGCGAGGTTGGGCTCGATCATGCCCGCGCCCTTGGCGATGCCGACGACGCGGCCGGCGCCGACGGAGGCGTAACGGATCTTTGGATACAGGTCGGTCGTCACGATGCCCTCGGCGGCGGGCAGGATGGAGCCGGCGGCGAGCGCGGATGCGGCCTTGGGCAGGTTCTCGACCATCGCCTCGACGGGCAGGCCCCAGCCGATGACGCCGGTGGAGCAGGGGAGGATCTCGGTCGGCGCGAGCCCGAGGAGCTGGCCGGTGGCGGCGCAGACGGCCTCGCTGGCCTCGACGCCGCCGGGGGCGCAGACATTGGAGATCTTGTTGTTGATCAGGATGGCGCCGAGCTTGGGCTCCGCCAGGCGCTTGCGGCCGACGATGACGGGCGCGCCGGGGAAGGCGTTTTTGGTGAAGACGGCGGCGAAGTCGGGGGTGGGCGCGTCTAGGGCGATGAGCGTGAGCGTCATCCTGGACGGCTTGGGCGCCTCCTTGGGCGTGAAGTCGAAGCGCGCGGTGCCGACTCGGAAGCCCTGCGGGAGGGCGGCCTGGCTCGCGAGCCAGGCGCGGTGGGCGTCACGGGAGGGGAAGGTGTTCTGGGTGCTGGGCACGCGCGGATATCTGAGGCCGCGGGCCGGGAAGTGAAGGGGAAATTCCGGGCCGATAATCCGGCGCGGCGGTGACGTTTCCAGATTGTGATGGAAAAGCCGGCGCGCGGTGATTTACCCGACGCTTTCCAGTCCATCTTAATGAACGTTTCCGAAATCACCGCCAAGGCGAAAGTCCTCCTCGAGGCGCTGCCTTACATCCAGGATTTTCGCGGCTCCACTTTCGTCGTGAAATACGGCGGGAGCTTCATGGACGACCCCGATCCCGCGGTCCGGAATCGAGTCGCCTACGACATCGCCTTTCTCGCCGCGTGCGGGATCAACGTCGTCGTCGTGCACGGCGGCGGCAAGGCGATCACCAAGGCGATGGAGCAGGCCGGCCTTAAGGCGGCCTTCGCCTCGAACGGCATGCGCATCACCGACGAGCCCGCGGTCGCGATCGTGAAGAAGACGCTCGACGAGGTGGTGAACAAGGATGTCTGCGCCGCCATCGCGCTGGCCGGGGCCAAGCCGAAGGGCCTGGCCGGAGACACCGTGCTGGTGTGCGAGAAGCTCACCGAGGACGACAACGGCGTGAAGGTCGATCTCGGCTACGTCGGCGAGGTCGTCGAGGTGAAGGTGAAGCTCATCAAGAAGGAGATCTCCGACGGCAACGTGCCGGTGGTCTCGCCCGTGGCCGAGGGCCGCGATGGCAAGCCTTACAACGTCAACGCCGACCTCGTGGCCAGCCGCGTGGCCGCCGCGCTGCGGGCCCGCCGACTCGTGTTCATGAGCGACGTCCCCGGCCTGCTGGCCAACCCGCCCGACGCCGACTCGCTTATCTCGACGCTCAAGAGCTCGCAGGTCGACGACCTGAAGAAGCGCGGCGTGATCGACAAGGGCATGCGCCCGAAGGTCATGAGCGCCGTCCGCGCCCTCCAGGAAGGCGTGCAGCGCGTTCACTTCATCGACGGCCGCCTGCCGCACTCGCTCCTGCTCGAGATCTTCACCGACAAAGGTATCGGCACCGAGATCGTGCAGGGTTGAGCGAGCCCCGGAGGTTCGGAGATTCGACCCCTTAGGGAGCGGCTCAATGAGCGCTCCTTAATCGGTGGAGTTCCGCGGCGCGGAACGACCCGATGTCGACGGTTCGGCCAATGGCCTCGGTTATAAATTTCCACCGAGGCATTGCCGAGACATCGAAACCAGTCGGTCCTGGCAGGGACTGCTTTCTCCAAAGGAGCGCTCATTGAGCCGCTCCCTAAGTGGTTAATCAAAATCGGAGGCGGGAGCTTTGAAATCGCGTTCCCGCGTCTTGGACACCTAAAACCCCTTTCCCATGAGCCAGACCCAGATCGCCCAGACCGCCACCGAGGCCGCGTATGACACGTATGTGTTGCGCAACTACGGCCGCCCCGCCATCACGCTGGCGCGCGGCGAGGGCTGCCGCGTGTGGGACGACGCGGGCAAGCGCTACCTCGACTTCGCCTCGGGCATCGCGGTAAACGCCGTCGGCCACGCGCATCCGCGCTGGGTGAAGGCCGTGTCCGAGCAGGCCGCCACGCTCGCGCACGTGAGCAATCTCTACCGCAATCCGCTCCAAGGCGAGCTGGCCAAACGGCTCGTGCAGCTCGCCGGGCCCGGTCGCGTTTTCTTCTGCAATTCGGGAGCCGAGGCCAACGAGGGCCTGATCAAGCTCGCCCGCCTGCATGGCGTCCGGAAAACCGGCGAGGAGGGCAAGTGCTTCAAGGTGATCGCGGCGAAGAACGCCTTCCACGGCCGCACCTTCGGCGGCATGAGCGCGACCCCGCAGGAGAAGATCCAGAAGGGCTTCCGCCCGCTGGTGCCGGGCTTCGCCTTCGGCGAGATCAACAACCTCGCGAGCTTCGAGGAGCTGATCGACGAGCAGACCGCCGCGATCTTCATCGAGACGATCCAGGGCGAGAGCGGCGTGACGCCCGCCACGACGGAGTTCCTTCTCGGCCTGCGCGCGCTCTGCAACAAGCACAACCTCCTCCTCATGCTCGACGAGGTGCAGTGCGGCGTGGGCCGCACGGGGAAGTTCTACGCCTTCGAGCACGCGGGCGTGCGTCCGGACGCTATCGGCATGGCCAAGGGCCTTGGCGGCGGCTTCCCGATCGGCGCGATCTGGATCGGCGAGGGCGCGGCGGACCTTTTCCAGCCCGGCATGCACGGCACGACCTTCGGCGGCACGCCGCTGGCCTGCGCGGCCGCGCTCGCGACGCTCGACATCATCCGCGACGAGAAGCTCGGCGAACACATCGCGCGCGTCAGCCCGGCCTGGCACGCGGCGCTGGCCGGGCTCGCGACCGAGTTCCCGGCGCAGCTCACGGGCGTGCGCGGCCTCGGCTTCATGGTCGGTCTCCAGCTAACGAGCGATCCGGCGCCCTATGTCGCGGCGCTGCGCGAGGCGGGCATGCTTTGCCCCGTCGCGGGAGGCAACGTGATCCGTCTGCTGCCGCCGCTGGTGGCGACGGAGGCCGAGTTGGCCGAATCGGTCGAGATCCTGCGCAAGGTTTTCGCGGCGAAAGCCGCGGCCTGAGCGGGGGCGCCGTGGCGCATCGTTCCTGAACCGGTCGACCGCGCGGTGGCGCGTCCGTGACGTCGGATCAGGGCGCCGCGTGCAGGGCGATCAGCACCTCGCGGTCGGGCATGAGGAGCGCGCCGGCGAAGCGGAGCGCCTCGCGACGGACGGGCGAGGCGTCCTTGGCCCGCAATTCCTCGGGCACGGGGCGGCCGCATTTCTCGAGTTCGATCTCGGCGGAGACCGCGAGGGCGGCGGCGCCGGCGCGTCGGGCGGCGATCCAGATGCCCGCCAGCAGGCGCGGGTCGGAGCGGCTGTCCTCCGGCAGGGAGGACACGAACTCGGCGAGCAGCGCTCCGTCTTCGTGTCGCACAAGGGCGGCGAGGACTTTCGCGCGCAGGGCGGGTTGTCCGAAGAGCTGGCGGAGAACGGCTTGGGCGGAGGCCAGGTCGCCGGAGGCGCGAAGTAGCTCGTGGGCGAGGACGCTGACGTCGCCGGGGGCGGCGGGATGCGCGGTGGAGATGGCGGCGGCCGCTGCCCGGGCTGCGTCATGGAGATCGAGCCACGAGCGGGTGAGGAAGGTGCGGGCGGCGTCGCCGGGTGGCATCGCGGAGAGGGCGAGCAGCTCGTCGATCGCCGAGATTTTGTCCCTGCGGTCGATCGCGCGTCGGGCGAGCAGGGCGTGACGGAGGCCCTGGTGGGGCGTGGCGGAGGCGGACTCCTCGGCGAGGAGCGGGGCGGCGACGCCGGGGTGGCGGATCGATTCGAGAAAGGCGCGGAGCCAGAATTCGCGGGGAGCGCCGGGGCTGCCGAGTCGTGCGAGGGCGAGGCGGGCGAGCTCAAGCTGCCGGTGCGAGATCAGGAGATCGTCATGCCAGGCCAGCGCCAGATCCTCGGCGTTTTCGGGGTGGTCGGCGATGTTTTGACCGTGCAGTTCGTCGGCTAGGCTGTGGTAGCCTCCGAGCGTGGCGAGGCGGGCGAGGGTTTTGTTGTCCTCCATCCCGCCCTTCCCGATGCGGGCGGCGGTGAAGAGGGAGACGCCCGCCTGGGCGAAATCGCCGCGCTGGATCGAGAAGAGGGCGAGCGAGGTGAATTTCCGGCGCTTGAGCTCGGCGACGCGGGACCATCGGGAAGGCCAGGCGACGTCGAGCGGGGAGATATCTTTCAGTCCGGTGCCGAAGCGGAGAAAGGTCCATGCGCCGGCCAGGGAGAGCAGCGCGAGCAGGATCCAGGGGGCGGTCCAAGCGAATAGGACGCGATTCCACTCCGGGCGGATTTGCGCCGAGTCGAGACGACAGAAGGCTCCGCGCGGGGTGGCGTCGAGGTGGGCGCAGACGAGGCGGTAGCGCCGCGCGCTGTCGAAGCGCATGCAGGCCTCGCAACGGGTCTCCAGGGCACGTCCTGAGTCCGACGGGGATTGGCAGGGAGCAGGAAAGACGCGAGCGCCGGGCGACAAGGCGAGGAGCCTTCGCGCGTGACCGGCCTTTTGCAGGTTCAGGCGGAGGATTTCCGGCCCGAGCCGGAGCCAGTCATGGGGCATGAAGCGCGAGGAGGGGGCTTCGCGTCAGCCGACGGACGTGCGGCGGGGGCGGCGAAGGGCGAAAAAGGCGGCCAGGCAGGGGATCATGGTGAGGCCGTAGGCGGCGGACTCGGGGATGGGTTGTCCGTTCGCGTTCATGACCTGGACGAAGCTGGCGTAGGTGACCGTGCTGTTGCCGCTGACGTTGCCGAGGCCGTAGACGTCGGCGATGGCGGCGTTGTTGTTGATGGTGGTGAAGGCCATCCAGCGCATCATGGAGGTCGTGGTGAGGACGTTGGATCCCGTCAGACCGAGGGCGGTGTTCAGGTCGGAGAGGGTGACGCCGAAGCTATACATGGTGTCGGTGGTGTCGTTGCCGCCGCCGCCGTTGGTCTGGGCCGTCCAGCCGGTGTATTCGGTGCTGGCGGCGGGCAGGCTGATCTCGCTGAGCGAGTTGTAGCCGCCGGTCGTGCCGGTGCTCAGGGTGAGGCTGGTGGTGGCGGTGCCGCCGCCGAAGCCGACGCTGAGGGCGGTGCCGATGCTGGAGGTGGCGGAGGTGGTCTGGGCGCCGGTGCCGATCGCGTTTAACGAGAGCGTCGTCCCGGTCATGGTCAGGTAGAGGTCGACGCCGCCGTCCAAGTTATAGTCGAGGCCGAGGTTGATCGCCTCTTTGTTGCCCAGGGCCTTGTTCGAGATCACGCGAAAGGCGAGACTGTCGACGGCCGTGCCGCCGGCGTTAAGGAGCGTGCCGCCGCGGATGAAAAAACCGGGCGCGCCGGAGGTGACCGACACCAGGTCGGGCTGCTGGCCTTGGGTCGCGGTTACATCGCCGGAGGCTTCGTAAAGATAGGTGTTGTCGAGGGTGAAGACGGGTTTCCAGGTGCCGTAGGTGTAGTTGGGCGACGTGCCGGTGCGCGTGGTGTCGTTGAGCGTGATGGCGGATTGTCCAAAAAGCCCCGTCGCCGAAGTGGCGAATCCGAGGCAGGCGCACGCGACGGCGCGAAGGCTGGGGGTGCGTGAGCTCATGGTTTTTTACCAATGAACCGCGGCGAAGGGGTGCTGTCGCGAAAACTTTAAGTCGATAGAATACTGACTATTACGCGCGTATTATCCTACATCCCTGCCTTTTAGGGCGGAGGGGCGTCGGAAGTGGATTTTATATGGGGTCTAATACCCTATTTGTTGAGAATAAAATCAAGATATGCTTTGATTTATTATCCAAAATCAAGGGCTGCTTGGGTCGCGTCGCGAAGGGGGCCGGGGGTTCAGAGTTTTTCGCGGAGGGCGAAGACCATATCGCGGTCGACCGGGAGGAGGGCGGCGATGAGGGCGAGCGGGGCGCGTTCCTCGGGGGAGGTCGTCCTGGTAAGGATTTCGCGGGGTAAGGTGTGGCCGAGGCGTTCGAGGTCGGAGGCGGCTTGGGCGGCGAGTTCGTCGGAGCCGGCGCGCCGCGCGGCGATCCAGAGCCCGCTCAGCGTGCGCGGGTCGGCGCGCGTCGCGGGGGGAAGTTGTTGGGAAAATTCGCGCAGGAGCGCGGCGTCCGGGTCGCGGACCAAGGCGGCGAGCACTTGCGCCCGGGCGTCATCCCGGCCGAAGAGGGCGCGCAGCGCCTCGCGGGCGCCCTCCGGGTGGCCTGCGGCGCGGAGCAGGGCGTGGCTGAGGAGAGCGACTTCGCCCGGCGCGGCGGGGTAGAGCGTGGACAGGGTGGCTTCGCGAGCCCGGTCGGGCTCTTTCGCGTCGAGCCAGGAGAGGGCGAGAAAGCGGCGGACGGCCGCGCCCGGGATGGCGCCGGAAAGGGCGAGCAGCTGGTCCGCGGCGGCGAGGCGGTCGTCCGCGTCGAGGGCGCGTCGGGCGGAGAGCGCGAAGCGGAGGCCGGGGTGAGGATAGCCGGAGGCGGGGGGGCGGTCGAGCAGATCGGCGGCGACGCCCGGGTGGCGGATGCTTTCGAAGAAGGCGCGCAGCCACAATTCGCGTGTGCCGTCGGGGAGGGCCAGGCGTTCAAGCGCGAGGCGGGCGAGTTCGTGCGGGCGGTGGGCGAGGAGGAGGTCGTCGAGCCAGGCGACGGCCAGGGTGGAGGCGCGTTCGGGGCGGGCGGCGAGGGTCGAGGCGTGAAGCTCGTCCGCCAGGCTGTGATATCCGCCGAGGGTGGCGAGGCGGGCGAGCGCCACGTTGGACTCGACGGTGCCGCGGCCTGTCTGCGCCGCGCTGAGCAGGGCGACGGAGGCGGTGGCGGGATCGCGTCCGGCGATGGCGCGGACGGCGACGAGTTGAAAATGGGCCCGGCGATGCTCGGCGATGTTGTCCCAGCGGGAGGGGATCAGGACGTCGAGGGGCGAAAGGGTTTTCAGGCCGCCGGAGCGGAGGACGCCCCACGTGGCCAGTCCTGCGCAAAGGAAGGCGGCCAGGATAGGCAGGACGACCTGGGCGGCGGCGCGGCCCCAGCGGGGGCGGATCTCGGTGGAATCCCGTCCGCAGCGGGCGTCCCCGGCGATGAAGACGAGGTCCGGGCAGACGTGGCGATAGCGTCGGTAGCTGTCGAAGCGGTGGCAGGCTTCGCAGCGGGTCTCGCGGGGCCGGCCGGAGTCCGGGGCGGATTGGCAGGGGGCGGGGCGAAGGGGGCGGGAGGGATCCCGTCCGAGCACGCGCCGGCGGTGGCGGGCCTTGAGCAGGTTTAGCCGGACGAGCTCGGGCCAGAAGCGCAGCCAGTCCAGCGTCATGGTGCGGGCGAACGCGAACCGGCGCCGGCCGGCTCAGGCCGCGCCGGTGGAGGCGGGGCGGCGGCGGAAGAGCAGGAAGGCGCCGAGGGCGCCGCCGAGGCACATGCCGTAGGTCGCGGGCTCGGGGACGGGGCGTCCGTTGGCGTCCATGTAGGAGGTGAAGGCGTCCCAGCGGGTGGTCTGGGTGTCGTTTTTGGTGATGCCGTAGGCGTCCTGGTTGACGGAGTTGTTCTGGGTGGCGGTGAAGGCTACCCAGAGGAGGAAGGACGAGGCGCTGATGCTGGTGCCGGCGAGGGTGGGGTTGCCGGTGTCGGCGATGGCCGCCTCCGCGAGGGCCTTGTTCACGTCGGCGAGGGGGATGGCCCAGCTCATCATGCCGTCGGGGTCGGCGGTGGTGCCGTAGAGCTGGGTGGTCCAGCCGGGGTAGTAGGTGGCCGCGTTGGCGGTGCTGAGGGAGACGTAGCTGAAGTTGCTGGCGCTGAAGGCCGGGGAGGTGCCGCCGCCGAGGGTGCCGGCGGTGCTGTCGGGGTAGAAGACCGTGCTGGTGGAGGTGGTGCTCGGCGAGGTGTTCGCGCCGGTGCCGGGCAGCTGGAAGGCGACGCCGGCGGCGCCGCTTTGGAAGTTGGGCCCCATGTAGAGGTCGAGTTTGCCGTCCATGTTGGCGTCGATGCCGACGCGGACGTTCACCGGGTTGCCCGTGTATTTGGCGGTGGCGATGTTGGTGTCGTAGACGTTGAAGATGACGCGCATGGCGATCACCTCGACGCCGTTGATGGTGCCGGTTTGGACGAAGAAGGACGGCAAGGTGCTGCTGCCGGCGAAGTCGGAGTCGGCCTGGCCGGTCTGCTGGTCGGCGTTGGGATCGTAGAGGTAGCCGTCGGTGGTGCGGTAGGTCCAGCTCGAGGGGGCGAGGATCGGCTTCCACGTCGTGTAGGAGTAGGTGCCGTTCCCGTTGTCGGTGCGGGTGGCTCCGTCGAGCGTGATCACCGCCGCGCGGGTGGTGGCGGTGGCAAGAGCGAGGCCGGCGGCTGCGGCTGCGAATAAGCGGATGGGGCGGCCAACGTTCATAAAAAAATCTTAAACGTTACCTAAGTTATCATCCCAGCGTTCTTCTCGGCCGGGCCTGAAAGCGCCTATTTTATGGAATGTAAATTTCGTTAAAGAGATCGAATCTTCGAGAGGGGGATGCTTTGAATACTAGGCCTGAATGTATTGGCTGCGCAGGATTACCCTGCGTGGTTCCGTCGGGGCGCGAAAACGGGCGGAGCGCCTTAGAAGCTCATCAACGAGGCGTAGGTCGAGGAGCTGACGTTGGAGACTTTGCCGGAGCGGTCGTCGGCGGTGACCAGCTCGTCCCAGTTGTCTATGCCGAGCTTGCTGCTGTCGTCGAGGTTGGCGAGGGACTCGTCGTAGTAGAAGCCGTCGTTGCCGGTGAAGGTGAGGGTGTAGCCGATGAGGGAGCCGTAGATGAAGCCGGAGTTGCCGCCGCCCTTGGCCTGGATGACGCCGTTGGGCGCGTCGACGACGGCGCTGAGTTCGCCGTTGCCGGAGATCTTGATGGTCTGGGTGCCGCGTCCGCCGGGGGCGAGATCGGTGTCCGGTCGGGTGCCGTAGATGCGGAAGTTGGCGGGCTGGCCGGGCAGGGTGCCGGTCGTGGTGGTGACGGCGGGGGAGGTGGAGGTGGTGGTGGTCACCACGGGGACCGTGGAGCCGGCGACGGGTTTGGTGGCGGTGGGGACGTTGGAGAGGAGCAGGGTGTAGGTGGTGGGGCTGCTGGTTGTGACCGTGGGCGTGCCGCCGTTGACGGAAACAGATGTGGTGGTGGTCTGTTTGTAGCTCCAGCCGATGATGGTGTTCTTCTGGTTCCCCTTTCCGTAGATGTCCTTGATCTCGGAAAGGGTGTTGTAGGTCGTGGTCGTGACGGGGGTGCTGGATTCGGGCGTGTAGGTCTGGGTGGTCACCTGGTTGGCCGCGCCCTGGCCGCCGATGTCGACGTTGCCGTCGGTGTAGATCTTGAGCGTGGCGGAGGTGTAGGTGATGGCGCCGGTGGAGGTGTTGGTGGTGAGGGTGCCGCCGACGTTGATGGCGCCGGAGCCGCCGCCGACGTTGATGCCGCCGACGCCGTCGACGACGAGGACGACGTTGGTGCCGGGGGTGATGTTGAGGACGTTGTTGGTCAGCGAGAGCTGGGTGGCGGAGTAGTAGTAGGTCTTGTTCGGGTTCGATGTATCCAGATCGCTGCTACGCGGGAGCGTGGTGTCGCCGGTGATGGCGCCGATCGAGGTGTAGGTCGCCGACGGGGCCCGGGGCGTCTCGAGGTCGGTGGAGAAGTTGGTGCTGACGCTGTCGGGGTCCTTGGTGCCGGCGGCGGTGCCGAAGGGGCCGATGTAGCCATTGGTGCCGACCTTGATGGCGTCGAGGCTGTCGCCGCCGACGGCGGCGGTGCCGTTGACGTTGGCCTGGCCGGAGTTGAGGGAGGCGTCGAGGTCGAGGGTGGCGAGGGGGACGTTGTCGTTCATCACCGCCTCGCTGAAGGGGACGAAGAGAGTGTTCGGGTTGTTGTCGGGGTCGGAGTTCCAGCTGGCCATCTCCACCTGGTTGCCGTTGGCGACGATGCCCTTTCGGCCGAGGCCGCCGACGGCGTAGCGGCCGGATTTGCTGAGGGTGACGCGGATCCATTTCTCGATGGGGGCGCCGCGGGGCGGGGTGACGATGGCGCGGGCGATGACGTAGGCGCCGGAGCCGGTCTTGGCGTAGACCTTGACCGCGCTGGTGGCGCCGCCCTCGATGCCGCCCATGTCGAAGCTCTTGCGGTATATGTTGGTGGCGACGGCCTCCCAGCCGGTCCAGCCGCCGGTGGCGCGGTTCATCTCCCAGAGCGCCTGCTCGAGGCCGGACTCGGCGATGTTCATCGCGGCGCCTTGGTAGAAGGTGCGGTAGGAGAGCCGGGAGGCGTTGGTGGAGATGTTGAGGAACGAGGCGAGGGAGAGGGCGATGACCAGGCTGAAGATCAGGGCGACGATCAGGACCGAGCCACGGCGGCGCGAGGGGCGGGGGGCGGGGGGGCGGCGGAGGATCATGGTCAGAAGGGTTTGTTGCGGAGGACGTAGCGGGCGGAGACGACGTTGTTGGTGGCGTCGGCCAGGGTGCTGCGGGAGCGGACGGCGCAGAGGGAGATCTGGACCATCTTGGTGTCGTTCTTCAGCAGGTTGTCGTTGGTCACGACGGCGGGATCGATGGCCGCCGGGCCCGGGCCGTCGCTGTATTTGTAGGCGGTGAAGGACAGGGACTGGATCCCCGACACGAGGGTGCGATCGCCGCGCTTGAGCTTTCCGTCCTGGTATTTGTAGGTGACGGAGTTGTTGTCGGGGTCGAAAAGCGTGATGCCGATCAGCTCGGTGCCGCCGGGTTTGCGGATCCACTCGACGCGCTGGGTGATGCGGACGTCGATGGCGAAGGTCTCGAGGGCGTTGCGCGCCTCCCGCTCCATCTCGATGTAGTTGTTGAGCAGATAGCCGCTGCGGTTGATCATCAGCACGGCGCTGAGCACGGCGACGAGCACGATGCCGCTGAGCAGGGCGGACACCATGACCTCGACGAGGGTGAAGCCCCGGGCGCCCGGGGCGCGCCGGTCACGACGACGCCTTGTTGAGCGTGTAGTAGTAGTTGTAGAGGCCATTTTTGCAGTAGCGGGTGTTGCTCGTGCGGGTGTGGGAGACGCCGTCGATGCCCTTCCAGGTGATGGTGATGTTGATGCCGATGAGCTCGTTGTCGGTGCCGGCGAGGTAGGCGGCGGAGCGGGTGGGGACGAAGGTGCGCTTCATCTCCTCGAGGATGCGTTTTTCCGCCTCGGTGGTCTGCGGGAAGATGGTGGAGATATCGATCTTCGCGGGCTCGGGGCCGACGAGGGCCTGCACGCGGCTCCAGCTGAGCATGCGCAGATGCTCCATCTCGCTCTGCATGATCTGGGCGGCGAGGGTGGTCTTGCGCGCGGTGTCGAGGGAGCGGAAGCCCGACTGCATGACGAGGATCGCCGACGAGATGGCGAAGAGCATCACGAAGGTGGCGGCGATCACCTCCACGAGGCTGAAGCCGGCGTCCGGGCGGCGGGGCGACGGGCGCGGACGGCGGGGCGACGACGTATCCATGCGCCAGATACTAGCGCAGGGACACGGGTCCCCGACAGGGGCGGAGGGCCCGTTTTTTCAGGCCTGTCTCCCGGGCCCGATCGGGCCTGGGGGAAATTACGGGGTCTTCGGCCCGGACTGCACCCAGAGCGCTGCGGCTTGGGAGCGGCGTTTGACCTTCAGCTTGTCGAACACGTTCACGAGGTAGTTTTTGACCGTGTTGTCGCTGAGGCCGAGCTGGGAGCCGATCTCCTTGTTGGTGCGGCCTTCGGCGACGAGGGCGAGCACGCGGCGTTCCTGGGCGGAGAGGAGGGAGAGGCTGTTGCCGGAGTCGCGGCCGGCGCCGGTGCGGCCGGCGCGCACGAGGTCGAGGACGCGCTCGACCAGGCCGGTGCCGAGGATGGATTCGCCGTTGTGGAGGCTGACGATGGCCTCGATGAGGCGTTCGGGCTCGACCTCTTTCATGAGGTAGCCGTGGGCGCCGGAGACGATGGCCTGGTGGACGAAGTCGTCGTTGGCGAAGGAGGTGAGCATCAGGATGCGCGCCGAGGGCTGGTCCTTCAGGATCGAGCGGCAGGCCTCGAAGCCGTCGCCGTCGGGGAGGCGGATGTCGAGGAGGACGACGTCGGGCTTGCAGGTGCGGGCGACGGAGACAGCCTCGGCGACGGTGCCGGCCTCGCCGGCCACGACGAGCTCGGCCTGGCGGTGTTTGCCTTCGAGCAGCCCGCGCACGCCGCGGCGGACAAGGGCGCTGTCGTCGACGAGAAGGAGGCGGATGCGGGGCGAATGCGTATCGGCAGGGGCCATACAGGGTGGGGGGCGAGCGGGACACGGGGAGAAAGCGCCCCCAAAGCGCGGCGCGCAAGCGTGTTTCACCGGTCGACCAATCCGAGGATGGCGGCCTGCTCCGCCGGATCGTCGACGGAGCGCCAGCCGGAGGCGCGGTAGGGCGCGTGGCGGACGAGGCGTCCGAGGGCCAGGTCCTGGTGGCAGCTGGCGTTGCCGCCGAAGGTGATTTCCCGGGCGATGATCGAGCCGAAGAACTCGGCGTTGCCGAAAACCGAGAACTCGGCCTCCGGGGCGTAGACTAGGCCGGAAAGGCCGCCGCCGCCCGCCACGATGAAGCGCGTGGTCCGGGCGCCGTCGGCCGTGCTCCAGAGCTGGAGGGCGGCGGGCGCGGCGTTGAGGTTGACGATGCCGCGTCCCGCGACGAGGACGTCGCCGGCGAGGTAAAGGGTGAGGCTGGATCCCTCGGGGATGACGACGCACGCGTTGCCGGTGATCGACAGGCAGGCGAGTATGTCGGTGAGCACGAGGACGACCTCGCCCTGGATCGTCAGGGTCTGGTTGCCGTTGAGGCGGAGGGCGGGGGAGCGCCAGACGGTTTTTTGTCCGAGGGTCCCGAGGGTGGCGCCCACCGTGGCGAGAAACACGGCTCCGTCGGGCGGGGATACGACGGGAAAGTCGGCGTTGAAATCCTTGCCCACGCGGGCGAAGTCGACGACGCCCTCGGCGGTGCCGAAGGGACCGACGCGTCCCGGCGCCTGGACCACCGGTTCGAGGCCGCGGGTGCGAAGGTAGCCGTAGATTTGGGCCTGGTTGAGCTGGAGCTCGGCGGTGGTGTCGGCTCCGGTGGAGATCCCGCCCGCGTCGCTGCCGCGGGCCGTGGAGTAGGGCACGGGCGGAGTCGCGGGATTTCGATCCGGATCCGAATCCCAGGCGTCGAAGCGGGAGTTGCGTCCGCGAAAAGCGAGGCTGTCACGGGCCACGAGGCCCGCGGCGAAGAAGGAGCGCCGGCGCAGGGAAACCTCGAGGAGGCGGGTGACGGGCGCGCCGCCCGGGCTTTGCACCGAGGCGAGGGCGACCAGGGTCGGCCTCGCCTGTTCGTCCGGGGCGACGGGGCTGGCGTAGATTTTCACCGCCCCGGTGGTGGCGGCGGATAGGGAAAAGCCGTCGAAGCGGCGCCAGGCCGCCTCGCCCGAAAGGCGCCAGCCGTCCCAGGCGTCGGCATGGCCGGCGAGGAGGCGGTTGTAGGTCCAGAGCCCTTCCTCGAGGCCCGCTTCGGCGAGATGAAAGGAGGCGCCGCGGTTGAAGGTGCGCTGGGAGAGACGAGCGGAGCCGAGGTTGAGGCTGAGGTAGCCGCCCAGGACGAGGGCGAGGAGGGCGGCTACGAGCAGGGCGACCACCAGCACCGAGCCGCGCGTCCGCGCCGTCGCGCCGGCGGCCCGGCGGCGGGTGGTTGCGAAGGGGATGCGTAGGGTGCGGCCGCGCATGTTCAGGCGCCGGAGTTTTTGTTGCGCAGCACGCAGCGCGCGGAAAGGGCGAGCTGGCTGGCGGAGGGGGCGCGGGCGCCGGGACGGAGGGCGCGCAGACGGACTTCGAGCTGCCGGGTTTCGAGGTCGTTGGTCGCGGAGGGGGCGTCTTCGGACGACGTGGGCAGGCGGTAGCGGCGGAAGGCGAAATCGGGGGCGATGTCGCGGACGAGCGTCTCGGCGGCGGCGCCCGCGGCCCGACGGACGAAGCGGCCGGGCGCGGCGGGGTCGGCCGCGGGCTCGAAGGCGTAGGTCACCTCCGCGCCGGAGAGGAAGACGAGGGTGACGCGGCGTTCGTTTTGCCAGCGCAGGTCCGACGCCAGGCGCACGTCGGAGTCGAAGCGTTCGAGGGCGAAGCGGAGACGGGCGTTCATCTCCGCGTAGGCGGAGGCGTTGAGGCCCGTCCGGCCGAGCAGGAGAAACGTCGAGAGGACGCCCGCCAGGATGAAGGCGGAGAGGCTGGCCGCGATGATCACCTCCGTGAGGGTGAACGCGGACCGGCTCCGGCGCGCGAACGGCGTCCGGGGTCGGAGGGGGGCCGGGGCGGGCGGCGTCCGGGGATCAGCGGGTGGTGTAGAAGTAGTCATTGAGGCCGCTCCGGCTGTAGCGGGTGATGAGGCGGGCGCTGTGCGCGCGGCCGTCGATGCCGCCCCAGGAGGCGACGAGGGTGATCTCCTTCATGCCCTCGCGCAGATCGCGGATCCGGCGTTTGTAGGTGATGCGGGCGAAGTCGCCGCCGGTCGGCGGGCCGATGTCGGCTTCCCCCGCGTCTTGCAGGGTCTGAAGCTGGCTCCAATTGAGCAGACGGAGGCGCTCGAGCTCGGTTTGCATCAGCTGCGAAGCCGCGTCGAGCTGCCGGGCCTGGGCGATGCCATCCAGGCTGCGTTGCAAGGTCACCAGAGCGCCGCTGATCCCGAGCATGAGCACGCAGGAGGCGACCATCACCTCCGCCAGCGTGAACGCGCGCCGCCTGGAGACGGACGGAGCGCCGGGGTGGCGGGAGAGGTTTTCGCGACGCGGGGGCATGAACAGGCCTAAAAGATACCTAGCTGGGGATCGGGCGTCGAGAGGGTGTATCGACTTACGAAATACGTGTTTGGCCTCAGTGTATCCGGGCCTATTCGGCCGGCAAAGGTCCCGGCGGCGCGGCGTCATCCTCGCCATCCCCTTCATCGAGCGGGGGGAGCGGGAAAACAAACGCGAGGCGGGTCCCCCGTCCGGGTGAGGATTCGAGGGTGGCGCGGGCTCCGTGGCCGGCGGCGCGGGCGAAAAGATTATCGAGGCCGCGGCCGCGCCGGGCCGAGTCGGGATCGAAGCCGGAGCCGTCGTCCACGATTTCAAGGCGCGCGCGGTCGGGGTCGTCGGCGGGAGAGAGGTGGATTTGCACGAGCCGGGCGCGGCCGTGGCGCAGGGCGTTGCTGATGGCTTCGCGGAGGAGAAGCAGGATCTCGGTCCGGAGCGGCGTGGGCAGGCGCGCGGCCACGCCCTCGTCGAGCGACAGCTCGGACCGCGCGGCGCCGTCGGCGTTCATCGTGCCGAAAAGGCGTTCGACGGTGTGGGTGAAGGCTTGGTCCCCGGGCGGGTCGGACTCGAGGCCGGTGATGAAATCCCGGACCTCGCGGATGGTGTCGTTGAGCACGTCGGCGACCTGGGCGAGGTGCCGCTCGGCGGCGGCGGGGTCTTCGCCGACGCGTTTGCGCGCCGCGGCGATGCCCATGCCGGCGGCGTAGATCGCCTGGATGAGTCCGTCGTGCAGGTCGCGGCCGAGGCGGGCGCGCTCCTCCAGGGTTTTTTTCAACGCCGCCTCGGCGTTGCGCCGCTCGGCGATTTCCCGGCGCAGGTGCTCGCGGTGTTCGAAGGAGGTGACGATCAGGCGGGCGACGCGCGTCAGCTCGGTGCGCGCCTTTAGCAGGGGTTGGATCGGCGCGGTGTCGTGGCGGGAGAGGCTGTCGGTGATCCAGCCGAGGGGGCGAAGCACCCACTGGTGCAGGCTCACCGCGAGCGAGGCGATCAGGCAGAGTCCGAAAAGGAGAAACACGCGGGTTTTCAGCCGGTCCGTCTCGAGCCGGAACGAGATGTCCGGCGCGGCCTTTCGCAGGCTGAGGGAGCCGACCGGGCGGCCGTCCCAGCCGGGCAGCGGGCGTTGCACGACGATGGGGGCGGGCGAATCGGGGTCGTCGAGTCCGGCCTTCAGCGACTCCGCGATGCCGGCGGCCGCGGCGGGCAGGATGCTCGCGTCGCTGTCGGTGAGGTCGCCCAGACGCGCGAGGTAGGGTTCATCCCAGACGCGGGCGACGAAGAGCCAGGGCTCGGCGGGGCCGGCGAGCCGCAGGGCGCGCAACTCGAGCAAGCCGGCGGGGCTGGGATAAAAATACGAGCGCATGCCCGTGTCCGGCAGGGACAACTCGTCCATGTGGCCGGCCGGCACGGGAAAGCCGGGCGCGGACAGTCCGTCGCGCCGGGCTTCGTGGAGCAGCCGTCCGTCCGGGGCCGCGATCCATAGGGCGTCGACCCCGTAGCGGGGGAGCAGGGGGTCGAGATGCTCCTCCGCCCAGGCCCGATGCGATTCGGGCGCGGCGGCGAAGGCGGCGAGTTTCTCCCACGCGGCGGTGTCGTCGACGAAGCGGCGGAGGGAGGAGGCGCGCAGGTCCAGCCAGTTTTCGATGAGACGCGCGTCGTCGCGCCGGGCCGCGGAAATCGCCTCGGCGATCTGGCGCCGCTCCAAGGCGCGCAGGGCCACCAGGCAAAAGAGAAAGACCAGCAGGAGCAGTCCGAGCAGAAGGGCCAGGCGGAGTTTGATGCTCATGCGGGAGGCGCGTCGTAGGGGCGGCGGGGAAGGAAAGTCAACGGCTCCTGCATACCGCTTGCCCATCCCGGGGCGGACGAAGGAGCTTCGCGCAGGAAATGCGCCCTTGACTCGGAGGGCCGGCTTTGAGGTTCTGCCCGTTTTCCAAAAGCAAACCCTCGTCCCTCTTAACCCATGGCCAACACCAAATCCGCCATCAAGGCCGCCCGCAAGACCGTCCGTCTCACCGCCCGCAACAAGGCGACCAAGACCAAGCTGAAGACCCTCCACAAGAAGTTCCTCACCGCCGCCAATGGCGAGGACAAGGAGGCCGCCAAGTCCGCCGCCAAGGCCTACGCCTCCGCGATGGACAAGGCCACCAAGTCCGGCGTCGTCCACAAGAACGCCGCCTCCCGCGCCAAGGCCAAGACCGCCAAGGTCGTCTTCGCGAAGTAAGCTCTTCGCCGCGGCGTCCGGCCCGTTCCGGTTCGTCCTTTTTTCACCCCGCGCTCGTCCCGGACGACGCGGGGTCTTTTTGTTTTCGGGCCTCGCGCGCGCTTGAGCCGCGGCGCGCGAAGGCTTCTGGTGATCGCCGATGCGCGAAGCCTCCGTCCAACTGCTCCTCAGCCCCGGCGCGGAGGAGACGTGGACGCAGGTCCTGCGCCCCTGGTTCGAGACGGGGCGGGGCCGTTTGGAGCGCGCCTATCTGGTCGTTCCCACCCGCGGCCAGGCCCAGGCCCTGAAACAGCGCTGCCTGCTCGAGGGAGTCGCGCTGCTCGGCGTCGAATTTCTCACGCCCGGCCTCGCGAGGAAAAAATGGGCCGCGCTCGACGACGCCGGGCGTCCGGCCATCGGGCGCGAGCTGCTTCTGCTCGGCCTGCGCGCGCTCATCGCCCGCAGGCTCGCGCCGCTCCGCCCCGAGGATATCGCCTGGGGATTCTGGAAGAGCCTACAAAGCGATCCGGAGCGCGCGCTCGACGATTTCGACGATCTGATGAAGGGCGGCTTTCGCGCGGAGGATTTTCCCCTCGCGCCGCTCGCGTCCATTTTCGGCGAGCTGAGCCGCTGGGTCGCCGACCGCGGCTACGACCTCGCCCCCTTGCAGGCGGAGGAGGCCGGGCTCGCGGCGCGCCCGGCCGGCGCGCCGAGGATCGCGGGCCGCGTGCTCATCCTCGCGCCCGGCGCGGAGCTTTGGGGCGAGTTCTTCAACATGGCCGCCTTCGCGCGCCGCTGCGCCGACGTCGCGGTCGTCCTGTCCGCGCCGGAATTCCGGGGCCGCGCCGCGCTCGATGAAAAGTGGGTGGAGCTCTGGCGCGCCCTGCTCGGGGCCGAGCCGCGGACGCTCGAGCCCGCGGACGCGGCGAAGGGCTGCGCCGGCGTGGCGGCCCTGTGGGGCGGCGGGTTTTCCGCCGTGCCGGACGCCTCGCGGGCGAGCGTCCTGGTCGGGCGCACCCGCGCCGACGAGATGGAGCTCGTCGCCGACCTCGTCGCCCGGCGCCTCGCCGCCGGGGCGGAGAACATCGCCGTGGTGTTTCCCGCGGCCGACGCGGCCCACCGCCGGCTCGCGCGCGGGCTGGAGCGCCGCGGCGTTCCCTTCGTCGATCTCCTCGGTTTCGTCGGCGCGCCGCCGGTCGACGTCCAGGCCCGGCGGGCGCTGCTCGCCTTCCATGAAAAGGGCGGGCGCCTCGAGGAACTGCTCGCGCTCTGGCCGCTGCTGCGCGCGATCGGCGCGACCACCCTGTCCCTGGCCGAGGCCAGGCGCGCCTGCGAGCGCGCCTTCGACGAGACGCAATCGCACGCGGTGGAGCGCGCGCGGACGCTTTGGGAAAAATCGCCCCGCGCCGCCCCGCTCGCCGAGCTCGTCGCGAAACTGCTCCCCGTCTGGCCCGAGGAGCTCGCCTTCGGCGACGCGCTCCGCCGTTTTCGCGCGGTGTGCGAGGCGCTCGAGATCGAGGCGCCCGCGTGCGGGGCGCTCGATGTTTTCGCCGAACGCTCGCCGGAACCCTATCCGCGCGCCGTGGTGCTGGCGACGCTCGCCTCGTTTCTTCCGGAGACGAGTCCCGCGCGCGGCGCGCCGGGGCGGGGCGGCTTCGCGCGCGTCACCCTCACCACGCGGCGTCGCGCCGAGGGGGCGGCCTGGTCGCATCTCGTGCTGGTGGAAAGCAACGCCGGCGTCTGGCCGGAACGGCGCGAGCCGAGCTGCTGGCTGACGGACGAGCAGCGCGAGCGGCTCAACGCGCGCGGCCGCTTCGGCCTCGGGCTTTTCACCTCCGAGCATCGTTCCTCGCTCGAGCGTTCCGGGCTGGCCGCGCTGGCGGGCGACACGACGGAGGAGGTTGTATTCGCCGCATCGTTACACGATGACGAGGAGCCGGAGCTCAGGCTGGCGCCCAACGCCTGGCTCGAGCGCGTGCTCTGGGCCCGGGGCGAAGGCGGCCCCGGGGGCGATCTCGAAAAGGCCTTCGAGCGCGCGGCCCGGTCCGCCGGGCCGGCCGCGGACGCCGGCGCCCCGGGCGGGGACGCGGGGACGGCGCGCTGGCTCGAGGTCTGGAACGCGCGGCGGGATCCGGCGAGGCCCTTCGACGAGTTTTTCCTCGCCGGCGACCCGGCCCGCGTCACGCCCGTCGCGCTGACCGCGCGCGGCGTGGAGGCCGGCGTCCGCGATCCCGCGGAGCTGTGGTTCGACTCCGTGCTCGGGGCGCGTCGCGTCGCCTGGGAGCCGCTCGTGCGCGCCCGCCGCAAGGCGATCGGCCAGCGCGCCCACGAGCTGCTCGCGGCCGCGTTGCGGCCGGGACAGGCCGACGGGCGCGGATTCGGGGAGATGCCCGGTCCCGCCGAGGCGAGGGCGCGCCTCGACGAGCTGTTGCACGCGCTGCGGACGCGCTGGCCGGCCGACGTCTACTGGGATTCCTTCCACGCCGAGCTCGCGCAGATCTGCGCCTCGTTGCTCGACAACGTCCATCGTCTGCCCGAGGCGGGCGGCCACGTCGCGACCGAGGCGACGTTGCCGCAGGGGGCCTCGTTGCCGCTGGGCGGGGGGCGCTTCCCGGTGGGGGGGCGGATGGATCTGGTGCGCCTCGACCGACCCGGCTGGGCCGGCGCGCGCGTGGACATCGTCGATTTCAAGACGGGCGGCGATCTCGCGCTCTCCGCGGCGCGGATGGCGCGCGACGGCGCCTCGCTCCAGCTCGGCGTCTATCTGGCGGCGGCGTTGTCGCTGGGCGCGGCGGCGGGCCGCGTGTGGATGGTCAAACCGGGTCGCGACGAGGTCGCCTGCCTGGGCTCCGAGCAACTCGACGAGGCGCTCGCGCTGCTCGGCCGTCTGGAGCGCTTTGTGAACACCGGCATCTACGGCGCCCTGACGCGCGATCGCTCCGACTACGCGCCCTCGGGCTTTGTCTGGCCGCTGGCCTGCGCGCCGGTGCCGGAGGCGACCTTGAGGGCGAAGTTCGCGGCGACTTTCGGCGGCGAGGAAACCGGTGCGGGGGAGGAGGCGGGCGATGAGTGAAACGCCCCCGGCCGTCCTGGTCGACCAGCTCGCGCGCGACCGATTCCGCGACGAGTGGGACCGCAATTTCGCCGTCAGCGCCAACGCCGGCTCGGGCAAGACGACGGCGATCTCCGAGCGTCTCGCCGCGATGGCGCTCGCGTCCGGCGGGGCGGAGCGGCTCAAGCGCACCGCGGTGGTGACCTTCACGCGGAAGGCGGCGTCCCAGATCGGGCAGCGCGCGCGGGCGGTGTTGTTGAGGAAAGTGACGGCCGCGGGCGGCCGGGATCTTGCGGCCCTCGACCAGCTGGAGCGGGCGTTTTTCGGCACGATCCACAGCTTCTGCCTCAAGCTCGCCCAGACCTACGGGCAGACGCTCGGCATCAACCTGAATCCGGCGGTCGTTTCGGAGGACGACGAGGCGCTGTGGGAGGAGTTTCTCGAGCAGGACGAGATGCGGTTCGCCACGCTCGGCGAGGCGGAGATGCGCGCCTTTTTGCGCCACATGCCGCTGGAGGAGATCTTTCCGCTCGCGAGGCAGCTCAACTCCGCCGACGCGGAGCTGTTGCGCGGCCGCCGACCCAATGGGCCGCCGCCGTCGCCCGGCGAGGCCGTCCTCGCGCAGATCCTCGCGCTCGGCGCGAAGGGCCGCGGCGCCGCGAATGTCGAGACCAGCCAGCGCCGGGCGCGGGACTGGATGGAGTCCTACGCGACCGGGCGCGGGTTTCTGCCGCTCTTCGAACCCGCAGGTTCGGCCAAGGCCCTCGTCGAGCTCGCGGAGGCGTGGATGGCGCCCCTGAAACGCTGGCTCGCGGCCTCGGCCGCCGCGCTCGCTGCGGAGCTGGCGGAGCGCTACCGCGCCTGGCGTTTCGAGCGCGGCGTGCAGACCTACGGCGACCAGATCGACGCCGCGATGGCGGTGCTGCGCGACGAGGCGACGCTCGACCGGATCCGCGCCGAGGGCTGGCGCATCATCCTGGACGAGGCTCAGGACACCGATCCGCAGCAGTTCGCGGTGTTGGTGGAGGTGGCGCGCGCGCCCGGCGAGCCCCGGGGAACCTGGCCCGCCGGTCGGGGCGCGGGACCTCGGCCGGGGCACTTTTGCATGGTGGGCGACGGCCAGCAGGCGATCTACGGCAGCCGCGCCGACATCGGGAATTTCCGGCGACATCTCGACGCGTTCGCGCGTGGGGACGGCGGGGAGAAACTGGATTTCAGCGTCACCTTCCGCGCGCCGCACGCGGTGATCGGGCTCCTCAACGCGACCTTGTCCGACGCCTTCGGAAAGGACCGTCCGCACAACCTCGGCCTTTCGCCGGAGCCGGGCGCGCCCGCCCCGTATCTGCAGATCCCCTACAGTCCGCTCGCGCCCGGGCCGGGGAACGCGGCCGGGAACGTCGCGCGCCTGCCGCTGGATCTTCCGGCGTCGGCGCCCGAGGGCGGGGTGAAGGGTTGGCTCGCGGAGGAGGCCCGGCAGACGGCGCGCCGGCTGTTGTCCCACGGACCGGCGGGCCTGGGGGCGGCGAACTGGGGCGAGGTGTGCGTGCTCGCGCCGCGCAACGATTGGCTGCTCGCGATTCGCAAGGAGTTCGAGGCGGCCGGCCTGAAGGTCGCCCTGCAGATGCGGAAAAACCGCAACGGCGACCAGCCCGCCTACGCGTGGATGTCGGGGTTGCTCGCGGTCTGCTGCGATCCGGAGAACATCTTCGAGTGGGCCGGCGTCTTGCGCGAGGTGTTCGCGGTGAGCGACGGCCTGATGGCCGTGGAGCTGAAGCGCCACGGGGCCTTCCGTTGGGAGGAGCCCGAGGTGCACGAGGCCCCCTTGCGCTCCGCGCTCGAGGCGCTGAGGCCGTGGATCCTTCAAGTGAACGACGAGGGCGTGGCGCTGGGCGACTTCGCGCTCGGGCTGGCCGCGGCCGGCGGCCTCGCGGCCAAGGCGCGTCGTCTCGATCCGGGCGGCGCGGCGGAGGGCGAGCTGGAGCGTCTGCTCGCGCAGGCGGCCGAGCTCGGCATCGGCGGCGCCGGCCCGAGGGCCTGGCTGGCGGAGTTGCTGGCGCGGCTCGAGGACGGGCGACCGGCGGGCAAGCCAGCGGAGGACGCGATCAACCTGCTGACCTCGCACTCGGCCAAGGGTCTCGAGTGGCCGGTGATCATCGCGATGGGATTGTGGCGCGGCATCGGCAAGGCGCCGGAGGCCGGCTTGAAGCTCTTGCGCGACTCGACCGAAGGGCCGCGGGTGTATTTCGACGGCGTGAGCGTGCCGCAGGAGACGAAGGACGCGCGCGAGAACGAGCGCTGGCGCGAGCTGGCGCGCCTGCTCTACGTGACCCTCACTCGCCCGCGGCGGGTTCTGGTTTTGCCCTGGGCGGAGGGTTGGGGCGGCCGCCAGCGCGAGGCGCCGGGGTTCGCGGAGCTATGGGGGCGTGATTGGGTCGAGCGTGTTCCCGTGCTGGAATCGCCGGAGGATGTCGCGGGCGTCGCCGACGCCGGCGCGATTCCCGTCGATCCGGATTCGTGTGACGCCGCCGTCGGGCGCGATTTGGAGGCGGACGCGGCGGAGCCGGAGGTCCCCGCGCCGGTCCTGCCTTCGCGGGTCTTGCCGCATCAGCTGGCCCATGCGCCGGATCTGGCGCGTTCGGCGCGTCACGAGTCGGCGCTCGACCAACCGACCCCGGTGCGCGCCGCCTCGGAGGAGGCGGTGGACTACGGCCTGTGGTGGCACGAGACGCTCGAGTTTTTCCCCTGGGGCGCGGACGACGCGCGAGTCGCCGCCCACGGCGAGCGGCGTCTGGCGGCGGCGCGGGGCGCGGGCTTTGGCGACAGGGCGGAGGACGAATGGCGGGCTTGGCTGGGCAGCGAGGCGCGTCGCGTGTTGGAGTCGGCGCGTTGGTCGCGTGAGGCGGAACTCGGCGTGTTCGCGCCGCTGTCCTCCGGAGCGTGGATGGACGGCGTGATGGATCTCGTGTTGCATGACGCGGCCGCCAACGAGGTCTGGGTGGTGGATTGGAAGACGAACCGGCGTCGCTCCGGCGAAGGGGACGAGGCTTTGCTGGAGCGTTTGCGCCGCGAATATACGCCTCAGCTCGCCGCCTATGTCGCCAGTCTGCGCGGCGCCTTTGCCGGATCGCGGGTGCGGGCCTGGTTATACGCCACTTCGGCGGCGGTTTGGACTGAAGTGGAGCCGGACCGCCAAGCTGGGTCCGAGGGCCCGGGCGGGAGATTGGGCTTTACAGCGCGGAGCTAAGGCTGTTTTCCAGACGGTTTTCTCTAAACAAACCTAAATCCGCACTCTCATGGGCAACCTCAAAAAGAAGCGCCGTCTCCAGATGAACAAGCACAAGCGCAAGAAGCGCTTGAAGGCCAATCGTCATAAGAAGCGCACCTGGCAGAAGTAAGCCCGCTTCAGCGGCTTGCGCTCATATCGGGCGCCGATTTTTCTTCGCCGTCCCCGCCATGTCGGGGGCGGCTTTTTTACGCCCCGGTGATGGGGTAGAATCTGTAAAATGTCTTGTCTCCCCCTAGGGTGAAGCGAAGGGTTTGCGCCCACCGCATGACGTCTGCTCTCGCTTCCTTCGCGGCCTGTCGCCGTCTTTTTTAGACATGTTCTTCGCTGCGAAAACCAAGGGATTCGTGCTCGACCGTGGTGAGCAAACCACGCTGCTGGCAAGGGTTTCCGCGCTCCAGCCTCCGCTGGTCCTGGAGGAGATCCGCGAGTGTGCGTCAAACGACGAGGTCGCGCTTGGCGAGGCGCTGGCGATGTTGTTGCCGAAAAAAGCCTCGGGTTATTCCCAAGCCCATTGTGGCGTAAGCCCGGCGACGCGTTTCATTCGTCGCGCCACGCTGGATTTGAAGCGGGTGAAGGAGCCTGATTACCTTTCCGAGGTGGTGAACGCCCAGTTTCGCGTCGACCCCGAGCAGAACGTCATCTCGGTCCTGAATGCCTTCGACGGGCTGGATTACGATCCGGCCCGAGGCGGTGCGAACAAGGAGGTGGTCTTTTGCGGGCTGCCGATGTCGGAGGTGGCGCGCGCCCAGTCGGAGGTCCTTAAGCTGAATCTGTTTCCCGCGCGTCTTGAGCTGTCGAGCATGGCCGCGCTGGGGGCGATTATCGATTATCTCAAGTTCACCGAGTCCACCAAGCCCACGCTGGTCCTGGAACTGGGTTCGGACCAGACGCAGTCCTACATCGTCAGCGCCCGGGGCGTCGAAGCCACCCGGCCGATCGCGGTGGGCCTCGATGCGATGGTTCCGGTGGTGCAAAAGGAGCTCGGGCTCAAGGACGAGGAGTCCGCGAGGAAGCTGTTTTTCTCAAACACCTTCGACTTCACCGGCATGGGTGCGTCGCTTTGCAAGCGCCTGCTGAAGGAGCTTCAGTCCTCGATGGGGTTCTACGAGGTGCAAACCGGCCAATCGATCAGCCAGCTCATTTGTCCGGTCCTCGCCTCGAAACTTTCCTGGCTGGAGGCGGTGATCGCCGCCCAGGTGGGCGTGGCCGTGTTGCAGCCCGAGGTCGGGCCTTGGCTGAGCGCGCGCCAGATCACGCTCGGGGACTCGGTCTCCGCGGCGACGCTCGACGCCCGAAAGCTGGCCCTGCTCGGGCTCGTCATGCAGTTCAACAATTCCGCTCCCGATGCTGTCGCTGCTCAATAAATCAGGAGGAGACAAGGCCGCCCTCCAGGCAATGCCATGGCGGCCGGATTTCCGGGACCTGTCCCAGCTGCCGGACACCAAAACCGTTCGGACGACCTTTTTCGTCAACCTGCTCGCCGTCGGGTTTACCGGCGCGCTCGCGCTTTATGTCGCGCAAAGAGAGTGGGCCGTGGCCGGTCTGGGAAGCTCCCTGGCCGATGTCGAAGAGCGGATCGCCGCCGCGACCCCGGCGAGCCAGAAAGCCCTGGCGACCTACAGGCTTTTCCAGGCCGAGGAGGCGAAATTCAAGGAGGCCTTCGCTTTCGTCAGCGACTCCTTCCGGCTCCAGGATTTTCTCATGCACCTGGGCTCGATCCTGCCCGTGGACGTGACGGTGCGGCGCGTGGACCACCGCGGACCCGGACAGTCGGTCGTGGTGGCCGGATCGGTGAAGGGGCTCGACGCCGCGGCCAGCGACGTCGCCTCCAAATTCGTGAAGCAGCTCCAGACCGACGCCGTCTTCCAGGCGCACTTCGCCTCCGTCACGCTGACCAACCTCGGTCGCAACGCCGAGGAGGGCAGCCTCAATCTGGAGCTCGTCTTCGCCTTCAAGAAGCCGGACGCGAAGGGAGGGGCGAAAAAATGAGCATCGAAACGAAGGATCTCGTGGCCGCGCTCAAGCGGCGTCCTCTGCTTTTCGTCTGCGGCGCCCTTGTGATCGGGCTGGCCCTCTCCGTCTACTTTCGCCTCGGCGTCGGGGACGAGCTGGAGACGAAGCTCGCCGAGCGGGAAAAAGTGCTGCTCCGGTTGAGCAACAACACCAAGTTCTCGGCCCAGCTGGACAATCAGCTGGAGGCCCTTCGCAAGGCCAACGCCACCATCGCGGACGGCGCGCTCCGCGTGGGCGAACTCGCCCGCAACCAGCAGTTTTTCTTCCGGCTCGAGGCCGAGACCGGCGTAAAGCTGCTCGATCTCCGGCAGCTCATGCCCCCGCCGCCCCCGAAGGGAGGCGCGGTCCAGACCTACGTCGCGATTCCCTTCAGCCTCACGATCAAGGGTGACTATGCGCAGATCATCCAGTTTTTGCGCCGCCTGGATCGCGAGGCGACGCTTGTCCGCGTGACCGGCGGTTCCATCGCCCGTCCCGCCGAAGGCGCCCAGACCCTGAGTCTCGGCGTCGAGCTCATCGGCTTCCGCTCATGAACCACTGCAGCCTTCCCTGTTTTTTTTCGCTGCTTGGCGCGCTGGTCGCGTTATGCCCCGCGGCGCGGGCGCAGTCCGATCTCGCCGCGCCGAAGATCCGCGAGCAGGTCGTCGCCGACGCCGTCCGCGTCGTCGGTATGCGTGGCGGCACTACGGAGCAGCCCGGCCCGATCCCGAATCCGTTCGTGCCGAAGGAAAGCGAGGCCGCGGCCGGTTCGGAAGCCCCGGCCCCGACGCCCGGTCCGACGCTGGCCGGAGCCGAGTTGCTGGCCACGTTGGCCGCGCGAATCCCCGCCACCGGCACCGTCAATCTCGGAGGCGAGGCCATGCTGCTGCTGGGTCAAAAAAGACTCAAAGTAGGGGACTCCATCACGATTAGTTTTGAGGGACGAAGCTACGAGCTCTCAATCGCCGCCGTCACTTCGACCTCGTTCACGGTCAAGCGCGGCGAGACCATCCATACCCGTCCTGTCCGCATATCCGCCGCTTCGACCAGCACTCCAACCAACCGTCCATGAATCCACACACTCGCCGTCGACTCGCGCTGCTCAGTCTACTGCTCACGCCGCTTCTTGCGGTTGCCCAGACGGAACCGTCCGCTCCCTCCGCCTCCACCGCAACCGACATCGCCGCCCCCGTCGCACCGCCGCCCGCGGACGCCGCCGTCACGCCGGCTCCCGAGGTCCAGCCGCCCGCCGCGCCCGGACTCAGCGCGCTTCCCCCCGCCCCGGCCGCCGAGGCCGCGCCCGCGGCCGTTCCCGCGCAGGCGGCGAAGGACACGCTCTCCGTCGATTTTCCCGACGAGGACATCCGCAACATCCTTCGCAACGTCGCCGATCTCTTCGAGCTCAACATCGTGATGCCGGACACGCTGCAGGGGCGCACGTCGATCAAGCTTCGCGACGTCACCTGGCGCCAGATCTTCAAGGTCGTGCTCTCCCCCGTCGGCTACACTTTCGTCGAGGACGGCAACATCATCAAGATCGTCACCAACGAGAGCCTGACCCAGGAGCCGCTGAGCACCGAGGTGTTCATCCTCAACTACGCCCGCGCCGAAGAGATCCAGGGCTCGATCAAAACGCTCGTGGTGTCCCAAGGCGGACAGGTCCAGGTCGACAAGCGCATCAACGCGCTCATCATCTCGGAACGCCCGTCCATCCTCGCGCGGATCACGCCGGTGTTGAAGAACCTCGATAAGGCCACCGACCAGGTGATGATCGAGTCGAAGTTCGTCGAGGTGAACGACACCAACGTCAAGAACCTCGGCATCAACTGGTCGTCCTTGAACAACTACCAGGTCGGTTACTCCCCGACCGACCTTCTGGTCACCGGCAACGATCGTTCCCGCGTCGGCACGAACACCGGCGGCACGGTGGGCGGCCCCGCGGTCGAGTCGTCCGGTTCCGCCTACGGAGCCGTCCTCACCGCCCCGCAGTTCAACGTCGCGCTTCGCGCGCTCCAGACGACGAGCGACAGCCGCGTCGTCTCCAATCCGACGATCGTCACGCTGAACAACGCCCAGGCCGAGATCAACGTGGGCGAGGAGTATCCGATTCCCAACTACACCTACAACGCGGAGCAGGGCCGCTTCGAGGTCAGCGGCTTCGAATACAAGCCGATCGGTGTTCTTCTTCGCGTCACCCCGCAGGTCAACGCCCAGGGCTTCATCCGTCTGAACCTCGAGCCCGAGATCAGCGTGCGAGGCGATCCGGTCACCTTCGGCGGCGCGAGCGGCGCGGAGATCCCGATCATCCGCACCCGCAAGACCAAGACGCAGGTCTCGATGAAGGACGGCCACACCCTCGCGATCGGCGGCCTCATCGACTCGACCTCGCAAAAGGGCGAAAGCAAGGTCCCCGTGCTCGGCAGCATTCCGGGCCTGGGTCGTCTCTTCCGCAGCAACACCGCCGATTCGTCGAAGCGAAACCTCCTGATTTTCATCACGTCCAAGGTGGTCAGCGCCGAGAGCGCCCAGGCGCAGGACATCTTCAGCCCCGCGCAGGTCCAGGACGCCGGCCTCCGCGAGAGCGATCTGCCCGGACGCCGTTCCAGCGCCAGCCCGTTCCTCCCCGAGCAGATGCCGGAGATGGAAGCCAAAAAGTAGCGCGGCCCGTTCCCTTGTCTTTTCCGCCACCGCCTTCGCCGGCGGTGGCTTTTTCATGTCCGCTCCCGGCGACGGCGTTTACGTCGCCACCTCGTTCTGCCCGTTCCGATGCCGTCATGCGCGCGTCCCCAGCCGCCGTGCCCGGGTTGGCATGCGTGACCCGGACGCGTTCGTCCCGCTGCCGGCCGGGCGTCGGCGCGCGTTACCAGGCTCCGGCCAAAAAGCCCTGCGCCGCCTTGATGATGATCACTCCGGCGTTTTTCGCCAGGTGCCCGGCGAAGCAGGGCAAAAGCGAACGCTTCGGGTTCCAGTTCGCGAAACGGCAGGCGTAAAACCAAAGCGAGACCGCGAACACCGCGGCGAAGCTGAACCAGCCTTTGGTGGTCGGGGTCAGGGCGAAGCCGTCGTCGTCCCATTTCCAGAGGAAGGGGTGGATGAGCGCGAAAACCAGCGACGCGCCCACGGTTCCGCCCAGCAGGGCGCCCCGTCCGCGCCGGGCGATCCAGTCGCCGACGTAGCCGCGAAAGATGATCTCCTCCACGATGGCGGCGATCAGCGTGTAGAGCGCGAATAGGCCGGTCATCTTTGACTGCTCTTCGCTCAAGCCGAGGGCGATCTCGCCTCCGGTTTCGGCGGCCAGGAGAACGAGCGTGCCCCCGGCCGCGATGACGCAGGCCTTCGCCGAGGCGGGGGTCGCGCCGGGCAGGCTTTGACGCGGATCGAGCTTGCCCGCGGTCACCGCGCGAAGGTCGCCGCGCCACATCCAGGCGAAATAGCCTCCCATCGCCAACATGAGGATAAGCAGCACCGGGTTTTCTTCCATGCCGCAGCCTTTGCGGGAGCCTGCGTCGCGGGCAACCCGCGACTTTGGCGAAGACCTGGCTACCCCGCCGGATTCCGTTCTTTTGCCGCGGCGGGAGGAGGCGCCGGGTGCCGGCGCCTCTTCCCGCGCCGCGGTTCAGCGAGAGTTGGCCGACACGTCCGACGAAGGCGCGGCGGACCTGGCCGGAGCGGTCCCGAGGATGCGAATCCCGATCGTGCGCGTCATCGAATCGCCCGTCGCGTCGGTCACCGTGAAGCTGAACCCACCCAGGCCCTCGCCTTGGGCCGAGGGGGTAAAGCGTGCGAGGCGGCCGTCCACCAACGTGGCCTTTCCGCCGCTCACGGATGCCAGGGTGTAGACGGGCTTGTCGGTGTAGCCGCGACCAAGGGCCTGCAAATCGACATCCACGAAAGATCCCGCGCGGCACTCGGTGTTGGGCGCGGCTTTCCAGTTCAGGTAGTCCTCGAGATGGGTGAATCCGTCTCCGTCCGGATCCGCGTTGGATTCGGAGAAGTCCTTGGCCGCGGAGCGGGGATCGGTGCCTTTGATCGTTTCCCACCAGTCGGGCATGCCGTCGCCGTCGCGGTCCCAGCCGGCGGGGCGCGAATCGTCGCCGTAGTCTTCCCAGCCGCCGACGTCGTCGGTGGTGTTGGGCATGCCGGGGCGGCCGCCAAAGGGGCCCGTGCCCTTGTATTTGTAGGTGCCGGTCAAGGTCTCGTGGATGACGCGGGTGTCGTGGTCGTCGAGCATCGGCTGGTTGCAGCCCACGTCGGAGAGCACCTGTTTGTAGGCGTTGCGCGCCGTATGCATGACGGCGTGCGAGGGGAAGAAGGGCGCGTCGGCCCAAGCCTTGTAGGGCGGTTTGGAGTCTTCCGGGAGCACGCCGCCCTTGCCCTCGAGCTTCGCCGCGCGCGCCTTGGACTGGCTGTTTTCGTCGAACTTGCCTGGCATGACGTTGCCGGAAACGTAGTAGCGCTGCGTGCCGGGAAAGCCGCCGTAGTTGGCGGTCAGCGCGACGAAGTGCGTGCTGCCCGCGCCGGGCTTGTAGTAGTTGTTGACGAAGTTGACCTCGTGCGCGCCGCCGTCGGTTGTGCGGTTGCCCCAGTTGTAGACGACGTTGTTGAAGATATCGAGGCGCCCCGAGTAGCGGCCTTCGCCGTCGAGTCCGCCGGCCATGCTCCAGTTTCTGCCCTCGTTGTGCGCGAGCAGATTGTGGTGAAAGGAGGCGATGTCGCCGCCGATGCTGGCGGCGTAGCCGTGCTCGGTGCCGGGCTTGTAGTTTTTGTGGCCGGAGATGTTGAGCATCTCGGCGCAGAGACTGCGCTGGAGCGTCATGTTTTTAGCGCCGCGCGAGCTGATGCCCTCGTCCTGCCCCCAGCCGAAGGAGACGTGGTCCATGATGCAATGGTCGACGCCGGACATGCCGGTGGCGTTCTGCGTTTCGCCGTTTTCCTTGCCGACCAAAAGGCGGACGAAGCGGACCACGACGTCGCGGGCGCCGTTGAGGCCGAATTGCTCGCGCTTGATACAGATGCCCTTTCCCGGGGCGGTCTGGCCCGCGACCGTGATGTAGGGGCGCGAGCCGTCGATCACGATGTCGCTCTTCAGGGTGATGAGCCCGCCGACGTCGAAGACGACGGTGCGCGGACCGTGGTCGCCCTCGATCGCGTCGCGCAGGCTGCCGGGGCCGCTGTCGTTGAGGTTGGTGACGTGCACCACCACGCCGCCGCGCCCGCCGCGCGCGAAGCGGCCGTAGCCTTCCGCGCCCGGGAAAGCCAACTGGCGCGGGCGAAACTTCCAAAGGGAGCCTTTGGTGATCGTTCCGTTCGCGGCGACGGAGTCGACTCGCCAGTAGTAGGTGAGGTGTCCCTGGATACCGGACGCCTGCAGGCGGTTGCCGGTCAGGCTGCCCTTGAATTCCGGGGAGCCGTGCGTGGCGGCGGTAACGGCGTCCGCGTCGGTGCCGAGATAGGCGTCGTGCGACGCCGCGCCCTGGGCGGCCGTGGTCCAGCTCAGCGTGAGGGCGCCCTTGTCGGCGTCGACGTGCTCGTCCGCGTGAGTCGGGCTGGGCCGGTTTGCCTGCGCCTTTGGGTTGGGCGTGTCGATTTCGAAGCCGTTTATGTGGACGTTGCGGCTCTTGGCCGCGCCGCCGGTCTCCGCTTTGATCAAGATGATCGCATCGCGCCCGGTCTCGGCGGTGATCGTGAGGTAGGCTGTGGACGCCTGGTTGTTGTCGGTCGCCCGGGAGCTTACCGGCAGGTCGTTGAGCGCTTGCGCGCCGTTCACGAAAATATCGAGGGGTGCCGCGGAGGGCGTGTCGTCCCAACTGTTGAGATGGAGCAGCAGGGTGTGCACGCCGGGGGCTAGGCCCGAGATCCGCATCTCGATCTGCGCGCCGGCTTCGCCGTCGGCGACCTTTAGTCCGTCGGAAATCAGTTTTAGACTCTGGGCGGGGTTTTGAACGCCGCTTTTCCAGTAGCCGCTTTGCAGCGCGGAGCCGACGGCGCCGACGCGGGTGAATCTCACCGTGACCTCGCCAAAGGCGGCGGAGCTCGTGTCGCCGGCGGCGAGCCAGTTTGGCGTCTTGGACCAGGGTATGAAGGCGGGATCGAGGCCCTCTTGAAGCGGGCGGCCGCTGTTGTTGATGTCGACCTTCAGCTCGGCGGCGGAGAGGGTGGACAAGCCGGCGAGGAGCGCGGAGGCGGTCGCGAGGCGGCGGGCGTGGGGAAGGAGGGGCATGGCGGATCAGGGCAAGGGGGAGAGGTCGGGGCCGAGGGTGGTCTTGCCGCCGGCCGGCGGAGCGAGGGAGGCGGATCGCGTCCCGAGGCGCAGCGTGGCGGGCCGGCCGAGAGCTGATCGAAGGACGACGCGTTCGAGCGCGCCCTCTTTCCACGTGAGGTCGACTTCGAAGCCGTCGCGGGTGCGAAGGCCTTTCACGCCGCCCTGGGGCCAGGCCTTGGGCAGGGCGGGCAGAAGTTCGATGAGCACCGCGCCGTTCGCGTCGCGGCGGTGGCTTTGCAGGAGCATTTCCACCACGCCGGCCGGGGCGCCGAAGTTGCCGTCGATCTGGAAGGGGCCGCAGAGGTCGAAGAGATTGGGAAGCGTGCGCTTGGCCAGAAGGAGGCTGAACTGCCGATAGGCCGTCTCGCCGTCCCCGACGCGGGCCCAGAGCGGCATGCGCCAGGCGTAGCTCCAGCCGGTGGAGCCGTCGCCGCGCCACTCCAGAAGACGCTTCGCGGCGGCGAAGAGCTTCGGGTCCTCGGGCGTGATGTCGGCGCCGGGATAGAGGGCCCAGAGCGGCGACATGTGGCGGTGGTTGTTGTTCGGCGTGTCGACGTCCTCGAGCCACTCCTGGAGCTGGCCGTGCTTGCCCACCTGGTTGGGCGGGAGTTTGGGCAGGAGGCCTTCCAGTTGGGCGACGAAGTCGGCGTCGCGCCTCAGCTCGCGCGCCGCCTCGATGGTGGAGGTCCAGAGGAAGCGGATCAGCTGGTTGTCCATCGTCGGGCCGGCGGTGGTCGGGCCCTGCTCGGGCGAGTGGGAGGGCGCGGTGAGGAGCCAGCCGGTTTTTTCGTCGCGCACGAGGTAGTCGACGAAGAAAAGCGAGGCCTCGCGCATCGCGGGATAGGCGCGGGTGGCGAGGAAGTCGCGGTCGCGGGTGAAGAGCCAGCGTTCCCAGAGGTGGTGGCAAAGCCAGGCGCCGCCGGTGGGCCAGAGGCCGTCGATGTTGTTGATCGGGGCGGTGCCGCGCCAGAGATCGAAGTTGTGGTGCAGGACCCAGCCGCGGCTGCGGTAGAGCCGCTCGGCGGTGCGGGCGCCGCTGACGCGGAGGTCGTCGATCGCGGCGAAGAAGGGTTCGTGGCATTCGCCGAGTCCGGTGAGCTCGGCGATCCAGTAGTTCATCTCGAAGTTGATGTTCGTGGTGTATTTTCCCTCCCAGGGCGGGTTGAGGAGCTCGTTCCACACGCCTTGCAGGTTGGCGGGCTGGGCGCCGGGGCGGCTGCAGGCGATCAGCAGGTAGCGGCCGTAGTTGAAATGGAGGGCGGCGAGGGCGGGGTCGGAGTCGAGGCTTCCGGCCTTGCGCACGCGGCGGACGCGCTCGTCGGTGGGCAGGGCGGCCGCGTCGGTCTTGGGGAGATCGAGGCTGGCGCGGCGGTAGAGCTTCCGATGGTCCGCGACGTGGGCTTCGCGAAGATTGGAATAGTCGCGCGAGGCGAGCGCGTCCAGGTAGGCGGCGCAGCGGGCGTCGGGGTCGCCGGAGATGTCTTCCCAGCTTTTGAAGTTCGTGGCGGCGACAAGCAGCAGCGTGGCGGAGTCGGCGCCTTCTACGGAGAGGCCGGCGCCCTCGGCGCGGACGGTGCCGCCGTCGGCGAGCACGCGCAGGACGGAGGTGAAACGCATGCCGTCGGCCTGGACCCGGCCGCTCAGGCGGATTCGCGGGGCGGAGTCGACGGAGACGGCGGACGCGGCGGCGGATTCCTGGTGCGGGGAGTCGAGGCGAACTCCGAACCGGAGCTTGCCGGGCCGGCTGGCGGTGACGCGGACGGCGATGACGTCGTCGGGGTGGCTGGCGATCACCTCGCGGGTGTAGGTCACGCCGTCGACCTCGTAGCGGGTGGTGGCGACGGCGCTGTCGAGGTTGAGCTCGCGCTGATAGTTGGTCGCGGCCTCGTGGCCGGGGAAGGAGAGACGGATGTCGCCAAAAGGTTGATACGCCTTTTGGCGGACCGGGTCGCTCAGCATCTTGGCGCGGGCGAGGTCCTGGGCCTCGACGACCTTGCCGTCGGCGAGGAGGGCGCGGACCTGCGGCACGATGTCGGCGGAGCCGGCGCGCACGTAGTCGTGCGGCTTGCCGGTCCAGAGCGTGTCCTCGTTGAACTGGATGCGCTCCTCGGCGGTGCCGCCGAAGACCATGGCGCCGAGGCGACCGGAGCCGACGGGGAGCGCCTCCTCCCACTTGGCGGCGGGCTGCTCATACCAGAGCCTCGAGGCCGAGCTGGAGCGGGCGGCGAAGCTGCGGCGAAATTTTTGCGCGTCGATACCCTGGGCGGGGAAATAGCCCTCCTCGATGCGGATTTTGTATTTTTTGAAAAACGCGGACTTCTCCGTCATCGCGAGGGCGTCGATCGCCTCGGACCGCGCGGCCTTCAACTCGCGCAGGACGACGGCCTTTTGTTCCTCGGTGAGGACGGGGAAGATCTCGAGGTAGGCGCCGTAGGTGACGGAGACCTTGTCGATGGTGAGGACGTCCTCGATTTTCTCGATCTGGGCCGGCGTAAGGATGGCGCCGAGCGCGGCGAAGGTTTTTTCGCGGGCGGGGCGGAAGCCGGCGTAGACTTCGCCGATCTTCGCGAGCGCGGCATCGGCCCCGGGCGTGTCCTTGGCGGAGCGGGCCGCGTCGAAGTCTCGCCAGAGATCTTTCAGGCGGGCGTCGTTTGCGCGGTGCCAGGCGGCGAGCGCGGTGAAATGGACGTCGAGCAGTTCGCGAACGCGGGTTTCCTGCGCGGCGTCGGCGAGTTTGAGCGCGGCGAGGATGTTCCGGGTGTTTTTGGAGGAGGTCTGCGTCGGCGCCGTGATCGACGAGGTAGCGGTCGCGGGTTTGACGCTCGTAGCGGCGGGTTTGGTGGAGCAGGCGGCGAAGAGGGGCAGGGCGAGTCCGAGGAGAAGTGGGGGCAGGCGCATGGGGAAGGGGAGGAGGCTGACCGGAAAGGCGGGGCGCGCGAACGCCCCGCCGGGAAGGGCGAGGCGTTCGGTGTGGGACGTGACGACGAAGATCAGCGCGCGGCCGCGGTCTTCGAGCGGGGGTCGACGTTGTTTTTCAAGTCGCTCCAGTCGGTCTTCGGCGCGCGCGGGTCGAGGCCGTTGATGAAGTCCTCGATGTTGGCGTAGCCGTCTCCGTTGAGATCGGCGGCCGCGTCGGCGGCGTTTTTCGGGTCGAGACCGTGGGCGTTTTCCCAGGCGTCGGGCAGGCCGTCGCCGTCGGTGTCCTTGTAGGGCTCGCCGCGATATTCGGGGTAGCCTCCGACCTGCGCGGGGTTGGTGATGAAGCCCTTGGTGACGCCTTCCTCGAGTTCCTTCACCCAGTTGTCCGCGTAGCCGACCGCGGAGGCGCGGGCGGAGTCCTCGGGCGTGGCGCGGGCCCCGCCGACCTTGCCGGAGCGGACCATGCCGACGACGCGCGTATCCACGGCGTCGCGACGGGGAAGGGTGGCGCCCGAGCCGGCGAGCACGGAGGCGTAGGCGTCGACCGCGCTTTGGACGGTGATGGGGGCGTGGGCGAAAGGCGCGTCGGCGCGGATGGCGGCGAGGACCTCGGCGAGCGGCGTCTTTTTGACGTCGGGCTGGACGCCGCCGTCCCAGTTGTCGCGGGTGACGCGTTCGTTGCCCTCGACGACGTTGCCGGCGACGTAGGCCTTGCCGAAATGGTCCTGGACGGTCTTGGAGCGCTCGGATTCGGGCTTGAGGATGCGGAAGGCGACGTCGCCGCCGGGCGTGCCGGGGCCGGGTTTGAAGTAGTTGTTGAGGATGGTGTAGAAGCTGCGGTGGTCGCCGCCGTCGATGGTGCGATGGCGCCAGTTGAAGATCACGTTGTTCACGAACGTGAAGTCGTGGATCATGCCGACGCTCGGATTGCGGCCGGTGTTGCAGGCCCAGAGGTTGTGGTGGAAGGTGCTGTTCGCGCCGCCGATGGTGGAGCCGAAGGCGTGGTGGTAGGTGTTGAGGCCCTCGGAGAAGATCGAGTTCTGGATGGTGATGTTGACCGTGGGGAGCTTGTGCTCGGGGGTCTTGGGATCGCCGTCGTGGTCGAACATGTGGCGATACATCGACATGTTCTCGTCGAGGCCCCAGGAGGCGGAGACGTGGTCGATCATGATGTTGCCGACCGGATTTCCGCCGATCGAGTCGTTGCGCTCGGTGGCGTCGAGGGCTCCGCGGCGGAAGCGCATGTGGCGGATGAGGACATCGTGGGTCTCCAGCTCGACGGTGTTGCCGGCGACGCAGACGCCGTCGCCCGGGGCGGTGGCGCCGGAGATGGTGATGTAGGGCGCGCGGATCACGACGCGGTTCTCGAGTCGAACGATGCCCGAGACGTTGAACACGACGACGCGGGGGCCGACGGCCTCGCAGGCCTCGCGGAAGGAGCCGGGACCGGAGTCGTCGAGGTTGGTGACGACGTAGACGCGTCCGCCGCGTCCGCCGAAGGTGAACATGCCGCCGCCCTCCGCGCCGGGGAAGGCGGGGATCTTGGCCTGCGGGAGGTCGGAGGGTTTTTCGGCGCCCGGGATGAAGGGCTTCCCTTTCGCGGCCCAGGCGGCGAGATCGGCCTGTTGCGAGGCCCAGAGCTCCCGGGCGCGTTTGGCGTCGACGGCGCGCCTGGCGTCCGCGGCGGCCTGAACCTCGGCGGGGATGCGGGGATAGCCTTGCGCGAAGGCGTCGGAGGCGAGGAGCAATCCGGCGGATGCGATCAGGGCGAGGGCGGCGGGAGAGGGGCGGCGTTTCATTTTTCGGGGGAGGTCGGCTTGGGGCGGCGGCTTAGTTGGAGACGGTTTCGGCGGGCTTTTTTCGGGCGAACATGTCGCGCTCGGCTTTTTTCATGTCGTAGCCTGCCTTGGAGAGGTAGTTGTTGATGCGGCCCTTGTATTTTCCGAACCAGCCGTGTTTTTCCTGCGAGGAGCCCGCGTCCATGGCGTGTTCGCGCGCCTCGAGGAGCCAGGCGTGGATCTGGCCGCGTTGCTCGGCGCTGAGGTCGGGCAGCATTTCCAGATAGACGCGGTAGGTGTTGGGCGCGACGCCGTAGGTCATGCCGTCCTTGATCTGCTCGACCTGGGCGGCGGAGAGCTCGGCGGCGAGGCGGGCGAGGAAGGCGTAGTGCAACTCGCACTGGCGGGCGGTGGCGGTGTCGCGCGCGGCGCGAACGGCGGCCTCGCTCGCCGGTTTGTCCGCGTCCGCCTGCGCGCGGGCGACCTGGATGGCGGCGTCGCGCGCGTCATGAACGGGACGAAGCGCGGCGTATTGGGCGGCCACTACATCGCGGATCCTCGCGGCCTGCGCCGCGTCGGGCAGCGCGAGCGCGGAGACGATTTTCTCGGCGCGCTGAACAAGGGCGGCGTCCGGGGATGGGGCGGCGTCCTGGGCGTTAACCGGGAGGGACAAGGCCAGGAAGGCGGTGGCGAGAAGCCATCGTGGGGAGGGGAGGGTCATGGCGGGGTAATGCCTTAAGAAACGATAGACGGGGTTTGGCCGGGAAGGTTGCGGCGGGAGACGTGTTTTTATTCCAGGGACGGTGAAAACGCGTCTGAAGGGAACTCTTCTAGGCTACGCCTTGGCGGGTGTCGCGGTCTCCCGCTCGCGGTGCACGATTGGACGGAATCCTAAGATGAGGGCGTCGCGCGTCGGCGCTCTTTCGGGCGGGTCGAGAGCATTCGTCGGTGCGCGGCCGACCCGGCCGGGGGGCTTGCCTGGCGGGCGCGCGCCTAGGTCTTCGCCGCGTGCTGCAGGCGGTAGGCCCGGGGCGTGCAGCCGCATTCGCGGCGAAAGGCCTCGTTGAAGCGGCTGATCGAGTTGAATCCCGATCCGAACGCGATCTCGACGATCTTCTCGTCGGTGGTGGCGAGCAGGCGTTGCGCGTGCGACACGCGATGGTGCGTGAGGTAATCGATCAACGTGGTGCCGAAGGTCTTTTTGAAAAGTCCCATGGCGTAGTTGGGGTGGAGGCCGACCTCGCGGCCGATCTCCTCGACCGTGAGTTTTTCGGTGTAGCGGCGGGCGATGAGGCAGGCCATTTGCTCGACCTTGTTCAGCGCCCGGCCTTGGAGACTCGGGGCCCGGGTGCGGCGGGCGCGCGCTCCTCCGGCGCTGGAGGGCAGGGTGGGTATGATGCGACGAAGCCTCGCCTCCATCTCCAGCATGACGACGCGATGGGTCTCGTCGCTCGGGTTGGACAGGTCCTGTTCCCATTGGGCGAAGAGTTCCTGGTCGTGGCGCATGCGGTCGACGCCGAGTTTTTGGCGGATTACCTCGCCCTGCAGCAGGGGCTGCACGAAGCGGTCCGGCAGCTGGCATTGCAGGAACCAGGCGAGCGGTATGGTCACGACGAAGTAGCTCATGCCCGGGGAGAAATCGACGATCTGGTGCGGAATCGCTGCCCAGAAAACGCCCAGCTGGCCTCCCTCGATACGCACTTTTCTTCCGCCGAGCAGATAGATCACCCAGCCCTCGTTCAGCACGTTCACCTCGATCTCGTCGTGGTGGTCCGGGCGCTTCATCGGCGAGGGCGTCCAGCGCACGCAGGAAAACCCATACGGCGCGAAGTCGGGGCGATTGGGGTCGAAGGAGACGATCATGAAGCTTATGATACTGGAAGTTATTGCCAAAACCACGACAATATTCCGGAAAATATGACAAATTTCTTGTGCGGGGGCCGATTTTCTTTCTAGGGCTGCTTCCGCTTTCAGAGGTCGCGATCAAACCCCTTCGACGTCGCGCCTCCCGATTTCCTCAACAACCCCCTCATCGTAACGATCTTTTCGGCTCCGTGTTCGGGAGCGTCCGTCGGACGCGTTTTCGGCCGATTTCCAAGTTTTTTCCAGACACCCCAAACCCCATGACTAACAGCAAAAACACGCGCGCCCTGCTTGGCGCCATCGCCACCCTCGGCCTTGCCGGTCTCTATGTTCCGTCGGTCTACGGCGTGACCTACACCCTGGCTCCCAACGACGGCACCACCGCCCAGGATTGGAACACGGCCGCCACGTGGACCCCGTCCACGGGCACTCCGAGCTCCGGAGACACCGCGACGGTCAGCGGCGCCTTCGGCGGCGTTTCCCAGACCGTCGACATTTCCGCCGCCTTGGGGACCGGGCTCACCACGCTCGTCCTCGGCGACACCTCCGGAACCGGGACCACCACGGTGCGGAGCAACAACGCCACGCCGCTGGCCATGGCCTCCGCTTCCGCCTCCATCACTTCGGGCGGCTTGGCCGGCGCGGTGAATGTCATCTCCGCGCCCTTGGCTTTGAACGGTGGCCTGACGATCAACGGCCCGGGTTCGACGGTGGTCAGCACCTCCAACAATCCGCTGTCCATCGCGGGCAAGATCAGCCCGGTCGCCGCCGGCGCCAAGACGATCGACAACCTGAGCACGCAGACCGTCACTTTCGGCGACATCGATCTGTCGACCGGCGCGACTGCGTCCACGGTCACCATCCGCGCGGGCACCACCGCCCTCGCCACGGGCGCCAACAGCAACGTCGTCCTTGGCGGTGTGATCGCCGACGGCGGCACGGTGGCTTCGAACATCGCCCTCGGCGCTCGCTATAGCACCACTTTGGGCGGCAGTTCCTTTCAGATCAACGGGACCAACACCTACACCGGCACGACCACGCTGGGTCTGCAGGCCAATGTGAACACGGTCTTCAAGATCAACAGCGACCAGCCTTTCGGCCCCGCCTCCGGCGGCACCCTCACGATCGGAAACAACACCTACGCCAACACGCTCGAGGCGGTGGGCCAGGATCGCACGATCTCGAAGAACTCCACCACGATCAACCGCAGCATCGTGTTCCAGGGCAGCAACAGCCTCACGCTTGCCGCCACGACTATGAACATGAGCAACAACGCCTCGACTAGCAACAGCACCATCGGCGTTTTCGCTTTCATCAACAACAACATCACCGCGTCCGGCAAGACGGTCACCTTGGGCTCCTCCGGGGGTAATCTTTACCTCAACGGCTCGAACACCTCCGACCTTTACCGCATGCGCGACGTGACCGGCGCCGGAACCACCATCATCGCGTCGAACATGGCCGACAACTCCGGCGCTTCCGTCCCGGCCGATTCGCGCATGGTGATCCAGCAATCCGGCACCGGGACGCTGATTCTCGCCGGCAACAACACCTACCAGGGCAGCACCCGCATCACCGGGACTGGCACGATCCAGCTGGGCAACGGCGGGACCACCGGCTCGCTTGCCCCGGCCCATGATTCGGATGCAACCAAGGCGGGCGTCGACTCGATCGCGATCGTGAACGGAACCGGCTCGGGCACCCTGGCCTTCAACCGTTCCGACGCGTTTGCCACGACCCTTACCGCCAACGGCGCCATCGGCCTCGCCCAGAAGGGCGCCGGCGCGGTCACGCTGTCCAACGCCCAGTTCAACAGCGGTGCGAACACGATCGGAGACGGCGTGAGTCCCAGCACGCTCGTGGTGAACGGCGGCCGGATCTCCTCGGTCGGCACCACCGGCGCCAATGTCTCCACCTTGGCCAACGGCCAGCTCGCGGTCACTACCGTCACCCTCACGGGCGCCGACACCACCGCCAGCCTGAATCTCAAGGTCGGACAGCCGGTCTATGTGACGGGCAGCCCCAGCGCGGTCGCCTACGTGGACGCCATTCTCACCGCCACGACCTTCCGGGTCGGCGGACAGCAGAGCAGCACCACCGCGGGCGCGCTCGCCGCGGGCAGCGGGCAGTCGCTCACCTTCGGGGAGGGTTCCGCCCTCGGCACCAGCGCCGCCGTCACCACCGTCAACAACCTCGGCACCCTCGCGGGAACCGGTTCGATCGCGGGCCAGGTCAACGCCCTCTCCGGCTCCTTCCTCTCGCCCGGCGCGACCGACGGCGCCGCCGGCACCCTCACCACCGGAGGCCTCTCCCTTACCGGCGCCACCCTTAAGTTTGATCTTGCCGCCACCGCCGCGGGCGCGAGCGATCAAATTTCGTCCACCGGCTCGGTGAGCTTCTCTTCGCTCACGTTCGACTTCAACCCGCTTACCGCGGGCGTCTTGGAGACCGGCTCGTCCTATCATCTCCTGAGTTTCGGCGGCAGCCTCACCGGCAACCCCGGTCTTATCGGCACGAACTTCGGCGGCAGTCTCCAGGGTCTCTACGTTCCCTTCTACTCGGTCGACGGGAGCATGCTTAACGTGACCTTCGCCGCCGTTCCCGAGCCGGCCTCCTTCGGCCTCCTCGCCGGTATGGCCGCCCTCGGCGGCTGCCTCGTTCGCCGCCGCCGCCGCGCCTGATCCGCGCCGCGCTCCGACGATCTCGTCCTCACGTCCGCCGCATGCCCTGCGGCGGACGTTTTTTTCCCTGAAATCGCCGCTTAAACCCCGCGCCGTCGCCCTTGGTCGCCCAAGACGGCCGGATATTAGTATCCTGCAAGTATTCCGGGGTATGGCGGAGGAGACTCCCGGATTATTTTGCTATCCTCCGTCTCCAACCCCGCCCGTCGCCTCCACGGAGGCTTTTTCCCGTTCATGAAACCCGCTCCCGTCGCTCTCGGTGTCATCTTTGGCAACCGCGACTTCTTTCCCGACAAGCTCGTGCCCGAGGCGCGCGCCGACATCGTCCGCCTTTTCGGCGAGCTCGGTATCGAGGCCGTCATGCTCGATCCCTCCGAGACCAAGCTCGGGGGCGTGGAGACGCACAACGACGCCCGCAAGTGCGCCGACCTTTTCCGGCGCCAGCGCGACAAGATCGCCGGCGTCCTCGTGTGCCTGCCGAACTTCGGCGACGAGAAAGGCGTGGCCGACACGCTCAAGCTCTCCGGGCTCAACGTCCCCGTGCTCGTGCAGGGCTACCCCGACGACCTCGACAAGCTCGACGTCATCCGCCGCCGCGACGCCTTCTGCGGCAAGATTTCCGTCTGCAACAACCTCCGCCAGGCGGGCATCCCTTATTCGCTCACCGACAAACACGTCGTCCATCCGCTCGACGCTTCCTTCCGCGCCGACCTGCTGAAGTTCGTCGCCGTCTGCCGCGTCGTCCGCGGCCTGCGCGGCGTGCGCATCGGCGCCGTCGGCGCGCGCCCCGGCGCCTTCAACACAGTCCGCTACTCGGAAAAGATCCTCGAGCGCCACGGCGTCAGCGTCACCACCGTCGACCTCTCCGAGATCCTCGGCGCCGCCGGCAAGATCGCCGAGGGCGACAAGCGCCTCGTGGCCAAGGTCGACGAGATCAAGGCCTACGCCAACGCCACCGCCGTCCCGCCCGCCAAGCTCGCCCAGATGGCGCGCCTCGGCATCGTGCTCGACGACTTCGTCGCCGCCAACCACCTCGACGCCACCGCCATCCAGTGCTGGACCTCCGTGCAGGCCAACCACGGCTGCAACGTCTGCACCTCGATGAGCATGATGAGCGAAAGCTTCCTGCCCAGCGCGTGCGAGGTCGACGTCACCGGCGTGCTCACGATGTATGCGATGCAGCTCGCCTCGAGCTCGCCCTCCGCGCTCGTGGATTGGAACAACAACTACGGCGCCGCCGACGACAAGTGCGTCCTCTTCCACTGCGGCAACTGGGCCAAGTCCTTCCTCCCCGACATCAAGGTCCTCAACGCGCCCATCCTCGGCTCCACCCTCGGCGTCGAAAACACCTGGGGCGCCCTCGACGGCCGCACCCCCGCCGCGCCGCTCACCTACGGTCGCATCACCACCGACGACGCCACCGGCCGCATCCGCACTTACGTCGGCGAGGGCGAGCTCACCAACGACGAGCTCAAGACCTTCGGCAACCGCGCCGTCGCCCGCGTGCCCAAGCTCCAGAAACTCATGCGCCACGTCTGCCGCGAGGGCTTCGAGCACCACGTCGTGATGAACGCCTCGCACAGCGCCGCCGTCCTCGCCGAAGCCTTCGGCCGCTATCTTGGCTGGGAGGTCTACCACCACGAGGCGCCGCAGGAGTGATCCTGCCGCCCTCCGCCTCCCGATCGCCCGCCCGTTCGTCCGCCGTTTTTCCATGACCGACCGCGATCTCGCGTTGAAGAGCTTCGCCCTGCGCCGGCGCATGCTCCGCCTCATCCACGAGGCCGGGGCCGGCCACACCGGCGGCGGCCTCTCCTGCCTGGACATCCTGAACCTGCTCTACAACCGCGTGCTCGCGATCATGCCGGAGACCGCGGATTCGCCGACCCGCGACCGCTACGTCCAGAGCAAGGGCCACTGCGTCGAGGCGCTCTACGCCGTCATGGCCGACCGCGGCTATTTCCCCGACTCCGATCTCGCGACCGTCTGCCACTACAAGAGCTACTATGTCGGCCATCCGACGCGGAAGATCCGCGGCATGGAGATGAACACCGGCGCGCTCGGCCACGGTCTGCCGATCTGCCTCGGCATGGCGCTTGCCGCCAAGATGGACGGCGCCGCCTACCGCGTCTTCACCCTCCTCGGCGACGGCGAGCTGGCCGAGGGCTCCAATTGGGAGGCCGCCATGGCCGCCGCCCACTACGACTTGGACAACCTCGTCGCCATCCTCGACCACAACACGCTCCAGATCACCGGCCACACCCGCGACGTCATGTCCAACGAGCCGCTCGACGACAAATGGCGCGCCTTCGGTTGGGAGGTCCGCTCCGTCAACGGCCACGACTACGCCGAGTTGTCCGCCGCGCTTTCGACGCCGCATCCCGGCAAGCCGCTTTTCGTCATCGCCAACACCGTCAAGGGCAAGGGCGTGAGCTTCATGGAAAACGTCGGCAAGTGGCACCACGGCGTGCCGAGCGACGCCGAGCTCGCCCAGGCTCTCGCCGAGCTCGAGGCCGCCGAACACAAATTCCAGGAGGCCGCCGCATGAGCGCGCCCGCCCCGTCCATGTTCACGCCCGCCGCCAAGGCGATGGTGGAGAAACTCGGCCTCAAAAAGGGTCGCGCCAACCTCGAGGAGTTCGCCGACACGCTGCAGGCCCTCGCCACCGTCGACCGCAACATCGTCGCCGTCACCTCCGACTCCCGCGGCTCCGGCAAACTCGCCCCCTTCGGCAAGGCCCTGCCCAAGCAGATCGTCGAGGTCGGCATCGCCGAGCAAAACCTCGTCGGCATCACCGCCGGCCTCGCCGCCTGCGGCAAAAAAGCCTTCGGCGTCTCGCCGTCCTGCTTTCTCACCGCGCGCTCGCTCGAGCAGATCAAGAACGACGTCTGCTACTCCAACGTCCCCGCCGTGCTCGTCGGCATCAGCTCGGGCGTGAGCTACGGCGCGCTGGGCTCCACTCATCACTCGCTGCACGACCTCGCCGTCCTGCGCGCGATCCACAACGTCACGATCCTCGTCCCCGCCGACAACTTCGAGACCCGCGAGGCGATCCGCTACGCCGCCCGCGCCACGCGTCCGGTCTTCGTTCGCTTCGGCAAGGCCGCCATGCTCGACCTCGCCCCCGCGGGAGCGACCTTCGAGCCGGGCAAGGCGCTCACCCTGCATCAGGGCCGCGACGTCGCCTTCATCGCCAACGGTGAGACCGTCGTGCACGCCCTGCTCGCCGCCGCCCTGCTCGCCGAGCGCGGCGTCTCCGCCCGCGTGCTCAGCCTGCACACCGTCAAGCCGCTCGACACCGCCGCCGTGCTCGCCGCCGGCCGCGAGTGCCGCGCCGTCGTCACCGTCGAGGAGCACATGCTCGCGGGCGGCGTGGGCGAGGCCGTCGCCTCGACCTTGCTCCAGGCCGGCCTGGCCCCGCGCTTCAAGATGGTCGGCTTTCCCGACGAGGACACCGTCACCGGCGCCCAGGCCGATCTCTTCCGCCACTACGGCATCTCGATGGAGGGGCTCGCCGCCGCCGCCCTCGAGCTTCTCGCCCGCTGATTTCCCGGTTTCCCCTGATCGTCGTCGCCCCGCGGACCGACGACGTCGACCTTCCCTCCGATGCTCTTCCTCGCCCTCGACCAAAGCACCTCCGCGACGAAGGCCCTGCTCTTCGACGCCGACGGTCGTTCGCTCGACCGCGAGTCCCGCGAGCACCGGCAGCTTTACTCGCGTCCCGGCTGGGTGGAGCACGACGTGGAGGAGATCTGGCAAAACACCCTTTCGGTGCTTCGCACCCTGCTCGCCCGCCAGGCTTCGCGCGTGAGGGAAATCGCCTCGCTCTCGATCACCAACCAGCGCGAGACCATCGTCGTTTTTGAACGCGAAACCGGCCGCCCGCTGCACCACGCCCTCGTCTGGCAGTGCCGCCGCGGCGACGAGTTTTGCACCGCGCACGCCGCCGCCGGCCTCGAGCCCCTCGTCCACGCCAAGACCGGCCTCAAGCTCGACGCCTACTTCTCCGGCTCGAAGCTCCAGTGGCTCGTGCGCAACGCGCCCGGGCTCGCCGGCAAGCTCGCCGACGGCTCCGCGCTCGTCGGCACGATCGACGCCTACCTCGTCTACCGCCTCACCCGCGGCCGCGTCTTCGCGACCGACTCGACCAACGCCTCCCGCACCCTGCTTTTCCACATCCGCCGCATGGCGTGGGACGACGAGCTCTGCGCGCTGTGGGAAGTCCCCGCCCGCGCCCTGCCCGAGGTGCGCGACAGCTCGGCGGCGTTCGGCGAGACCACGCTCGAGGGTTCTCTCGCGAAGCCCTTGCCGATCCGCGGCGTGATGGGCGACTCCCAAGCCTCGCTCTTCGCCCAGCGTTGCTACGCGCCCGGCGCCGCCAAGGTCACCTTCGGCACCGGTTCCTCCCTCCTGCTCAACATCGGCTCCACGCCGCGCTTCTCCACGCAGGGCGTGCTCACCGCGCTGGCCTGGTCGCACGGCGGTCGGCCGACCTACGCCTTCGAGGGCATCATCATTTCCTCGGCCTCCACGCTCACCTGGCTGCGCGACCAGCTCGGTCTCGCCGCCGACGTGCCCGCGCTCGAGCAGCTCGCCCTCGCCGCGCCCGACAACGGCGGCGTCCATCTCGTGCCCGCCTTCACGGGTCTCGGCCTGCCCCATTGGCGCCCCGAGGCGCGCGCCGCCATCCTCGGCCTCTCCAGCCACAGCGACCGGCGCCACGTCGCGCGCGCCGCCTTCGAATCTATCGCCTTCCAGGTGCGTGACGCCTTGGAGGCGATGCGCGTCGAGGCGGGCGTGCCGCTTGTTTCCCTTCACGGCGACGGCGGGCCGACCGCGAGCGCGTTTCTCATGCAGCTCTGCGCGGATCTCTGCG
>CAYTLL010000008.1:0-21974 GCA_964438755.1 uncultured Akkermansia sp. | reverse complement strand
GACGGCGGGCCGACCGCGAGCGCGTTTCTCATGCAGCTCTGCGCGGATCTCTGCGCGGCCGAGCTGCGCGTGTCCGCCATGCCTGATTGCTCCCCCCTCGGCGCCGTGCTCGCCGCGCAGCTGGGCCTCGGCGTCGCGCCCACCATCGAGGCTCTGGCCGCCCGGCCGCGCGAAGAGATCCTTTATTCGCCTCGGCTTGAGGCCGCCGCCGTGGATCGTTTGAGCGAAGGCTGGCGCCGTGCCGTGCGCCAGGTCGTTCAAACCTGAAATCTTCCCCGACTCATCCCCACGATGATGCATTTGCGCCGCTCCGTCCTCGCCCTTTTCGCCTTTGTCGCGGCCGCGGGTTCCTTCACCGCCTCGGCGGGCGAGAAGGCTCTGATCGATAACACCCGTTCGCCGCACGCCGTCATGTATATGCCGGATCTGGCTGATGTGCGTTGGCGGGGCGGCTTGCTCGGAGACCGCTACGAGGTCGCGCGCGAGGTGATGGTGCCGCACCTCTGGACCATTTTCTCCGATCCCGACGAAAGCCACGCCTGGGACAACTTCCTCATGGCCGCCGGCCTCGGCGAAGGGCGCGGCGACGGCAAGCCCCACGGCCCGCCCTTCAACGACGGCGACTTCCTCAAGTGGCTCGAGGCGCTCGTGCAACTCTACGCGGTCGAGCGCGACCCCGCGTTGCTCAAGCAGATCGACGAGATCATCCCCGTCATCGTGAAGGCCCAGCGCGAGGACGGCTACCTGCACACCCAGAAGATCGTCCCGCAGCGCCGCGGCCAGACCGGCGTGGTGGCGAAGGAGTTCGAGGACCGCGAACACTTCGAGACCTACAACATGGGCCATCTGATCACGACGGCCTGTATCCACTATCGCGTGACGGGAGAGCGGACGTTGCTCGATTGCGCCATCAAGGCCGCCGACTACATCGACCGTCTTTGCAAGGAGCGCCCGCTCGAGCTCGCGCAGAACGCCATCTGCCCCTCCCACTACATGGGCGTGGTCGAGCTCTACCGCGTCACCCGCGAGCCGCGCTACCTCGAGCTGGCGAAGCGGCTCATCGAGATCCGCAACCTCGTCCCGCCCGCGGTCGCCTCCGACCACAATCAGGACCGCACGCCTTTCCGCGAGAGCACCGAGGCCGTCGGGCACGCGGTCCGCGCCAACTACCTCTACGCCGGCGTCGCCGACCTCTACGCCGAGGATGGCGACGCCACGCTCATGAAGCCGCTCGCCGCGCTCTCCGAGGACGTCGCCGGCCAGAAGCTCTACATCACCGGCATGACCGGCGCGCTCTACGACGGCGCCTCGCCCGATGGAGCCCCGGCCAAGCTGCACCCGCAGATCAAGACCGTCCATCAGGCCTACGGCCGTGATTACCAGCTGCCCAACCTCACCGCCTACAACGAGACCTGCGCCACCATCGGCTACGGCATGTGGATGTGGCGCCAGCTCGCCCTCACCGGCGACGCGCATCTCGCCGACCTCTTCGAGCAGACGCTCTACAACGGCATCCTCCCCGGCATCAGCCTCGAGGGCACCCGCTACTTCTACGTCAACCCGCTCAAGAAGCTCGAGGACTTCAGGGTTCCCCTCCGCTGGTCGCGCACGCGCGAGCCCAACATCAAGTCCTCCTTCTGCTGTCCGCCGAACGTCGTCCGCGTCATCACCGAGGCGCACAACTACGTCTACGCGCTCTCGCCGGACACCGTCTGGGTCAACCTCTACGCCGCCAGCGCCCTCGACACGCGTTGGCTCGACGGCTCGCGCGTAAAACTTCGCCAGCAGACCGACTACCCATGGTCCGGCGCGGTCAAACTCATCGTCGACGAGGCCCCCGATCGCGAGGTCACGCTCAAGCTCCGCGTCCCCGGTTGGCTACGGGACGGCGCCACCCTCCGCGTCAACGGCAAGGCCTTCGCCGCCGAGCTGAAGCCCGGGTCCTACGCCGACGTGAAGCGCGCGTGGAAGGCCGGCGACACCGTGGACTTCGTCATGGAATTTCGTCCGACGCTCTGGGAGGCCAACCCGCTCGTCGAGGAGACCGTCAACCAGGTCGCGATCAAATACGGCCCGCTCGTCTATTGCCTCGAGGCGAACGATCTCCCCGCGGGCGTGAAGCTCACGGACGTGGCGATCTCGCTCTCCTCTCCCTCCGGCTTCGTCGCCAGGCGCGAGAAGATCGCCAACGCCGAGGTCCTCACGTTCACGCTCAAGGCCCTCGCCTTGCGCCGCGCCGATTGGGGCGAGAACCAGCTTTATCGCGAGGTCGAGACCCGCGCCCCGCGAACGATCAAGGTCAAGGCCGTGCCCTATTACGCCTGGGGCAATCGCGGCGACACCGACATGAGCGTCTGGATCCCCGTTCGCTGATCGCGCCCGTTTTCGCGCCCCGATCGCCTTCCTCTTTCAACACCCCATGAGTCAGAACCTCGCCCCCGCCCCCGTCCCCCAAGCCGCGACCGCCGATTCCGGCACCATCACCCGCCAGCAATGGAAATGGTCCGCTCTCGCCGGCATGGCCTCCTACCTCGACGCCGGATCCATCGTCGGCCTCGGCGTCGGCATGGTGAACTTCGAGAAGGCCTTTTCCCTTTCCAAGGGCGAGGTCGGCACGCTCGCCGCCATCGGACCGAACGCCATCGGTTGCGCGGTCGGCGCCATCGTCGGCGGCTGGCTCGGCGACAAGCTCGGCCGCAAACGCATCTACCAGTTCGACCTCATCGTCTACGCGATCGGCATCCTGCTCGCCGCCTTCGCGGTCAACCGCGAGATGCTCTTCCTCGGCACCGTGATCATCGGCCTCGCCGTCGGCGCGGACGTGCCCACCTCGCTCGCGCTGGTCGGCGAATTCGCCCCGGCCAAGGCCCGCGGCAAGCTGCTCGGCTTCACCCAGATCTCCTGGTGCCTCGGTCCGGTGATCGTCTTTGTCCTCGCCGCCACCTTCTCCTCGATCCTTCCCCCCGAGAAACAGCTGCTCGGCACGCGCATCGTGTTGCTGCACCTCTTCGTCGTCGCGGTCGTCACCTGGGCCTTGCGCCAGGGGCTGACCGAATCCGCGCGCTGGAAGGAGGCCGCCAGTTCCGCCGTCGTGAAGCAGAGCATCGGCGCCCTGTTCTCCGGACGAAATTTCCGCGCCCTCGTCTGGACCGCGACGATCTACCTTTTCTGGAATCTCGCCGCCGGCACCGCCGGTCTCTTCAACCCCTACATCATCGAGACGCTCAAGGCCGGCGGCCCCGTCTCGAGCGTTCTTCTTTCCTGTTCGGGCTTCGTGATCGCGATGCTCGTCACCGTGCTCGTGTTCATGCGCCACTCCGATGGCACCTACAAGACCCGCCGCACGCTCTGGGGCATCGGCGCCGTGGTCCAGGTGATCGCCTACGGCATGCTGCTCTTCCTCCCCTTCAGCATTCCGGTGGTGCTGGCCAACATCATCCTCTTCTCCGCCGGCGGCGCGCTGGCCGGCGAGGCCTTCTACAAGGTTTTCAGCCAGGAGCTCTTCCCGACCATGCTCCGCAGCACCGCGCAGGGCGTCACCTTCGGCGTCGCGCGCGTCATCCTCGGCGTGTGGAGCTTCTTCGTTCCCGTGCTCGCCGACAAGGGCATCGGCCAGATCGCCGGCCTCCTCACGCTCTTCCTCGCGATCAGCGGCGGCGTGGGCTTTTTCTTCATGCCCGACACGTCTGGAAAGTCTCTCGAGCAACTCGAGGCCGAGCGCGCCTGAGCGGGCGCTTGAATCCGGCGGCGGCCACCCGTGAAGAGGATCCGGAGAGTCTTTCTGTTGGCTGTCGCGCTGGTCGCGGTGGAGGGGCGCGTGTTCGCGGATCCGGCGCGTCCCTCACGTCCTCGGGTCGTCGTGACCAGCGACATCGGCGGCACCGATCCCGACGACTACCAGTCGATGGCGCACCTGCTGCTCTACGCCGACACGCTTGAGATCGAGGGCCTCGTCTCCTCGCCCTTCGAACGCGAGGGCAAGGACAAGATCCTGGAGGTGATCGACGCCTACGCGCGGGATTTTCCCAATCTCCGCACTTGGTCCGCCGCCTATCCCGAGCCCGACGCACTTCGCGCCCTGACCAAGCAGGGCGGCGTCAAACCCGCTCCCTACTCGGGGCTGCGCGGCGCGACGGAAGGCTCCGACTGGATCGTGCGCCGCGCCCGCCGCGACGATCCCCGTCCGCTGCACGTGCTCGTCTGGGGCGCGCTCGAGGAGCTCGCCCAGGCCTTGCACGACGCCCCCGACATCCTGCCCCGGCTCCGCGTCTACTACATCGGCGGACCCAACAAAAAATGGGGCCCCGACGCCTACCAGTATCTCGTCGATCACTTCCCGTCTCTCTGGATCATCGAGGCCAATTCCACCTACCGCGGCTATTTTCTCGGTGGCGACCAATCGGGCGAGTGGGGCAACCAATCCTTTGTCGCCAGCCACATCGCGGGTCGCGGAGCGCTCGGCGATTACTTCGCGCAGCACCTCGGCGGCGTGATCAAGATGGGCGACACGCCCTCGGTGAACTGGCTCCTGCACGGCGATCCTGCCGATCCCGCCTCGCCTGGCTGGGGCGGTCGCTTCGTCCGCGCCTGGGACCGACCGCAGGCCCGCTTTGATCGGCTGACCATCGCCGCCGATCACGTGGAGATCTTCAGTATCGTGGAGCTTTCTTTGCCCATACCGGCCGGCGCCAAGATCGTCGGTCCGCCCGAGGCGCGCCTTACGATGGGCAACCAAACCATCGCCGCGCATGACGACGGCGCCGGCCGGCTGCGTGTCCGTTTCTGCCCGCGCGACCCCAAGGTCTTCGCCTACTCCATCGCGAGCAACGTGCCCGGCCTCGACGGCGCGACCGGCGAGATCACCTCGGTCCTGCCCGCGCCCGAAATCGCGAGCCGTCCATCCGCCCGGTTCCCGAACTGGTGGACCGACGATCCTTCTCCGTCCGAGGCCGAGGGCGTGCACCATGGCGCGCGCGGTGTGAGCCGTTGGCGCGAGGATTACCTGCGCGATTTCGCCGCACGCATGGACCGTTGCGCCCGTCCGGCGCCCGCCGCCGCCTCGCGCTTGAAGTGGGGCGCCGGCCTGCTGAAGCGCGACGCCGCGTGGTATGCCTCGCCCGAGGCGCGCGCCGCCGCCGACTCGGTGCTGCTTTACCAATCGCCCGAAGGCGCCTGGCCCAAGAACTCCGATCTGCTGGTCGCGCCCACCCCCGGGCTTCTGGCCGAGATAGAAAAGAAGGGCGAAACCAACACCCTCGACAACCATGCCACGACCCGGCCGATGCGCTTTCTCGCCTTGGTCGCGCAGGCCGGCGGGGAGGAAAAATACCGCGCCGCTGTCCTTCGCGGCGTGGATTACCTCCTGGCCGCGCAGTATCCGAACGGAGGTTTTCCCCAGTTCTATCCGTTGCGCGATCACGGCTACTATTCCCGCATCACCTACAACGACGGCGCGATGATCGACGCGCTCGAGCTCTTGCGCGACATCGCCGCCGGCCAGGAGCCTTTCGCCTTCGTCGATTCCGGCCGTCGCGCCCGATGCGCCGACGCCGTGGCCCGTGGCATCGACTGCATCCTCAAGACGCAGATCGTCCAAGAGACAAAACCGACGGCTTGGTGCGCGCAGCACGACGAAAAGACCCTCGCTCCGGCCTGGGCCCGCAAATTTGAGCCGCCTTCGCTTTCCGGGGACGAGAGCGTGGATATCGTCCGGTTTTTGATGCGGATCGAAAATCCCTCGCCCGAGGTGGTGGCGGCCGTCGACGGCGCGGTGGCTTGGTTGCGCGCGGTCGTGATCCACGGCCAGCGCCTCGAGCGGATAAAAGGCGACGATGGCCGCGTCGAACGGCGCCTCGTGGCGGATCCGTCCGCGCCGCCGCTGTGGGCCCGCTTCTACGAGCTCGGCACCGATCGCCCGCTCTACATGGACCGCGACTCCCGCCCGGTCTACACCTACGCCGAGATCGATTATGAGCGGCGCAGCGGCTACGATTACCACGGCGAATGGGCGGCCGGGCTGCTTGCCAAGGACTATCCGGCCTGGCGCGCCCGCATCGCTAAATCCCCCTGAGACAACCCCGTTGCCCGCAGAAGTGAAAAAAATTCTTACTGCTTTCGCCGTCCTTGTTTGCGCCGCCGCTATCGCCGCTGCGGACAAGCCCCGCGTCTTCGTGCTCACGGATATCGAGAACGAGCCCGACGACGCCATGTCGCTTGTGCGTTATCTGACCTACGCCAACCACTTCGACACCGAGGGGCTCGTCGCGACGACTTCGATTCATCAGAAGAACCACGTCGCCCCCGACCGTATCCGCCAGATCGTGACCGCGTATGGGAAGGTTCGGGATAACCTCGAGCTGCACGAGCCCGGCTTTCCCGCCGGCGAGCAGCTAATCGCCCTCGTCGCCGAAGGTTTGCCCGTTTACGGCATGCAAGGAGTCGGCGACGGCAAGGATTCCCCGGGCTCCGAGCAACTCGTCCGCGCGATCGAGCGTGACGATGCGCGCCCGCTTTGGATCTCTGTTTGGGGCGGGTCCAGCGTGCTCGCCCAGTCCCTTTGGAAAATTCGTTCCACGCGTTCGCCCGAGGCGCTTGCCCGTGTCGTTTCCAAGCTGCGCGTTTACACGATCTCGGATCAGGACGATTCCGGTCCATGGATACGCCAGAATTTTCCGGGCGTTTTCTACATTGTGAGCCCCGGACTCGGGGCCGGCGGCGCCTACCATAACGCGACTTGGAGCGGCATCAGCGGCGACAACTTCAGCGGCCGTTTCACCGGCGGAGACTTTTCCCTCGTGACCAACGAGTGGCTCGACACGAACGTCCGTGCGAAGGGGCCGCTCGGGGCCGAATACCCGCTCTGGAAGTTCCTGATGGAAGGCGATACGCCCTCGTTTCTGAATCTGATTTCCAACGGGCTCAACGAGCCCGAGCATCCCGATTGGGGCGGGTGGGGCGGCCGCTACGAGCTTTACACTCCGCGCATGCGGAAATGGTTTCTCCAACCCGAGACCCGCCCGATCTGGACCAACGCCGAGGACGAGGTGATGGGGGCGGACGGCAAGTGGCACACCGGCAACCACGAGACGATCTGGCGGTGGCGCCCGGCGTTCCAGAACGATTTTTCCGCGCGTATGGATTGGACCATCAGGCCCTACGCGGCGGCGAATCACCCGCCGGTGCCCGGACTCGCCACTTCTGCCGAGATCACGGTCAAGCCCGGCGAGCGTGTTGATCTCAGCGCCGAGGGATCGACCGATCCCGATGGCGACGCGCTTTCCTACCAGTGGTTTTACTACGGCGAGCCTGGCACGGTGACGTTGTCCAACTCGCGCACGGGGGCGCCGCTCGAGATCCATGATTTCGACCAGTCGAAGGCGTGGTTCACCGTTCCGACCTCCCGGGTCATGCCGCCCGGCACGGGCACGATGCACGTCATCCTCGCCGTCACCGACCACGGAACGCCGCGTCTCACCCGTTACCGCCGGGTGGTTGTCACGGTCACCGCCCCTTGAGCCCGGCCGCCTATTGGGCTGCGTCGACGCAAGACGCCGCATTCCTTTTCCTCTCATCTTTTCCCGCCGTGTCCGCCACAACGATCACCCGTCTCCGCTGCGAATACCTCGTCGATCCGCTCGGCATCGATGAAACCGCCCCGCGCCTTTCCTGGTGCCTGGAAACGCCTCGCCGCGGCGCGCGCCAGCTCGCCTACCGTATCCGTGTCGCCAGCACGCCGGAGAAACTCGCCGCCGGCCTGGCCGACCGCTGGGACAGCGGTCGCGTCGAGAGCTCCGAGGCCGCCCATGTCGTCTACGCCGGCGCGCCGCTCCGCTCCCGCGACGCCTGCCACTGGGACGTCGAGGTCTGGGACGAGACCGGCGCCTCGGTCCGGTCCTCGCCCGCGCTCTGGACCATGGGTTTGCTGGAAAAAGCCGACTGGTCCGCGCGCTGGATCGCCGCGGATCCCGAGATCATCCGTCGCGATTCTGAGGCCGTTGCTCCGACATTGATCGAGCCCGGCACGCCCGCCGTGTTTCGTCGCGCCTTCGAGTTGCCCGCGACGGCCGTCGTCCGCCGAGCCACGGTCTACGCCACCGCGCGCGGCCTCTTTGAACTGTGTCTCGGCGGAAAGCGGGTGGGGGAGGATCTCTTCGCCCCCGAGTGGACCGACTATTTCAAGCGCATCCACTACCGCGCCTACGACGTCACCACGCTTCTCGCCACGGGGCGCAACGAGCTCTCCGCCACGCTCGGCGACGGCTGGTGGACCGGCTACGTCGGCTGGCAGGAACAACGCGGCCGCTACGGTTCGCTGGAAAACAGCCTGCTCGTGCAGCTCGAGGTCGAGTTCGCCGACGGCACGCGCCTCACGCTCGGCACCGACGGCTCCTGGCAATGCGCCACCGGACCGATCCTTTCCTCCGACTTTCAGATGGGCGAGACCTACGACGCCCGTCGCGAGCCGCGCGATTGGTTGCCCGCGCGCGAGGTCGCCGCGCCGGAGGCTCCGCTCGTCGCCCAGCGTTCGGAGCCGGTGCGCGTCACCCAGACGCTCGCGCCGGTCTCGCATGCCGAGGTCGGCCCCGGCGTTCACCTCTACGATCTGGGTCAAAACATCGCCGGCTACGTCCGGCTCAAGGTCGAGGCGCCCGCCGGCACGCGCGTGCAGCTCCGCCATGGCGAGCGCCTCAACGCCGACGGCACGCTTTACACCGCCAACCTGCGCCGCGCCAAGGCCACGGATGTCTACGTCTGCCGCGGCGGAGGCGTGGAGATCTTCGAGCCCCGCTTCACCTTCCACGGATTCCAATACGTGGAGCTCACCGGCTTGCCCGGCGCGCCCCTGGCCGACGCCGTCACGGGCTGCGTCATCCACTCCGCGACGCCGCCCGCCGGACATTTCGAGTGCTCGCACGCCGGCGTGAACCGACTCTGGCTCAACGGACTCTGGTCGCAGCGCGACAATTTCCTCAGCGTGCCGACCGACTGCCCGCAGCGCGACGAACGTCTCGGCTGGATGGGCGACGCGCAGGTCTTCTGTCGCACCGCCATGTGCAACATGGACGTCGCCGCCTTCTTCACCAAGTGGCTGATCGATATCGAGGACGCGCAGACGCCGGAGGGGGTTTTTCCCGACGTCGCGCCACGTCTGCGCGAGGACATCAATTTCGTCGGCCTCGGCAATCTCGGCGGCGCCGCCGCCTGGGCCGACGCCGGTATCATCATTCCGCATACGCTGTGGCGCGTCTACGGCGATCTCCGCGTCGTCGAACGCCACTGGGGCGCGATGGTCCGCTGGCTCGACTGGATCGAGCGCCACAACCCCGACGGGCTCCGCCTCAACAAACTCGCCAACAACTACGGCGACTGGCTTTGCATCCCGAGCGACACCTCCTTCGGCACGCATTCGCCGATGAAGAACCTGCTTGCCACCGCCTACTGGGCGGACGACGCCGCCAAGATGACCCGCATGGCCCGCGCGCTCGGACGCGAGGCGGATGCCCTTCGGTTCCAGGGCATGTTCGAGCGCGTCCGCGCCGCCTTCCAGAAGGAGTGGTTGCTCCCCGACGGCCAGCTCGCGGTAGAGACGCAGACCGCCTACCTGCTCGCGCTCGCCTTCGACCTGTTGCCGATCGAGGTGCGTGCCCGCGCCGCCGAACGGCTCGTCGCCAACATCCGCGAGCTGGGCTGGCATCTCAGCACCGGGTTTGTCGGCATCAGCCACCTCAACCCCATCCTCACGCTCACCGGCCACGCCGATGTCGCCTACCGGCTGCTCCTTCAGGAGGGTTATCCGTCGTGGCTTTTCCCGGTCATGCAGGGCGCGACGACCATCTGGGAACGCTGGGACAGCTGGACCATCGCCGGCGGTTTCCACAAGGACGGCATGAACTCCTTCAACCACTACTCCCTCGGCTCCGTCGGCGAGTGGTTGTTCCGCCACGTCGCGGGCATCGAGCTAGATCCCGAGCAGCCGGGTTTCAAGCGCTTCACGCTTCAGCCCTTCCTCGGCGAGGGCCTCGATTTCGTGCGCGCCTCCTATCGCACGCTCCACGGCGAGATCCGCAGCGAATGGAAACTCGCGGGCGACCAGCTTACCTGGACCGTGGTCGTGCCGCCCAATACCTCCGCGCGCATCCTCGTCCCGAGCGAGCCCGGCACCGACGTCTCGGCCGACGGACTGACGCTCTCCGGCCGCGAGGGCCGTTTCGCCGTCGTCGCCGACGCGCCCGCCGGCCGCTACACCTTCATCAGCACCTGCCGCGTCGTCGCATGAAAATCACGGGCCTCACGCCGATCATCCTGCACGCCCCCGTCACGCGCGGCGGCATCGCGGACAGCACCCACAGCATCACGCACTGGGGCGCGCCCGGCGTGGCCATCCGCGCCGACAACGGCCTCGTCGGCTACGGTTTTTCCGGCACGCACGCCCACCTGCCGACCGATCGCCTGATCGTCGATTGCGCGGTGCACAGCTATGGCCCGCTCTTGCTCGGCGAGGATCCGCGCGAGGTCCGCGCGCTCTGGGAAAAGTTGCACAAGCACTCGCCCGTGCAGTGGGTCGGCCGCTCCGGCATCACCCATCTCGCGCTCGGGGCCATCGATATCGCGCTCTGGGACCTGAAAGCGAAAGCCGCCGGCCTGCCGCTTTGGAAACTGCTCGGAGGTTCCGCCTCCAAAAAGGTCGAGGCCTACAACACTGACGGCGGCTGGCTCAACTGGCCGCTCGAGACGCTCGTCGCCGACTGCAAACGCATGATCGAGGTCGAGGGTTACCGCGCCGTGAAAATCAAGGTCGGCAGCCCCGATCCTTCCACCGACCTCCGCCGCCTCGAGGCGGTGCGCGCCGCGCTCGGGCCGGATGTGCGCATCATGACCGACGCCAACGGCAAACTCAGCCTGCCCGAGGCGATCCGGCTCGGGCGCCGCCTCGCCGACTTCGACGTGGTGTGGTTCGAGGAGCCGACCACCTTCGACGATGTGATCGCGCATCGTCGCCTCGCCGAGGCCATCGAGACGCCGATCGCGCTGGGCGAGCAGCTCTACCTCGCGCACCAATTTCGCGATTTCATCCACGCCGGCGCCGTCCACTTCGTGCAGCCGGACGTCGTCCGTCTCGCGGGCGTCACCGAGTTCTGGCAGGTCGCCGATCTCGCGCACAGTTACAGCCTGCCGGTCGTGCCTCACGTCGGCGACATGTGCCAGGTGCACCAGCATCTCTGCTTCGCCCATCCCGCCTGCCGCCTGCTCGAATACATCCCCTGGCTGCGCGACTGGATGCGGCATCCCGCCCAGGTGCGCGACGGACATTTCCTCGCGCCCGAGGCGCCCGGCGCCGGCATGGAGCCCAGCGCGGACGCCCTCGCCAAAATCAATCTCGCCTAAAGCCCGACCGACCATGGAACGCGTCACCGCCACCTACCTGATCGAGACCGCCTTGCCCATCGCCAAGGCCGCCGCCACGCTCGCCGGCGAGCAGTCCTCCGGCACCTTCGTCGCCGTGCCCGGCGAGACCGCCGAGCTGAAGGAACGCTTCGCCGCCCGCGTCGAGCGCATCACCGAGCTGGAAACCGTTTCCACGCCCTCGCTGCCCACCGGCCGCGCGCCCGCCTCCGCCTACCATCGCGCCGAGATCGAGGTGTCCTGGTCGGTGGAAAATTTCGGCACCAACCTGCCCGCGCTCGTCTCCACGCTTCAGGGCAACCTCTACGAGCTCGCCCAGTTCTCCGGACTCAAGCTCCTGGACTTCGAGGTTCCCCCGGGCTTCGCAGCCGCCTTCCGCGGTCCGGCCTTCGGCGTCGCCGGCTGCCGGCGCCTGACCGGAGTGCAGGATCGCCCGCTGATCGGCACGATCATCAAGCCCAGCATCGGCCTTTCGCCCGAGCAAACCGCCGCGATGGTGAAGGAGCTCGTCGAGGCCGGCATCGATTTCCTGAAGGATGACGAGCTGATGGCCAACCCGCCGCATTCGCCCTTCGACGCGCGAGTCGACGCCGTCATGCGCGTGATCAACGCGCATGCGGAGCGCACCGGTAAGAAGGCGATGTATGCCTTCAACGTCAGCGACGAGCTCGACGCGATGGAGCGCCACTACGACAAGATCGTCGCGAGCGGAGGCACCTGCGCGATGATCAGCATCAACAGCGTCGGTCTCGTCGCCGCGAAGAAAATCTGCGAACGCGGCCAGCTCGCGATCCACGGCCATCGCAACGGCTGGGGCATGTTGAACCGCCACCCTCTGCTCGGCATGGCCTTCCCCGCCTACCAGAAGCTCTGGCGTCTCGTCGGCGTCGATCAGCTCCACGTCAACGGCATCGCCAACAAGTTCTGGGAGCCAGACGACTCCGTCGTGCGCTCCATCGAATCCTGCCTCGCCTCCGCGCCGCTCGGAGCGCCCGTCCTGCCCGTGGTCTCGTCCGGCCAGTGGGGCGGCCAGGCCCCCGAGACCTGGCGCCGCACGAAGACCGTCGATCTCCTCTACATGGCGGGCGGCGGCATCCAGGCGCATCCCGACGGTCCGGCCGCGGGCGTGCGTTCGCTCCAGCTTTGGTGGGAGGCCGCCGTCGAGGGCCTGGGCTACGAGGCGGCCATCGCAAAATATCCCGCGCTGGCCAAATCCGCCGCGAAATTCGGCGGCTCCTGAGCCATGCTCCGCCTCGCCTACTTCGCCGATGATTTCACGGGCGCGACCGACGCCCTGGAGTCGCTCGCGCGCGCGGGCCTGCGGACTCGTCTCTTCCTCGATCCGCCCTCCTCCGAAAAATGCGCCGGACTCGACGCCATCGGCGTCGCCGGGCTCACCCGCGCGCTCGCACCCGACGCGATGGAGTCCGTGCTGCGGCCGGCGTTCACCGCGCTGCGCGCGCTCGGCCCGAGGCATGTTCACTATAAGGTCTGCTCGACCTTCGATTCCTCGCCGCTCGTCGGCAGCATCGGCCGCGCGATCGACGTCGGCGCGGAGGTCTTCGGCGGCCCGCTCGTGCCCCTTCTCGTGGCCGCGCCCGCCCTCGGCCGTTACTGCGCCTTCGGCAACCTTTTCGCCCGCTACGGCATCGGAAGCGCCGGCGCGATCCATCGCCTCGACCGCCACCCGTCCGTGAGTCGCCACCCGGTCACGCCCATGACCGAGGCCGATCTCCGCCTCCATCTCGCGCGGCAAACCTCGAAGCCGATCGGGCTCGTCGACGTGACCGCGTTGGACGGCACCGCCGAGGAAAGCGCCCGCGCGCTGCGCGCGCTCTTCGACGCGGGGGATCGGATCGCGCTTTTCGACGCGTTGAACCGCGACCACCTGCTTCGCGTCGGCGCGCTCATCGACGAGCTCGCCGGCGAAGCCCCCCTGTTCTCCGTCGGCTCTTCGGGCGTGGGCGCCGCGCTCGCCGCGCAGTGGGCCCTGCGCGCCGCCGATCTCGCCCCCGCCTCGCCCGCGGAATCCCCGCTGCTGGTCGTCTCCGGCAGCTGTTCGCCGGTCACCGCCGGGCAGATCGAATGGGCGCGGGCCAACGGCTTCGAGGCCGTGCCGCTTCCGACTTCCGGGATCGAGCGAGACGGCGGCGGCGAGGCCATCGTGGCCGCGCTTCGCTCCGGGCGGAGCGTCGTCGCCTACACCAGTCTTGGCCGGGCGGACGGCGAGGTGCCGGCGGCGCGTCTTGGGGCCTTCCTCGGTCGCGTCGCCCGCGAGGCGATCGCCGCGACGGGCCTGCGCCGTCTTGTCGTCGCGGGCGGCGACACCTCGAGCTACGCCGGACGCGCGCTCGGCGTCGAGTCGCTGGAGATGCTCGCGCCGCTCGCGCCGGGCGCGCCCCTCTGCTCCGCCTTCGCGCCCGGCTCGCCCGCCGACGGGATCGAGATCGTCTTCAAAGGCGGCCAGGTCGGTGCGCCGGATTTTTTCGGCGCGGTCGCGCGCGGCCGGCTCTGATTCCCGCTCCCTTCCTCTTTCCCATGTCACGCAAGACCCTCGCTCTCATCCACACCTCCGCGACGCTCGTCCCGGTTTTCCAGCAGCTCTGCAAAACCAAGCTGCCCCACGTCGACACCTTCAACATCGTCGACGACAGCCTCGTGCGCGCCATCGGCGCCAAGGGCGCGCTCACCGCCGACATCGCGCGCCGCGTCGAGGCCTACATCACCTCCGCCGAGGCGGGCGGCGCGGACCACATCCTCGTCACCTGTTCCTCCATCGGTCCCGCGGTCGAGGCCTCCGCGCCCTTCTGCGCCGTGCCGGTGCTGCGTGTCGACCAGCCCATGGCCGACGCCGCGGTCGCCGCCGGGAAACGCATCGGCGTGATCGCCACCCTGCCGACCACGCTCAATCCCACCTCCGATCTGGTCCGCCGCCGCGCCGTTCGCGCCGGCAAGGATATCGAGCTCACCGCCCGCCTGGTTTCCGGCGCCTTCGAGGCGCTGATGTCGGGCGACGCCGCCACGCACGACACCCTCGTCGCGGCCGCGTTGCGCGAATTGTCCGCGCAGGTCGACGTCATCCTCCTCGCGCAGGCCTCGATGGCCCGCGTGGTGGATTCCTTGCCCGAGGCCGACAAGCGCGTGCCGATCTTCGCCAGCCCGCCCACCGCCATCGATCACCTCGCGGGTATCCTTTAAAATGATTCTCGTCCGGCGGCTTCGTTTTCTCCTCGGCGCGATGGTCGCGGCCGCGCTCGTTTGCTTGGGCGCGCGCGCGGCGGAGCAAAGCTGGGCCAGCCCGGCCACCGGACAGGCTTTGCCGCTGCAAATTCTCGAGCCCGCCGCAGCGCCGGCGGAGGGGGCGGCGTTGCCGGTCGTGTTTTACCTCGCGAACCTCGCCGCGCCGCGCGTCGGAACCGAGGCGGACGAGAGCATCCTCCGCGACCTCCGCGCTGCCGGCCACCTTGTCGCCGTCGTGGACTATGCGCGCCATCCCCGATCGGTCTTGCCCGAGCTCTATGCCGATCTGGTCCGCTTGCGGGAGGATGTGCGCGCCAAGCGATTGCTCGCCGATCGCAAGATCGACGAAGCGCACATCTTCCTCGTTCCCGCCGGTTGCCGCCTGCGCCGCGACGTGGTCTTTTACCGCGAGGACAGGCGCACGCTCGCGCTCGACGTGATTTATCCGTCGCAACCGAAGAAGTCCGTAGGCGCCGTCCTGGAATTCACCTGCGACAACGCCGACCGCATGGGCAACTTCTCGCTGACCTTCTGCACCGACGCCGCGCTGCCCGCCGCCGCGCTCGACGGCCACGCCGCCGCGATGGCGGATCATCCCGTCGCCGCGCCCTACAAGGGCCTCGACCCCATGCCGGAGAGCGCGTGGAAGGCGAAGGCGGCGGTGCGCGCCTTGCGCTCGCTCGCGCCGGAGTTCGGGCTCAACGGCCGCGTCGTCTCGCTCGGTTTTTCGCGCGGCAGCGGCATGGCCTTGCTCGTCGCGACGACCGGCGACAGCCGCGACTTCGAGCCGCATGGCGAAAACCTCGCCGTTTCCGACGCGGTGCAAGGCGCGGTCGTGATGTCGGGTCGCTTCACCTACCTCGATTTGTTGCCGCAGGACAAAATGATCCCGCGCTACGTGAAGGTCTGGGGCGAGCGCGCGGAGAACGAGGAGACCTGGCGCAAGCACGGCGCGCTCGATTATCTGCGCGGTCCGACCTTTCCGCTTTTTCTGACCATCAACGCCACCGAGTCGCCCGAGGCGCTGCACCAGATGGAGGTGTTGCGCCGCCGTCTCGGCGATCTTGGCAGCCCCTTCGTCTATCACCCCGAGCCGGAACCGCGCGGTCACAAGATGCCGCTCGATCCCGCGGTGCTCGAACCGCTCCACACCTATTTGCGCGAGCGTCTGGCTGGTCCCGCCGAGCAGCCCTGAAGCTGCGCCGTTCAACCTGTTTTATACCCCGTCCCATGATCCTCGTTCGTAAGCTGTGTCTTTATCTCTTCGCCATCGGTCTGCTCGGCGTCATCGCCGGCCTGCTTGCGGGAGATCCGGGTTTTTGGTCGCCGTGCGCCGTGCTTGCCGCCGTCGGTCTTGCCGTGGGGTTGGGCGCCGTGCCTTCGATGAAAGGCTACCAGTTCACCGCGTGGATCATCGCGGCGGTCGTGGCGGCGATGATCTATCCGGCGACGTTCCTTAGCGTGGGTGATTTCGACCTGCGCAACAAGTGGCTCATGCTGGTCGTGATCCAGATGGTCATGTTCGGCATGGGGACGCAGATGAGCCTGCACGACTTCGGCGGAGTGGTGAAAACCCCGCGCGGCGTGCTCGTCGGCATCATCTGCCATTTCTCGGTCATGCCCCTGGTCGGCTTCGGGTTGACCAAGCTGTTCGATTTCCCGGCCGAGATCGCCGCGGGCATCATTCTCATCGGTTCCTGTTCGAGCGGCCTCGCCTCCAACGTCATGGCCTATCTCGCCCGCTCGAACCTCGTGCTCTCGGTCACGGTGACGGCGATCACCACGCTGGTCGCGCCGCTCATGACACCGTTGCTCATGAAGCTCCTGGCCGGCACCTTGGTCGAGGTGAAGTTCCTCCACATGATGGTCGAGATCATCAAGATCGTCATCGTGCCGATCGCCGCCGCGCTGGTGCATGATCATCTCAAGCACGCCACGCCGGCCGCCTTCCGTCGCTGGATGATCGCGCAGCTGCTCTGCGGCGCGTTTGTAGTCGCCGTTTTCGTCCTGCACGACAAGCCGCTCCTGACCTCGTTGTCCGCGAGCGCGCAGCTCTCGATCGAGTTGTTCGCGTTTCTCGTCGCGTCGGTTCCGGTCGGCGTCGCCTATCACCAGCTCACCCGCGCGCTGCCGCGGCTCGATTCCTGGATGCCGCGCCTTTCGATGGCGGGCATCGTGTATTTCACCACCGTGACGACCGCGGCCGGCCGCGACAACCTGCTCAAGATCGGCGCGCTGCTCTTCGTCGCCTCGGTGATCCACAACGCCGCGGGCTACTTCTTCGGCTACTGGCTGAGCCGTCTGGCGGGGCTTGACCAAAGCTCGTCCCGCTCGGTCGCCTTCGAGGTCGGCCTGCAAAACGGCGGCATGGCCTCGGGGCTGGCTCGCTCGATGGACAAGCTCGGCACAGTGGGCCTGGCGCCGGCGATTTTCAGCCCGTGGATGAACATCTCCGGCTCGATCCTTGCGAACTTTTGGAGCAAGCGTCCGGTGAAGGACGCCCCCGTCGCCTAAGCTTCGCCCATGTCTTTGCTCCGCCTCTTCGCGTCCGCCGCCCTGCTTGGTGCGCTCGGCGTGCCCTCCGTGCTGAGGGCCGCCGATTCGGCCGCGAGCGCCGATCCACTGGCGGCTGATTTTGACGCGCCTCCGCCGTCCGCTCGTCCGCGCACCTTTTGGTTTTGGATGAACGGCAACGTCAGCGCGGACGGCATCACGCGCGACCTGGAGGCGATGAAGCGCGCGGGCGTCGGCGGCTTTTTCGCCTACGACGGCAGCACTTACCTTCCCGCCGGTCCGGCCGCCTACCTGCAGCCGCATTGGCGCGACCTGATGACCCACGCCATTCGCGAGGCGAATCGGCTCGGGCTCGACGCCGGCATGCAAAACGGTCCCGGCTGGTCCTCCTCCGGCGGTCCTTGGATCACGCCCGAGCGCTCGATGCAGCAACTCGTCTGGACCGAGACCACGGTGCGCGGCGGCGGCCTCGTCGACCTCTCGCTCGCTCGTCCGCAGGCCAACCGCGACCACTACCAGGACGCGATGGTGATCGCATTCCCCGCCCAGCCCGGCGAGGAGACGCGTTACGAGGACGAGATCGCCCGCCTTGCCTCCTCCGACGGCGTCGAGCGGCCTGCGGCGACGCTGAGCGACGGCCTCGCTTCGACCGCCGTCGATTTTGAAGAAGGACGCCCGCTGATCTTGGAGTTCACTCGGCCGCTTGCCTTGCACGGGCTCAGTGCTTGGGCCGCCGAAGGAAAACGTTTCGCCACGCTCAACCTGGAAGTCTCGACGGATGGCGTGGCGTTCACCTCCCTCGGCCGTGTTCCAAATCCGCCGCGTCAGGGCATCGCCGGTCCGGGTGTGCGCGATTTCGCCGAGCCGGTTACCGCGCGCTTCCTGCGGCTCACGCCCACGCGCTCGGGTTCGGTAGGCGAACTCGTTTTCCACCGCGCGCCGCGCGTTCACGACTGGGGTGCGAAGGCCAACTTCGATTACCGCGTCACCGGACAGCTGCGACTCCCGGAGAAGAACCAGGCGGGGATCGACCCGGCAACGGTGCGCGACCTGAGCGCCCTCGTGCGCGAAGGCCGCCTCATCTGGGAAGTTCCCCCCGGCGCCTGGACGGTGCTGCGCCTCGGCCACACCACGACCGGCAAGGAAAACGTCGCCGCCTCCGAAGCAGGTCGCGGCCTCGAATGCGACAAGCTCGATCCGACCGGCATCGAGCTGCATTTCAAGACCGTCATCGATCAGGTGATGGCCGACGCGAAAGCCGCCGGCGCCGGTGCGCTGCGCTCGCTTGAAATCGACAGCTACGAGGCGGGCATGCAGAACTGGACGCGGAATTTCCCCGCCGAGTTCGAGCGGCGCGCCGGGTATTCGATTCTCGGTTACATGCCCGCGCTGCTCGGCCGCGTGGTCGGCGACGCGGCGCGCACGGAACGCTTCCTCTACGACTTTCGCCGCGTGCAGGCCGACATGATGGCCGAGTATTACTATGGTCGGGCGGCGTCGCTCGCGCGCGAGCACGGGCTGACTTTCTACGTCGAGGGCTACGGTCCGGGAAATTTCGACGAGCTGCGCGTGTCGGGCCTGCCGGAGGTGCCCATGACCGAGTTTTGGACCCGCACGCCATGGACGCCCAATCGCCCGGTGAAGATGGTGACCTCCGCCGCGCACATCTACGGCAAGCCGGTGGTGGCGGCGGAGGCCTTCACCGGCGAGTTCCGCACCTCGCGTTGGTTGGAGTATCCTTACGCGCTGAAGATTCTCGGCGACGACATGATGGCGGCGGGTGTGAACCAGTTTTATTTCCACCGCTACGCCCATCAGCCGCATCCGGACGCCGTGCCCGGCATGACGATGGGGCCCTACGGTTCGCATCTCGAACGCACAAACACCTGGTATGAGAAAGCCGGCGAATGGACTCACTACCTCGCCCGCGTGCAGCAGGTGCTGCGTCATGGCCGGCCGGTGGCGGACGTGTTGTATTTCACCGGCGAACGGGCGCCCGATCCCTCGCAGATGGCGATGCCCGTGCTGCCGCCCGGCTACACCTACGATCTGGTCAACACCGACGTGTTGTTGAACCGCCTGCGTGTCGAAAACGGCGACTACATGCTGCCCGAGGGCGGCCGCTATCGCCTGCTCGTGTTGCCGAAGGAGATGGAGGCGATGAGCCCGGAGTTGGCGCAACGGCTGCGCGAGTTTGTCGAGGCGGGCGCGGCGCTGGCCGGGCCGCGTCCACGTTTTTCCCCCACGCTGCGCGGCTTTCCCGAGAGCGAGGCGGCGATGTTGGCCGATGTGGCCGAGATCTGGCGCACGCCGCGCGAGGGCGAGACCGGCCGGCGCGTCTGGAGCGAGGTGAAGACTATCGGCGAGGCGCTCGCCCGGGCTCAGGTTGCGCCGGATTTCTTCTTTGAATCTGCGCAGCCCGATATCGCCTTGTCCTGGCAGCATCGGCGCCTCGATGACGGAGATCTCTATTTCGTTTCGAACCGTCAGCGCCGCGTCGAAGAAGGGCTCGCATCTTTCCGCGGGATGGCCGGTCGTCAGCCGGAGATCTGGCGCCCCGAAACGGGCGAGCGCGGCGAGGCGGCGATTTTCTCCACGCGGGGTGATCGGGCCGATCTACCGCTGCGGCTGGAGCCGGGCGAGTCGGTCTTCGTGCTTTTCCGCCGCCAGGGTCGGCCGCTCGCGGCCGAACTGCGCAAGGACGGTCAGCCTATCCTGTCCGCGGCTCCGCTGCCCCCCGCCATGGCCCCCGCGCAAGTTGGCAGCTTCACGATGGCGATCTGGGTGAAGCCCGACACCGATTTGCGTGCCATGCCTAAGGAGGGCGTGAGCGGCCGCATCGACGAGGTGGGCAAGTTCTACGCGATCCCGGCCGATCCGGGCGAAGCGCGCTTCGGCGCCGATGCGGCGACGGCCGGTCTCGCGGTGGGTCGCAACGGCATTTTCGTGGTCGAGCGCGCGTGGGATTCCTGTCCGGCGGTCTTGGTGTTGGAGCGACCGGTGTCGGGCTGGACCCATGTCGCGGTCGTTTATCGCGACGGCACACCCTCGCTCCACGTGAACGGCGAGTTCGTCCGCGAGGGTTTACGTTCGGGCAAGAAGGTCCACGGCGGAGTCGGTTCTCCGCCGCCGCCGGTCGACTACACGCTTTATTTCCCCGGCCTCGAGTCACTCGCCAAGGCGGCGAAGGAGACTGCGCCGCCCTCGCGTGGCAACGTGTTCTACTTCGAGGGTAACTCCGCCGGCGTGCGATCCTTTGACCGCGCGCTCGATGAGGCGGATCTGCGCACGCTGGTCGCCGAGGGGGTGCCCGCGCCCGTGTTGCCCGTGGCGGGTGACGTGCTGCGCGGCGCCAAGGGCGGTGCGAGCCTGCTCGCTTGGGCGCCGGGTAGTTATCAACTGGGCGCCGAGGGCAAGGTGGTCGAGGCGAGCCCGGGTGCGCCGCGCGTGCTCGACGGTGCGTGGACGGTGGAGTTTCAAGCCGGTCGGGGCGCGCCGGAGCGGATCGCGTTGCCCGAGCTGCGTTCCCTGCACCTGCACGAGGATCCGGGCGTGCGGCATTTCTCCGGCACGGCGGCCTATCGAAAAACCATGCACGTGCCACGCGAGTGGCTGGAGACGGGGAGGTGCGTGGTGCTCGATCTCGGGCGCGTCGAGGTGCTGGCCGAGATCGTGGTCAATGGCCGTGCCGTGCCGGTGGTCTGGAAGGAGCCCTATCGCGCCGATATCACCGAGCTCGTGCGCGCGGGGGACAACGATCTGGAGGTGCGGGTGACGAATCTGTGGACGAATCGCTTGATCGGCGACCAGTCGCTGCCGGTGGAGGATGAGTTCGGTCTGCGCGACGAGCACGGCAACGACCCGCACGGCATCGTGAAGCTACCCGACTGGTATAAGGAAGGCCGACCAAAGCCGCCCGGCGGGCGCACGACTTTCGCGACTTGGAATTTTTATGACGCGGACGAGCCGCTCGTGGCCTCCGGTTTGCTCGGTCCGGTGCGCTTGCTCAATCCGGTGCGAGTGGAGCTCGAGGCGGAATCGCCGGTCCGGGCCGACGCGGGCTCGAAGGCGCCTTCGCTGGACGAGGTGGCAAGGACGACGCGCGACGCTTTCCGCGGCGTCGATCCCCGCTTGCCGAGCGTGCTCATTGCGAGCGACTCCACCGCGGCCAAAGCCAGCCAACGTCCGCAGCGGGGCTGGGGCGAGTGCTTGCCGGACTTCGTCGACCGAAGCCGTTGGAACGTGGTCAACCTCGCGCGGGGAGGGCGGAGCAGCCGCACTTTTCTTACCGAGGGCTGGTGGGCGGCGCTGTTGGCGAACGCCAAGCCCGGCGACACGGTGCTGATCCAGTTCGCGCACAACGACGCGACCGCGGTCGATTCGCCGCAGGCGCGCGGCTCGCTGCCCGGACTCGGCGACGAGACCGTGACGGTGATGAACGCCGTGACCGGACGCGAAGAGGTCGTGCGCACCTTTGGCTGGTATGTGCGGCGCATGATCGCGGAGGCGAAGGCGGCGGGTCTGCGGCCGGTGCTCGTGTCGCCGACGATCAAGAACAGTTGGCGCGAGGGCCGCGTCGATCGGGAGGCCGGCGGCCACGCGGCGTGGTTGCGCACGCTCGCGAAGGAGGCCTCGGTGCCTTTTGTGGATCTTTCCGCCAAGGCGGCGGACGAACTCGAGTCGCTGGGGCCGGAGAAGGCGCGGGCGCTATATCAGGGAAAGACGCACTTCCAGGAAGGCGGGGCGCGCTTGCATGCGCGTCTCGTCGCCGCGGGTTTGCAGGGTATGCTTTAGGAGTGCGGCGACATGTCGCCGCA
>CAYTLL010000007.1:27069-105773 GCA_964438755.1 uncultured Akkermansia sp. | reverse complement strand
CGCAACCTAAACCGCGAAGGCTACGCCGTCCGCACCGCATCCAACGGCCGTGACGCCCTCACGCTCGCCAAGGAACTCAAGCCGCGCCTCATCACCCTCGACGTCATGATGCCCAGCATGGACGGCTGGTCCGTGCTCACCGCCCTCAAGGCCGACCCCGACACCCGCGACATCCCCGTCGTCATGGTCTCCATCATCGAGGACCGACAGCTCGGCTTCACCCTCGGCGCCGCCGACTACCTCACCAAACCCGTCGACCGCGCCCGTCTCGCCGACATCCTCGCCAAACAGGTCCCGCACGACACCCGCCGGCTCGCCCTCGTCGTCGACGACCTGCGCGACAACCGCGCCATGCTCCGCACCACCCTCGAGCGCGAGGGCTGGGAGGTCGTCGAGGCCGAGGACGGCCGCGCCGCGCTCGAGACCTTCGTCGCGCAAAAGCCCGCCCTCATCCTCCTCGACCTCATGATGCCGGTGATGGACGGCTTCGAATTCCTCCGCGCGCTCCGCGCCCGCGACGACGGCCGCGCCGTGCCCGTCGTGGTCGTGACCGCCAAGGAACTCAGCGCCGACGAACGCGACTACCTCCGCGCCTGCGTGGAAAACGTCGTGCAAAAAGGCCCCCTCGCCCACGACGCGCTCCTCTCCGAAATCCGCAACCGCCTAAACGCCTAGGCCACCTCGGAAAAGGGCGACGCCAAATCGCCCCAACCGGGCCTTCCGGCTCGGGCGGACAGACACCGACGACGCCGATGCCTTACGCGAAGTCGGCGACGCGCTTATGACCGCTCCGCGTCCATTTTCCGGCTGACCTCCTCCCCCGTCCGCGCATTGTTTTTCCATCCCCCGCGCGCCCGGCGGCGCGCGCCCCATGCTTCCACCCCGCCCGCATCCCCACGCCCGCATCGTCCCCGCCACGACCGGACTCATGCTATGCGCCGCGCTCCTTCTCGGCCCGCGCGCCGCGTGCGCGCAGGAGGAGCCGCGTCCCGATGATTCGACCGTCACACTCGAGCCGCTCGTCATCGACGGAGACGACGCCTCCGCCGCCGACCACGATCCGACCGGCCTCGACGGCGACGAGGCCCAGCGCAGGGAGCCGCCCTTCGGCAACGAATTCCTCTCCGATCCCGCCTTCGAAGAGATGCCCCTGGGCGAACTCGACTCGGAGCTCGACGCCCTGGCCTCCGCGCGCGCCGACGCCGCGGCGGTCGCCGCCGGCTCCGAGACCGTCGATCTCCGCGGCTTCCCCACGCCCTCCCGCCGCAACGGATTCACCCAGGCCGGCATCCCCGAGATCATCAATCCCGGCGGCTCCGAGCTCGTCATCGGCTCCCTCGTCCCCGTCGTGGGCCGCGCCGCGCCCGGCGGCATTCGCAACCACCAGGTCGCCCGACCGCGCGGCAAAAGCGCCCGCCAGCTCGAGGCTTCGGTCGGCACCCAGGGCGGCGCCCGCGCCAAGGCCACCGCCACCGGCGACGTCGTGCCCAAGAAGAGCTGGTATCTGCTCTCCGGCGCCTGGTCCGGCCGCGACGGCCCGCAACGCTACGCCGAGACCGGCCAGCTCAACGCCGGCATCGCCCTCGTCGTCCGCCACTCGCGCAGCACGAGCACCCTTTGGACCTTCGACGCGGTCGACTTTCTCGGCAATCCCGCCCCCGGCGTCCCGGAATACCGGCGCACCGCGGGAGGCCCCGTCGTCGGCCCCTACCTGCCGCTCGCCGAGTTCCACACCTACGGCCCCCACGCCTCCGTGCGCCGCCAGGCCGGCTCGCTCGGCGTTCAGCTCGAAAGCCAGCTCTCGCCCGATCTCTCGCTCAGCTCGGGCACCCAGATCTACGGACGCCACGCGGAGCAGGATCGCTTCACGACCGGCCAATATGTCGTCGAAACCGGCGTATTTTCCGGCGTCCGGGAGCCCACCCACCGCGAGGAGGACCACGTCGGCTTCGCCCATCAAAGCGACCTGACGCGCCGTTTTCAGCTCTGGGACGCGGACCACAAGCTGCTCGCCGGGATCGAGCTCTCGCGCTCCGAGGCCGCCGACGAAAACCGCGGGCTGGAAAAAGCCGACCGCGACGCCCTGCCGGCGAGCGTTCGTCGTTTCGACCCGTATTCACCCGATTACTACCGGCCAGCCTACTCGTCCGCCCTTTACCGACGCCTCATCACCGATCGCGTCGTGTTGCTCGACTCCGCCGCCGCGGTGCTCTCCCTCCGCTCCGCCTTCAACAACGGCCGCACCGTGCTCACCGCCGGCGTCCGGCGCGATTTCACCGACGTCCAGGTGGAGGACCGCCGCCCCTCCGCGCCCCCCGCGACCGCATACGCGGAGAAACGCCTCGCCGACACCTCGCTTCACGCCGGAGTCAACCAGCGCGTCGGGCGCCGGCTGCTCGTGTTCGCCACCACGAGCTCCGCCGTGCAGCCGTCCACCCGGGTCGACGCCCGCACCGGCGAAATCCAGGACAACGCCGCCACCGCCGGCCTCGATCTCGGCTTTCGCACGCATTTTTTCGAGCGCCGCCTCACCGCCGGGGCGATGGTCTACGCCTACAATAATTCCCATATCGTCCGCCGAAATCCGCTCTACAACGACCCTGTCGCCGACGCCGAGCACACCCAGCCCCAGCTCGTGACCAGCGGCGAAGAGGAGTTCCGCGGCCTCACCGCGCAACTCGGGTGGAAGCCCGACAAGGAGTGGACCTGGACCGCCCGCGCCTCGTGGACCGACGCCTTCACCGTTTCCTCGCCGGATCTGCCCGAGGAGGAGGGGCGGCCGCTCACCAGCCTGCCTCGCTTCTCCGCCGCCACCGGCTTGCGCCGAGCCTTCGCCGCCGGCCCGCTCAAGGGGCTGTCGATCGGAGGCGGCGTCACCCACGTCGGCTCGACGATCCAAAGCTACGCGCGCCCGGGCCGCGAACGTCTCGACTACCCCGCCTACACCGTCGCCGGACTCGACACCTCCTACACGTGGAAAGCGGGCGCGGTGACCCACACGCTCAGCGCCTCGATCGGCAACGTGTTCGACATCGACCTACTCGAAAAAATCGCCCGCGTCGGCGCGGAACGCAGCCTCACCGTCGGCTGGCGCGTGGCTTTTTGAGCAAGTCCCCCGCGTGGAGGGCGACAGCGCTTTCGCCCCCGAGTCCGCCTGCGCGGGGGCGCGCACCGCCCGCCGCGCCGCCGCGTAAAGGGACTCAACGCGCCTTCGCGCGCTTCGCCGTCTTCGGCTCCCATCGCGCCGTCACCACCGAGGTGAAGCCGCCGCGCGCCTTCCAATCCGCCACGATCTCGAGCGAACGCGGCCTCAACGCGTCGCCCAGGTCGTCGCAAATCTTGTTCGTCACCGCCTCGAAGAAGATGCCTTCGTTGCGGAAAGCGTGGAAATACAGCTTCAGCGACTTCAGCTCCACGCAGGTTTTGTCGGGCGTGTAGCGCAGCGTGATGTGGGCGAAATCCGGGTGGCCCGTCATCGGGCACAAGGAGGTGAACTCGTGGTGCGTGTGCGCGATCACGTAGTCGCGCCGGGGAGCGGGATTCGGGAAGGTCTCGAGCAGTTTCGGGTCGGCCATGGCGCCACCCAAGCCCAGCCCCCCCGTCTTGACAAGCGCCCGGCGACCGCCGCGCCGGGCGCGACCGCCGCCTGTCAATCCGAAGCGGCCTCCAATTCCCCCACCTCATTATACGGCACCCGCCCCCGCCGGCTCTGTCAGACTCCTTCGCCATGACTGACACCCGTTCCCACGACGCCGGCGCGAAGATCCTTCTTCGCGGTATCCACCTCACCCTCACCGACGCCCTGCGCGACACCTTGCGAAGCAAGGCCGAACGCCTGCTCCGGCACGAACCGCGAATCGATCGCATCCGCATCGATCTCGAACACGACACCACCCGCGGACGCGCCGTGTTCGTCGCCAAAGGCCACATCGAGATCGGCGGCCCCGACATGCTCGCGACCGTCGCCTCCGAGGACGCCTACAAGGCGATCGACCTGCTGATCGACAAGCTCGACCGCCACCTCCTCCGCCGCGGCGAGCTCTTCAAGGCCCGCCGTCATCGCGACGCCTCCCTGCGCGAGATCGCCGCGTAAACAGGGCGGCGCCGGTCCTCGTCGCCGCTCCTTGCCTGCGCCACCGCCGGCCCCTTCCGGGGCCGGCTTTTCTTTTTTCGCTCCGGTGAAGCCGACGCGCCGAGGCCGCGCCGGCGGAAACACCTCGGACGGGTGCCGAAAACTTCGCCAATTTGCGCAAGCCGCGTCTTTTTTCTCGGCTCTCCCGCGCGTCGCGCTTTCCTCGCCCGCCGTGGTCCCGCTCAAAGTCCTCTTCGTATCGCCCGAAGTAGAACCTTTCGTCAAAGTAGGAGGTCTGGCCGACATGGTCGGCTCTCTCCCCAAAGCCCTCGCCGCCCTCGGTCACGACGTGCGCGTCGTCTTCCCCGCCTACGGCAGCCTCCGCCTGGACTCCGCCTGGCACGCGCGCCCCGAGCCCCTCGGCGTCGACGTCGGCTCCGAAGCCCGCTGGGCCCGCACCTGGGAAAGCGTTCTCCCCGGCTCCAAGGTCCCCGTCTACGCCCTCGAGCACGAGGAGTTCTTCGCGCGTCCCGAGGTCTACGCCGGCCCTTGGGGCAATTTCCCGGACAACGACCTGCGCTTCGCCTTCCTGTGCCGTGGCGCCCTGAATCTTTGCCTGCAGATCGGATGGATCCCCGACGTCGTCCACGCGCACGACTGGACCACGGGCCTCCTGCCGGTGTTGCTCAACACCACCTTGCGCAACACCCCGCTCGGACGGACCGCCTCGGTGTTCACCATCCACAATCTCGAGCACCAAGGCTACTCCGACCGGCGCGTCGTCGACTTCGCCCACCTTCCGCCCTCCGAGTTCCGTCCCGACAGCCTCGAAAGCGTCGGCGCGGTCAACATGATGAAGGCGGGCCTCTACCACGCGACCAAGCTCACCACGGTCAGCCCGACCTACGCCGAGGAGATCAAAACCCGCGCCGGCGGCTTCGGCCTCGACGAGGTGTTGCGTTTCCGCGCCGCCGACCTCGTCGGCATCCTCAACGGCATCGACGCCGCCGCGTGGAATCCGGCGATGGATAAACATCTGCCGCGTCCTTACGATCAACGCTCGCTCCCCGCCGGCAAGGCCGCCGCCAAGGCCGCCCTGCAAAAGCGCCTCGGCCTGACGCAAGACCCGCACATCGCCGTCTTCGGCATCGTCTCCCGCTTCGCCAGCCAGAAGGGCCTCGACCTCCTCGCCGAAGCGCTCCCGCACATCGTGCCGCGCATGCACGTGCAGTTCGCGCTCCTCGGCGCGGGCGATCCCGGCCTCGAGCAAACTTTCCGCTGGGCCGCCGAGGCCTTCCCCGGACGCGTCGGCGTGCACGTCGGCTACGACAACAGCCTCTCCCACCTCATCCAGGCCGGCTCGGACTTTTTCGTCATGCCCAGCCGCGCCGAACCCTGCGGCCTCACCCAGATGTATGCGATGCGCTACGGCACCGCGCCCATCGTGCGCTCCACCGGCGGCCTGATCGACACCGTCGCGCAGTTCGCCGAGGGCAAGGACAACGGCACCGGCTTCCGCTTCCAGGACGCCACCGCCCCGGCCCTCTACAACACCATCGGCTGGGCCTGCGCCACCTACTACGACCGGCCCGACGAACTCCAGGCCCTCCGCCTCCGCGGCATGGCGCAGGATTTCTCGTGGAACGTCAGCGCGGGCAAATACGCCGAGATCTACGGCTGGGCCGTCGACGCCCGCCGCGCCGCCACGAGCACGGCCTGAGCCTCGCCGACGGTTCCGGGCGTCCTCGTCGGCGCCCGGAGGATCAGTGTATCCATCCCAAACCTACGCGCAGCCACAAAGGCACCGCGAACAGCCCCACCGCGGTCGTCCCCAGCACCACCTGCACCGCGACCAGCGGCTGGCCGCCGTAGTGCTTGGCGATCACGATCGGCAGGATGCCCGCCGGCATCGCCGCCTGGACCACCAGCACGCCCTTCAGCTCCGGCGGCAAGGGCAACGCCACCGCCAGCCCCAGCATGCCGAGCGGGATCAGGCCGACGCGCAGCGCGCAGGCGAGCGGAGTCACCCGGCGGTCGACGAGCGTCCGCGGCGCGGAGAAATACTCGACCAGCGTGCCCCCGATCACGAGCAGCCCCAGCGGCACCGCGCAGGCCGCGACCATGCGCACCGACCGCCGCACAAGGTCGGGCATCCATTCGCCGGCGCCGGCGAGATTGAGGGCGATCGCGAGCACCAGCGCGTAGACCGGCGGGTTTAGCACGCGCCGCCAGCCGCCGCCCCGCAGGGAGACGCCGGCGAGCATGAGGATGCCGATGGTCCAGATCGCGGCCTCGCAACCGACGTTGAAGACGAAAAGCACGCCCAACGTTTCCCGGCCGAAGAGCCTCTCGACGAGGGGAATCGCCATGTAGCCGTAGTTGAATATCCCCACGCTGAAGGCGAAGGTTCGCAACCCGCCGCCCACCGAGAAACCGGCGCGTTTCGCCACCGCGTAGGCGAGCAGGATGCCTCCGCCCATCGTCACGAACCCCAGCGCGGGCGCGGCGAGCAGATTGCCCGGCGCGCGCAGGGCCTCGTTGCCGAGCGCGTTGTCGAAGATGAGGCAGGGATAGAGGAAGTTGACGACGAGCTTGAGCAGGCTCTCGTCCGCCTCGGGCTTGAGCCAACCCAGGCGACGCGCGCCCGCCCCCGCCGCGATCACGGCGAAGACCGGCATCACCAGCGCCAGCAGCGTCCAATAGCCCGGAAGATCTCCCGCCATAGGCGCCTCATCACAGCCGGACGCACGGATTGGACAAGCCCGCGTCCGAGTCTACCTTCTCCGGGATTATCGCCATGCCCACCGTCACCCGCCTCCTCCACACCCGTTACCGCGTCAACGATCTCGCCGCCTCGGTGAAGTTCTATACCGAATGCCTCGGCCTGAAGGTCTCGCGTCAACACACCTCGCCGCGCGGCGCGCAACTCGTGTTCCTCGCCACGCCGAACAGCGTCGAGGAGATCGAGCTCTGCCAGATGCCCGCCGGCGCGGCCGAGCCGGTCAAGGTGCAGAGCGACCTGACGCACCTCGCCTTCGAGGTGGACGATCTGGAAAAATTCGCCGCCGAAGCCGCGGCCAAGGGCTACAAACTCAGCGACGGACCGACCCGGACCGGCGGCGGCTCGGTGATCGCCTTCATCGACGCGCCCGAGGGCTACGAGGTGGAGCTGATCCAGCGCGTGAAGTAAGAGGAGAGTCGGGCCGCGGACGGCACCGCATGCGAGCGATACGCACTCGCCTATCCGGCCGCCACGAACCTTAGGGGACTCGGAAAAACGGCCACGACGCTCCAGCCCTCCGCGACCGCAATAAAGCTGGCCGCGGTAAAATCGCGGGCGGACGGGCAGGTGTCCTTCGGGGCGATTGTCCTTCCCGCAGGCGGCGGCGGGCCCGAGGACGCGCCCGTCACACTCTCGCCGGAACGCCGAAAGGCGATCAGACCTCAGCGTAGATCGCGTGATCCGCGGTCGATCAAAGGACGACGCGGGCCGATCGGACGCAAAAAAACCGCCCCGAAATCCGGGGCGGTTTTGGAAAACCGAATGCTCCTTCTTCCGAAACGCCTTAGCGCTTGGAGAACTGGAAGCGCTTGCGGGCGCCGGGCTGGCCGGGCTTCTTGCGCTCTTTTTCGCGCGGGTCGCGCTTGAGGTGTCCGGCCTTCTTGAGGGCGGCGCGGAGCTCGGGGTTCATGCGCTGGAGGGCGCGGGCGATGCCGTGCGCGACCGCGCCGGCCTGGCCGGCGACGCCGCCGCCGTCGACATTGGCGGTCACGTCGATCTTCTCGCGGAGCTCGACGGTGAGGAGGGGACGGAGGGCGGCCTTGGAGAAGTTCTCGTGGGAGAAATAGTCGTCGAACTCGCGGCCGTTGGCGACGAGCTTGCCCGTGCCTTCGGTGATGCGAACGCGGGCGGTGGCGGACTTGCGGCGGCCGGTGCCGAGGAAAACGGTGGTTTCAGCGCTCATGGGATAAGGTGCTTAGCGAACGGAGATCTTGACCGGGTTCTGCGCCTCGTGGCCGTGCTTGGCGCCGGCGAACACGCGGAGCTTGGTGAGCATCTTGGCGGCGATGCGGTTCTTGGGGAGCATGCCCTTGACGGCGTGCTCGATGATGAACTCGGGATGGCGCTCGCGCTGCTGCTGGAGGGAGCGGTAGCTCTCGCCACCGACGAAGCCGGAGAAGAACATATACTCGTTCTGATCTTCCTTCTTGCCGGTCACGACCGCCTTTTCGGCGTTGATGACGACGACGTAGTCGCCCGTGTCGACGGACGGGGTGTAAGAAGCCTTGTGACGACCGCGGATGATGTTGGCGGCTTTCACGGCGATGCGGCCGAGAACCTCGCCCTCGGCATCGATGAGATACCACTTGGGCTGAACGGTCTCCTGCTTGGCGAGGAACGTTTTCATGAGAAAAGAGGTGGAAGGCATAGTCCGTGACCGGAGCTGTCAACCGTTCATTTACGAGGAAAAGGAAAAACCCGCCTCCGCCGGAGCGGAGACGGGTCTCGAATGAAGGAGGAAATCCGTCGGACTAAGCTCGCGAGGCGAGATTAGAAGCCGATGGAGATGCCGGCCTTGCCGACGATGATGTCGTCGCCGTCGCCGGAGAAGCCGGTCTTGGAGGACGAGTCATTGACGACGTAGTCGGCGCCAACGGTGAGGGTGGCGGTCTCGCTGAGCTTGTAGGGGATGGCGACGCCGGCGACACCATAGGTGTAGTCCTCGCCGGGGGCGGAGACGTTGCCGAGCTTGGCGGAGAGGTCCACGGAGGCCTTGATGGCATCTACGGGGATGCTGTAGCCGATGGAGGCCTCGACGGTGTTCACCTCGAGGTCGAAGTCGTGGTAGAAGTAGACGGAGGGGCTGAGGAGGACGTCGACGGAGGCGCCGACGTAGACCTCGGTGGTGTCGAGATCGCTGCCACCGGAATAGGTGAAACGGGTGACACCGGCGTCGAGCTTGACCTTGTCGTTCAGCTTGTAGCCGTAGCCGGCGTAGAGGTCGGTCTCGGTGGCGCCATCGTTGTGGCTCAGCTCGCTGGAGTGCCAGGCACCGGCGTAGAAGTCGCCATAGGCGGCCTCGACGGAGGGCTGGATGGAGGCTTCGCCGAGCCGCACGCCACGGAACACGTAGTCGGAAACGTAGCTGACGTCGACGGTGACGGAGAGGTCCGACTTGGCGGCCTCGGCGGCTTGGGAGGAAACGCCGGCCGAGATGGCGGCGAGAGCAAGAGCGGTCTGCTTGATCATGGTTGGTTTGGTTGGTTTGGTTATATCGCTGGTTAGACGACGGCTCGCAGGAGAACGAAGGACTTGTAAAAGGCAAGTCCCGTTTGCCTCGTGAAACCGGCGCAAAACCTTCCCCCCAGTCCCCCTTCCAAATCCAAAGTTCCATGCCAAAACCCGCCAACTTGATGTTTTTGAGCTCCATCAACGGCTTCGCCGCCGTGCTCCTGGGCGCGCTCGGAGCTCATGCGCTCAAAGCGGAGCTCACGACCCGGGGCAGCCTCGGCGCCTGGCAAACCGCCAGCGGCTATCAGCTTGCGCACGCCGTGGCCGCGTTGGCGGTGCTGGCCTGGGCGGCGGCCCAACCAGAGCGAAATCGCCGCCTTCGGCGCGTGGCCGCCTGCTGGCTTGCCGGCTCCCTGCTCTTCGCCGGCTCCATCTACCTTTTGGCGCTGGGCGGCCCGCGCATGCTTGGGCCGGTCACCCCGCTCGGAGGTCTGGCCTTTCTCGCCGGCTGGGCGCTTCTTGCTCTGGAAAGCCTCCGCCGACCCGATTCCGAATCCCTGCCTTGAACCTCCCTTCCGAAATTCTCCCGGTCCTGGGCACCCTGCGGTCGATCGGACGTCCGCGCATCGTCGGGGGCGCCGTTCGCGACTGGCTCCTGGGCTTGGACGCCAAGGATCTGGACATCGAGGTCGGAGGAGCCTCGTTCGACGATCTTTTGCGGGTGCTGGCCCCCCTGGGCTCGACCGACGTGGTCGGCCGCAGCTTCGGGGTCATCAAGTTGCGCCTGTCGTCCGGAACCGAATACGACATCGCCCTGCCCCGCAGGGAATCCAAGACCGGCGCCGGTCACCGCGGTTTCAAGGTCGAGCCCGACCCGCTCTTGAGCGACGCGGAGGCCGCGGCCCGGCGCGACTTCACGATCAACGCCATCGCCTGGGATCCCCTGGACGGACGTCTCATCGACCCCCACGGCGGCGCGGCCGATTTGCGCTCGCGCCGCCTGCGCCATACCGGCCCGGCCTTCGTCGAGGACCCGCTGCGCGTGCTGCGCGGCATGCAGTTCGCCGCCCGCTTTGATCTGACCCTCGCGCCCGAAACCGCCGCGCTCTGCCGCTCCATCGCCCCGACCTTCGCCGAGCTCCCGGTGGAACGCGTCTGGCATGAATGGGAAAAATGGGCGGAAAAATCCGCCACGCCCTCGCGCGGACTACGCGTCCTCGCCGAAACCGGCTGGCTCGCGCATTTCCCCGAAATCGCCGCCCTCGCCGGCTGTCCGCAAGACCCCGAGTGGCATCCCGAAGGCGACGTGCTCGCCCACACCGGCCATTGCTGCGACGCCCTCGCCCGCGACCCCGCGTGGCTCGCCTCGCCACCACGCCGCCGGCGCCTCCTGATGCTCGCCGTCCTCCTCCACGACGTCGGCAAACCCGCCTGCACCCGCCGGGAGGAAAAACCAGCAGGCTCCGGCACCCTTCGCTGGACCAGCCCTGGCCACGAGCCCGCCGGACTCGCTCCCGCTCAAGGTTTCCTCGCCCGCATCGGCGCCCCCCACGATCACGCGCCCGCGATCACGCCGCTCGTGACCAACCACATGGTGCACCACCACGGAGGGCCGGAGGGCCTCGGTCCCAACGCCCTTCGCCGCCTCGCGCGCCGCCTCCAGCCGGCCACGCTCGCCGACCTCGCCGCCGTCATGCGCGCCGACGCGAAGGGTCGCCCGCCGCTTTCCGGCGCGGACAGCCTGCCCCTGATCGAACGACTTCTCTCCCGCGCCGCCGGACTCGCCCTCGCCGACGCCGCGCCGCGCCCGATCCTGCTGGGACGCCACCTCGTCGATTCCGGAATGAAGCCCGGTCCGGACTTCAAACGTCTGCTCGACGCCGCGTTCGAGGCCCAGCTCGACGGAGCCTTCGCCGATGAATCAAGCGCTCTCATCTGGTTGAGAAATAATTTGCCGAACGCGGACGCGCCCCGGGCGTGACAGCCGCACGCCACCGCCTTTGGTGGTCGTTTCCGTCCAGCCGCCTTATCGCGACCCGCTGGACAACTTATCCTCGCTCCGCTCACTCCGGCATCCCCCTTTCATCCATGGCCACCCAACTCGACCAACTCAAAGCCCTGACCACCGTGGTCGCCGACACCGGCGACTTCCAAAGCATGAAGGTCTTCGCACCCCGCGACGCGACGACCAACCCCTCCCTCATCCTCAAGGCCGCCGCCATGCCCGAGTATGCGGCCCTCCTCGACAAAGCCATCGCCGAGTCCCCCAAGTCCGCTTCGCTCGACCAAGTCATCGACCGCCTCCTCGTCGTCTTCGGACTCGAGATCCTCAAGATCGTCCCCGGCCGAGTGTCCTCCGAGGTCGACGCCCGCCTCTCCTTCGACACCGAAGGCACGCTCAAGAAGGCCCGCGAGATCATCGCCCTCTACGAAAAGGCCGGCGTCTCCAAGGACCGCGTCCTGATCAAGATCGCCTCCACCTGGGAAGGCATCAAGGCCGCCGAGGTGCTCGAGAAGGAGGGTATCCACTGCAACCTGACGCTCCTCTTCAGCTTCGCCCAGGCCGTCGCCTGCGCCGAGGCCGGCATCCAGCTCATCTCGCCCTTCGTCGGCCGTATTCTCGACTGGCACAAGGCCAAGAACCCGACCGGCGACTTCTCCGGCGCCAAGGACCCCGGCGTGGTCTCGGTCACCCAGATCTACACCTACTACAAGAAATTCGGCTACAAGACCGAGGTCATGGGAGCCTCCTTCCGCAACACCGGCGAGATCCTCGAGCTCGCCGGCTGCGACCTTCTCACCATCGCCCCGACCCTCCTCGCCGAGCTCGCCAAGAGCGAGGCCCCCGTCGCCAGGAAGCTCGACGCCGCCGCGGCGCAGAGCGCCGACCTCAAGAAGGTCAGCTTCGACGAGAAGGCCTTCCGCTTCGCGATGAACGAGGACGCCCTGGCCACCGAGAAGACCGCCGAAGGCATCCGCCTCTTCAGCGCCGACATCGTGAAGCTCGAGCAGCTCATCGCCCAGAAGCGCGGCTGACGCCGAGCCATCATCCGACTTTCGTAGCGGAACGGCGGAGCCGTTTAGCTCTCACAGTCCACCGGCCCGGCCCGCCTTGCGCGCGCCGGGCCCTTTGTTTTTGCCCACCGAGCCGACGTTAACGACAAACATCGCTCGCCGATGATCTTCCTCGACCACATCGCCAAGTGGTTCTTCAGCGCGCTCACCGCGCTCGTGCTGACGCTCTTCTGCGGAACCATACTGGTCACGATTTCCGCCGAGTTCGTGGCACCCCCACGCATCCAAACCGCCGCCCGTAGCATCGCATCCGGCAATCTTCGCCAGATCGCCCAAGCCAGCCTCATCTACGCGGTAGATCACGAAGGTCGATTGCCCGATGCGACGGACCTGCCGGACTACGCTCGCCAGCTGGCGCTGCACGGAGGACTAAACGACCCGTCCTGCTGGGTCGCCAGCGGACGACAGACGGCTATCCCGTCCGATCTAAAAACGGTCTTGGTCTTCACGCCCGATGGTTCACGCACGCTCGACCCGCGTTTTGCTCAATTGCCCCACCTGTTCGCCGTGGTCCTGGGCGGCCTGACCAACCAGCACCCCGGGACGACACCGATCGCATGGACCCGCGGCTTGGATCTCGAGACCGGCGAATGGCGTAAAGACAGCCCCTACGGCGGGGAAGGCGGTCACATCGTTTTTCTTGGTGGCGACTGCCGGTTCTTTCGCAAACTGACCAATTCCTCCGGCGGTGAACTGACCGGCCGTGACGGCCGCCCCACGCACCGTATCTTGGATGCGTTGCCGGCGAACGCCCGCGTCTCAGACGATGCCACGCTTCCCGTCCGCGAGCCCACCTGGACGGATCGCGTCGGCAGATTGGGCCACCGGCTCGCCGAAGGCGCTCGCATGGCCATCCTGCTGGCCTGGCCGCTCTGGATGCTGGTCCTGTTTCTCAAACTCACTCTCGGCTTCGCGCGCACATGGGGTGTCCCGCTCCACGAACTTAAGATCGAACCGCAAGCAAGGTGGCTGCTGATAAGCCCCGCCGTGCTCCTGGCGCTCAGCGTGGTGTTCCGGGCCTAGCCAGAGTCCCGGCGCAAGACGCGGCCTTTTGCTTTGCGCCCTTTGCGTGTCCGCGTCTTTGCGTTGACCGCTTCACCATGCTCCGCGCCTTCCAGTGGGATCTCGCCCGCCAAGTCGAGCGTCTCGACCACCTCCTCGACCTCCTGCCCCGCTACGCGGACTGGGGCTATGAACGTCTGTATCTGCATCTGGAGGACGCGGTCGACTATCCCTCCCTGCCCGGCGTCGCGCGCGCCGACGCCTACGCCTGGCGCGATTTCGAAAAACTCGTCTCCGCCGCCACGTCGCGCGGCATCCGCGTCGTCCCCATCGGCAATCTCCTCGGTCACACCCAATACCTCATCAAGACCGAGGCCTGGCGCGATCTGAACGAGCTCCGCGATCCCGCCACCGGCGCCGCCCTGCCCGCCGGCCAGATCTGCCCGCTCCACCCGCGCATGGCCGAGTTGGCCGAGAAACTCGTCGGCGACCTCGCCCCGCTCTGCACCGCAGGCGAGATCCACGTCGGCCTCGACGAGAGTTTCCACCTCGGCAAACACCCGCTGTCCCGCGCCGAAATCGAAAAGATCGGCCTCGCCGGCCACTTCGCCCGCCATGTCGCACGCCTGCACGGCGTCGCCGCCTCCCGCGGCCTTCGCCTCGGCCTCTGGGCCGACATGCTCGCGCTCCTCCCCGAGGCGATCGCGCTCCTCCCGCAACACGCCGGCCTCTCCGCCTACGACTGGTATTACCACCCCTTCGCGCAACGGCCGCGGATGGAGTTGTATAATTTTTCCGAATACGAGCTCGCCCCCGCCCTCCGCTCCGCCGGCGTCGCCTACTGGGCCTGCCCGATGAACGGGGCCTTTCGCCACGAGGTCGCGCCCGTCTGGGGCGAGCGCCTGCAAAACCTCGCCGCCTGGTGGCGCCGCGCGCAGGCCGTGCGCGCGGACGGCTACCTCGTCACGAGCTGGGAACCCTACCGCCTCGCGCTCGGCACGACCACGCTGATGGACGCCGCCGCGGCCGCGCTCTGGCTCGAACCACAGCGAGGCGACGACCCCGCAGGCCTTCTTTCCGCCGGCCTGCGCCGTTACGCCGGACTCGGCGCCGTCTCCGCGCGCACGCTCTCGCGCGGCTTGCTCGCGACCGACGCGCAGGCCTTCGCGGGAAACTCGCGCTGGGAAATCAACACGCGATGGGACTCGGTCGGCCCTCGCCGCGAAAGCCCCTTACCCCACGCCGCCGCTTCGCGCCGTCTCTCGCGACTGTCGTCAAACCCCGCGCTTTCGGCGCCCGCGCTTGGATGCCTCCGCGACACGCTCCGTTTCCAAGCCTACCTCGCCGCGCGCGATGCCTTTGTTCGCCAAGCCGCGGGCCAGGCCGCTCGACTGCGTCGCCTCGCCACGCGCCTCCCCGACGCGCCCGGGAAAGCCCGGAATAGCCGGGATCGCCGCACCGGCTTCACCGAGGTGATCGCTGCCGCGCAGGAAGCCGCCGCGGACTTCGCGCTCCGGCTTCGGGCCGCCCGCAAGGACGCCCGCGCGATGTGGTGCGGGTCACGCCCCGCCGACTCTTTCGCCGCCAGCCAAAACGCCGGCGTCCTCGCCGGCGACACGCGGCGCCTCCGCGCGTGGCAAACTTGGCTGCGCGCCGTCGCGCGCCGCCCCGCGCAAGTCCGCCGCGCTTCGCCCGTGCTCGGACGCTGGACGCTGCGTTTCACGGTGCACCACTTCGCGCCGGCCTGGCAAAAAGTCGTGGTCGAGCAACGGCAGGCCGACGGCACGTGGCGTGAGCTCTACGGCCGCGTGACGATCGAATTCCGAGCCCGCGCGGCGCGGCCGCATCCGACGCAGATGCGCCTAGAATTCGCGTGCCCGGTAGACGATCCCGACGCGCCCCTACGCATCGCCACGCGTTGCGTCGGGCAAATCGCGATCAGCCATGCGGAGCTCACCGACGGCGTGGTCGCGCGCGAACACCGCCCGATCCGCGTCCGCCATGTGCTGGGGGAACCGGCGCCAAAGGGCGGCTGGCCCAAGGTCGATTGGGTGCGCAACACGGGCGAACTGCCGCTTCATTTCATATAACGACGGACACGAAAAAGGCGCCTCGGTTGAAGGCGCCTTGAAAAGCAAAGGACGGCGGCTGAATCCGGCCGCTTAGCGGCCAAGGATCCAGGCGCCGATCGGACCTTGATAGAGGCCGAAGACCACGCTGGCGGCGGCGAGCGCGCCGAGGGCGAGGCCGACCGGGAAAGAAACCGGGGTGCCGGTGGGAGCGGCGGCCTCGGCCTCTCCGGCTGGAAGCGTCGGACGCCAGGAGCTGAAGTAGGCCGCCTTGATCCAGCCGAAGTAGTAGTAGATCGAGATCACGACGCCGACGATCGCGATGCCGAGGAGGCAGAAGAGACCGGCTTTGAAGGCGGCCATGAAGACCATGAGCTTGCCCATGAATCCGGCAAGCGGCGGGATGCCCGCGAGCGAGCCGAGACCGATGGCGAGCACGCCCGCCAGGTAGGGACGCTTCTTGGCGAAGTCGGCGTAGTGGTCGAGGTCCTGGTCGGCGTCGTTGTCGCCGGCGACGTGGGTCATGACGCCGAACACGGCGAAGGAGGCGAGCAGGTAGGCGAAAAGGTAGAACCAGATCGCGCCGACCGCGGAGGGCACGCTGACGGCCGCGACGGCGCCGATGAGCAGGTAGCCCGCGTGGGAGACGCCGGAGAGGCCGATGAGGCGCTTCACGTTGTGCTGGGTGAGCGCGGCGAGGTTGCCGAAGAGGATCGTGGCGCCGGCCATGATGCCGAGCGTGCTGGTGACGAGGGAGGCGTAGGGCGAAAAGACGCCGACCAGCGGGAGGAGGACGGCGAAACCCGCGGTCTTGGAGGCGACGGCGAGGAAGGCGGTGACGGGCGTCGGGGCGCCTTGGTAGACGTCGGGGATCCAGATCTGGAAGGGAACCGCGCCGATCTTGAAGGCGACGCCGGCGAGCACGAGGACGATGCCGATGGAGGCGAGGAAGTTGCCCTCGTTGGCGGCGAGGAACACGCGGACGGCCTCGTAGCTCATCGGATTTTTGGACGAGGCCAGGGCGGCGGGATTGCCGACGGCGCCGTAGAGAAGGACGATACCGAAGAGCAGCATGCCGGAGCTGAGCGCGCCGGTGACGAGGTATTTGAGACCGGCCTCGAGCGAGAGCGGGTTGGTGCGCGTGTAGCTGACGAGAATGTAGAAGCCGACGGTGACGGTCTCGAGCGCGACGAAGAGGAGGAGGAAGTTCGCGGACTGGGCGAGGAGCATCATCGCCGCGGTGACGACGAGCGTGATGTGGAAGAACTCGATCTTCGGGAGCTTTTGCTTCGCGAGGGCGACGACGCCGAGGAGCGAGACAAGAATCGAGCTACCAAGGAAGAAGGCGCGAAGATACTGGGTGCTCGGGGAGTGCTGGAGAAGTCCGTTGAAAGAGGTCGTGCCGAGGTAGGCGGGCGAGAAGTTGAGGAAGAGGCCGACGAGCAGACCGAGCTGGCCCACTATGGAGAGCGTGGGGATGAGACCGTGCTTTTTCTTCGGGAGGATGATCTCCAGCACGAGGAGCAACAGCGCGAGGACGCCGAGCGAGATCTCGGGCTGGATGTTCGCCCAGAGGTTGTCCGCGGCGGCGGCTTTGAGCGCTTGAAGGTGTTCGGATGTCATTGGCCGGAAACGGAAGGTGGAAACGGAGCGGGCTTACTTGGACGCGTAGACGGACATCGCCTTGATGGCAGTGTTGACGGGCTCGGAGAGGCTCTTGGGCCAGAAGCCGACGAAGAAGAGCGCGGCGAGAAGGATGAGCGCGGGGAGTTTTTCGCCCCAGGTGAGATCGACGGGGGCCTTCTCGGCGGCGACCTTTGCGAAGGCCGGGGAGACCTCGCCGAAGAAGACCTTGGCGGCGGCGCGAAGGCCGTAGATCGCGGAGATGATCACGCCGGCGACGGCGAGCGCGGTGTAGCCGGTGGAGAAATTCCAGGCGCCGACGAAGATCGCGAGTTCGCCCCAGAAGTTGGCGAGACCGGGAAGGCCGATGCTGGCCATGGTGGCGGCGACGAAAAACGCGGCGAGAACGGGGGTCTTCTGCGCGAGGCCGCCCATGTCCTCCATGTCGAAGGTCTGGGTGCGGTGATAGACGCTGGTCGAAAGGAGGAAGAGCAGCGCGACGGAGAGACCGTGGGCGACCATCATGAGCACCACGCCGCCGACGCCGATGGCGTTGAGGGTGGCGATGCCGAGGAAGGCGTAGCCCATGTGCATCACGGAGCTGTAACCGACCATCTGCTTGAGGTCGCGCTGGGCGATGGTGACGAAGCCGATGTAGAGGATGTTGCCGCCGACCGCGAGGAGGGCGAGCCAGTTGGCCCACTGCGCGGCACCCTCCGGAAGGAGCGGAACCGCGAATTGAACGAGGCCGTAGAGACCGAATTTTTTCAGCACGCCGGCGTGGAGCATGGCGGCCGAGCTGGGCGCGGCGCCATAGCCAAGCGGAGCCCAGGTGTGGAAGGGAAAGAGCGAAACGAGGATGCCGAAGCCGAAGAGAAGCAGGCCGAAAAGCGTCTTCTGGCCGGAAGCCGAGATGGTGCCATGCAGAAGCTCCAGGCGCAGGGTCTGAAAATCAAAGGTCTCGGCTCCGCTCTGATGGTAGATGGCGATCAGTCCGATCAGCGAGAGCATCGCGCCCAAGGTGAGGTAGATCGTGAGCTTCATCGCCGCATAACCGCGGTCACGACCGCCCCAGACGCCGATCATGATGAATGAGGCGATGAGCGCGAACTCATGGAAGAAGTAGAAAAAGAAGATGTCCATGCTAGCGAACACGCCCATGAGACCGGCCTGCATCACGAGGAGGAGCCCCCAATAAAGGGCGGGACGCTCGGCCTTGGACTGGAGGGCGTAGAGACCGGCGGCGAGGCCGACCACGCCGGCGAGCACGTAGAGCGGGAGCGCGATGCCGTTGAGGCCGAGCTTCAGGGCGATGCCGAAGGCGCTCTTGAGCCCGGTGTCATATTCGCTGACGAACTGATAGCTGGATCCCTGGGCCGCGCTGAACTGGCTCCAGAGGTAGAGCGCGATCGCGGCGGGAACGGCGAAACCGAGACCCGCGATGAGCTTGCGGACGCCGAGCGGAGCGGGAGCGAGCAGGAGAAGCGCGGCGACGAGAGGCGCGGCGATGGAAAGAAGAAGATAGTCGGGCACGGCGGAAAGGGAGCGTGAGTCGAAAGTCGGAAAACGAGAGTCGGCGATCCGGGCTTAGCGGGTGGCGAGGAACCAGAGGAAGACCGCGCCGCCGAGGAACCAGTAGACGTAGGCGTGGAGGTTGCCGGTGTGGAAGGCGCGGGCCGCCAAGCCGACCAATCCGGTGCCGCCGGCGACGATGCCGCGGATGAGCGCGCCGGAGATGCCCATGAAGTCGAAACCGTTCAGGACAAGGGCGAAGCGCTGCTGGATCTTCGCGACGTAGGTGTCGTAGGCGGCGTCGAAGGATTTTTGCAGCGCGGCGAGGCCGGCGAAGGCGCCGGGGGCCTTGGTCGCGAGGGCGTCCTGCGCGGCGGGCTTGTAGAAGGCGAAGGCGGAGCCGGCGCCGACGGCGATGATCGCGAGGCTCAGGATGTAAACACTCGCGCCCTCGGCGTGGGGGATCTGCGACCAGACGGCCTTGAAGGCGTCGCCGTAGATAAGACCGCCACCCTCGTGGGTGGTCCAGCCGCCGGCGATGGCGAGCGCCGCGAGCACCACGAGCGGAAGGGTCATGCTGATACCGCCCTCGTGGGCGTGCGAAGCGTCCTCGCTGCGGGGCGAGCCAAGGAAAACCAGCTTCCACATACGGACCATGTAGAAGGAGGTGAGCACGGCGGTCAGGACGAGGATGCCGAACACGGCGCTGTTCTTCTCTTGGGCGAGGTGGAGAATCGCATCCTTCGAATAGAAGCCGGAGAGGAAGGGCAGGCCGGCGATCGCGGCGACGCCGATGGTGAAGGTGACGAAGGTGAGCGGCATCTTCTTCGCGAGGCCGCCCATCTTGAAGATGTCCTGCTCGTGGTGGCAGCCGTGGATGACGGAGCCGGAGCCAAGGAACATGAGGGCCTTGAAGAAGGCGTGGGTGGTGAGGTGGAACATCGCGGCGCCGACGCCGGCGGCGATCACGACCTCGTGGGCTTCCGCCTCGCCGTGGGCGACCTTCAGCGAACCGAGGCCGAAGGCGGCGACCATGTAGCCGAGCTGCGAGAGCGTGGAGTAGGCCAGGACCTTCTTGATGTCGCTCTGGGTGATGGCGCAGAGCGCGGCGTAGAGCGCGGTGATGGCGCCGACCCACATGACGACGTCGAACGCGGAGGGCGCGAGGGCGAAGAGGGGCTCGATGCGGCAGAGCATGAAGATGCCGGCGGCCACCATCGTGGCGGCGTGGATGAGCGCGGAAACCGGCGTGGGGCCTTCCATCGCGTCGGGGAGCCAGACGTGGAGGGGTGCTTGCGCGGACTTGCCGACGGCGCCGCAGAAGAGAAGGAGCGGAATGCCGGTGGCGAGGGCGCCGGCGACGGGCGTCTTGAGCTCGGCGAGTTCGGAGAGGTTGACCGTGCCGTAGGAAGCCCAGCAGGCGATGATGCCGAGGAGGAATCCGAAGTCGCCGACGCGGTTCGTGATGAAGGCCTTCTTCGAGGCGGCGGCGGCGCTGGGCTTGAAGTGGTAGTGGTTGATCAGGACGTAGGAGCTGAAGCCGACGAGCTCCCAGAAGATGAAAATCATGAACAGATTGTCGGCGAAGACGATGCCGAGCATGGAGAACATGAAGATCGAGAGGCCGCCGAAGTAGCGGGCCTTGGCGGAGTCGTCGTGCATGTAGCCGAGCGAGAAGACGTGCACGCAGAGACCGACGACGCCGACGATGGAGAGCATCAGCGCGGAGAGGTCGTCGAACTTGAAGCCGAGCGAGAGCGAGAGCTTGCCCAGCGCGAGCCACTCGACGGAGGCCGGATGCTCGAGATCGCCGAAACGGTGTCCGCCGAACGCGAGCGCGAGGCCACCGGCGGCGATGAGCGCGGCGGTGAAGGTGGAGACCAGCGCGGCGATGTTGCCCTGGCGGCGGAGCGCGAGCGCGATGATCGCGGCCGAGGCGAGCGGCAGCAAAAGCACGAGTTGGGCGATCTGGGTCGGATTCTGGAACATCGGAGGCGGAGCTGGTCGGAAATTCGGAGAGGAAAGGGAAACCGCTAACTGACGCTAAAGAGCGCTAAATCGGAAGGGATCGTGGCTTGGCTTTAGCGGATTTCAGCGAGCTTTAGCGGTTTAGTTTTCAGTTCTTCAGCGAGTTGAGCTGCTCGACCTGCACGGTCTGGCGGCGGCGGAAGAGGGCGACGATGATGGCGAGGCCGACCGCGACCTCTGCGGCGGCGACGGTCAGGATGAAGAAGACGAAGACATTGCCATCGAGAACGCCGTTGTAGCGCGAGAAGGCGACGAGGGCCACGGTGCTGGCGACGAGCATGAGCTCGAGGCACATGTAGATCACCAGGGTGTTCTTTCGCAGGAGCACGCCGAAGAAGCCGACGGCGAAGATCACCGCGCTCAGGTAGAGATAGGAATGCAGCGATACTTCGAGGGGCCCGGTGAGGGCGGCGAGCGAGAGGGCGGACATGGCGGAAAGGGAGGCGGCGGCGAGGCTCATTTGGCGTCCTCCGCGGCGGTGTTATCGAACTTCTTGCTGAGGACGATCACGCCCAGCATGGCGATGAGGAGGAGGAAGCCGACGATCTGCACCGGCAGGAGATAAACGGTGAAGAGCTGCTCGGCATAGGCGCGCAGGCTGTTGCCGACGACGGGGACCTTGTCGGAGACGGCGACCTGGCCGTTGCGGGCGAAGGAGACGAGTCCGGTGACAAGGAGGCCGCCCGCGACGGTGGCGGAGAGGATGGTCGACTTGGTGAACTTCTTCCGTTCGCCGCCCTGCATATCGAGCAGCATGATGATGAAGAGGAAGAGCGCGACGACCGCGCCGGCGTAGACGAGCACCATCAGCACGGCCAGGAGGAAGGCGTCGAGAAGGACGAAGAGGCCCGCCACGCCGACGAGGCTCAGGAGGAAGCAGAGCGCCGAGTTGACGGCGTTCTTGTTGAACACCACGCCGAGGGCGCAGGCCACGGTGAGGATGGCGAAGAGGTGAAAGAGGACGTCGGGCATGGACGGAAGCGGGAGCGGCGGATGTTTTGCAGAAGCTAACGAAGTGAACGAAGGGAGGATCGGTTAAGGACTTTTAGGGATGAAATCAGCAGAGCGGGCGCTTCGTTATCTTCGTTTCCTTCGGTGAAGAGCCTTTGACGGCTTAGTGATGGCCTCCGTGGGCGGCGGCCTGCTCGGCGGCCTTTTTCTTGTCCCACTTGAAGTGCGAGTCGGGGAGCGTGCCGCCCATCTCGTAGAGCTTGGCCTTGTCGTGCTTGAAGTCGTCGCGGGTGTAACCGGAGATCGAATACGTGTTTTGGAGCCAGATCGCCTCCTCGGGGCAGACTTCCTGGCACATGCCGCAGTAGATGCAGCGGAGCATGTCGATCTCGAACTCCTGCGGGCGCTTCTCGACGTGGGCGTTGGGGTCCTCGGGCGCGATTTCGCCGGGCGTGATGCGGATGGCCTTGGGAGGGCAGACGAATTCGCAGAGCTGGCAGGAGACGCACTTCTCGCGGCCGTTGGGATCGAAAACGAGCGTGGGCGCGCCGCGGTAGCCCTTCGAGATCTCGGGGCGGACCTCGGGATACTCGAGCGTGATGGGCTTGCGGAAGAGGTGACGCAGGGTGGTCTTCAACCCGGCCGCGATCTGCGGCAGGTAGGTGCGCTCGGCGAGACTGAGCGGTTTGCGTTCGACAGGGATGACGGCCATTGGGCGGAGAGGGTCGAAAGGTTTACTTGGTCAGCAGGGCGGTCGCCACGGCGTAGAAGATCAGGTTGGCGATCGAGAGCGGCAGGAGCTTCTGCCAGCCGATCTTCATGACCTGGTCGTAGCGGAAACGCGGGAGGGTCCAGCGCACCCACATGAAGAAGAAGATCATCGCGAGAACCTTGCCCACGAAGATTCCGATGCCGATCAGGCCGGCGAAGAGCGGCGTGGCGACGCAGGGAAGAATACCGGAGAGCGCGTGGATGAGATCCGCCAGCGGGAACCACGGGAGCGGATTCCAGCCGCCGCCGAAGAGGAGCATGAAGATCGCGGAGCCGACGATCATGTGGCAGTATTCGGCGACGTAGAAGAGCGACCATTTGAAGGCGCCGTATTCGGAGGCGAAGCTGTTCACGAGGTCGGCCTCGGACTCGACGGTGTCGAAAGGCGCGCGGTTGGTCTCGGCGAAGAGGGCGACGAGATAGACGAAGGCCGAGACGGGCATGAGGAAGCCGAACCAAACGCCCCCCCAACCGGGGCTCATGATTCCGCCCCAAGAACCACTCTGGAACTCGACGACTCGGGCGAGGCCGAGCGTGCCTTGGAAGCTGCCGGCGGCTTCGCCGGCGAGGGGACCGTTGATCCAGAGGAAAACGGGCAGCACGGAGAGCGTCATCGAGAGCTCGTAGGAGATGAGCTGGGCGGAGGCGCGGACGCTGCCGAGGAAGGGATACTTCGAGTTGGAGGCCCAACCGGCGAGGATGACGGAGTAGACGCTGAGCGAGGAGATCGCGAAGACGGCGAGCAGGCCGACGTCGACGTTGGCGAGGATGAGCGGGACGACCTTGCCGGCGGCGTCGAGGTAGGCGCCGAAGGGGATGAAGGCGATCGTGGTGAGGGCCGGGATGACCGCGAGGATGGGCGCGGCGATGAAGTAGGCCTTGTTCACGTGGCCGGGGACCACGTCTTCCTTGAACATGAATTTGCCGCCGTCGGCCGCGAGTTGGAACACGCCGAGTTTGCGGAGGAAGCCGATGCCGGGGATCCACGCGAGGATCGGCGCGATGGTGCGGTTGGGGCCGGGGCGATCTTGAACCCAGGCGGCGACCTTGCGCTCGGCCATCGAGCAGGCGGCGGCGATGGGGAAGAGCGTGAAGATGACGGCCGCGGCCTGGATGATCAGGCGGATCCAGTGCGGAATCTCGAAGTAGAAATCGAACATGTCGGAAGCGGAAATTTGTTTTTACAGGAGAGAACGAAGGGAACGGAGGCCTGGAGACGGGAACGGTTTCTGGTCTTCGTTTTCTTCGTTGGCTTCTGTGAGAAGAAATCAGGCGGCGACCGCGGGGGCGGCGGGCTTGTATTTGAGGGTCTCGCCCTCGACGAAGGGCAGGCCGGACCAAGCGGCGGAGTCGAGGACCACGCCGGTCTCGGCGATGGTCTTGTAAGACAGACCGGCGAGCGCGGGCACCGAGGCGGCAAGCGTGGACCAGAGGCCGTGGACGTCGCTCGCGAGCGCGGCGCCACCGAGGGCGGCGATGAGCTTGGAGAGGACGACGAGATCGTTGGTCGAGCCGGCCGGGCCGGGGACGGCGGCGGCGAACTTCTGGATGCGGAACTGCTGGTTCACGAAGCTGCCGGCCTTTTCGAAGGTGTGCAGGGTCGGGATGACGACCTTGGCGGCGGCGCTCGTGGCGTTGGCGTGGGTGCCGAGGTAGATGATCGAAACCTTGGCGAGTTGGGCGGGTGTGAGTCCGGCGGCGGCAAGGTCTTCGCCGTGGCTGAGGACGGTCTTGATCTTGCCGGCGTCAATGTCGGCGGCGAGCGAGGTAAGCTGCGCGGCGGGGAGCGCGGAGATGAGGCCGGTGACGAGGGCGCCGCGGACGTTGGGATTACGGTCGGCGGAGATGAGGAGCTTGTCGCCTTGGGCGGTGCGGGCGACGAGGGAGGCGGAGGCGCCGACGGCGGAGGCGAGTTGCTTGAGAAGGAACTGTTCCTCGACGGAGGCGCGGCCGGAGCCGACGACGGCGACGGAGCCGGCCTTGAGGAGAGCGGAGGCGGCGTTGATCGCGGCGTCGAGCGTGGAGGCGGCGCCGTCGACTTTGACGCCGGAGTTGAGGCGATCGGAGGCGGCGACCTGCTTGTAGAGCATACGGCCGGAGTCGGACATCCAGGTGTCGTTGACGGCGTCGTTGCGGCGGGGCGTGAGGCGGTAGATGACGCCTTCTCGCGACCAGACGACGGCGTTCACGCCGACGGAGGACTCGATGTCGATGGTGTTGGTCTGCTTCAGGAACCAGACACGCATCTTGAAGCGGAAATCGGTGCTGGTGAGGGCGCCGACCGGGCAGATGTCGACCGTGTTGAGCGAATAGTTGTTCTCGAGCTTCTTGCCGGGGTGGCAGGTGAGGGTCGAGTAGCTGCCGCGGTCGACGAAGCCGAGGACGTCGTCCTTGGCGATTTCCTTGGAGAAGCGGATGCAACGGGAACACAGGATGCAGCGCTCGTCGTCGAGGGTGACGCGGGGCCCGAGCTGGGTGCGCTTCGGCTTCACGTTTTTCTCCTCGATGAAGCGAGAGTAGCCGCGGCCGTAGCCGGTGGCCTGCTCCTGGAGTTTGCACTCGCCGGCTTGGTCGCAGATGGGGCAGTCGAGCGGGTGGTTGATGAGGAGGAACTCCATCACGCCTTCGCGGGCGTCCTTCACCATCGGGGAGGACGTCTTGATGTGCATGCCGGGGGCGACGGTGGTGCCGCAGCCGATCTGGGGGCGGGGGATCCAGTTGATCTTCTGCTTGCCGGTGGCGGCGTCCATGACCGGGGCCTTGGTCGCAGGATCGAAGGCGGGCATGCCCATCTCGACCATGCACATGCGGCAGTTGCCGGCCACCGTGAGCTTCGGATGGTAGCAGTAGTGCGGGACGTCCTTCTGGAGGAGCTTCGCGGCCTCGATGACGTTGGTGCCCTTCGGCACGGCGATGTCCACGCCGTCGATGTTGACGGTGACGAGGTCGGGTTTGGCAGCGGCGGTCATTGCGAAGAAAGGAGGAGAAGGTGGTTAACCACGAAATACACGAATCACACGAAAGTCGGAAAACTCAGTGAAGCGTGCGGGAGCGAGGGTCGGCTTTTCGTGTATTTCGTGTGTTTCGTGGTTTCTAACTCAGACGAGTTGGCGGCGGTCGGCGGGGAGGGTCTTCTTGACCTCGGCGTAGGCCTCGAACTCGTCCTTGAACTTGATGAGGAAGCTCTGGGTCGGCCAGGAGCAGGCCTCGCCGAAGGCGCAGATGGTGCGGCCGGGGATCTGGTCGGCGACGCCCTTGATGAGCGCGGCGTCTTCCTTGCGGGCCTGGCCGTGGACCATGCGGGAGCTGATCTTCTTCATCCAGAGCGAGCCTTCGCGGCAGGGCGTGCACTGGCCGCAGGACTCGTGGGAGTAGAACGCGTTGATGTTGGCGAGAGCCTCCACCATGTTGACGGTGTCGTCCATGACGATGACACCGCCGGAGCCGCCCATGGAGCCGATCATGGCGAGCGAATCGAAGTCCATCGGGACGTCCTCGACGCCCCAGTCGTAGTCGACCATGTCGGCGCCGACCTTGCGCTTGCCCTTGTAGCGTTCGCCGAAGCGGAGGACCTTCGCGGAGGAGCCGCCGGGGATGACGGCCTTGAAGGTGCGGCCGGGGAGCGGGCCGCCGCAGACGTCGTTGAGGAGCTGGCCCATGGTGATGGTGCCGGCGGGGAACTCGTAGTAGCCGGGGCGCTGGACGTGGCCGGAGACGCAGAAGATGCGGGTGCCGGTGTTGCCGGGCGTGCCGGTCTTGCCGTAGGCCTCGCCGCCGATGTCGGCGATATACTTCACGTGGCACATGGTCTCCACGTTGTTCACGATCGTCGGGCACTGGTAGAGTCCGAGGACGGCGGGAAAGTAGGGCGGCTTGATGCGCGGATTGGCGCGCTTGCCCTCGAGCGACTCGATGAGACCGGTCTCCTCGCCGCAGATGTAGGCGCCGGCGCCGCGGTGGACATAGATCTCGCAGCTGTAGTTCGTGCCGAGAATGTTCTGGCCGACGAAGCCCTTGGCCTTTGCCTCGGCGATGGCTTTTTCGAGGATGCGGGCGCCCTCGGGCATCTCGCCGCGGATGTAGATGTAGGCCTGTTTGACGTTGTTGGCGAAGCAAGAGATCATCGTGCCCTCGATCAGCTGGTGCGGATCCTGGTGCATGATGTAGCGGTCCTTGAAGGTGCCGGGCTCGGACTCGTCGGCGTTGACGATGAGGTAGATCGGCTTGCCGGACTTGCGGTCGACGAGGGACCACTTCACGCCGCAGGGGAAGCCGGCGCCGCCGCGGCCGCGCAGGCCGGATTTTTTCACTTCCTCGATAAGGTCGGCGGGCGGGCGCTGGACGGACTTCTTCAACACCTCGTAACCGCCGTGGCGCAGGTAACACTCGATGTCGTTGGTGTAGCCGGGCTCGTCGATGTGCTTGAAGATGACGCGAGTCTGAGCGGGAGCGGACATGGCGAAAGGGTCGGGAAAATTGGGTTACTTGCGGGCGGCTGCCTCGGCGCGGATTTGCGCGGAGATTTCCTTGGCCTTGGCGACGTCCACCTTCTCGTGGAGCACCTCGTCGATGAGGACGACCGGAGCGGTGCCACAGGAGGCGAGGCACTCGACGAAATCGACCGTGACTTCGCCGTCGGGCGAGGTGGCGCCGAGGGTGGTCTTGAACTCCTGCTGGAAGGTCTCGCAGGTCTTGTAACCGCCCATGAGGGCGCAGGAGAGGGTGCGGCAGACCTTGATGTGGCGGCGTCCGATGGGCGCGCGGCGGAACATCGGGTAGAAGGTGACGACCTCGAGCACGTTGATCGGCTGGAGCTCGAGCTTTTGCGCGATCCAGAGGATGGCCTCCTCGGAGATGTAGCCGGCGTCCTCCTGGATGAGGTGCAGGAGCGGCAGGGTGGCGCTGCGCTTGACCGGGTAATGCGTAATGACTTCGTCGATACGCTGGAAGGTTTCGGGCTTGAGATTCACGGCGGACTAAAGGGGGAGAAGAGGTTTAACCACGAAATACACGAACCACACGAAAGTCGGAAAAAGCGGGCGGAACGTGGCGGGCGATGGGTTCGTTTTCGTGTGTTTCGTGTGTTTCGTGGTTATGATTCTGCGGCGGTTTAGCGGTCGCACTCGCCCATGACGAAGTCGAAGGAGCCGAGGATGGCGACGACGTCGGAGAGGAGGATGCCCGTGCAGATCTTCGGGAGGATCGACAGGTTGCAGAAGGAGGGGGAGCGGATCTTCATGCGGTAGGGCACGCCGCCACCCTTGCTGACGACGAAGAAACCGAGCGCGCCCTTCGGGTTCTCGGCCTCGAAGTAGACCTCGCCGGCGGGCATCTGCGGGCCCTCGGTCGTGATCATGAAGTTGTTGATGAGCTCCTCCATGGAGGTGAGCACCTTGTCTTTGCGCGGGGCGAAGATGCGGCGGGCGTCCTCGGCATACCAGGCGCCGCCGGGGAGGTTCTTGATCGCCTGGCGGATGATGCGGACGGACTGCTTCATCTCCTCGCCGCGGCAGAGGTAGCGGTCATAGCTGTCGCCCTTGGTGCCGACGGGGACGTCGAACTCGTATTGTTCGTAGCCGGAGTAAGGCTTGTCCTTGCGGAGATCGAGGGCGACGCCGGAGCCGCGGAGGTTCGGGCCGGTGAGGCCGTAGGCGATGGCGTCTTCCTTGGAGATAACACCGACGCCGACCGTGCGATCGGTGAAGATCTTGTTGCGGGTCAGCATCTCGAGCATCTCGTCGAGGATGGGCAGGAACTGCTCGCAGAAAGCCAGCACTCGGTCGGTCCAGCCCTCGGGCAAGTCGCGCGCGACACCGCCGATGCGGGTGTAGCTGGTGGTGAAACGGGCACCGGTGAGCTCTTCGAAGAGTTTGTAGAGTTTCTCGCGCTCGGTGAACTGATACATGAACACCGTCCACGCGCCGGTATCCATGGCGAAGGCGCCGAGGCCAAGGAGGTGGGACGAGACGCGCGCCATCTCGGAGATGATCACGCGGATGGCCTGGCAACGCGCCGGGATGGTGAGGTTGGCGAGCTTCTCGACCGCGATGGCGTAGGCAACGTTGTTGGCCAGCGGAGCGAGGTAGTCCAACCGGTCCGTGTAGGGGACGAACTGGTTGTAGGTCATGTTTTCCGCGATCTTCTCGTCGCCGCGGTGGAGGTAACCGAGGACGGGGTCGCACTTGGTCACGATCTCGCCGTCGAGCTCGAGCTGGAGGCGGAGCACGCCGTGGGTCGAGGGGTGCGAGGGCCCCATGGCGATCGACATCTTCTCGGAGACGAGCTCCGGGGCGTCCGCGGTCTTGGCGGCGTTGTCGGGGAAGGCGTATTCGGTGGGCACGGCGGAAAAGGGTGTGTTGGCGATGCGGTGTTTGCGATTTCGCGGCGACGCGGCCTCAGAGCGTATTCGGCTTTTCCTTACGCTCGTCCCAGCTCTCGTCCTTGGCGCGGGGCTCGGCCTCGGTGAGGTTCATCTCGCCGACGGAGGCGACGAAGGGGCCGCCGACCATGGGGACCGGCTGGGCGGTCATCTTGGTGACGGCGCCGACCTCGAGGTCGGGCAACGGCGTGTCGACGCCGGCCAGCGGGAAGTCCTTGCGCAGCGGGTGGAAGGGATAGCCGTCCCACATGAGAATGCGGCGGAGATCGGGGTGCTTCTCGAAGCGGATGCCGAGGAGGTCGTAGGTCTCGCGCTCGTGCCAGTTGGCGGCGGGCCAGAGGTCGGACACGGTCGGCGCGGAGGGCTCCGAGTCGCTTTCGCAGTTGGCGACGACGCGGAGGTAGCCGTGGTCTCGGGTGGAGAACAGGTGCCAGACGACGCTGAAGCGCGGCGAGGCGTCGACGTCCCAGTCGATGCCGGTCACGTCGACGAGGAAGTCGAAGCCGCGCTCGTCGCGGAGGTGACGGAGCAGCGCGACCGCGTCGGTCAAAGGCACGTTGACGGCGGGATGATCGCCGCTCGGGCGCGCGGAGACGGAGGCGAATTTGCCTTGGAGAGCGGAGACCACTTCGGCGGGCGCGGTAGACATGTCGGGCGAAAAGGGGGACGAGTTAAACGAAGCGAGGGATCAAGGCCGGCAGGACGACGCGACGCGGATCAGGCCGTCTTGAGCAGCTCCTGGGCGGCGGGCTGGCGGCGGATTTTCTCCTGCATCTTGATGAGGGCATCGAGAAGCGCCTCGGGACGCGGGGGGCAGCCGCTGACGTAAACGTCGACGGGGATGATCCGGTCCACGCCTTGGAGGGTGGAGTAGCTACGATACATGCCGCCGGAGGAGGCGCAGGCGCCCATGGCGATGACCCACTTCGGCTCGGCCATCTGGTCGTAGATGCGGCGGACGTGGGGGGCCATCTTGTAGGTGACTGTGCCGGCCACGATCATGCAGTCGGCCTGGCGGGGGGAAAAGCGCATGACCTCGGCGCCGAAGCGGGCGATGTCGAAACGGGAGTTGCCCGAGGCCATGAGCTCGATGCCGCAGCAGGCGAGGCCCATGGGCATGGGCCAGATCGACGAGCTGCGCAGCCAGTTGATGACCGCGTCGGCCTTCGTGACCACAAGCGTGTCCTCGATCTTGGTGTTGTAGGCCAGGTCGGTGTTAGAAGTTACCATGGTCGTGATGCGTGCGACGGGCGCGGTGGTCGTGGGTGGTCGTCGTAAAAGGAGAGAAAGAAGCAGCCGCGTCCGGGCGCGCGCAAGCAGCATTTCCCGGGCTAAGCATGTGCGAAAAGCGGGGGCGCGGCCCGGTGATAAATCGATGATTTTCGCCGTTGACCTCCGCGAATTCCCCCCGCTTTTCTGTCCCTTCGTCCCCGATCAAGGCTTCACGGCCAACGGTCGAAGGACAACAAAGTCTCGGAGAGGTGGCAGAGTGGTCTAATGCGCACGCTTGGAAAGCGTGTGTAGGGCAACCTACCGGGGGTTCGAATCCCTCCCTCTCCGCCACTTTGGCCGCGGCGCGAAACGCAAAACCGACCAATCGGCGAATGCGCGATCTTCAGGCGGCCTCCACGGATCCGGGAAACCGAAAATTCAATCCCCGGCCCGCCGCAAACGCACCGGTCCGAGCAGACCGGACCGAAGCAGCGGATCCGTCGGACGATACGGGTTCCAAGTCACCCAGGTTTTGCGCGCTTCCGCGGGCAGGCCGGAATCGAGTATCAAGCGGTTGGTCCAAAGATTGGTCGCGCGGATCTCGAGCTTGTTCAGGCCCGGCACGAGCGCGGAGGTGACCTCAAGCGCGTAGGGAGGTTTCCAAACCGTGCCGACCACCCGACCATTGAGCGTCACGGTGGCGACGACCGCGACCTCGCCCAAATCCAGCCACACGCGACCTCGCGACGGCTCGGTCCAATCGAACTCGCGCTCGTAAATCACGGAGCCGGAATAGTGCCGCACGCCGATGTCCGAGGAATCGGCCCACGATCGTAGCTCCGGCATATCGATCCGCTCCGGCGCGTCCCAGCCAGGCGTGAAGCGCAGAGACCACGGCCCAAAATCTCCTTCAACGGCGGCATGTCCCGCACGAGCTCACGATGCGTCGGTGTCGCTTTCGCCACCCCCGCCGAAGCCGCCCCCGCTTCGGCCGAGCCCGTCTTACCAAAGACAACGAACACCGACGCGTGCAGCTTCGCGTCCGCGAGGGCAAAATCCCGGGCGATTTTCAACTCCGCCAAGACCGCCGTGGGCGACCGACCCCAAATCACGCGACCCGCGCAGCTTCGCTTTTCCCCGGGCCCCGCGTCGGGCGCTCCCCCGCCCCACAGCCGGTCCGCGATCCGCCGGACCTCGGCGTCGCCCGCCATGCAGTCGGCGAAGCTCGGCGACCCGATCGGCTTGCGGGTCGCCAGCACGGTCGCGCCGGCCTCCACCAAAGCCTGCAGTTGCCGCGCGGCCGCGAGCGAAAGGCGATCGCCGCCCGCCAGAACAAGCAACCGGTAGCTCATGCCGTCCGGAAGCAAGACACGACCGCCCTTCACCCGCGTCCGCGTCACCAACACCTCGTCTCCCATCACGTCGTAATCATAGCCCTCGGGCGGCGCGGGCCGCATGCGCGAGGTCGCGATCTTCAACGGCGTGTCGTTGCCGAGATGATACAGCAGATCCGCCGCAGGGCGCCCTTGCTGCAGAAGCGCTGACGAGCGGCCCAGGGTGTTCCAAAACCCCGCCGGCTGCTCACACCAGGTGTTGTGCCTCGGGGGGCAGATAAAAGCGGTCTTCGGTGACCCCGGGCTTCCGGTCGTCCCAAGGCTGATGAATGCTCGCGAGCACCACGAAACGATTGATCCCGAGCGCCAGCGCCGCATCCGCGTAGGGTTTCATCACCGCGGGATGCACGTCGGGTTTGCTGCCCGTGAAGGCCTCCGCCGCCGCGACGGGCGCGCCGTAAACATGCGCGGCCGAAGCCGCCTCCTTGCAGTCGATCGTGCCGTCCTGCTGCGTCATCCAGAACTCGCCCATCGGGATGTCGACCCGGCCCTTCGCCTGGATGTTGTCGCTCGGCAGGCAGGTTGCGATGCCGGGGGCCTGCGCCATCGTCGTCATGCCCTCCGCGCGGCACAGCTCGCGGAATGTCCCGAAGTAGGCGTCGCCCATCAGGTCGGCGATCGTGCGGCGCACGTCGAAGAGCAATTTGTCCGACTGCTCGCGCCCGCCGACCACGCGTCCCGCCATCACGGGCAGATAACGGCGCAACGCGTAACCGCGGCGCTTTTCAAACTGCGCCTCGAAGCCCGCGGTCCAGTTTTGCGAGCCATGCTCGGCGCTGTCGATGTTCACGCCCGCCAACCCGCGCCCGGCACGCGGCGCACCTCCCGCAGGATCACGCCGACGTAGTTTTCAAACTGCACCCGCGCGGCGGCCGCGCTGAGCTTGTCGCACTCCAGCCCCATCGTCTCGGGGCGGCCATGCTTGGTCTTGGCTCCCGTGGGCGTGCGGCCCAGCCGACGCAGGAGCCAACGCCCGGGAGGCGCCGTCCCGGCTCAGCCGCCCGTCCGCCCCGAGCCGCGAGGTGACATCGATGACGCGCTCGGGATCGATGATCTCGTCGCCGGGGTAGACGGGCGCCCGATCCGGATTCGAGAAATCCGCGACATTGCCCGACTTCGCCTCCCACCAGTCGATCCGCGCCTCGCCCCGCAACACCACGCCGCCGAGCATCAAGTCGTTGTCGCCGGCCCGGTCGTTGCGCCCCCCAGCCCTCGAGCCGGAGCCTAAAAAACGCGCCGTGCTCGCGGGAAAAGCCACGGTCTGCTGCGTTCACGTGTCGAGTTGGTATCCCTTCGCCGGCAGGCCGCACAGCTCCCGCCAGGAGTTGCCGTCGTCGCTCGCCTCCAAACGCCCGATCGGAGGATTCAGGCGCATGTTTTGCCCGTAGGCGTCGTCCGCCCAGCTGGTGGGAACCTGCGTCACGATCACGAGCGCCTTGGAGTTGGGCCGCTGCGAATAGGTGATGCCGCGCGCCGTGAAGGGCCGGCCGTAATCGAGCTTGATGAGGACCGGCCCGCCATCCGCCGGCGGGGTGATGCGCACGCGCTCCGCGTTCGGTTTCGCCGTGAACAGTTTTGCCGCGTCGAGGGGCGGAAGGTTGCCCGAGATTTTCGGCGTCGCCGCTCCCGCGCCATCCTCCGCGGCCCCCGCCGGCGCCGGATAGGCCAGCACCGCGACGTCGCGATAGAAATTCAAACGCGTGGGCGGCGCGGGCAGCGTCACGTCGACGCGACGACCGACCTCGACCTAAAATTCGCTCGAAACAAGACGCTGCATCCCGAGCTCCGGGGGTAATCCAGGGGCCGCCGGCGACATAGCCGCTGCCCGCGTTCACCTCCAGGCTCATGCCGACTCGCGCGCACTACGCGGCCGCGAAACGCACCCGGCTCAGCCACTCGGGCGAAAGGCTCTTAAGCGCGTCGGGGCTGTCCGAAAACACCTGCTCATACAAAATCACGCCGCCAAAGCCCACGCGTCGCAACGCCTCGAGATCTTGGGTGACGCCCGCCTCCGTGGTGAGTGACTCGCCCCAAAACCACCACGCTCGCGGCTTGGCCGCCGACGTCGGGACGATGAACGCCTGCCTGATATCGTCGTAGCAAGCTCCGCCCGCGGCGCGCAACGGGGCGCCGAAAGGGGCGAGTCCCGAGACCAGCAAGAAACAGGTCATCACACGCCGCCAACCGAGAAGGAGCCAACGGATATCGGGGTAGGACATATCGCTTCGACGAAGACTGGGCCTCATTTTGGACGAAAGCGGAGCCCGCTTACTGAGAAAAACATTGGCGCATCCCCCGCCTCGAAACCTGCGTCCACCGCCAAGCGGTCGCGTTACCGGCGTGACAAACGCCGCTCGCCTCCCGCTCCCGCCGAGGCAGAAAAGTCCGGACTCCGCATCTCCTCCGCGCGTCGCACCCGCCCGAAACCGCCATGTCCCGCCTCCGCTTCACCCTGGAAAAGACCACGCCCGGCAGCCGGGCCCGCGCGGCGCGCTTTCAAACGCGACACGGCGAGGTGCTCACGCCGGTGTTCATGCCCGTCGGCACGCAGGCCACCGTCAAAAACCTAACGCGCGACGACCTCAAAAAGATCGGCGCCCAAGTCGTCCTGGCCAACACCTACCACCTCCTGCTCCGGCCCGGCCCCGAGGTATTTAAGAAATTCGGCGGCATCCACCGCTTCATGAATTGGGACCGTCCGGTCCTCACCGACTCGGGCGGTTTTCAGATTTTCTCGCTGCCCGACGCCCGCGCGATGCGCGAGGACGGCGCGTCCTTTCGCAGTTACGTCGACGGCGAACTGCACCACCTCTCGCCCGAATCGAGCATCGCGATGCAGCAGGCCATCGGCAGCGACATCATGATGGTGCTAGACCAGTGCATCCCGTCCACGGCCGGCCACGCCGAGGCGAAAGCGGCGATGGAGCTCACCCACCGCTGGGCGGTGCGGTCGCTCAAGGCGCGCGGCGACGACTCGCCGCAGGCGCTCTTCGGCATCGTGCAAGGCGCCTGTCATCGCGATCTGCGCCTGCGCAGCGCGGAGTTTCTGCGCGAGCTGCCATTCGACGGCCTCGCCATCGGCGGCCTCGCGGTAGGCGAGACCGACGCGCAGCGCTACGAGTTCACCGAGATCGCCGCCGCCGCCCTGCCGGCGGACCGGCCGCGCTATCTCATGGGCGTGGGCACGCCGATCGACATCCTCGAGGCGGTGCACCGCGGCGTGGACATGTTCGACTGCATCATCCCGACGCAGCTCGCGCAGCGCGGCACGGCCTTCACCTCGCACGGTCGCATCCACTGCCGCCGCGCCGTCTACAAATTCGCCGAGGAACCGCTCGACGCCCGCTGCGGCTGCAAGACCTGCCGCGACTACTCGCGCGCCTACCTGCACCACCTCGTCAAATCCGACGAGCAGCTCGGCGCCCACCTGCTCGCGCACCACAACATCGCGTTTTATCACGGCCTCATGGACGAGATGCGCGCGGCGATTCTGGACGGCAGCTTCGCCGCCTACTACGCGCGGAAACGCGAGCAGCTCGTCCTCGACGACGAGATCGCCCCGCCCCCGCGCATCGCTCCCCCACCCTCGCGCCGCGCACCACGCCGCGGTGACTACGAGATCCACGCCTCGCTCTGCGGCACGTTTAACAGCATCCGGCAGATCAGCTCCGGAGAGGTCATGCATTCGGTGTCCGCACCTTCGGAGGAAGCGGAGCGACTCTACATCGCGCAATCGCGGCTGGCGGAGCGGTTGCGCACACGTGATCAAGCGACGGATATGGAACCGCTCGTGATCTGGGACGTCGGTCTCGGCGCGGCCTCGAACGCGATGGCCGCGATCACCTGCGCGGAACGCGTGCGGAAGGCCGGGACGATCGATGTATCCGAAACGCCAACACGCCGGCTCCGCGTGATCAGCTTCGAGCGCGACCTGGACCCGCTCGCGCTGGCGGCGCGTTACGCCTCACATTTCCCGCACCTGCGCCACGCCGCGCCGCCGGCCTTGCTGCGCGACGGGCGCTGGAGCGACGCGAGCGGGCAAATCGAATGGGGGCTGCGCCACGGCGATTTCCTCAACGAGTTCGAAGCCTCCGCCGCGCCGGACCTGATCTTCTACGATCCGTTCTCCGCGAAAACCGACACGGGCCTGTGGACCGCGGAGGTTTTCTCGCGTGTGCGGCGCCACTGCGTCGCCGGACCGCGTCCGACGGAACTCTACACCTACTCCGCCGCGACCTCGGTCCGCGTGGCGCTGCTGCGCGCCGGCTGGTGGGTGGCGGAAGGCGTGGGCACGGGGCCGAAGGCGACCACGACGATCGCGTTCGCGGGACGTCCCGCCGGCGTGGACTCGGCCGCGGCGCCCGGCCGTCTGCTCGGCGCCGACTGGCTCGCGCGCTGGCGGCGCAGCGGAGCGAAGTTCCCCGCCGACCTGCCCGAGGCGGAGCGCCCGGTCTTCGAGCGAAGCATCGAGTCGCATCCGCAGTTCGCGCCATAGGTCCACAGGCCAATGTTCGTATTACGAACATTGGCCGGAACCCGCGAAACAAAGGACACGAAAAAAGCCGCCCCGTTTCCGGAGCGGCTTTGAAAAGCGAAATTAAATCGCGGTCGCTCAGACCTTGGGGCCGCCCTGCGACAGCTTGCGGGCGCGGAGGCGGAGGCCGTTGAGGCGGATGAAGCCGGTGGCGTCGCTCTGGTTATACCAGGACTTCACGCCCTCCATGGAGGCGATCTTGTCGTCGTAGAGTGAATACTTCGACTTGCGGCCGCAGGTGATGATGTTGCCCTTGTAGAGCTTGAGGCGGACGGTGCCGGTGACGAACTTCTGGCTCTCGTCGACCATGGCCTGGAGCATCTCGCGCTCGGGCGCGAACCAGAAGCCGTTGTAGACGAGCTCGGCATACTTCGGGATGAAGCCGTCGCGGAGGTGGAGCACCTCGCGGTCGAGGGTGAGCGACTCCACCTGGCGGTGGGCCTGCATGAGGATGGCGCCGCCCGGGGTCTCGTAGACGCCGCGGCTCTTCATGCCGACGAAGCGGTTCTCGACGAGGTCGACGCGGCCGATGCCGTGTTTGCCGCCGAGCTTGTTGAGGGCCTTCATCACGCCGCCGGGGGTGAGCTTCTTGCCGGTCACCGCGACGCAGTCGCCCTTCACGAAGTCGAGCTCGACATACTCGGGCTTGTCCGGCGCATCTTCCGGGGAGACGGAGAGCTTGAACATGTCCTTGTTCTCCTTGGTCGTCGGGTCGAACCACGGATCCTCGAGGATGCCGGCCTCGTAGGAGATGTGGAGGAGGTTGCGATCCATCGAGTAGGGCTTCTTGAGCGAGGCTTCGACCGGGATCTTGTGCTTGGCGCAGTAGGCGATCATCTCCGCGCGGCCGGGGAACTCGGCGCGGTAGTTCTCCATCTTCCAAGGCGCGATGATGTTGAGGTGCGGGGCGAGCGCCATGTAGGTGAGCTCGAAACGGCACTGGTCGTTGCCCTTGCCGGTGGCGCCGTGGGCGACGGTGTCGGCCTTTTCCTTCAGGGCGATGTCGACCTGGGCCTTGGCGATGAGGGGACGGGCGATCGAGGTGCCGAGGTAATATTGGCTCTCGTAGATCGCGTTGGCGCGGACCATCGGGAAGATGTAGTCCTTGGCGAACTCCTCGACGAGATCGAGGGTGTAGTGCTTGGAGGCGCCGGTGGCCTTGGCCTTCTTGTCGAGGCCCTTGAGCTCCTCTTCCTGGCCGACGTCGGCCGCGAAGGTGACGATTTCGGCGTCGTAGGTCTCCTTGAGCCACTTGACGATGACGGAGGTGTCGAGGCCTCCGGAGTAGGCGAGAACGATTTTCATGTGGGAATGGACGAAAGGGTTTTAACCGCGAATGGACGCGAATGGACGCGAATGAGAAGGCTGATTTTTAGGAGTGGGAGGAGCGAATCACACGCTCCCACTCCAGTTTGGCACGCCTGAAATTAAGGATCAGACCAACCTGAAGTCCGGCGATACGGAGATAATTGAGCATCTGGCCGCGCTCGTGGTCGGTGATTCGCTCGATCACCTTGGTGTCGATGATGAGTTGATTAAACGCGATCAGGTCAGGGACGTATTCGGACACTTGAACCCCTTTGTAGAGCACGGGAAACCGTGCTTGTTGCACGGAGGGTATCCGCCGCAGCCCGAACTCCACCACCAAGGCGTTCTCATACGACTTTTCGTGCAGTCCGTGACCCATTTCATTCAGAACCTCGAACGCACAGCCAACAACTTGATGGCACTCGTCCCAAAGCGGACCGGGTTTCGAATGGATCGGCTTATTCGCGTCCATTCGTGTCCATTCGCGGTTGAAAAAATTCAGCGGCGATTGGCGGTCACGAGCATGCTCATGATCGCCTTCTGAACGTGGAGACGGTTTTCCGCCTGGTCGAAGATGATGGAGCGCGGGTTGTCCAAGACCGCCTGCTGCACCTCCTCGCCGGGGTGGGCCGGGAGGCAGTGCATGAACAGCGCGTCGGGCTTGGCCGCGGCGAAAACCTCGGCGCTCACGCTGTAGGGGGCCATGAGGGCGAGGCGCTCGCGCTTCTCCTCCTCCTTGCCCATGCTCACCCAGACGTCGGTGTAGACGACATCGGCGTCCTTCACGGCCTGCATCGGGTCGGTGGTGAATTCGTAGCCGCCCGCGAAGCCTTCCTTGGCCAGCAAGGCGTTGAACTCGGCCGAGGGCTCGAAACCCTTCGGGCCGGCGAGGCTGATCTTCATGCCGAAGAGGTTGGCGCCGAGCACCCAGGAGTTGGCCATGTTGCAGGCGGTGTCGCCGAGGAAGGCGATCTTGCGGCCCTTCAGGGAGGCGAACAACTCCGCGCCGCCGCCGGTCTTGGGCGTCCAGCGCTCGGCCATCGTGAAGGCGTCGGTGTAGATCTGGCAGGGGTGCAGGAAATCGGTCAGCGCGTTGATGACCGGGATCGTGCCCGACTCCGCGAGACGCTCGACCTCGGACTGCTCGTAGGTGCGGACGATGAGACCGTGCACGAAGCGCGAGAGCACCTTGGCGGTGTCTTCGACGGACTCGCCGCGGCCGAGCTGGATGTCGTTCTTGTTAAGGAAGAGAGGATTGCCGCCCAGCTCGTGGATGCCCACCTCGAAGGACACGCGGGTGCGGGTCGACGACTTCGAAAAAATCATCGCCCAGGTCTGGTGCTGAAGCACGGTTCCCGCTTTTTGCCCGCGTTCGTTCTTCAGTTTGCGGGCCAGCGCGAACGTCTCGGCGACTTCATTGGGGGTGAAGTCTGTTTCCTTGAGGAAGTGCTTCATGTCGGATGAAGCGTTCTGGCATAAACCCCGGCGATCCCCCCGCGCGAGGGAAAAGTGCGCCCAGGCGGCGAGCCTCCCGCTTTCCGGGGCAAAGGCGCACCCGCCCTACGAGGTGGTCACGCGCCCCGCTGGGGCTCCCGCCACCCCGCAAGACGCCGGACGCGCCCGGCAAACGGTTCGCAATCCGCCGGTGCCGTCCGGCGGCGAAGCGCGGGCTCCTTGACGCTCCTGCTAAGCTCGGCCCGTGACCGTCGCCCGCCGGCAATTCCTCGTCCGCGCCGCCCTAGCCCTGGGCGGACTGGTATTGCTTCCCTCGCATCGGCTGCTCGCCGCGGCGGAAGAGAGGATTCATTTCGTGCGGCGCGGCGACACCCTTTCCGGCATCGCCGCCCGCTACGGCGTATCCGTCGAATCCCTACGCGCTCGCAACGACATCGCCGCCCCCGGGCTCCGCGCCGGCCAGCGCCTCGTGATCCCGGCGATCGGGGCCTCCCCCGCGGCATCGCCGGCGCCCGCCGCCCCCGCCTCCGCGCTCGCGCCCGTGCTCGCCGCCTCGCGGGGGCTGCGCATCGCGCCCGGCCGCTGGACCCACCTGGTCGTCCACCACAGCGGCATCGAGGCGGGCAACGCCAAGGCCTACGACGGCGCGCATCGCCGGCGCGGCATGGAGAACGGCCTCGCCTACCACTTCGTCATCGGCAACGGCCGCGACTCCGGTGACGGCCAGATCGAGATCGGCCCCCGCTGGACGCGACAGATATACGGCGGTCACGTCCGATCCCAAGCCATGAACGAACACGGCATCGGCATCTGCCTGGTCGGCAATTTCGAGAAGCGCACACCGGGCAAGCGTCAGCTCGCGTCGCTTTACGCCCTCCTTGACCACCTACGGGCGGACGGCCTGCCGGGCGCCTCGATTCCGAAGGTCACGGTGCACCGCTGGGTGGACCGCAACCATACGGTCTGCCCGGGCCGGCGCTTCCCCTACTCCGAATTGAAGCGCCGCTACGGCGCGGTCGCCTGACCCGGCGCAGGGAAGGCCGGCGCAGCCGGCGGGACAAGACAGGCGTCCAAGGCGGCGGCGAGCGTCGCCTCGTCCAGTCCCACGCCGATCAACACCAATTCCTGACGCCGGTCGCCGTGGGGCTCCGCCCAGTGGGCCACGACGGTCGGCGGACGATCCTCCAGACGGGCCCGCCCCGCCTTTATCCGGGCCGCCCACCACACGCTGAGCGTTTCCCAGCGCACCACGCCGCCGGCCAGGGACACGAAGCCCATCTCGTCCGGCGAACGCGTCGTCCAGAAAAAGCCCTTCGCGCGGAGCACCCCGGGCAGGCCGTCCGCGAACAAGGCGTTGAGCCGCGCCGCGTCGAAGGGCGGCCTCGCCCGGTAGACGAAGCTCGTCAGTCCGTATTTTCTTTCATGATACGGAATCCGGCCGGCGGCGGGCGCGGGACGCGCCACGAATCCGCCACCCGAGGCGCCGGCCGCCGGCGCCATCGCCGCCGCGTTGAGATCCCGGATCCAGCGCGCCGCGCAGGGCGTGGCCGCGGGATCGAACCGGACGCGTCCGGTGAACAGCTCGGAAGGCAGACGCCCCCGCTCGGCCCGGACCACCTCGGCGCGCGGGTTCAATCCCGCCACCAGGGCCTCCGCGCGCGCGATCTCGCCGCCCGCCTCGCCCGCCCGGTCGCACTGGTTCAGCACCACGAGATCGGCGCATTCCACCTGCTCGATCATAAGCTCGAACACCGGCCGCTCCCCGCTTTCCGCCGGGGCCCGGCGCAAGGGCGCGGCGGCGCCGTCCGCGCCCAGCCCCGCCTTGCCGGCCTCGGCCGAGAAGGCCACCACGTCCACGACCGTCACCAGCGCGGCGAGGCGTGCGTGGTCGGACAAGCTCCTGCCGAAGGGGTTCTTCCGGGTGAACAGCGTGGCCACGCCGCGCGGATCCGCCACGCCGCTGGTCTCCACCCAGATGTGGTCGTAGAGACCGCTCGCAGCGAGGCGCGCGATCGCCTCCCCGAGATCATCCGCGCCGGAACAGCACACGCAACCGTTGCCCAGCTCGACCACCTCGGCCGCGCCTTCGGCCCCGAGCACGGCGCGCGCCGCGTTTTCCTCGCCGACGACCACCCCGTCGATGTTCACCGCCGCGACGTCGTTGACGATCGCGGCCCAGCGCGCCGGCCGGCCCGCGTCATCCGCCGTGCCGGACTGGGGGAGGATGTGCCGCAGCAACGTGGTTTTCCCCGCACCAAGAAAGCCGCAGAACACGGTGACAGGCGTCGGCCCCTCCTTTCGGGCCGGCTGGTGGTTGTCGAGATTCATGCCTCCCACCGCTACCGCTTCGCGCGCCCGGGGCAATCCACGGCTCCGATCAATCCGCCGCCTCGCCCGCCGAGCCGCCGCGAAACCCGCGCCGAAGAGGATCGCCCCAAAAAACATTGAGCCGCCTCGATCCATGTCGGGGCGGCTCATTTGTCATGCGGCTCGGGGCCGCTGCGCGGCTATGGCGCTTATCTTCGTCGTTGGTTTTGGCGGAGTATTTCGATCACGGATCTATGTTTCCTGACCTAACCTGACTGACTCTGACTGACTCTTATCAACTGACTTTCTGACTCTGACTTTTCTGACTCTGACGTGTGACCTTTCGGCCACGGACGGAAGATAACAGATCGACGCCTACAATGCCACGTCCCCGTCTGTAGCCGCCCGACGCAAGTCCTTCGTTCATCGACATCCGCTCCGCCCCTCGTTGGGAAAATTTTTCTGCGCAAACGCTCCTAGCCGCCGATCCCCATGTCATTCCCCGTCTGGTCGCCTTGGTCCTCCCTGCCCGCGCTTCCTCGCCCCCGGCCGCTCACCGCCGCCGTCCTGTGCGAGTGGCTCGACGGCGGACAGTCTTTTCGCTGGAACCGCATGCTCGACGGCGTCTTCGAGGGCGGTTGGAGCACGCACCAGGCGCGTCTCCGCCTCGCGCCGGACGGCTCCGGCGAAGTCGAGTTCTCCGCGCCGCCTCACGCCGACCCGGCGGCCACGGCCCTCGCGTTGCGGGATTATCTCGCCGGTCCATCGGCGGACGAAGACGCCCTTCCCTGGCGAAGCGACGCCCACCTGGCCGCCTGCCTGGATGCCTGGCCCGGGTTGCGAATCCTGCGCCAACCCTTCGGCGAAACCCTTCTCGGCTTTGTTTGCAGCGCCACCAAGCAGATCGTGCAGATCAAGCGCATGCTCGAGTTGCTCGCGGCCAGGCACGGGCGGCCGGTGTCGCCGTCCGCGCCCGACGGCTGGCATCGCCTGCCGACATGGGACGAACTCGCCTCCGTGCCCGAGCCGCAACTCCGCGCCTGCGGGCTGGGGTTTCGCGCGCGTCATGTCGCCGGCATCGCGCGCCGGCTGGCGAGCGAACCGGGCTGGCTGGACACCACCGAGCTCGCGCCTTACCTCGAAGCCAAGGCGCGCCTGCTCGAGCTGCCCGGAGTCGGCGAGAAAGTCGCGGACTGCGTGCTCCTTTTCGGCGCGGGCCGGCTCGAGGCCTTCCCCGTGGACACCTGGATCGTGAAGGCCATGGAGCGGCGTTACGGCCTCGACGGCTGGAAGCCCGCGCAGATCGCCCAGTTTGGACGCGTGCATTTCGGCCCGCAGGCCGGCCTCGCGCAGCAATATCTTTTCGCCTTCGAACGCGCGGCGGCGGGCCGCCGATAAAAGGCAGGCCTCGTTGTAATCCGCGGGAACGCGCTTCCGATTGCGCTTCCCCGACGCGCGCGTATCATTGGATCCGGACCTGAAATCGCCGGCCTGCGCCCGAACGAAAACGAGGACGCCCCGGCCCGGAACGGCCCGCCGCGATATGGACACCCTGATTCCGTTCCCGCTCCCCACCGACACGGACGACCCCGCGCGGACACGCACGCTCATCGCGCGCCGCGCCGAGGAACTCTGGCGCTCGCTGGGCTGCCCAGAACACCAAGACCTCGCCATCTGGCTCGAGGCCGAAGCCGAGATCCGCGCCATGCGCGAACGCTCGTTCCGCCACCCGCACTCGCCGCTTTCGCAGTGAGCGACGGCCCCGCCAACCCTAACCCCCGCCTGCCATGCTCTCCAAATTCTCCGTCGATTACGTGGCGCTCCCGCAGCACCACTCGCGCACGCTCACCCACCACACCGACGACCCCGTGGCCGCCGAGGAGTTTTTGATGCACCTGCTCGCCGCCCGGGCGCGGATCCTCGAGATCCGCCACGAAGGCGTGGCCCTGCCGGCCGTGCAGAGCGATCGCATGCTGAAAATCGCCGCCGAACGCGTCGCGTCGGAACTCCTCCGCGAATCGCTCGGCATCAACGCCGCCGACGTCCGCGCCCGCTTCGGCCTCGCCGCTTAGAACAGACCTCGCGCCAGATGGCGCGCGCCTGCTCCCGACCGGACGGCGAGCCTTCAGCCCGCCGCTCCGACCATGCGCTCGGTCTCGGCGACGAGCGACTCCACCTCGTCCGGGTTGATCTCGAGCCGCATCAGCTGGCGCAAGGCCTCCCAGAGAGGATAAACGAAACTGCGTGCGGAGGCGCCCCCGCCCGCGAGCGCCGCCTCCGCCACATACGCGGCCCGGGCCTCCGTGGCCGCGAAATCCAGCTGGGTCAGCAACTCGGCCACGAGACGTCGCACCGAATCCCCGTCCAGTCGCGCCCACTGCGCCACCTGCGTCCCGAACTGCGGCTCGGGCTGGCGTCGCAAGGTGTCGGCGCCCATGTCCACCGTGCGCCGCTGCAAATCGGCCACGCGGTTGAAAAACAGGAACTCGTAATCGAGCAAAGCCCCCCACTGCCGCGCCGGCATGAGGCACTCGAAAGCCGCCGCATGGGCCGCCAAGGTCACCCCGACCGGCACCACGCTCAAGGTCGCCTGCACCACCCCCAGCGAGGCGCGAAAACCCGCCACACGCTGATCGAAGCGCAGGACCGCGCGCTGCCAGTCGTCCGGGAAACGGTGCGTCGCCAGCCCCAGCGCGTAGGCGGGCTGTCCGTCGCGCACAAACGTCTCCAAATCATCCTCCACCCACGTCCGCAAACGCGGCTGCGCGGCCGACACCTGGTGCAGTCCGCGACTCAGCGCGGCCAGGGACTCGGAAGCGCCGGCCTCGCGCGTCTGAAATTCGCTGCGCGTCGGCTTGGCGTGGAGAAACAAAAACGGCGGCCGGGTCTTGCGCAACTCCTCCGCCTCGGCCTCCACCTGACGCAGCGCCTCCTCGATGTGGACGCGCGTGACATCGAGGCAGACCTCCCGCTTCAAAAGATCCCGCAAACGCACCGGCAGCTGCGCGATTTTCGGCGGCGCGGCGGCGAGCGGTGAACTGGCTTGGATCTGCATGGAGTGACAGCGAGGGCTAGCTTATCGCGAGCCAAAGCAACCCCGGCATAAGGACTTATCCCCAAGCGGGGTCAAGCCCCCCCGGAGACGGAAAATCCCCCAGAACCCCCTATGCCCGATATTTACATATTAATGCGCACAGGCTTATGGGTGGAGAAACCGGAGCGAGGACCGCGTATCCCCAGACAGGACGCCACTCCCACGACGGCCTCGCCGCCCGGATAATTCGGCTACGCCTCAATCGGCCAAGAAGGGATAATCCGTGTATCCGGCCCGGGTGGAGATCGCATAAAAGGTTTTCGGGTCCGGCTGGTTGAGGGGCGCGTTCCTGAGGAAACGGACCGGCAGGTCCGGATTGGCCAGAAAAGGAACGCCATAGGCGATCGCATCCCCCAAGCCTTCGCGAATCGCGGCCTCACCGGCGTCGCGGGTGAAACCGCCGTTGCGAACAAAGGCGCCCGAGAAGTGCTTGCGCGCGACCTTGGCCAGCTCGATCTCGGCCGGGCGGTCGTGGTGATCATGGCGAAGCTCGAGGAAGCCGAGTCGGCGCTTTTCGGACTCCGCCGCCACATGCGCGACCAAGCCCGCGGGATCGGAATCGCTCATGTCGTTGAACGGAACCAGCGGCGAGATGCGCAAGCCGACGCGACCGGCGCCGAAAACCGCGGACGCGGCGTCGACCACCTCGAACAGAAGCCGCGCGCGATTGGCGATCGAGCCGCCGTAGGCGTCGGTCCGGTCGTTCACCCCGTCGCGCAGAAACTGGTCCAGGATGTAGCCGTGCGCACCATGCACCTGCACGCCATCGAAGCCCGCCAGCCGGGCGTTCTCCGCCGCGCGCCGGAAAAGCTCCACGATGCCGGGAATCTCGTCGGCGCGAAGGGCGCGCGGCGCGGGATAGGGCAGCTTGCCCTCGGGCGTATGGATCACGTCGTCTCGAATCGGCTTGTTCGAGGAGGAGACAGGCTGCGCGCCTTTGTTGAGCGCGGGATGCGTGGCCCGGCCGGGATGCCAGATCTGGAGATAGATGCGTCCGCCCGCCGCGTGCACCGCGTCCGTCACGCGGCGCCAGCCGGCGACATGCGCGGTGGAGTGGATGCCCGGCTGATGCGGCCAGGCCTGGGCGTCGGACGCCACCATGGTCGCCTCGGCGATGAGCAGACCAGCGGAGGCGCGCTGCCCGTAATATTCGGCCATCAAATCGCCGGGAACGTTGTCCGCATCGGCGCGCACGCGCGTGAGCGGCGCGAACAGGACGCGATTCGGTATCGAAAGGGAGCCGAGCTGGAAGGGAGCGAGGAGGTGCATGATTCGATTGGGAAAATTCAGGAACGAAGGAAAAGAAACGAGCGTCCGTCTTAGAGCCGCCGGTCCTGCCGGGCGGTATCCGCGAGGATGTCGACGATGTCGTCGCGCGTCACCGGACCGAGCGCGCCGATCGCGTGGCCGTTGCCATAGGTCTTCACGGTGTAGTCGGCGATGGCGGCAAAATCCGCGGCGGTGAAACCAAGCGCGAAGGCGGACTGGCGGAGGCCGTTCGCCTCCAGCCAGCGCTCGAAGGCGAGCACGAAGCCGTTCGCGCGCTCGGTCTCGGAGCCCGCCAGGCCGAAGAGCCGCGCGCCGAGCTGGGCGAGACGCGACGTCGCCCGCCCGTGGGCGAGCAGCCAGCGGAAATAGGCGGGAAACAAGGTCGCCAAGCCGCGCCCGTGCGCGAGTTCGGGACGCACACCGCTCATCGAATGCTCGATCGCGTGCAGGGGAAACTCGCTGTCCGCGCGCCCGGCCGATTGCAGCCCGCCCAACGCGAGCGACGAGGCCCAAAGAAGTTGCCCGCGCAGTTTTTCATCCGCGAGCGAGGCGAGTTGCTTCGGCAAGGCCTCGATCACGGTCAGCATCACGGCCTCGGAGTGGCGATCCGCCAGCGGCGAGGCGTCGCCGCCGAGCACGTAGTTCTCGAAAACGTGGCTGAGAATATCGGCCGCGCCGTCCGCGGTCACCGTGGCGGGCACGGCCGTGGTGAAGCGCGGATTGAGCCAGGAGGAACGGGGCTTGAGAAACTCGTGCCCGAGCACCGACTTTCCGCGTGAGGCGCGATGCGAGACCACGCTGTAGGGGGTCACCTCGCTCGCCGTGGCGGCCGTCGTCGCCACGCAGGCGATGGGGAGGGCCGCGGCGAATTGGCCGGCCTTCTGCCCGCCCAGCGTGTAGGGCCAGACGTCGTCGGCGCCGGGTGTCGCGGCGAGCGCGGCGATGGCCTTGGCCGCGTCCATCGCGGAGCCTCCGCCGACCGCGACGACGAGATCGGCGCCGGCGGCGCGAAGCTCGGCCGCGGCGCGGTTGATCGTCACCGCCTCCGGATTGGGCTCGATCCCGGCGAAATGGGTGGCCCGCACCCCGGCTTTCTCCAGCAAGCGAATCACCTCAGCCAAATAGCCCAGACGCACGACGGAACCCGAGCCGGTGACGACGAAGGCGTGGCGCCCGAGCGCGGCGACGGAGGAGGCGAAGGCGTCCCCTTGGTCGGCGCCAAAAAAGACACGGGTGGGAATATGCAGGAGAAACGAATGCATGGCTGACCGGACGGAGCGCGAAATAGTCCGCTCCGCAAGCGGCCGCGCAGGGGGAACCGGGAAAAAGACGGCCGACGGCTTGATGAAACGCCCCGACGCGCGGGACTGCCCTCGCAAGACGCGCCCCGGCCCTCGCGAAACGCCCTTCGAAAACATTCGGGGAATACAGACGTGAAAAAGCGGCCCGCCCGCGCACTGTTGCCATCCCCTCCGCCATGCCCGATCCGTCGCCCATCGCCGCCGCCACCGACTGGCAGCTTGTGCGCCGACTCTTTCGCCTCGCCTGGCGCTACCGCCTGCACTGCGTGCAAGTCCTGCTCCTGCAATGCGTGCTGCTCACGCTCGGCCTCGCCGGACTGTCTCTCACCGGCCACGGCATCGACCATATCCGGCACGTGATCGAGTCGCGCGGCTCCCCCGGCGCCGCCCCGCCCGCGCTTCACCTCCCGCTCCTGCCCGAATTCGGCGCCGGCCGGGACCCTCTGCACGTGATCGCGGCCATCGCCGGCCTCATCCTGTTCTTCGCCGCCGCCCGCGCGCTGCTCAACTACGTCTACAGCCTCGCGATCAACCGCCTCGTCCAGCAACGGCTCGTGGTCGATCTGCGCGACGAGCTCTACACCAAGCTCCAGCGCCTGAGCTTCCGCTTTTTCGACGCCAACACCACCGGCTCGATCATCACCCGCGTGACCGGCGACGTGCAAAACGTCCGCATGTTCCTCGACCAGGTCCTGATCCAGAGCCTCATCATGGTCGTCTCGCTCACGGTCTACCTCGTCTACATGGTGAGCCTGAGCCCGGGCCTGACCCTGGCCTGCCTCGCCACCACCCCGCTGCTAGCGCTCGCCTCCATCGTATTCTCCCGATGGATACAACCGCGCTACGCCGCGAACCGCGAGCTGGTCGACCGGCTCGTCCAGCGCTTCACCGAATCGATCCAGGGCGCGCCCGTGATCAAGGCCTTCGGCCGCGAGGACGAGGACCGAGCCGCCTTCGCCGCGCGCAACGACGAGGTCCTTCGCCAGCAACAGGGCATCTTCTGGCGCGTGAGCACCTTCTCGCCCGCCATCGGCTTCCTCACCCGCGTCAACCTCCTCGTGCTCCTCGCCTACGGAGGCTGGCTGGTGATCGAGGGCCGCCTGCCGCTCGGCGCCGGCCTCGTCGTCTTCGCCGGCCTGCTCGAGCAGTTCTCCGGACAGGTCAACCAGCTGGCCACGATCGTGAACAGCGTGCAGCAGTCGCTCGTCGCCTCGCGCCGCGTGTTCGAGATCCTCGACGCGCCGGTCGAGGTGAGCGACGCGCCCGACGCGCTCCCCTGCCCCGCCCTGCGCGGCGAAGTGCGTTTCGAAAACGTCTCCTTTTCCTACGCCAATCCGGCCGCCGGTTCGGCCACCGACGCCGCGGACGCCCCCGCGGTGCTGCGCGACATCGACCTCCACGTGCCCGCCGGCGCCTGCGTCGCCATCCTGGGCGCGACGGGCGCGGGCAAGAGCTCGCTCATGAGCCTCGTGCCCCGATTCTTCGATCCGCAGGCCGGCCGCGTGCTCATCGACGGCGTCGACGTCCGCCATTGCCGCGTGGACGACCTGCGCCGCCGGATCGGCCTCGTGTTCCAGGAAAGCTTCCTCTTCTCCAACACCATCGCGGCCAACCTCGCCTTCGGCCATCCCGAGGCCACCCGAGAGCAGATCGAGCGCGCCGCCCGCATCGCCCAGGCGCACGACTTCATCTCCGCACTCCCGCAAGGCTACGACACCGTCCTCGGCGAAGGGGGAAACACGCTGTCCGGCGGGCAGCGCCAGCGCCTCGCCCTGGCCCGCGCGCTGATCCTCGAGCCCGCGATCCTGCTGCTCGACGACCCCACCGCCGCGATCGACGCCCGCACCGAGCACGAGATTTTCTCCGCGTTGAACAACGCGATCAAGGACCGCACCACCTTCATCGTCGCGCACCGGGTGAGCACGCTGCGCCGCGCCGACTTCATCATCGTGCTCGAAAACGGACGCATCGTGCAGCGCGGCACCCACGCCGAGCTCCTGCGCGCGCCCGGTCCCTACCGCCAGGTCGCCGCGCTCCAGCTCGTCGACAGCCGCGAACTCGAGACGACCGACCCGGAGGCCCCGTCGGCATGAAAACCCAGGCCCCCTTCTTTCGCCCCGACCCGCCGCCGGAACGGCGCAACGACGGCCTGCCCCTGCCGCAGGGCTCGCTCACAGTGGTGCAACGCTCCGCCGACGAGGCCGACGAAGTCGCGCAACGCCCCCTCGAGTGGGGGCTCGTTCGCCGCCTCTTCGGCTACACGAGGCCCTTCGCCCGACAGCGCAACTGGCTGATTTTCCTCACGCTCGTCCGCGCCGTCCAGCTCGCCGGACTGACCTGGCTTTTCAGCGCCGCCATCGCCGGTCCCGTCGCGCGGGGAGATCGCGCCGCGCTCTGGTGGACGGTGCTCGGATACGGCCTGCTCGCGCTGCTTTCGGAGGGACTCTTCCACTTCCGCATGCGCTATGCTCAGGAATTGGGGGAGCGCGTCGTCCACCGCCTGCGCGCCGACCTGTTCGCGAGCGCGCAGCGGCAGCCGATGGCCTTTTACCACAAGACCAAGCTCGGCCGCATCCTCGGCCGCATGACCTCCGACATCGAGGCGCTGCGGGTCGGCATCCAGGACGTGTTCTTCGTCTCCATCGTGCAGATCGGCCAGATGGCGGCGGCCGCGGCGATCATGGTGTGGACGGACTGGGCCCTCTTCCTCGTCGTGCTCGGCCTCGCGCCCGTGATCTGGAAGGTGAACCTTCACTTCCGCGACCGGCTCTCGCGCTACTCGCGGGCCTCGCACGAGAGTTTCAGCCGCGTCACCGCGACGCTCGCCGAATCGGTCAACGGCATCCGCGTGACCCAAGGCTTCGTGCGCGAGGCGATGAACGCCGGGCTGTTCCGCCGCCTGCTCGCCGACCACTCGCGGCACAACATGAACCTCGCGCGCGCCTCGGCCACGCTCAACCCGATCCTCGAGCTCAACAACCAGTTCTTCATCGCCGCGCTTCTGCTGCTCGGCGGCTGGCGGGTGCTGCACGACCGGATGGAGATCGGCGCCCTCATCACCTTCTTCTTTTTCGCGAACTTCTTCTTCGGGCCGATCACCGTCCTCGGAAACCTCTACAACCAGGCCCTCGTCGCGATGGCCGGCGCCGAGCGCGTCTTCAAGCTGATCGACCGCCCGCCCGAATGGACCGACGATCCCGAGGCGCAGGATCTGCCCGATCCGCGCGGCGCCGACCGCGCCGATCCGAAATCTCCGATTTCAGATCTCATATCGCCGCCACCGGCGGCCGCCGGCCTCGACCTCGAGTTCCGGCGCGTGAGCTTCGCCTACGAGCCCGGTCGTCCCGTGCTGCGCGACGTGAGCTTCCGCGCCGCACCGGGGCAGACCCTCGCGCTCGTCGGTCATACCGGCAGCGGCAAGAGCTCGATCATCAACCTCGCGACCAAGTTCTACCTACCCGACGCCGGCGAGATCCTCGTCGACGGACGAGAGATCCGCGCGATCACCGGCAAGTCCCTGCACCGCCAGATCGGAATCGTGACGCAGCAGAACTTTCTCTTCACCGGCACCGTGCTGGACAACATCCGCTTCGCGCGCCCCGAGGCGACCGAGGGCGAGGTGCGCGCCGCGCTCGTCGCGCTCGGCTGCGCCGATCTCCCGGACCAGTTGCCGAAGGGACTCGCCACCGAGGTCGGCGAGCGCGGAGGCGGGCTCTCGCTCGGGCAGCGCCAGCTCGTGTGCTTCGCGCGCGCCTGGCTCGCCGATCCGCGCCTCGTCATCCTCGACGAGGCGACGAGCGCGATCGACTCCCTCACCGAGGCGCGCCTGCAGGAGGCGCTCGCCCGGCTCCTGCGCGGACGCACCAGCCTCGTCGTCGCGCACCGCCTCAGCACGATCCGCGCGGCCGACCTCATCCTCGTGCTGGACCGCGGCGAGCTCGTGGAACGCGGCTCCCACGCCGAGTTGCTCGCGCGGGGCGGCGCCTACGCGCGCCTCCACGCGCAGTTCGCCGCCGGCGGCGCCGAAGGCGCGTAGTTAAAAAACAGATACAATCGCAGCCTCGCGCGCGCCCGGTCGGTCCGCGTGTCCGCCCATCACCTGGCTCGAAACCGCGCAAGTTCGAATTTCTCCCTCTGAAAACGCCGATTTTAGCTGTAAAAATCGATGTTGCTTTCGGCCGCGCCCCCTCTACGCCCGTCTCCGCTATGGCCAAACGCAAACCCAACGCTGCCTTCATGAAACCGGTTCAGCCTGACGACGCCCTCGCGGCCGTGGTCGGTGCCAAACCCCTCCCCCGCACCGAGCTCACCAAGAAGCTCTGGGACTACATCAAAAAGAACAAGCTCCAGGACGCCAAGGTGAAGACCCAGATCAACGCCGACGACAAGTTGAAGGTCGTCTTCAACGGCAAGAAGTCCGTCAGCATGTTCGAGATGACCAAGCTCGTCTCGGGCCACCTCAAGAAGTAACAGCGGTCCCCAAAACCAACGTTTCAGTGAAGCCGCCGGCGCCTAGTGCGTCGGCGGCTTTTTTTGCGGGCGGATAAGCCGGCGGAACGCGGCTCGTCCGCGGGAGGGCGCGGCTCGTCCGCGACGAAAACGCAAAGGGCGGGCACGGCGGCCCGCCCTCTAATTCGATCCGTTTGGCGCCACGCGCCTCGTTCGACTCAAGAGACGCTCACCAGACCAGCAGGCCGCCCGCATAGGTAAGCCCGGCGCCGACGGAGCAGAAGATGATGCGGTCGGCGGATTTAAATATCCCCTCGTCGGCCGCCCAACCGAGCGCCATGGAAACCGAGGCGCCGGAGGTGTTGCCATATTTGGCGATGGTCACGACGAACTTTTCGTAGGGGATGCCGACGCGTTTGCCGACGGCGCGCAGGATGCGCTCGTTGGCCTGGTGGGGCACGATCCAGGCGATGTCGTCGGGCTTGAGGGCGTGGCGCTGGAGCGTCTTCTCGATCTGGTCCGCGAAGGCGATGACGGCGTTCTTGAACACCGCCGCGCCGTCCATCTGCAAATAGAAGTCGGCGCGATCGCTGCCATCCGCGCAGGGCACCGGGCGAGCCGCGCCGCCGCCGGGTCGCTGGATGGCCTTGAAATGCGCCGCGTCGCCGGAAAGCGCCATGCGATGCAGGCGATGGCCGCCCGTGGCGGCGGTCAGCACGGCAGCGCCGGCTCCGTCCCCGAAGAGGAAGGCGGTCTCGTGGTCGTTCGGATTGGTGATGCGGGAAAGCAGCTCGGCGGTGACGACGACGACGTTCTTCGCGGTGCCGCCGCGGACGAAGGCGCGGCCGACCTCGAGCGCGTAGAGCCAGCCGGAGCAGGCGGCGTTGAGGTCGAAGGCGAGGGCCTTCGGGCAACCCAGCTCGCGGGCGAGCGCGCTGGCCATCGAGGGCACGGGTTGGTCGGGGATGATCGTCGCGAGCACGATGCCGTCGATCTCGGCGGCGGCGACGCCGGCCTGGGCCAGCGCGTGGCGCACGGCGGTGGCGGCGAGGGAGGTGGCGGTCTCCTCCGGGCCGGCGTAGCGGCGCTCGTGGATGCCGGTGAGCTTGTGCATCTCGGCCTCGGTGCGACCGGGGAACGCCTTGAGGATCTCGCTGGTGGGACGGATGTTTTTCGGCACGGCGTAGCCGACGCCCGCGATGCACACGGTGTCGTCGACGGGTGCGGACGAAAGCGCCTCGGCGGGCATGAGGCTGGCGGCCGCGCCGCCCGCGCCGGCGGCGGTGGGGCGGGTGGCGAGCCAGGCTTGGAAATCCTCGCCCGTGATGCGTCCGCCGGGGCCGGTGCCGCTGATGCCGCTCAGCGTGGCGGGCTCGAAGCCGGCTTCCTGGGCGAGCTTGGTCGCGCGCGGCGTCCAGAGCAGGCCGCCCGCGGCGGGCGCCGGAGCGGCGACGGGCGTCGCGGCGGAACGAGGCGTGACCGGGGCGGGGGAAACGGACGGGGTCGTCGCGACGGGCGCGGATTTCACCGGCGCCGGCGCGGGCTTGGCGGCGGACGCGGAGGCCGAGGCGGCGCCGCCTTTCGACTCGAGATGGCGTAGCGATTCGTCGGCGGTCTCGATGCTGAGGAAAAGATCGCCCGAGCGGATGATGTCGCCGGCGCGGCAATGGATCGCCTTAACCACGCCGTCGCAGGGCGCTTCCCACTCGAAGACCGATTTGTCGCTCTCGAGCTCGGCCGCGATCCCGCCTTTTTTCACCGGATCGCCGGCCTTCACTTTGAGGTCGATCACGGTCAACTCGTTTACGGTCGCCCCCATGCTGGGCACGGGGATGTCGATGAGGAAGGTGGCCATGCGGTTTGCGGAAGGGACAGCGTGACGGACGGGATGTTGCGGTCAACCGTGCGGCGCGGGCGGCGCGCGCGGGCGAAGTATGCAAATTTAGGCCGCTCAGGATCGGGCCAGGCGCCAGAAGGCGAGGCACTTCGCGAGCAGGGCCTCGAGCTGGTCGAGCGGCACCATGTTGGGGCCGTCGGAGAGCGCGTTGTCGGGATCGGGGTGCGTCTCGAGGAAGAGACCGTCGGCGCCGGCCGCGAGCGCGGCGAAGCTGAGCGTGGGCACGAACTCGCGCTGGCCGCTGCTCTTGCCGCCGCCGCCGCCGGGAAGCTGCACGCTGTGGGTCGCGTCGAGGATCACCGGGTAGCCGTTGCGCGCCATGATGGGGAAGCCGCGCATGTCGACCACGAGGTTGTTGTAGCCGAAGGTCGCGCCGCGTTCGCACTGCCAGATTTCGGCGGCGTTGCCGGCCTTCAACTTGCCGACGACGTGGACCATGTCGTTGGGCGAGAGAAACTGCCCCTTCTTCACGTTGACCGTCTTGCCGGTCGCGGCGGCGGCGAGGAGCAGGTCGGTCTGGCGGCAGAGGTAGGCGGGGATCTGGAGCACGTCGCACACGGCGGCGACGGGCGCGCACTGCTCGCTCTCGTGGACGTCGGTCACGCAGGGCAGGCCGTAATCCTTTTTCACGAGGGCGTGGAGCTTGAGGCCCTCCTCGAGGCCGGTGCCGCGTCCGCCGGAGATGGAGGTGCGGTTGGCTTTGTCGAAGCTGCCTTTGAACACGAGGTTCAGCTCGGGATGCCTGGAGCGGATCGCGACGAGTTTCTCGGCGACGGCGCGGACGACTTTCTCGTTTTCCAGCGAACACGGGCCGGCGAGGACAAGGAGTTTGTTCGGATCGAAAAGAGGCATGGAAATAAAAGCGCGAACGGACCGCCGGGCCGTTCGAAATTCGGATGCGTTTGCCGGCGGGCGGCGGCGGGCCCGGCGGGCCCGCCCTGACTGGGTTTACTTCTTGGCCTTGGCCGCGGGTTTCTTTTTCGCGGCGGGCTTGGCGGCCTTCGGGGCTTTCACGGGCTTGGCGCCCTTCAGCGCGGCGGCGACAAAGGCGGTGAACAGCGGGTGCGGTTGGAGCGGCTTGGACTGGAACTCGGGGTGGAACTGCACCGCGAGGAAGAAGGGGTGGTCCTTGAGCTCGACGATCTCGACTAGGTTGCGGCGCGGGTTGATGCCCGAGACCTGGAGGCCGGCGCGCTGGATCTGGCCGACGTAGGCGTTGTTGACCTCGAAGCGGTGGCGGTGGCGCTCGCGGATGCTCTCGGCCTTGTAGGCCTTGGCGGCCTTCGAGCCCGGCGTGAGGGCACACTCGTAGCTGCCGAGGCGCATGGTGGCGCCCTTGTCGATGACCTTCTTCTGCTCCTCCATCATGTTGATGACGGGGTGAGGCGTGTTGGGGTCGAACTCGGTGGAGTTGGCGTCCTTCAACTTGAGCACGTTGCGGCAGAACTCGATGACCGCGATCTGGAGGCCGAGGCAAAGGCCGTAGTAGGGCACCTTGTTTTCGCGGGCGTAGCGGGCGGCGATGATCTTGCCCTCGGTGCCGCGGTCGCCGAAGCCGCCGGGGACGAGGATGCCGGCGAGGCCCTTGAGCAGCGCGGTGCCGCCACGTTTCTCGAGGTCCTCGGCGTCGATGCGCACGATCTCGACCTTGGCGTTGTTGGCGATACCGGCGTGGGTCACGGACTCGTAGACGGATTTGTAGGCGTCCTGGAGCTCGATGTATTTGCCGACGACGCCGATGCGGACGACGTGCGCGGGGTTGTTGATCCGGCGGGCGAGCTCGGCCCAGACGTTGCGCTCGGGCTGGGGCTTGTTGAGGCCGAAAAGATCGACGACGAGCTGATCGAGGCCCTCGTTCTGGAGCGCGATCGGGAGCTCGTAGATCGACTTCACGTCGGAGCACTCGATGACGGCCTTCACCGGCACGTTGCAGAACATGGACAACTTGTCGCGCAGGCCCGGCTCGAGCGGATGCTCGGTGCGGCACACGAGCACGTGGGGCTGGATGCCGATCTCGCGCAGCTTCGCGACCGATTGCTGGGTGGGCTTGGTCTTCAGCTCGCCGGCGGCGGCGAGGAAGGGCACGAGCGTGACGTGCAGGAAAACGACGTCGCGCGGTCCCTGCTCGAGGGCGAACTGGCGCAAGGCCTCGAGGAAGGGCAGGCCCTCGATGTCGCCCGTGGTGCCGCCGATCTCGGTGATGAGCACGTCGACGTCCTTCGCCGCCATGGTGATGCGCTCCTTGATCTCGTTGGTCACGTGCGGGATCACCTGCACGGTCTTGCCGAGATAGGCGCCGCGACGCTCCTTCTGGATGACGCTCTCATAAACCTGGCCGGAGCTGAGGCTGTTGATACGGGAAAGTTTGCCGCTGGTGAAGCGCTCGTAGTGACCGAGGTCGAGGTCGGTCTCGGCGCCGTCCTCGAGGACATAGACCTCGCCATGCTGGTAGGGGCTCATCGTGCCCGGGTCCACGTTGAGGTAGGGATCGAACTTCTGGATGCGCACCGTCAGGCCGCGCATCTCCAAGAGCGCGCCAAGGGCCGCGGCCGTGAGGCCTTTGCCCAGCGAGGAAACCACGCCACCAGTCACGAAAATATACTTCATCGGGAAACGGTCGATGAAGGGGCGGCCGAAAACCCTGACAAGAAAATCCCCCGCCCCGGACAAAAGCCGTGAAGCCCATCGCGGCGTCCCGCGCCTCGCCTACTGCTCCAGCCACCAGGCGAATCCGGCCATGAAAACCGCCAGAAGCCCGGCCAAACCCGCGTAGAGCCCCCACTTCAACGGCTTCGCGACCGCGGCCAGCAAGCCGCCCGCGACCACCGCCACGCAAAGCAGGACCAGCCAACGCGGGTAGGCCCGCAACGGCTCCAGCCAGGTGCTTGCGAGAGTGAACGCGTCGCCCATCGGACGCGACCATGGGGTTACGTTTTCCTCCGCCAATCAATTCCTTTACTTTCCGCCTTCCCCCGCGGCCCCGGGATGCTCACGCTCCGCGCCTTTCGCTTCCCCCTTCCCTCCCAACATGTCGAATACCAACAAGCCCCAAGTCCTCTGCTGGCTCCTCTGCGACGGCGTCCATATCGACCCCGCCACCGGCAAGCACACCATTCTCGGCGTCTTCTCCGCCATCCGCGGCCGTCAGTTTCCTCTGACCCACCCCTTCATGATCTGGTTCCTGACGCTGACCGACGTCGCCGCCGGCAAGCACAAGATCAAGATCTCCCTCGGCCTCACCGCCGACAGCATGAGCCCCCTCCTCGACCGCGAGTTCGAGTCCCAGGGCCCCCTCCAGCGCATCAACCTCATCAACGACGTGCGCAACCTCTCCTTCCCCGCTCCCGGCGACTATCAGATCCAGATCGAGGTCGACGACGAGGTCCTCCTCGTCACCAACCTCACGGTGGCCAACTGAGCCGCGCCCGAGCTTCCGTTCCCTTTGCGCCGCGCCCCACCCCGGGCGCGGCGCTTTTCGTTTTTTCCGTCGACCTCGACTCCCTCCGCGCCCTCGACTCGCCACCTCGGCCCGCTCGACTCCCGCGCTTCGGCCCTCGCCCCCCGCTCTCCGCTGCTCGCTCCACGCTCAATCAATCATGCCCACCTTCGATCTCCTCGGCGTCGGTTCGCCCATCATGGATCTCACCGCCCACGTGCCCGAGTCCTTCCTCGCCCAGGTCCGCGGCGACAAGGGCGGCATGGTCCTCGTCGACGCGCCCGAGATGGAGTCGATCGTCGCCAAGCTCCCCTCCGCCCCCGAGCTCGAAAACGGCGGCAGCGCGGCCAACGTCACTCGCGCCGCCACCCGCCTAGGCCTGCGCAGCGCCTTCCTCGGCAAACTCGGTTCCGACGCCACCGCGCAAAGCTACCGCGAGCAGGCCGCCGCCGCCGGCATCGACCTCTCCCGCTACAAGAGCGCCCCCGGCCTGCCCAACGCCCGCTGCCTCGCCCTCATCACCCCCGACGCCGCGCGCACCATGCGCACCGACCTCGGCGCCGCGGTCACCCTCTCTCCCGACGAGCTCACGGCCGAGGATTTCGCCGGCGTGCGCCACGTCCACATCGAGGGCTACCTGGTCTTCAATCCCGAGCTCGCCGACGCCGTCCTCGCCCGCGCCCGCGCCTCCGGCGCCACCGTCTCGCTCGACTTCGCCTCCTTCGAGGTCATCCGCCACACCCGCGACTGGTTGCTGAAACAACTCCGCGCCGGCGGCGTCCGCATCGCCTTCGCGAACGAGGACGAGATCCGCGCCCTGTATCCGGATTCCGGCGACGACTACCCCGCCCTCGCCCGCCGCCTCGCCGCCGAGGCGCCCGGCCTCGTCGCCCTGGTGAAGGTCGGCAAGGACGGCGCTTGGCTGGCGCACGGCGACGAGCTCCACCGCGTCGCCCCCGTGCCCGCCGACCGCGTGGTCGACACCAACGGCGCGGGCGACAGCTTCGCCGGCGGCTTTCTCTACGGCTTCCTCCACGGCTGGCCCCTGCCCGCCTGCGCCGCCCTCGCCTCCGCCGTCGGCAGCGAATGCGTGCGCCACAGCGGCCCCGCCATCCCCGCCGACCGCTGGCCCGCCTTGCGCGAGCTCGCGGCAAAGCTGGCGGGCTGAGCCACGCGGGATCTGAAGCGCTTCGGCGGCCGGGAAATCATCGGGCGAATGCGACGCGAGAGGCGCCTGGAGTCGCGCGGACGCGTCTCGTCGGCAGAAAACCCACCTCGAGCAACAGAGGCTTGCGCGGCCTGGGTGTCTCGACCGCGGGTCCGAAACCCGCGGTCTCCCCGGCCTCATCCTCGATTCCTAGGCGGCGCCTCGACATCCGAAAAAGCCTGCACGAAAGCGGGCAGGCGCTCTCCGCGAACCTCGACGGTCGCCACGGCCGCGTTGAGCTCCGCCAGCTCAGCCGGCGTGAACCGCACCGACGCCGCGCCGATGTTTTCCAGCATGTGCGCCATCTGCGTCGTGCCAGGGATGGGCACGATCCACGGGCGCTGCGCCAGCAACCAGGCCAGCGAAATTTGCGCCGGCGTGGACTCTTTGCGCACGGCCCAGCCTTTGAGCAGCTCCATCAGCGCGAGGTTGTGCGGCAGATTCTCCGGCGAGAAGCGGGATTCGCCGCCGCGGATGTCTCCGCTCGCGAAACGGGTCCGCTCGTCGATGGCCCCGGTCAGGAAACCCACGCCGAGCGGACTCCACGGCACGAAGCCGACACCCAACTCCTCGCACAGCGAAAGCACGCGCGCCTCCGGCCCGCGCCACAACATCGAGTATTCGCTCTGGACCGCGCCGACCGGCAGCTCGGCGTGCGCGCGGCGCAGCGTTTCCGGCCCCATCTCGGACAATCCCCAGTGCAGCACCTTGCCTTGCCGCATCAGCTCTTCGACGGCGCCGGCCACGTCCTCGATCGGCACGGCCGGATCGACGCGATGCTGGTAGAGCAGCTCGATGCGATCGGTGCGCAGGCGCGTCAACATGCCCTCGACGACCCGCTTGATATGCTCCGGCCGGCTGTTGAGCCCGGGGCGTCGCGCACCGGTTTCCTGGTCGATGTTCCAGCCAAACTTGGTCGCGATGGCGATCTGGTCGCGAAACGGCGCCACGCCTTCGCCGAGGATGCGCTCGACCTCGTGCGGGCCGTAGGCCTCGGCCGCGTCGTAAAACGTGAGACCGCGGTCGAAAGCCGTGCGGATGATACGGTGCATCTCGGCCCGGTTCGGGATCGTGGTCTGATACGTCCGGCTCATGTTCTGCACGCCAAGCCCGACCGCGGAGACCTCCAGCGAGCCGAGCTTGCGGCGGGCGGTCAGCGCGGGCGTTTTTTCGGTCGGCGCGGCGGGCACGGACGTATCCGTCGCCGAATACAAGCGACCGGTCGCAAAGGGCAGGCCGGCGAGGGCGGCGGCGCCGAAAAGAAAGCGGCGGCGTGAACCGCCGGAGGCGGTGGGGAGGGATTGGGATTTCATCGGGAATTTTTCGGCGGGGAAGGTTGTTCGGCGGCAAACACGTCTTTGGCCACGCCGTCGGCCGTCACCCCGCTGGGCCAGCCGGCGTAGAATGCGAGGTGGGTGATCACCTCGGACAACTGCTCCTCGGTGACCCCGTTCTTGTGCGCGAGGACGAGATGCGAGCGGAGCTGGTCGGGGCGGTTCAGCGCGATGAGCGCGCTCACCGTGGCGAGGCTGCGGTCACGGCGGGAGAGTTGCGGCCGCGCCCAAACGTCGCCGAAGAGCACGGTGTCGGTCAGTTCGGCGAGTTTCGGCGTGACGTCGCCCATGAGCTGTCGGGCCCGCGACGGACCGGACTCCTCCTCGGCGGCCGGCCGGCCGGGAAGCGGCGCGTTGAACTCGGCGTCACCGACCTTTTCCAGCCACTCGACGGTCTTGCCGTCGAGGCTCTCGCTGATCGCGAGGTGCGACATCGCGGCGTCAGGGGCGGCGCCATGCCAGTGTTTGACGTCGGGCGGAATACGCACGATGTCGCCCCGGTCGATCTCGAGAACGGGCCCGCCCCAGTGCCGCACGCGGCCGGTGCCGTTGGTCACGATCAGAGTCTGGCCAAGCGGGTGAGTGTGCCACGCCGTGCGCGCCCCCGCCTCGAACGAAACCAGGCCGCCGGAAACGCGCGCGGGATCTTCGGCGCTGAAAAGCCGCTCGACGCGCACCGCGCCCGTGAAGTGTTCCGCAGGCGCCAACCGCGGCGGTTCCGAGTTGTCACGCATCACGACGATCTCCTCTGCGGAGGCTTGGACGGTGAGCGCGCAGGTCATGAGGACGGCGAGTGTTTTCATGGTTTAAGCGTGTCGCCGTAGGACGTGAGCAGGCGGTCGGTCACGGCGTTCACGAGGCGCGGAACCCAGTAGGTTTCGATGTGCGTGGCGCCGGGAAGGATGAACAGCCCCTTGTTCTTCGCGCCGACGGCCTTGGCGAAAGCGTCCTCGGTCATGTGGAGGCTGTCGGCCTTCTCGCCGGCGATCATCAGCAGAGGCTGGTCGAGCAGCTCGAGCTGATCCGTCGCATCCCAGCGCATCAGATCGAGGAGGCTGCTCGTGGTATATCTGAAGGTGGAGTTGGGATGCGCATGCGTCTTCCAATGGTAGTCGTAACCCTGCCGGTAGAGCTCGAAGGGCGAGGCGGCGATCTGCTCGTCGCTCAGATCCGCGTCGCCGGAATACCGCACGGCGCCGCCGGCCGCCTCTTGCGCGCGAGCCTCGGAGGCCTGCTCCAGGCGTCGCCCGATGCCGTCCCGTTGCGAGTCCGCGTAGCCGTTGCGCCGCACGCGCCCGGAGTTGAAAAGACTCAACGTCGCGATCGCCCCGAAGCGTTTGTCGGTCTGCGCGGCCTTCAACGAGTAGCCGCCGCCACCGCAGATGCCGAGCAACCCGAGACGCGCCGCATCGCCCCCCGGATAACGCAAAACGAAATCCGCCATGCCGTGGATGTCTTCGACACGGAGCGCGGGCTTGTCCACGTTACGCGGCTCGCCGCCGCTGGCGCCCTGATACGCGGCGTCGGCCGCGATGGTGATGTAGCCCTTTTCCGCCAGACGCTGGGCATACAAGCCCGCCACCTGCTCCTTCACGCCGCCGTTCGGATGCGCCACGACCACCGCGGGGAACGTCTTCTCCGGATCGTGGCCGGCGGGCGTGTAAACGTTGGCGCAGATGGTCGGTCCGTTGAGCGGATAGCTGACGCGGTGGATGTTGACCTTGCCCGCGACATTCTCGGTCAGCGCACCTTCGTAGGTGAGCTCGAAGGGGTTATTTTTATAGTCCGCCGCCCCGGCGGCCGGCGCGGAACGCGATAGCGCGCCGAGCAGGAGTGTGGTCGATGCTTTCATAAGGGCGTCCGAACCGCTGATCGCGCACCAGCGAAGGGCTCATGTCGTGCGCGCGGCGGTGCTGATCCACTTCACCATCTCGGGGTCCCGGTGATCGAAAAACGCGCTGCGCGCCGTGTCCAACGACGCGATGGCCGCCATGTCGTCGGCTCCGAGCGTGAAATCGAAAACCGCTAGATTTTCCTCCATGCGCGCCTTCTTCACGGACTTTGGAATGGCGACCACGCCGCGCTGGACGAGCCAGCGCAGGATCACCTGGGCTGTGCTCCTGCGATGCTTGAGGGCGATCCCGCCGAGCGTCTCGTTTTGGAAGAGGTTGTTTCTGCCCTCGGCGAAGGGCCCCCAGGATTCGATCTGGACGCCGTTCGCGACAAGAAATCTCTGGGCCTCGACCTGCTGGTGAAACGGGTGCGTCTCGATCTGGTTGACCGCGGGCGCGACCTCGTTGTGCAGCATGAGATCCATCACCCTGTCGGGATGAAAATTGCTGACGCCGATGGCACGGACGCGGCCCTCGCGATAAAGCTCCTGCATCGCGCGCCAGGACCCATGCACATCGCCGTAAGGTTGGTGGATGAGATAGAGATCCAGGTAATCCAGCCCGAGCCGCCGCATCGAGCGCTCGAAGGCGGCCTTCGTCCGTTCGTAACCGGCGTCGGACACCCACAGTTTCGTCGTGATAAAAAGATCTTCGCGGGCGATCCCGCAGCGGCGAAGCGCGCGGCCCACCGCCTCCTCATTGCCGTAGGAGGCGGCGGTGTCGATGAGGCGGTAGCCGACCTCGAGCGCGTCGGCCACGCTGCGCTCGCATTCGGCGGCGTCGGAGATCTGGAAAACGCCGAAGCCCAGGACGGGCATGGCGACGCCGTTGCTCAATTTCACGGTGGTCATAAATGGACGGGAGTTGCGGTAGACGTAAGCGGTCGCCGCGCGACGCGGCGGTCTCAGTTCCGATTCGCGCCGCCTCGAAGATGCGCGGCGCGCCATTCGGCGGGTGTCTGGCCTTCCCAGGAACGGAAGGCGCGGTAGAAGGAATTGGGATTATCGTAGCCGAGCAGAAAGGAAATCTCCGCGATACCGACCGTGCCGTCGGCCAGGTATTCGCGCACCTGCTCACGACGGATTTCGTTGAGCAGATCGCGAAAGGTCGCGCCCTCCTCCGTGATTCGGCGCTGCAAGGTGCGTTCGCTCATACCGAGCTCTTTCGCCACCATGCCGACATCGGGACGGCTGCCCGCGAGCAAACGCCGGAGCACCCACTTCACCTGGTCATGGACGCTTTGCTTCGCCCGCCCCGCCTTGAGCTGATCCTCCAGCTGAGGCGCGAGCATCCGTAGGAGTTCCTCGTTGTGCGCCACGAACGGGAGCGCGAGGTCAGTCTCCCGCAAAACCAGCACGTCGCGACGGGCGCGGTAGTGGATCGGACAGCCAAAATATTCACCCAACCCGCTCCCGCGCTCTTCTCCTCGGACCAACTCGAGACGCCGGGGCGCAAGGTTTGCCTTGGTGCCGCGCCGGCCCAGCTCCATGATGAGCGCGAAGATCGCGTCGAGCAAAAGCGAGGGAGGCGCCTCATCCCCCGCGAAAGGCCAGGCTACCTCGACATGACACCCGTCGCCCTTGCGCGTGAAGCGGAACTCCTGCGAACCGCAGATTTGCTTGTAGCGAGCGAGGCGCTCCAGCGATTCCAGATAAGTGCGGGCGTTCAGCGCGGCGAGAAGCGCCGGGTGGAATTGATCGCTGCCGGTATTGAGCATGCCCTTCCAACCCAGCGAGGAATCCCCGCTCAGCGCCCGGATAGAACGCCAAAGAGAAAACAACTGAGCCGTGGTCAGCTGCGCCTGGTCGCCATAGACCGTGGGCGGAAGCCCGCTGTGCCGCAGAACGGCGGCGGGCGTGAGGCGCATGGTCTTCAACCGAGCCCAGAATGTGCCCGGCAGCTTCATGCGATCCTGCGCGTCGTCGCCGACTTTGAAATGGACGGTCTTTGCCATCATGGTCGGCCCTCAGCCCGGTTGGCGCGTCTGGTCATGAGTCCACTATACTGATCGGGCCTGATTTCGTAATGACAGAATACGCCAAAATCATCGCCAAAGGCGCCAGACTTCGTCCCGCCCCCTGCTCCAACGCCCGCCCCGCCATGCCGCCCCGCTTGCCAAGCGCCGCCCGACAGGCGTTACTGCCGGGCCAATGTCCGAAGATCTCGCCCAGCTTGTCACCGGCATCGCCCGCCGCGCCCGCGCCGCCTCGCTAGTCCTCGCCACCGCGCCCACCGCGCAGAAGGACGCCGCCCTACGCGCCCTCGCGAAACTCCTCCCCGCCGCCGAAGCCGAGCTCCTCGCCGCCAACGCCAAGGACCTCGCCGCCGCCGAGGCCAACGGCCTCGCCAAGCACCAGATCGAGCGCCTCTCCCTCTCGCCCGCCAAGCTCGCCCACCTCGCCGAATCCGTCGCGCAGGTCGCCGAGCTGCCCGACCCCGTAGGCCAGACCCTCGACTCCTGGACGCGCCCCAACGGCCTCAAGATCCGTCAGGTCCGCGTGCCCATCGGCGTCATCGGCATCATCTACGAGGCGCGCCCCAACGTCACCATCGACTGCGCCATCCTCTGCCTGAAGTCGGGCAACGCCTCCATCCTCCGCGGCGGCAAGGAGATCTTCCACACCAACACCGCCTTCGCCGCGCTCATCCAACGCGCCCTCGCCGAGGCCGGCCTGCCGGCCGACGCCGTCCAGCTCATCCCCACGACCGACCGCGCCGCGCTCAACACAATGCTCCGGCTCCACGAGCTCATCCACTGCATCATCCCCCGCGGCGGCGAGTCGCTCATCCGCTTCGTCGCGGAGAACTCCAGCATCCCCGTCATCAAGCACTACACCGGCGTCTGCTTCGTCTACGTCGACAAGGCCGCCGACCCCGTCATGGCCGAACGGATACTGCTCAACGCCAAGACCCAGCGCCCCGGAGTGTGCAACGCCGCCGAGCAGCTCCTCGTCCACGCCGACGTCGCGCCCGCCGTGCTCCCCCGCCTCGCCGCCGCCCTCGCGGCCAAGGGCGTGCAACTCCGCTGCGACCCCGCCGCCTGCGCCATCCTCTCAGCCACCTCGCCCGCCGTCGCACACCAGGCCGCGACCGAAGCGGACTACAAAGCCGAATTCCTCGACCTGATCATCGCGATCCGCGTCGTGCCCGACCTCGACGCCGCCGTCGCGACGATCAACCGCGACAGCTCCGGCCACACCGACGCCATCATCACCGCCGACGAGTCCGCCGCGCGCCGCTTTCAGGCCTCGGTCGACAGCGCCGTCGTGCCTTGGAACGCCAGCACGCGTTTCAACGACGGCTTCGAGTTCGGCTTCGGCGCCGAGATCGGCATCAGCACCGACCGCCTCCACGCCCGCGGCCCGATGGGTCTGAAGGAGCTTTGCTCCTATAAGTATCTCATCGACGGCGAAGGCCAGGTCCGCGCCTGAAGCGCGCTTCGTGAAACCACGCGCCCGCCTCCGCGTTCTTCTCGGCGCCGCGCTGGCGCTCCCGATCGGGGCGGCCCTCGCGGTCTGGGCCGTGTCGCGCGACGAAGCTCCGCCCGACATCTCCGACCTGCCGGAGATCCGCCCCGCGGTCGGCGACTCCGAAAACGCCTTCCCCGGGATTCTCGCCGTCGCGCAAACGCTCGCGGAGCGCGCCAAATCCGACGACGCCCTGGCCGCGTCGCTCGCCTCCTCGACGCCCGCCCGGGAGCGCACACCCGAGGAACTCGCTCACCTGAGGTCGGCCACCGCCGATCTTCTCGCGCCGTGGCGCGAGGCCGTCGCCCGTCCCCGTTCGCTGGCCCCGGCCTACCGGGACGCGGACCGCCCACCGTTCGAAATCGGAAGCCTGCACAAGCTCGGCCGCCTCGCCGCCCTTTGGTGCGCCCCGTCGGACGATACCGACGGCCGGATGGACCCGACGCGTTTTGCGGAGGCCCTGCGCGCCGCCCGGCTCGTCACCGAATCCCACGACACGCTGATCGTCTATCTCACCGGGCTCGCCTCGACCAACCTCGTCCTCGCCGAGCTTGCCGACCACGTATCGACCACGCCGCCCGATCCGCAGACGGCCAAGGCCTTGATCACGGCGCTCGAGTCCGCACGCCTCGGGCCCGAGGCGCTCGTCTCCGTCCTCCACAACGAGGCCCACTTCACGCTGCTCAACGCCAACAGCGACGATCTTGAAAAGTATGTGGAGGGGATGAGCGTGGTCGGGATCCCCGACCCGCCGCCCGGCGCGATCTGGTTCTACAAGCCCCACCAATCAGCCCGCTGGGAAATCGAGAACCTGCGGGCCGGGCTGGCCCGGATCGATACGACCCCGGTCTCCGCGTTGGACTGGCCCAAACCCGATCGCGGCCCGGCCACGCTGCTCTTCGGGCTGCCGCATCCGGACAACGCCTTCGGCCGCCACTACGCCGCCAACACCTTCGTCGATCTCTCATCCGTCCTGCGTTTCCGTCCGTTGATGAACGCCCGCCTCTCCGCGCTGCAGGCCTTCGTCGCCCTCCAGGCGGAGCGCGCCGCGCGCGGCGGCACGCCTCCCGAATCGCTCGCCGAACTCGTCCCGGCCTATTTTCCGGCCGTGCCCGTCGACGCGGCCGACGGCGCGCCAATCCGCTATTCACGCGAGCGCGCCGTCGTCTGGTCGGTCGGGGCGACCGGCCACGAGCCCGCCGACGAAGCGGCGGCGCTCCCCGCGATCGAGTATCGGCTGGCGCCGCCACCCGCCGCCGACTGAACGCCGCGCGCTCGCCGGCTCGGCCCCGTTCAAATCCCCGCCTTGCGCACCAGCAGGGTCGCGGCGTCGTCGGCGCTCACGGGCATCGACCCGCCTTCGGGCTCCGGCGGCGCCACCGGCAGCTCGAGGATAAACTCCGCGCCCTTGCCCGGGCCTTCGCTGCGCACGTGCAGGCTGCCGCCCAACTCCTTTGCCGCGATCGCCGCCGAGTGCAGGCCGAAGCCGTGCCCGGTTTTCCGCGTCGTGAAGCCGTGCGCGAAGATCCGCTCGAGATTCTCATTGGGGATGCCCACGCCGTTGTCCGCCACGACCAGGAGCACGCGCTCCGGACCGGCAGGCTCCACGCGCAGGGTCATGCGCTTCTCGGCAGGATCCCCGTCGTCGAGCGCGTGCTTCGCGTTGCGCACGAGGTTCACGAGGATTTGCAGCACCCGCGTGCGATCCGCCTGCACCCGCGGCGTGGGGGAAAAATCGCGCACAACGCGCACGTCGTGACGCATCAGCGCGGCCACGTTGAGACGCAGCGAGTCCTCGATCAACGCCACCGGATCGAGCGCCTCCACCACGCCGGGGGATCCGGCGAAGCTCTGCTGCATCGCCACCACGTCCTTGATGTGGTCGATCGAGCGCCGCAGCTCCGCGAGCTCGCCCAGCAGACGATCCCGCTCCGTCTTGAAATGCTCGGCCAGCTGGGCGACGTAGCCCGGCACCTGGCGGCCGCGCGCGGTGGCGAAGAACCCGGGCAGGTCCCCCGCCTGCTCGCCCAGCAGTTCGGCGAGTTTCGCCAAGCCTTCCACGCGGCTCTTGCGCAGCCCCTCGGCAAGCTGGTCGGCGGCGACGTTGACGGTGTTGAGCACGTTGCCGACGTTGTGCAGCACGCCGGTGGCGACGTCGGCCATGCCGGCCTTGCGCGAGGCGTCGACGAGATCTTTTTGCGCGGTCTCGAGCTGCTCCTGGAGACGTTTCGGACCCGTGACGTCGCGGCTAATGCCGAAGGTGCCGACGATCGTCCCCGTCTCGTCCCGCAGGGGCATCTTGCTGGTCACGCACCAGGTGACGGTGCCGTCGGGCCAGATCTCCTTCTCGAGCTTGTCGAGGATAGGCGCCCCGGTCGCGATGATACGCCGCTCGTCCTCGTAGGCGGACCGCGCGTGCGCCTCGTCGAAAATATCGAAGTCGGTCTTGCCGATGATGGCGTCCGGCGAGGCGAATTTATGCAGGGCCAGCTTTCCCGAGCTGACGAGGATGAAGCGCGACTCGAGGTCCTTGAAATAGACGAGGTCCGGGATGTTGTCCAAAAACGCGTGCAACAGCTGCTGCGGGCTCAGGCGCTGGGAAAAAGGGACGGCGGACTTCATCGGCACGACGGTCAGGCGAGGAGCTGGGCGGGGAAATTGCGCCGCAGCGCGTCGCGCAGCACGGGAAGCGTGACGGGCTTGGCCACGTAGTCGTCCATGCCGGCGGCGAGACATTCCGCCCGGTCGCTCGGAAGGGCGTTCGCGGTCATGGCGATGATCACCGGGCGCACGAAGGAGGCCGCCTCGCCCGGAAGCCGCGCAAGACGGCGGATCCGGCGGGTCGCCTCGAGCCCGTCGAGCACGGGCATGCAGGCGTCCATGAGAACAAGCTGGTAGGGCGTGCGGCCCGCGGCCTCGACCGCCCGCTGCCCGTCGGAGACGAAATCGGCCTCGAGCCCGAGCTTCCTCAGCTGCAGACGCACGACCTTCTGGTTAACCGCGTTGTCCTCGGCGACGAGGATGCGCAAGCCGCCGAAGCCGTCCGGGGACGGAGCCTCCGGATCCTCGCTCTCCACGAGGCCGGGGGGCGTGCCGCGACGACCCAGGATCTCGGCGAGGCAGTCGTGGAGCGCGCCGGGATGGATGGGCTTGAGCTGGCTTGCGGCCAGGCCGTGTTGGGCGAGCGCATCGCCGTGCAGGCGCTCCCCATGCGAGCTCAGCATCACCAAGGCGGGCGCGCGCTCGCCGTCCCGGACACGGGCCTGGATGGCGGCGGCGAGCTGCAGACCGTCCATTCCCGGCATCTGGTAATCGAGCAGCACCACGTCGCAGGTAGGATCCTCGCGCTCGAGCGTCGCGAGGGCGGAAGGGCCGTCGGCCGCCTCGGAGACCGCGAGCCCCCAGCGCCCGAGCAGGCGGCGCAGCAATTTCCGGTTGGTGGCGTTGTCGTCGACCACGAGGGCGCGAAAACCCGCCAGATCGCGACGCATGGGCGAGGCCGCCGTGTCGCGCCCAGTCTCGTCAGCCACCGGAAAGGGCGCCTCGAACCAGAAGGTCGATCCGCGCCCCGGCACGCTCTCGACGCCGATCACGCCGCCCATCAGCTCGACCATGCGCTTGCAGATCGCGAGCCCGAGACCGGTGCCGCCAAAGCGACGGGTGGTCGAATCGTCCGCCTGCACAAAAGGTTGAAACACGCGGGCGAGCGCGTCGCGACCGATGCCGATGCCCGTGTCGCGCACCTCGAAGCGCAACCGCGTGACGCCGCCCGCGCGCGATTCCTGCGACACGCGCACGCCGACCTCGCCCGAGGCGGTGAACTTGACGGCGTTGCCGACGAGATTGAGCAGCACCTGGCGAAGGCGCGTGGGGTCGCCGCGCACCCACGACGGCACCTCGGCATCGACCTCCCACAGGAGCTCGACCGGCTTGCCCGAGGCCTGCGCCGACTGCAGGTCGAGCACGCGCTCGACGAGCAGCGGCAGATCGAAGTCGCAGCGCTCGAGCTCCATGCGGCCGGCCTCGATCTTGGAGAAGTCGAGGATGTCGTTGATGATCGCGAGCAGGGCGTCGCCGCTGCCGCAGAGGGTTTCCACCAGATCGCGCTGCTCGGGGGAGAGGCCGGTGTCGCGAAGAAGGTTGGCCATGCCGATCACGCCGTTCATCGGCGTGCGGATCTCGTGGCTCATGTTGGCGAGAAAGACGCTCTTGGCCCGGTCGGCGCGCTCGGCGTCCTCCTTCGCCTTGGCGAGCGCTCGCTCGGCCTCGCGGCGGGTGTCCACCTCCGCGCGCAGGCGGGCGTTGGTCGCGGCCAGCTCGGCGGTGCGCTCGACGACCTTCCGCTCGAGTTCCTCGACATGGGACCGGTTCGCCTGGAGGAGACGCCACTTCTCCGTGAGGGCCGCGGCGACCTGCTGCGCCTCGATCGAGTCGAAGGGCTTCTTCAGGATGACATAACGGTCGGAACGGCCGAGCGCCGCCGCCATCTCGTCCCACGAATAGTCGCTGTAGGCGGTGCAAAGCACGACCTGCAAATCCGGACACTCGCGCCAGAGTCGCGCCGTCGTTTCCACGCCGTCCATGCCGGGCGGCATGCGCACATCGACAAAGGCCAGCGCGTAGGGCCGGCCCTCCCGGAGCGCGGCGCGCACCTTTTCGATCGCCTCCGCGCCCTGATAGGCGGAGTCCACCTGGTAGACCGGCGCGGCCACCGCCGGGGCGTCGACCGGAGCGCCGAAAAGGGCCGCCTCCGCCTCGTCCAAGGACGCCGTCGCCTTGCCCGGAACCGGCGCCAGGATCTTGCGAAAATCGTCATGGATCGCGCGATTGTCGTCCACCAACAGCACACGGCAGGGCTGGGCGGGAGAAGGTGGACGAGGGAAAACCATGGGCGCGGCAACGGCCGGAGAACTGGGGATAAACCGGCACAAACCGGCGAAAGCTTTAACAGACCGTAAATAAAAACCCCTTCGCCGCCCATGAGGCGTGTTACCCAAAGCGCCACAGGAACCGGCCCGGGTGCCACCCCGGTCCCCGGGGAAAACGCCCCCGCCCGGCGGAACGCCACGCCGGTCGTTCCGCATCCCCGCCGCCCCGCGCTCGACAGCACCCGGCGCGCCCCCTTCGCTCCGGCGCGTGTCCGCTCCCGCCATCATTCGCTCCCCGCTTCTTCTCGCCGACGGCTGGCGGGACTACCAGCTGCTGCACTGCGGCTTCGGCCTCAAACAGGAACGCTGGGGCCGGGTTAACCTCGTGCGCCCCGATCCCCAGGTCATCTGGCCCAAGTCCGACGGCCCGGAGTGGAAAGGCTGGGACGGCTTTTACCACCGCAGCCAAGAAGGCGGCGGACGCTGGGAGTTTCGCAACCGGCCGCCCGAGCACTGGACCATCGGCTACGAGCGGCTCGGACTCACCTTCCGCATCCAGCCGACCAGCTTCAAGCACACCGGCCTCTTCCCCGAGCAGGCGGTCAACTGGGAGTGGTCTTCCGCCCTCATCAAGCAGGCCCGCGCCTCCGGCCGCGAAATCAACGTCCTCAATCTCTTCGGCTACACCGGCGCCGCCACCTGCGCCGCCGCCAAGGCCGGCGCGAGCGTCACCCACGTCGACGCCGCCGAGGGCATGGTGAAGTGGTGCAAGGAAAACGCCGCCCTCAGCGGTCTCGCCGAGGCGCCCATCCGCTACATCGTCGACGACTGCCTCAAGTTCGTCCGCCGCGAGATCAAGCGCGGCCGCAAATACGACGCCGTCATCATGGACCCGCCCACCTACGGACGCGGCGCCGGCGGCGAGATGTGGAAGCTCGAGGACAGCCTCTGGGAACTGCTCCGCGAGTGCCGCGAGGTCCTCACGCCCCGCCCCCTCTTCTTCCTGATCAACGCCTACACCGCGCGCCTCTCGCCCACCGTCGTGGCCAATCTGCTCCACGCGCTGCTCGGCGACCGCGCCGGCGCGATCACGGCGGGCGAGGTCGGCCTCCCCATCCAGGCCGACGCCGTCTCCGGCTCCGCGGCGGGGAAAAACGACTACGCCAAGGTCCTGCCCTGCGGCATCTACGGCCGCTGGCAATCGGCGGAGTGAGGCCGGAGCGTCCTTTCATGCGCCTGCTTTTGCCGATCACCTGTCTCGCCGCCGCGCCGTGCGCCTTCGCCGCCGATGCGGCGGCCCTGACGACACCCGAGGCCCCGCCCCGGCACGGCTCGCTCACGTTCTACACCGAGAACGACAAATACTTCGCCGGCACCGACCAGGCCTACACCAACGGCTTCAAGCTCTCCTACCTCTCGCCCGACCTGCGCTCTCTCGTCGGCGACGACACCCTCGCGCCCGCCCGCTGGTTCGCCCGGTCGCTCGGACGCCTCGTCCCGGAGGGCCACGTCTACAAGGCCGGCTTCTCCCTCGGACAAAACATCTACACCCCCGTCGACACCCGGACCACCGCCTACCAGCCGGACGACCGGCCCTACGCGGCCTGGCTCTACGGCGGCGTCGCGCTCCACGTCTTTTATCCCGATTCCCTCGGCGGCCGCGCCGACCGGCTCGACGTTTTCGAAATCAACGCCGGCATCGTCGGCCCCTCCGCCCTCGGTGACGAGGTCCAGAACGGTTTCCACGATCTCATCGACGTCGAGCACGCCGAAGGCTGGAAAAACCAGATCCGCGACGAGCCCGGCGTTAACCTCGTCTACGAGCGGAAATACCGCTTCTCCACCGCCGACGCCCGCGACGGCTGGGGCGCCGACCTCATCCCGCACGCAGGAGTCTGCCTCGGCAACGTCTTTACCTACGCCAACGCCGGCGCCGAGCTCCGCGCCGGCTGGCGCATGCCGGCCGACTTCGGCAGCAACCTGATCCGCCCCTCCGGCGACCCGTCCAGCCACTCCGGCGCACGCCCCGACGGCCGCCCGCGCTTCGGATTCTTCCTCTTCGGCGCCTTCGACGGACGCGCCGTAGCCCGCGACATCACCCTCGACGGAAACTCGTTCAAGGACGGCCCCGATATCGACAAGGAGCCCTTCGTCGCCGACCTCTACGCCGGCGTCGGCATCGTCACGCCGTATTTGCAGCTCCGCTACGCGCAGGCCTATCGCACCAAGGAGTTCGAGGGCCAGGACGACAGCCAGGTCTTCGGCTCGATCAGCGCGACGATCCTGTTCTGAACCAACGCGCGCGACAACCGGCGCCCAACCCGAAAGATTGGCTCGCTTCCGGCTCCACGCTCATCGCTCCCTGCTCCCCGCCCACGATGTCCATCGCCGACTCCTACTACGCCACCGCCACCGAGATGCTCGCGAAAGCCCGCGAGAAAAACATGCCCGTCATCCGCGCCGTCGCGCCGGCCATCGGCCGCTCCATCGCCGAGGGCGGCGTCCTCCACACCTTCGGAAGCGGCCACTCCGAACTCATCGGGCGTGAGATCATCGGACGCGCCGGCGGCCTCATGCCCGTCACCGGTCTCATCGACCCCGGCTACGGTTTCTCCGAAAACGTCGTCGGCTACGGCACCCGCCTGGCCGAGCGCTACGACAACCACTATCATTTCAAGGCCGGCGAAAGCATCGTCGTCATCTCCAACTCGGGCAAAAACGCATCGCCCATCGAAGTCGCCCTCTACGCGAAAAAGAAGGGCGTGCACGTCATCGCGCTCACCTCGCTCCACATGAGCCAGACCTCGAAGACCGTGCACCCCGGCGGGAAGAATCTCCACGCCGTCGCCGACCACGTGCTGGACAACCTCGGGGTCACCGGCGACGCCATCACCGAAGTCACGCCGGGCCGCTTCGCCGGCCCCACCTCCACGCTCATCGGCGCCACCCTTCTCAACCTGCTCACCCTGGAGGTCCTCGATTGGCTGAAAACGCACGGCCACGAACTCCCGCTGGTCACCAGCCAGAACATCCCCGGCGGCATGGAGGCGAACATCGAGCTCTCCAAAAAATACCGCACCCGCCTCAGCAAGCTCATCGGCTGAGCCGCGCGACGGCGGAGCGCGAGCCCGAGGGCTCGCACGAAAAAGGGCCGGCTCTTTCGAGCCGGCCCTTCGTCCTGGCCATGGGGAAGCGAGAAACCGATCAGCGGCGGCGGCGCAGCGCGGCGAAGCCGAGCATGCCAAGTCCGGCGAGCGCGGCGGCGGACGCGGGCTCGGGGATCGAGCTCACCGCGAAGGTCGCGATGGAGCCGTTGCCGCCGGTGCCCTCGAAGCCGACCACGATCAGGTTCTGGCCGCTCGGGTTGTTCGCGGCGGGGATGAAGATGATCGACTCGGGCGAGATGAAGGCGCCGCCGCTGTCCGCCGTGCCCGTGACGGGGTTGTAGTAGCCCGAGATGAACACGTTGTTCAGATCGGTGACGTCGAATTGGAAGATGCCGTTCTGGCGCTCGGCGCCCACGAACACGAAGTCGCGACCGCCAAAACTCGCGAACTCGAGCGCCTCGGGCTCGGGCCCCTTGTCGTCGGACCGCGTGTCGAAGTTGGCCGTGTTGCCGCTGTTGATGTTGTGCGAGACGAGGTCGTTCTCGATGACGAATTTCTCGATCATCGCGCCCGAGTCGAAGGCGATGGAGAGGCTGCCGTCGCCGTTCACCTTCCAGATGGTGACGCTGCGGGTGCCGAGCATGGTCGGCGTGTCGATGTCGCCGTCGCCGTCCGTGTCGCCCTGGTCCTTGAGGATGTTGAGACGTCCGATGCCGGTGTTGTTCACGATCGGATCGACGGCGGAGTCGATGTTGGGCGCGAGCGAGCCGTTGACGGTCGTGTTCTGCTGCGCGGCGCGGAAGATGTCGCCGTCGTCGGGGCGGGCGTCGCCCTCGTTGGCGGTGACGAGGTAGCGGGTGCCGCCGCGGGAAAAGGTCTTGGTCGTGTCGGGCATGGGCAGGCCGGCGACGGTGTCATTGCGATTGGCGAGGGTCGTGTTGCCCGCGCCGTCGCGGTCGGAGGCGTCGATCGTCTGGGTGATGGTGCCGAGCGAGTTGATCCGGGTGTATTTGCCGGTGGAGAGGTCGAGCGTGGCGATGGCGTTGCCCTCCTGAAGGGAAACGTAGGCGACGCCGTTGGTCGCCGCGATGTATTCGGGCTCCACGTCGGCCGCGTTCGGCGACTTGACCGTAAGCGTGTCGAGGCGGTTGTTGCGCACGCCGTCGAGGGTGACGCCGGCGGCGAGGTTCGTCGCGGTGAAATCGTAGGTCGAGACGACCGCGGAGGTGAGCGCGCCGAGGGCCGAGACGTAGTTGCCGGAGCCGACGCCCGCGATGTCGATGACGCTGACGGAGCCGTTGCGGTTCACCGCCTCGGGCGTGGAGCTGCTGGTGGAACCGTATTCGCCCTCGTTGGCGACAAGCAGCTTCGTGCCGTCGGGCGTGATGGTCACCGAGTCGGGGTGATAGCCGACGTCGAGGGTCTTGAGGATATTTCCGGTGGAGAGCTCGAAGATGGCGACGCGCCCGAAGTCGGAGGCGCCCATCGCGGACGGGATGATCGTCGCGACGCCGAAGCCGCGCGCGTCGGCGAGGACGCTGGAGACGGAGGCGATGTTGGCCGCGCCGCCGAAGACGGAGTTGAGGTTGACGGAGACGCCGGCGCCGAGCGCGCCGTCGGCGTCGATCGAGTAGGCCTGCACGGCGTGATTCACGCCGGCGAGCGAATCGGTGGTGAGCAGCGCGCCGCCGCCGTAGGAGACGATCTCGCCGCCGTTGGGCAGCGAGGCGCCGCCGAGAAAGCCGATCTCGGCGTGGACGGAAAGCGGAAGCAGCGCGAAGGACGCGCCGACGAGCAGGGAGTGAAGTTTGGTGCGCATGGATGGGAAGCGGACGTCATGCAAAAGGACGGCGTGCGCGCTCCGCTAGCCCGGCACTGTCAAACTTCGGCGACGGCGTAACGCGGCCGTGACCGGGCGCGTTCGTGACCGAAACTTAACCGCAAGGACGCGATTTCGGCGCGGTAGTCCGGGAAGGTAAACGCGTCATGAAGCATTTACCGTATCTCTTCGCACTGTCGCTCGCCACCGCCTCCGGCCTCGGCGCCCAGACCATCGCCTTCGTCGGATACAACGCCGACGGCACCGATGATCTCGCATTCGTTGCGCTTTCCAACATCGCCGCCAACACCAGCATTATCTTCACGGATAACGAGTGGAGCGGAACCGCCTTCAACACCGGTGAATCATTCACGACCTGGACCGCGACAAGCTCCATCTCCGCCGGCACCGTCGTCGTCATGAACAACTTCACCGTCGGAACCACGGCCAGCGTCGGCACGCTTTCACCGCTTTCGATTTCGGGCAGCACCAACCGCGGTTTCGCCACCGGCGCCGACGGCATCTACGCTTACATCGGCTCCGGCGCGACGCCCACCACTTTCCTGGCATTCATAAACGCCGGCGATGCCGGCGTTTCGACCGGCACAGGCCTCGCCTCCGGCCAAATCGTGTTGCTGACCGCAAGCTCCGACGGCGGCGCCTACACCGGCCCGCGTTCCGGCCTCAGCAGCATGTCCGCTTATCTGGCAGAAATCGGAAATGTCACCACGAACTGGACCGATATCGCCAACGGTGATGGCAACTCGCTTTTGCCCTTCAACACCACCGCTTTTTCCACGGTGCCCGAGCCCGCCTCCGCCGCGGCGCTCACCGGCCTCGGCATGCTCGGCTTCGCCGCCTCCCGCCGTCGTCGCGTCGGCTGAGCCAAAAACGGGACTCCGTCTCCCTTCCGCTTCGTTTGGGACAAAGCAAAAGGCCGCCTCGCAAGAGGCGGCCTTCTTTGTTGTTCGCGCCGCGGACAGGACGCAGGCGACGGCCGCTTATTCCTTCGGCAGCTTGTCGGCCTCGGCCTCGAGACGCGTCACCAGCTCGTCCATCTGGTCGACGACGGCCTGGACGGTCTCGCGCCTGGCGAGATCGACGCCGGCCTTGCGGAGCTGCTCCATCGGATGGTCGTTTCCGCCGCTGCGCAGCAGCGTCAGGTAGCGCTCCACCGCGGCGGCGCGGCCCTCCGCCGGCCCCTGGAACATGTCGCGGTAGAGCTTGGCCGACGAGGCGAAGCAGGTCGCGTATTGATAGACGTAATACGGGGAGTTGTAGAAGTGCGGGATGCGCGTCCAGGTGAGGCGATACTTGTCGTCGAGCGCGACGGCGTCGCCGTAGTAGTCCTTGAGCAGGCCGCCGTAGATCTCCCCCAGCGCGTCGGCCGTGACAGGCTCGCCCTTCTCGACGCGTTCGTGGGCGCGTCGCTCGAAGTCCGCGAAAAGCACCTGCGTGTAGAAGGTGCCGACGATGGAATCGATGGCGTGCTGGAGCAGGAGGAATCGGGCCTTCGGGTCGCTCGTCTTCGCGAGCAGATGCTCGAGCATGAGGCGCTCGTTGGTCGTCGAGGCGACCTCGGCGACGAAGATCGTGTAGTCGCTCGTCACGAAGGGCTGGGCCTCCTCGGAGAGGCGCGTGTGCATGGCGTGCCCCATCTCGTGCGCGAAGGTGAAGAGGGCGTCCTGCGTGTCGTTGTAGTTCATCAGCACGTAGGGGCCGACGCCGTAGACGCCGGCGGAGTAGGCGCCGGAGCGCTTGCCCTCGTTTTCGTAGACGTCGATGCGGTTGCGCTCGAGGAGCTCGCGCATCTTCGCCTGATACCCGGCGCCGAGCGGGGCGACGGATTCGAGGACCAGATCGCGGGCCGGGCGGTAGGGCCAGACGGTCTCGTCCTTCACCAGCGGCACCTGGCCGTCGTAGAGGTGGTAGGTCTCCAGCCCGAGGATCTTTTTGCGCAGGCGAAGGTAGCGCTGAAGCGGCGCGGCGCCGGCCCGGACGGTGTCGACGAGCGTGGAATAGACCTCGACCGGGATCGCGTTGCCATCGAGCGCGCGGTGCAGCGTGGAGGGATAGTCGCGGGCCTGGGAGAGAAACCAGCCGCGCTCGAGGATCCCGCGATAGATGGCGGCGTAGGTGTTTTTCGTCGCCTCGTAGGTGCCGAGGTAGGCCTCGAAGGCCTTGGCGCGCTCGGCCTGGAGCGGATTGGTGGCGAGGAGCTGCTGGTAGGCGCCGGGGGAGAGCTTCACCTCGCGGCCGTCGCCGAGGGTGATGACCGGGAACTTGATGTCGGAGGTGCTGAGCTCCGAGTAGACGGACTGGGGCGTCTCGTTGAAACGGGCGGCGAAGGAGAGGAGTTTTTCCCCTTTCTCGTCGAGGACGTGCGTTTGCTGGCGGTAGGAGTCGAGGATCGGAAACCGGTAGATCGCAAGCTCGGGCGTGGCGTCGATCCAGGCGCGGACCCGAGACTCGGGCACGGAGAGGAGTTCGGGGGTGAACCAGGACGTGGCGGTGCCGAACTCGGCGAAGAGCGCCTGCACGCGCTGCATGCGACCGTTCACGGCCTGGTCGCGCGTGTCGGTGTCGCGCTGGAGCGAGGGGTAGCGGTAGACGCGGTATTGCAGGATGCCGATCTCGTCGAAGAGGCGGTAGGCCTTGAGCAGGGCGGCCGGGCCGTCCTTGAGCGTGCCCTTGAGCGCGGCGAAGGCGTCCATCCTGGCCTTCATGTCCGCCATGCCGACCTCCCAGGCCTCCCAGGAGGGATAGATCGGCGAGAAGTCCCACTTGAACTCCGGCGCGATCGCGGCGCGGTCGCGCGTGGCGGGCTTGAGAAACTCGGCGCCGCGATCGGGCGCCTGGGCTGAAGCGACGGATGTCATGTAAAGAAGCGATCCGGCCAGACAAAGACTGAGACTGACGCGGCGAGGGATTCCGGGTTGGGCGGGCATGGGGATCGAGGCGGTCGGGAGGAGCGCGCAAAGCAGAGAACACAGGACGAGCCGTTTGCAAAGAGCGGCTTCCCGCGATACGCTCACCCCTCTGCAAAAACCCCAAGCTCGAATTACCCCAGCCCATTATTACAGGTAAAGCACCTCTCCCGCTTACGGGGTCTAAACCTTGGTCGCAACCGTCTTAAATCTACGACTGATTTACATAAATCCCCTTTCCGGTCGTGGCTTTTACCGCGGCTGTTTTCGCGCCCGTCGCCGCCCATGCCCAAGCCCAGTCGCTCTTGAGCTGCAACCAAGTGGTCGTCTCCCGCGTGGAGAACCTATCGACCAACGCCATCCTATTCTCGGGCATCGACTTCGACAAAATCAAGGTCAAGCCCACCGTCTCCATTTCCGATTCCGGAAACAGCGTCTCCGTGCTCTCCTCGAGCTATAACGCGGCGACCAAGGACATCACCGTCCTCCTTCCCTCCGAAGTCGCCGAAAACCCGGGTTCCTATCGCCTGATGGTTTCGTTCGGCACCGGCACCACCGGCACCGACGTGTTAGAATTCACGGTCGGCGCCGTCGGCCCCCAGGGTCCGAAGGGCGACACCGGCGAGCAAGGCCCGGTCGGCGCCCAAGGTGCGCAAGGTCTACAGGGCGAAGTCGGCCCCCAAGGCATTCAAGGTGTTGCCGGTCCGGCCGGTCCGCAAGGCCCCGCCGCCACCGTCGGCAACTACCCCGTATATGGAAACTTGAACCTGGCCAAGGTCGCGGGCGTGCCGGTCGGCAGCTTCCGGATCCAGTCGAACGGCCAAGTCTTTCAGATGATGCCGTAAGAAATCGTCCCGATTCCGAACTCTTAAAAGGCGGCCGACAGGCCGCCGTTTTTTCATTTTTCGACTCCGGCGAACGAAGGGACGGCCGGAGCGCGACACGCGAGACGGTCCCGCCGCCAAAGGCGCGCCCGGGCTTGCCCTTGACCGGCTTCCGGCAACCGTGCGCCGCTCATGCCTTTGCGCGGACTCATCTTCGACTTCGACGGCCTCATGGTGGACACCGAGACGGCCACTCTCGAAGCCTGGCGACAGGTGCACGCCGAGGACGGCTTTGTCGGCGATCCCCGCGTGCTCCACGCCTGCGTGGGCCATGTGGACGTCGCCGCCGACCTCTGGACCGCGTATCCGGAATCCTACGACAGAGGCTCCCTGTCCTCGCGTTTCCTCGAAGGCACCCGCCGCCGCTGCCGCGAGGCGCCGGTGCTGCCCGGCGTGCGGGAGCTGCTGGAGACCGCCCGCGACTCCGGTCTGCGCCTGGCCGTGGCGTCCAACTCCTCGCACCGCCACGTGGACGGACACCTCGCCGCCCGGGGGCTGCTCGAGTTTTTCCAGGCCGTCCTCTGCAGGGAAGACGTGCCGCGGGGCAAACCCGCGCCCGATCTCTACCTGGCCGCGCTCGGGCGCCTGGGCCTGGAGCCGGCGGAGGCGGTCGCCTTCGAGGACTCCATGCCGGGACACGCGGCCGCGGCCGCGGCGGGGTTGCGCGTGGTGGTCGTGCCCAACTCCACCACCGTGTCGGATCCTTTTCCCCACGCCTCGCTTCGGCTGCCGTCGCTGGCCGGCCTCCGGCTCGGTTCGCTCGGCGACCTGCCCCGCCCCGCGCCCGTCGAAAAGTCCTGCGCGTGATCCGGCGCAGTGGGCGGGCGC
>CAYTLL010000007.1:0-26969 GCA_964438755.1 uncultured Akkermansia sp. | reverse complement strand
GCGGGCGCCGCGGACCGCCGACGCGCCCGCCGGCCGACCACGGAACCGCCGGGATGCCGGTCAGGGGAGCTTGGCCAGCACGCCCGACACGGTCTGGAGCAACACCTGGTCGGCGGCGACATCCAAGGCCGCGGCGGCCTCCTCCAACACCCCGCGCGACGGCTTTCGCATCGCCAGAAGCCGGGGGAGCTGGCGGCGCAGCGCATCGCGGTCGCGCAGGCGGGCGCTCACGAGCACGAGCTCGCTCAACGCGAGCTGGTTGTAGGGATCCTGCGCGACCGCGTGACCCAAGGCGCGCGCGGCGGCCTGCTCGGCGCCCACGAGCACGAGCTGGCGGGCGAGAAAGAGGCCGTCGACGGCGCGAAGCTGCGCGCGGTTGAGAAAAGCGGAGAGCTGGAGATCTCCCTTCTCCGGATCCCCCAGACCGTAGTAGGCGACGGAGCGCAGGCCGGCGAGATAGGAGCCGAAGTCGCGGATGCGCCCTTCTCCGTCGACGAGCTTTTGATCCGCGACCGCGAGCGCGCCCGCATAGTCCTGGGCCGCCAGGCGGGCCTGCACGGAGGTGAGGATGAACATCTCCGGGCTGTGGCCCTTTTCGATCGCGCGGTCGTGCACGCGCGCGGCCAGCGCCACGTCGCCCACGTCGAGCGCGAACCAGGCGAGTTGTTGAAGCGCGGCCGGGTCTTTGTCGAAAGCCGCGAGGTAGGCGTCGGCCTCGGCGCGCACGGCGGGGAAATCCGCGGTGTCGTGCAGGGTGTAGAGCAGGTCGAGGCGCGGGCCGGGACTGTCGGTGTCGAGGGTGAAGCGTTCGCGCGCGGCCTTGTGGGCGGCCTCGGTGTCCCCCAGATCGCGATGATAGCGGATAAGACGCACCAGGATGTCGTCGCGCTGGGGGAAATTCGCGCGCTCCGCCACGAGACGGCGCACCGCCAGCTCCTTGTGCCCGCGATCCCAGTCGGCCTGCGCGAGCAGGAGCTGGCCTTCGGCGGACCGGTTCAAGCCCCAGTCGGCGATGATCTGCTCGGCCTGGTCGTAGGCTCCGCCGTTTTGCAGCGCGGTGGCGGCGTTGAGGGCGAAAAACAGATGCTTGAGCTGCTCGTCCGGTTTTTCCGGCATCAACCGCTTGGCGAGCGTGAGCGCGCGGGTGTCGTCCTGCACCTCGAAGAGCAGCATGAAAAGGAGACGAAGGTATTCCTGCTTGTCCTCCTTCGAGGCCTGTTCGGCGCCGGCCTCGAGGGTGTCGAGGGCGTAGTCGACGCGGCCGAAGGCGATGTAGGCCGTGCCGAGCAGCTGCCGCCGCGGCAGGTCGTCGGGCACCTGGGAGAGTCCGGCGCGAAGATAGACCACCGCGGCATTGTGCTTGCCCTCGCTCCACGCCTTTTCGCCCAGCGCGAGGCGATGGCGCGCCAGTCCGAGCCGGGCCTCGTCCCATTTCCACGGAAACAACAGCATCTCGTAGCGGGCGGTCTCGTAGTCGCGCCGGTAGCGCAAATTGGCCCAGACCGCCGCGGTGCCGAACTCCCATCCCACGATCGCCAAGGCGAGCAAGGTGAGCCCGACCCGCTTCCAGTAAACGTAGAGGAAGGATTTTTTCTCGTCGGTGAAACGGACCCAGAGCCGAAAACGGTGGCGAGGGTCCTCGGGCGAAAACACGCGAAGATCTTTGTTGGTCTCCATATCCGGGTCTTGGGAAGCGGGCGTAGAAAGGGCGAAAAAAAGCCCCGTCGCGAACGACGGGGCCAGGGAGCGAAGTTGAAGGGACGTCCGTCGTCGGTTCGCGAATCAAGCGCGGACGGCGCGGCGGCGGCGGGAACCGGCCCAGACGAGCGCGGCGGCGGCGGCCAAGGCGGCGGCGCTGGAGGGCTCGGGGATCGCGGAGGCGAGGACGAGCTCGCCGTTGCCGTTGAATCCGGCGGCCTGGCCTCCGATGGTGAAGGCCGAGGTCAGACCCGCCACCGTGACCGAGGCGAAGCGGATGTAGTTGGTCGCCGAGTGGGTGTAGTTGAGGACGTTCACCACGCCGGAGAGCGTGCCGAGGCTGGCGAAGGTGAAGGTCGAGCTGGTCAGCCCGCCGAAGTTGATCGTGCTGGAGCCGGCGCCGGTGCTGAGCGCGCCGAGGCTGTAGGCGCCGTTCGTGCCGCCCAAGGCGATCGTGCCGCCGTTGTTGAGCGTGACCGGCTTGGCGAAGGAACCGGTGGAGCCGAGGCTGAGCGTGCCGGTGCTGTTGACCGTCAGGCCCGAGCTGCCGGCGATGGCGGAAGGCGTGACCGAGAGGGTGCCGGCGCCGATGATCGTGGAGCCGGTGTAGGTGTTGGTGCCGGACAGGCTCAAGGTGCCGGTGCCGGACTTGGTGAGCGAGGTGCCGGCGCCGGCGAGAGGAGCGCTGATCGTCGAGGTGCCGGTGCTGACGGAGAGGACGGAGGCGGCCTGCAACGTGATGGCGGAGGTGCCGGTGACCGAGTAGCCGGTCGTGTTGAAGGTGATGTTGCCGACGGAAATCGCGGCGTTGGCGGTGACCGTGCCCGCGGTGCCGCCGAACACCGCCTCCGTGGCGGCGTTGTTCGTGTTGCTCCAGTGGGACAGGTCGCCGTTCGCGACGCCACCCGTGGACAACGACGACCACACACGAGAACCCGCGGCGCCCGAAGTGATCCAGTTGCCGGTGCCACCCACGCCGGCGGTGGTGTTGTTGGCGTCGTAATACAGCTGCGCCGAGGCCACCGAGGCCAAGCCGAGCGAAGCGATGGCCGTGGCGAGGACGGCAACCGAGCGAGTGGAAGAGGTCGTGTTCATTGTGATTGAAGATGAAAAACTAGCGCGAAACAGAACCAGGATTGAGACCCCATCCATTAAGACGGAAACCCCTACCTTATCTGGGTTAATAACCCTAGGTATCAGCGGGGCGAATGCCGCGTAAACGAAATCCTTAGACCCGGTATAAATGAATTATAAAATTAAGCCCTATATGGCTTAATTAAATAGACCCATTAAGACACTTTTGTGCCTTTTTGGCTCTTATTAATAGCTGGCAGCGGATTACGAGAATGCTCTTCACGGTCATTTTTTGCCGCCTCCATGCGAAAACCCCCGTCTGCGCCTTGGTAAAACCCCCTTGTGACCCCGGCTCGCACCCCCATGCGCCCAACCGGGTTTTACGGAGAGCCGTGGGGCCTCTCCCGGCACTCGTTAAGGCCAATCTCTTCAATTTGTTAGGCAGGCGGCCGCATACTATTTTTTAACCATTTTGCGACGCTGTGAGGTATGAAACCCCTCCAGCTCCTCGCACGAGCCTTCGCCCTCTCGCTCCCGTTCGCAGGGCTCCCGACATTCCTTTGCGCCGGTCCGGAAAATCAGGCCGTCCAGGCTTGGGCGGAAGCTTCCGCCAACTCGTCCGCCCTCACGCTTCGCTGGAAAGCCGACGACGTCGCCGTTCCGCTCGCCTACGAGGTGCAGACCAAACTCCCGGAAGCCTCCTCTTGGACCTCTCTCGCGAGCCTCCCCGGAAGCGCGCTCTCCTATGTGGACGCCTCGGCCTCGCCCGGCGTCGCGCACGAATATCAGATCATCAAAAAGCACAGCACCTACACCGGCTACGGCTACGCCCAGGCCGGCGCCGCCCTGCCCGCCGTCGAAAGCAGGGGCGCCCTCGTCTTGATCGTCGAGCAGTCGCAGGCCGCCGCCCTGGCCCCCGAGCTCGCCCGCCTGCGCCTCGATCTGGTCGGCGACGGTTGGAAGGTGGTCCGCTACGACGTCCCGTCCACGCTCCCGCCCCCCGCGGTGAAAAGCCTCGTCCGCGACGCCTGCGCCGCCTTCCCCGGCGAGGTGCGCTCCGTGCTCCTCTTCGGCCACGTCGCCGTCCCCTACTCCGGCCAGTATGCGCCCGACGCCCACACGGACCACATGGGCGCCTGGCCGGCCGACGCCTATTACGGCGACCTCGATGGCGAATGGACCGACCTTTACGTGGACTACGCCCAGACCGCGAACGCCAGCGCCACCGAACGCGCGCGCCTCACCAACGTCCCGGGCGACGGCAAATTCGACCAGTCCATGATCCCCTCCGCGATCGAGTTGTCGGTGGGCCGCGTCGACCTCTCCAATCTCCCCGCCTTCGCCGAGACGGAGACAGCCCTCCTCCGCCGTTACCTCGATAAAAACCACGCCTATCGCCACGGCCTAGTGCCCGTGGCCCCCCGCGCGCTCGCCGCCGACTACATCGGCGTGCTCAACGGCGAATGCTTCTCCACCGGCGCCTACTCCGCCTTCTCGTCCCTCGTCGGCGCCTCCCGGATCAACAATCTCAACGCCACCCAGCCCGGTCTCGCCAACGTATGGCTCCCCACCCTCGCCTCCGGCACCCATCTGCTCGCCTACGGCGCCGGCTGGGGCACCTACACCGGCGCGCAGAACATCGCCACCACCGCGGGCTACGCCGCCTCCGCCCCGCAGGGCGTGTTCACCTTCCTCATGGGCAGCTACATGGGCGACTGGGACACGGGCGATAATCTCCTCCGCGCCTCGCTCGCCTCCCCCGGACTCGGTCTCGCCGCCGCCTGGGGCGGTCGTCCCCATTGGTTTCTCCACTCCATGGCCACCGGCGGCACCATCGGCGACGCCGCCCGCCTGACGCAGAACAACCGCGACACCTACCGCTCCATCACCAACTCGATGGCCAACTGCGCCCACATCGCGCTGATGGGAGACCCCAGCCTCCGCATCCATGTCGTCCGCCCCGCCGCCGACCTCCGCGCCACAGGGATCGCGGGCGGTGTCGCCCTCTCCTGGAGCCCTTCGCCCGACGCCACCCTCGGCTACCACATCTATCGCTCCGCCTCGCTCGACGGCGCCTTCACCCGGCTCAACGCCGCGCCCGTCGTCGGCCTGGCCTTCACCGACGCCGCGCCGCCCGCCTCCGGAGCCGTTTACATGGTCCGCCCGCTCCGCCTGGAAACCGGCGCCGGCGGCTCCTATCACAACCTCGGCGCAGGCGTCTTCGCCTCCACCCTCGCCGCCTCCGGCGACGACCTCGCCCCGCCCACCGTCCTCCTCTCCTCGCCCGCCTCCGGCACGACGATCACCGGCTCCGTCACGCTCTCCGCCGCGGCCTGGGACGACGTCGGCGTAGCCTCGGTCCGGTTCGTCGTCGACGGCCGCGAAGTCGGACAGCCCGTGACCGCCGCGCCCTACGCGCTCTCCTGGGACAGCGCCACCGTCGCCAACGGCACCCGCTTCATCTCCGCGCTCGCCACCGACGGCTCCGGCCGCACCCGCCTCTCCCCCGCCGTGGCCGTCACGGTGAGCAACCTCGTCTCCGCGCCGACCTCCGCCGGCGACACGCTCTGGCTCGACGACGCCCTGCCCGCCGGGGCCTCCGCGCTCACCGCCGACGGCTCCGCCTGGACCTGGGTCTCCGCCAAACCGGCCCCCTATTCCGGCCTGCGCGCACACGAGACCGCCTCCGCCTCCGGCACCGCGGAAAACCGCCTCCTCTTCGCCAACGCCCGCCCTGTCTCCATCGGGGACACCCTCTTCGTCCAGGTCTGGATCGATCCCGCCCGGCCGCCCCGCGAACTCATGCTCGCCTGGCGCACCGGCGCCGGCGTCGAAGGCTCCGCCCACTGGGGCGCCAACCTGATCCTCCGCGGACAGTCCGTCGCCTCGACCAACCGCCGCCAGCTCGGGGCGCTACCCAAGGCCGGCGTCTGGACCCTCCTCGAAGTCCCCGCCGACGTCGTGAAACTCGAAGGCTCGACCATCACCCGTCTCACCTTCGCGAGCCACGGCGGCCGCGCCGTCTGGGACTACGCCGGCGTCGCCGCCGCCGCGCCCCGCCGCTGAGGCCGCCTACTGCTTGACCAACACCAATCGGTAGCCGATCAGCCTGTCCCGGCGCGCCGGCTCGGCCTCGCGCGCCGGCGACTTCGCCACCGCGTCTCGCGAAGCCAAGGCGTCGCCCCCCGCCACCCGCGTGATCGGCCGGGTCTCGGCCGGGTCGGGCAAAAGCCATTCCGCCACGTTGCCGATGAGATCATGGAAACCCGCGGCGTTCGCCGCCAGCCGTCCCACCTCGCGCACCTGCCCGTCGGAGTTTTCCGCCAGCCAACCCTGCTGCTCGCTGTTCGCCAGCGCCGCGCCCCACTCGGCGAAAGTCGGCAGGCGCACCTCCGCGCCCAGGATCCAGCCCAGCCGCTTCGCCACCGCCCGCGCATCCTCCAGATTCACCGACTCCACCGGTCGCTTCACTCCCGGGAAACGGCTCGGGTTCGAACCCATGAGCCGCTCGTGCAAGCCCTGCGGCATCTCCACCCCCATCATCCACACGCCCGGGACGCCGGGCAAAGGCAGCAACAACCCCGAAAACTCCCGCTGCAAATCTCCCAGACGCGCCCGACGCGCCCAGAGAAAGGGCAGGCGCTCGCCCAGCTCCGCGTCCGGCGTCGCGCCCGCGGGAAAGGCCTTCGTCGCCTCCGCGATCTCCGCCATCGCCGCCTCCAGCTTGGCCGACGCGGCCGGCGCGTCGCCCGCGCGCAACAAGGCCGCCGCCTCCGCGTCCAGCCGCGCCGCCCGGGAAAGGTAGGGCGTCGCCCGCACCGCCTGCATCCCGCGCTCCAGCGCGGCCCGGTTGGCCGAGGCCTCCGACCCGGGCAGCTTCGCGTCGAGATCGGCTCGCAGCTTCTCCGCCGCGGCGAGCAAGGCCTCGCGCGCCGCCTCCGACTCCGCGCTCGCCCGGGCCTCGGCCAGGATCCGGACCAGCTCCGCCTCGCCGCGGGCGCGCGCGATCCCCGCCAGCTCGTCGTCGAGACGCCTCAGGCGCATCGCGCTCGCCGAGGGGGAGTCGGGATAGCGCGCGTTCAAATCCGCCTGCATGTCGCGCGCCTTGCGGAAAAGCGCCTCCGCCTCGTCGCCCTTCGCCTCCCGCGCCGCCGCCAGCGTCTTCTCCAACGCGTCCACCACCGGACGCACCTCGGCCCAAAGCACCTGGCGCTCCAGCCGGCGGATGATCTCGCGATCCTTCGCGTCGTCGGCCGCGGTCCCGCGCGCCACCTCCCGCAGGTCGGCCAAGACCGCCTTCATCCGCGCGATCACCTCCGCCGTCGCCTCGCCCGCCGGGGCCTCGCGCAGCAGATCCGTCGCCCGCGCCCGCGTCATCGCGGCCACCAGCCCGGCCCGCTCCGCGCGCCACGCCTCGCGTTGCTCCGCCCCCTCGGCCTCGTCGGCGATCAGCGCTTCGAGCAAGGGCAGCAGCGCCGCGGGCTCGGCCTTGGCCGCGCGCGCCGTCTCCAGCGCCTTCCGCCCCTCCAGGTCCGCCCGCGCCGCCGGCGCAAGCGCCCAGCCCGCCGCCAGCGCGCAAAGCGCCCAGCCCGCCGCCTTTGTCTTAAAACCCCGTGATCCACCGCTCATGCGCGAGCCGTTTGACCAAGTGTTTACCGATTGCAATCCCATCCTCCCGGCCGGCGGGCTGGCTCCCTGCCCCGTCACCGCGTCCGATCACGGCGCAAATTTCCCGTCCATCCCTTAGCCAAGCTCGAAGCTCGTGATCCCGTGGATCCGATCCAAAGGCAGCCTCGGAGCCGGGCCTCGATACATCCGCGCCGTCTCGAAAACCGGCGCCAAACCGCGACTCCGCGCCAGCGCCCCCGCCGCGCGATTCGGCTCCGGCGCGTCGAGAAACACCCGCTCGCCCGGCGCCAGCCCGGCCAGCGAATCGAACAAAATCTCCGCCGCCGCGGCGTCCTCCGCGAACAAAGGACCGATCTTCACGCCCTCGCCGCAACGCCGCGCGACGCCGAAGCCCGCGATCCGCCCGTCGCGCGAGAGGACCCGCGCCCGGCTCTCCGGCAGGGCCAGCCAGGCGCGCAAGAACGTCGGCCTCGCGCGGCCGAAATGCGCCGCGTCGTAGGCGGCAAGCGCCTCGAAGGACACCGATCCGGCCGGCTTTAGGCCGGGCGCGCGATCCGCCTCCGCCGCCGCGCCCGCCGAGGGCGCCACGCCGCCGTGGCGCACGTTGCGATGCGCCAGGACGAAACCGGACTTCGCGTAGTTCGCCTGCTGCGCCGGCACTCCGTCCAGCCCGACGGTCCGTCCCTCCAGTCGCGCCATCGCCGCGCTCCACAAGGCCAGGCCACGACCTTTTCCGCGCTCCTCCGGCGCCACGATGTAGAATCCGAGAAACCCGAAGCCCGCGTCCGCGCGCACCGCCGAGATCACACCGACCGGCCGTCCCTCCCGCTCCGCCACCAGGAAGCCCTCCGGATCGGCCGCGTGAAACGCCGCGCCGTCGTGCCGCCCCGGATTCCATCCCTCCCTCGCCGCCCACTCTACGGGCAGGCTCATCTCTTCGAGGCGGAGCGGACGGATCGAAAGCTCGGGGTTCATGGAGAAAAAGCGGAACCGGCGACGGCGTTAAAAGAGTTCGCCCTGGCGCAGACCCTCGCGCCGCGTCGCGTCCAGCGTGCTGTGCTCGAGCAGCCAGCGCAGCGACTTGTCGCCCCAGCCCGGCGTCTCCGCCAGCCGCGCCAGCAGGAGCGCCCCGGCCAGCGCGTCGTAGAGCGCCGCATGGTAATGGCGCCGCCCCGCCGGGCAGATCTCCGCCGCCAGCGCGTCGAGCCGCGCCTGCAAACCTTCCGCCGCGACCAGTTCGCCGAGTTTCGCCGGCGCCTCCGCCCCGCGCGCCTGCGGATAAAGCCGCCCCGTGTCGATCCACGGCCCCCACTCCGCCGTCGCCTCCGCGTCCTCGCGGGAAAAATCCCGCGCCGCCCGCGCGTAGGGCCAGACCGACTTGATCAAGGTGTTCTCCGCGTTGGCGAAATGCGCCGCCAGCGGCCCGCCCTCCCGCAGCGCCGCGAACGTCTCGAAATCCTCCGCGAAGGGCGCCGCGCCCGCCGTCGCCTCCGCGTCCAGCCCGTGCACCGCCGTGTCCTCCGCCCGCACCCGCCCCGTCGCCCGGCAGGTCCGCCCGCGCGCCGACACGATCTCGCCGCCGCGCAGCGAGACGACGCCGTATTCAAGGATCCCCGACACGGTCGAGCCCTCGAAGTCGACGAAGTGGATGAGTTGATCCGGCCAGGGCATGGGATGGCCCACGAAACACACGAAAGCACACGAAAACCCAAGCCTCATCCCGGATCGATTTTCGTGTCTTTTCGTGTGTTTCGTGGGCAACTCTAAGGTTTCTCCGCCTCCCATGGACCTCGCCCCCTACCGCGCCTTCATCGCCGACCTCGCCGCCGAGAGCGGGGACTTCATCCGCCCCTTCTTCGGCCGCGCCGACCTCGCCGTGGAGGCCAAGGGCGACGCCTCGCCCGTCACCGCCGCCGACAAGGGCGCGGAGGAGCTGCTCCGCCGTCGCATCGAGGCGCGTTTCCCCTCGCACGGCATCATCGGCGAGGAGTTTGGAAACGTCCGCGAGGACGCCGAATTCACCTGGGTCCTCGACCCCATCGACGGCACCAAGAGCTTCATCACCGCCGTCCCGCTCTGGGGCACCCTCATCGCCCTCCTCCATCGCGGCCAGCCCGTCCTGGGCTGCATCCACCAGCCCGTCCTCGGCCAGCTCATGATCGGCGACGGCGCCGTCACCACGCTCAACGGCCGCCCCGTGCGCTGCCGCGCCACCGCGCGCGTCGAGGAGGCCACCGTGCTCACGAGCGACCACCTCAACCTCGCCCGCTACCAGGACGGCCCCGCCTGCGAACGTCTGCTCGCCCGCGCCCGGCTCGTCCGCACCTGGGGCGATTGCTACGGCTACCTGCTGCTCGCCGCCGGCCACGCCGACGTCTGCCTCGATCCGATCATGAACCCGTGGGACATCGCCGCCCTGGTCCCGATCGTGCGCGGCGCCGGCGGCGTCATCTCCGACTGGCGCGGCTCCGCCGCCTACCCCGCGGACCATATCGTCGCCGCCGCCACCCCGGCACTCCATGCCGAGGTGATCGCCGCGCTCCGCGCCTGAGCCGCGCCCGGTCGACGGCGCCACGCCCGCGTCGGGCTTGCCCGACGTGGGCGGATCGGTCAGATGGGCGCATGTTCAAGCCCCTGCTCATCGCCGGCTTGTTGATCGCGCTCTCCGCCGTCCCCGGCGCGCAGGCCCGCACCCTCACCGCCGCCGACGGCCGCGTGATCGAGGCCGAGGTCGTCGGCTTCGAAGGCGTCGAAAAGGTCGTCATCAAGCGCACCGACACCGGCCAGACCTTCACCCTGCCCGTCGACTCCTTCTCCGAGACGGACCGCGCCGCCCTCGTGAAAGAGGCCAAGGCCGAGGCCGCGAAGCCCCCTCCCCCGCCCGCTGCCGGCGAGGTCGATCTCGAACTAGCCCGAAAGGCCGCGTCGGGAAACCCGGTGGTCACGCCCGTTTACAGCATCCGCACGGGTGATCGAGAGCGTGTCGGCTCCATCACCGTCACGCCCGTCGACGCCTCCTACGCCATCACACTCGTCAACCGGGCCCGGCGCCCCTTCGACAAGCTCCGCATGGAATACGTCCTCTTCGCGGAGCGCACCCCGCGCGGAGGCATCCGCAACAAAGTCCTGTATCGCAAAGCGGGGAGCATGGACCTGCCTGTCCTGCCCGCCGGCGAACGCGTCGTCGTCAACACCGTAGGGATTCCCGCTCGAAAGGCGGACCTCGACGGCTCCGCCTACTGGGGCGAAAGCAACCTCCCGGTCGACCTGAAGGGGATCTGGTTGAAAATCTACCAAGGCGACACGCTGGTCATGGAAGAGGCCTCCCCGACCAACCTCGCCACCGACCAGCCTTGGAAAGCGCCGGACGCCACCCTCGACTCCGCGCCGGCCCGCCGCACCCGATGACCCTCCCCATCCGCCTGCCCGCCCTCCTCCTCTGCGCCCTCGCCGCCTCCGCGCAGGCCCGCACCCTCACCGCCGCCGACGGCCGTGCGATCGAGGCAGAGGTCGTCGGTTTCGAAGGCGCCGACAAGGTCACGATCAAACGCGCCGACACCGGCAAGAGCTTCACCCTGCCCATCGACTCCTTCTCCGAAGGCGACCGGACCGCGCTCCGGGCCGAGGCCGTCGAAAGCGCCGGAGCCGTCAAAAAGCCCAAGCCGCTCCCCGCCAACGCTCTCGTCCTCGAACTCAGCCAAGTGAAGTTCGACACCCGGCGAGAGAAACAGGACATCGAGCTGTCCAACGGCTCCGTGCGCCGCAACGGCATCAGCATCACCGAGGAGGACTGGGGCTACTCCGTCACCCTCCGCAACACCACCCTCAAGCCCGTCGAGGGGCTGCGCGCCGAATACATCCTTTTCGTCAAGGCGGACAACCCCGGCGAATCCGCCGTGCGCGCCGACGCCCGGCTCAAGCGCACCACCGGCGCCCTCGCCTTCGATCCCGTGCCCCCGGGCGATCGCGTCACGCTTCGCACCCAGCCCATCGTCGTCCGCAAACGCGAACTCGCCAACGGCATCGTCTGGCGCGGCAGCGACGACGCCAAGTCGCGCGACAGCCTGCACGGCGTCTGGCTCCGCATCTACCAAGGCGACAAGCTCGTCCTCGAGCAGGCCTCGCCGGGCAACCTCTCCCAGACCGAATCCTGGACCGCCGACGGCTCTCCCTGAGCCGGACGCGGGCGTCGCGGACGAACGCCGGGCGGACCGGCCCCGCCGCGGCTCGCGTTCACGTTCGCGTTTTCCCGCGGATCACCCCGAGTTCTTGCCCGCGGAGACAGGCGCGGCCTGCTTTTCCACCAGACGCGGGGACGTGGGCGAAGAAATCAGGTCGCCCTTGTCCTCCGGTATCGCGCCCTGCCGCTTGTTTTTGATCAGCCAGCTGGCGGTCTCGTAGTAGGCGATGGCGTCGTCGATCGGCGCCTGGTCCGCGCGCAGCGGCGTCAAGACGTGCCGTGCGGAGTCGTAGGAAAACACCGCGCGCCGCCGCACCGGTGAGAGCAGGGCCAGCCGCTCGCCGGTGAAGAGTCCCAGCTTCTGGTAGTTGCCGATCAGCGCCCGACCCGGGCCCTCGCCGGCCAGCGCGTTCTCGCCGAAAAACCGGCTCGGGTAACTCCAGTTGAGCAACGCGAGCAGCGTCGGCGCATAGTCCACCTGGCTGCACAAAGCCTTCACCGCGCCCGGCGCCACCTGCCCGCCCGGCGCGTAAATGATGAGCGGTATGTGGTGGTTGCGCACCTCCAGCTCGGCGCGGCCCGCGCTCGACGCGCAATGATCGGCGACCACCACGAAGATCGTGTTCCGGAACCACGGATGCGACTCCGCCTCGCGCAGGAAGCGACCGATCGCGTGGTCGGTGTATTTCACGCCGCCCGCCCGCTTCGATCTGCCGGACGGCAGATCGATCCTCCCCTCCGGAAAGGTGAAGGGCCGGTGGTTCGAGGTGGTCATCAAGAACTGGAAGAAAGGCCGGCCCGCCGCGTGCTGCGCGTCCGCCTCCCTCAACGCCCGGCCGAACAGGTCCTCGTCGCAGGCGCCCCACGCGTTGGCGAAGGTGACCTCGCCGGGCCCGAAGAGCTTGCGGTCGACGACGCGGTAGCCGTTGCCGCCGAAGAAATCGTTCATGTTGTCGAAATACCCGTAGCCGCCGTAGATGAAGGCGGTGTCGTAGCCGCGCGTGCGCAGCACCGAGCCGAGGGTGAACAAACCCTCGTTGCCCGGCCGCTTCACCAGCGAACGCCCGGGCGTGGGCGGCACCGACAAGGTCAGCGCCTCCATGCCCCGGTCGGTGCGGTTGCCCGTGGCGTAGAAATTATCGAACACGAGCGAGCGAGCGCAGAGCTCGTCCAGATTCGGAGTCCAGCCCGACTTGCTCCCGAAACGGCCGAGAAACTCGCCGCTCAGGCTCTCCACCGTGATCTGCACGATGTTCGATCGCAGCTCCGGCTCGCCCGGTCGCGGCGCCGCCGCGACGCGGGCCAGATCCCGCCCGTCCGAAGACGCGCCTGCGAAAGCCGCGGCGTCCCGCGCCGTCCGCGCCTTCACCCGCGCGAAGGCCGCGTCGACCGGCAGGGTCGCGTAAAATTGATCGTAATCGAGGTTGTTCGCCCGGAACGCCGCCACGAAGGACCAGGGGCCGTTTTTCGCCAGCTCCCTCTCGTAGTTGTTTTTCCACGACGGAAGTAATTCCTCCGACATCGCCGCCCCCAGGGCCACCGCGCCCGCGACCCAGATCGCCGCGAAGCGCCAGCGCGCGCCGGCGCCCGCCTCCGCGGCCTCCAGCCAGCGGCGCATCCATCCGAGCCGGTTCGCCGCCCACAGGGCCAGACCCGCGCCCGCCGCCAACGCCGCGAAGATCGCCGGCATCGGGTAGGACTCGCGGATGTTGCCCAGCACCTCCTGGGTGTAGACGAGATAGTCGACCGCGATGAAATTGAAGCGCGCCGCGAACTCGTCCCAGAACAGCCACTCCGCCACGCCGACGAACACGAGCGCAGCCAAAACGAAAAAGGCCGCCGTCTGCGCCGCGCGCCGCCCCGCCCGGCCCGCGAAAAAGCGCCGCGGGAGCGCGGCCAGCGCGAGCACCACCGGCACCGACCACCAGGCCGCCGCGGCGAGGTCGAACGCCGCCCCCCAGACATAGGCCGCGATCAGCCCGCCCCCATGGCCGAGCACGGACGCGGCCTGGATATTGAGCGCCACCCGCGTGGCCAGAGCGGCCGCGAGAAACGCGCCGACAAACAAAACCGCCCCGCCGAAACGGTGGGCGAAAAGCCGGGAAAAAAACGCGCGCATCGGATCAGCCCAGACGCGCCAGCGCCGCCACCGCCACGAACGCGATCGGGAACCAGACCACCTCGCGCAACGCGCGCGTCACGTCGCGGGGATCCAGAGTCAGCGCCGCCCGGGTGCGGTGGCCGCCCAGACGCGGGAACAGACGCGGCGTCGACTCGCGATAGGCCGGATAAGTCTGGGGGAACAAAGCCGTCAGGCGCGCCTCCTCCGAGCGGATCACCGCGTGGTAATAGGCGAGAAACAAGGCCACCGTGGCCGGCACCATCGGCCAGCGCAGCGTCGCGAGCGCCACGCCCACCGCGCCGATCAGCGAGAAAAAGTAAAGCGGGTTGCGCACCATCGAATAGGGGCCGTCCTGGCACAGCTCGGCGTTCTTGCGTCCCGCGATGTAGAGCGCGCACCACACCCGGCCCAGCATCGCCACGATCACCGCGAACAACCCGATCGCCAGCGCAGCCGCCTCGAGCCGGCCGTCCCGCACGGGCGCGAGCCTCGCCCCCCAGACCGCCAGCCCCGCCAAGACCATCCAGCTGGCGGGCTTGCGCAGCTTTTCCACCGGCGTCCGGCGACGCGGGGAGGCGGTCGCTCCGGCAAGGTTGAGGGGCAAAGGAAGGGGTGCGGAAGTCGTGTTCATGCGCCCAGTCAGACCGCCGGACGCCCGCGGCGTTGGAAGGATGACAAAACCGTAATCCGGACGTAATGCTTCGCCGTCAGTTCGCGCTCGTCGCAAATCCCGCTCCTCCGCCACACTCCGCCCACAACATGCGCGTGCTGGTCGTCGAGGATGAACGGAAAGTCGCGAGCCTGATCCGCTCCGGGCTCGAGGAGCAGGGCATGTCCGTCGAGACCTGCCACGACGGCGACACCGGCTGGCAACGCGCCGCCGGCGAACGCTTCGACGCCCTCGTGCTCGACATCATGATACCCGGCCGCGACGGACTCAGCCTCGTCCGCAAGCTGCGCGCCGAACGCCACACCGTGCCCGTCCTGCTCCTCACCGCGCGAGGCGACGTCCGCGAACGCGTCGAGGGCCTCGAAGCCGGCGCCGACGACTACCTGCCCAAGCCCTTCGCCATGCCCGAGCTCGTGGCCCGCCTCCGCAGCATCGCCCGCCGCCACAGCGGGGCCACGCTCAACCTCCTCGCCTGCGGCGACCTCGTCATGAACCTCACCTCCCGCGAGGTGAAACGCGGCGGCGACGCCATCGCCCTCACCCCGCGCGAATTCTCCGTGCTCGAGGCGCTCCTCCGCACGCCGGGCGCCGTCGTCACCCGCACCGAGCTCAGCCAGCAGGTCTGGGGCTACCAGTTCGATCCCGAGACCAACGTCGTCGACGTGGCCGTCCAGCGCCTGCGCCGCAAGATCGACGACGGCCGCCCCGTCCGCCTCATCCAAACCGTCCGCGGCATGGGTTACAGCATCGACGCGGGCGCGCCCGTCGCATGAGGCCCCTCGCCTTCAACACCCGCCTCGCCCTCGGCGGCGCGCTGCTCGTCCTCGTGGCGCTCGCGCTCTTCGCCACCGCCTCGCTGCTCTTTTTCCGCTACGAGCAGTTCGAGCAGGTCGACCTCGAGCTCCGCTCCACCCTGGCCGAACCCCTGGACAAGCGCGGCCTGCCCGAGTCGCCCCCGCCCTACGTCTCCGTCGCCCGCCTCGACCACGCCGGGAAAATCGTCGCCGCCACCGAACGCTTCCCCGCCGACCTCGCGTCGCGCGCGCTCGACCACGCCGGCCCGGTCAACGTGTCCGCCCCCGCCCCCGGCTGGCGCCTGCTCTCGGGAGAAACCCCCGAGGGCGCGCTCGTCGCCGCCTACGATCTTTACGAGGTGCGCGACGTGACCGTGGACATGCTCCAGGCCTGCCTGCTCGCGTTGCCCATCCTCGCCGCGCTGGCCGGGATCGCCGTCTGGTGGTTCTCCCATCGCGCGCTCCGGCCCCTCCGCGAGCTCACCGCCGCCACCTCCGGGGTCGCCGCCCTCCGGCTCGACCAACGCGTGCCCGAGCCGCCCGCCAACGACGATCTGCGACGCCTCGCCCTCGCGTTCAACGCCATGCTCGCCCGCCTCGAGACCGGTTTCGAGCAGGCCCGCCGTTTCTCGGCCGACGCCTCCCACGAACTACGCACGCCCCTCACCATCATGCGCGGGGAGATCTCGCGCCTGCTCCGCAATCCCGGCCTCACCCCGCAGACCGAGACCGCCCTCCTCAGCCTCCAGGAGGAGATCGGCCGCCTGGAACGCATCACCGAGCACCTCCTGCTCCTCGCCCGCCTCGACGCCGGCCAGGTGAGCGCGGAGCACTTCGAGGAGCTGGATTTCGCCGCCCTCGTCGCCTCCGTCTGCGAAGACGCCGAACTGCTCGCCGGCGCCCGCGATGTCCGGCTCAGCGTCGCGCCCACCCCGGCCGCCCGGGTGCGGGGCGACGCCCTGCTGCTCCGGCGCGTCATCCTCAACCTCCTCGACAACGCCACCCGTTACAACCAGCCCGGCGGCGAAGTCGCCTGCGAGCTCGCCCTCGCCGGGGACCGCGTCGAGCTGCGGGTGCGCAACACCGGCGTCTCGATCTCGCCCGAGGCGCGGGCCGGCCTCTTTCGCCGCTTCTACCGCGCCGACGCCGCCCGCGGTCGCGGGGGACACGGCCTCGGCCTCGCCCTCTCTCGCGAGATCGCGCGCAGCCACGGCGGCGAGCTCTCGCTCCGACCCGACCCCGCGCCCGGCCTCACCGAGTTCATCCTATCCCTGCCCGCAAAAACCGCCGCGTAGGCCTCACTCGCCCAACACCCACTCCGAGCCGTCGGCGTTGAAAACCCGCTTCGCCGTCGCCGAGCGCCAGCCGCGCCACACCCGGTCGCACTGATGCGGCAGACGCACCACGCTCGGCATCGAGATCGCCGCCCTGTCCCGCGGACAAGCCCACGCCCGCCCCTCGCTCCACGCCAGCGTCATCGCCGGCAGATCGATCAACGACACCGCCTCGTCCGACACTCCGGCCCCTCGCCCCCTGCTCCCTGCCCCCTGCCGCTCGTGCGCCCCGCGCACGAGCAACGGCACGCGCACGCTTTCCTCATGCGGCCAGCCTTTGCGAAACAGCCCGTGCGCCCCGTGCATGTCGCCGTGCACGGAAGTCACCACGACGATCGTCTCGGGCGCGACCCCCGCCAGCAGCCGCCCGATCGCCGCGTCCGTCGCCGCGATGTGCGCATGATAGCCCGCCAGCTCCCGCCGCGCCTGCGCCTCGACATCGCCGCCCCGCGGCACGTTCGCGGGCAAGACCAGATCCTCCGGCCGCGGTCGCATCACCCCCGCCGGAGTCGACGCAGCGTAGGGCGGGTGCGGTGCCTCCAGGCTCGCCACCGCAAATCGCGGCCGCCCGTCCGCCCGCCGCGCCAACCACTCCGCCGCCAGCTCCGAGATCACATCGCTCTGATAACCCGCGCGTCGCTCGAAGCCCGCGACGCCGTCGCCCTGCAGCCAGGGGTCGTTGAGCAAAAAGCCGCCCTCGAAACCGACCCAGTGCGCGAAACCGCCGCGCGCCTCGGGTGGCACGACGACGCGCGCCGCCGCCTCGCCGACCAGCGGCGCCGCGCGGTCGCGCTCGCCCACGCCCCACTTGCCGAAAAACGCCGTCGCGTAGCCGCGCTCGCCCATCGAGCGCCCGATCGTGCGCGCTCCCCGAGGCAAGACGTCCCAGTAGTCGGCCACGCCGTTCTCCGGCGAAGGCGCGCCGGTCAACATCGCCGCCCGCGCGAAAGGCCCGAAGGGATGCGGCGTCACCGCCTGCGCGTAGTTGACCGTCCGCGGATCGGCCGCGAGCGCGTCGAGCGCCGGTGTGCGCGCGTTCGGATCGCCCGCGTAACCGCAGGCCTGCGCGCGCCACTGCGTCGTCACGATCCAGAGAATGTCGGGCAAGCCGGACGCCATGCCCACACCCTTCGCCACCCCCGACCCGCTGGCAACCCTCCGCCCGCCCGGCTTCCACATCCGCCTCCGCCGCACACGATCCCAATGTTCGTAATACGAACATTGACCCAAAGCCCGCCCGGCGGCCCGGCGGCTGCGCGCGGGCACCACGCCACGCCAGGCCTTGCCGCCGCGAATGTTCGTATTACGAACATTTGTCATGAGCACGAATCTCCATCCTCGGCTGGGCGCGTTGTTCGACCTTGCGGCGATCCTGGAGGAGGCGGCGCGCGAAATGACGAAGGCGGCGCGCAAGCGGGCCAACGAGCGCCGCCCTCGCGTCCGTCGCGGGGCGACCCTGCGACCGGGCGGCGACACGCCGTTGTGGAACGCGCTGGCCGAACTCAGCCGCCCCCTTCTCCAGCGACGCGGCGCAAGAGCCATCCTAGCCCGCGAGCTCGGCGTCCACCGCGCACGCGTGGGCGAATATTTCGACAAGCAATCCGCGATGCCCGACGCGGAACGCGCCCTGCGTTTGGTCGTGCTGCTCGCACGCGCCGCGCGCCGGGAAACCAAATCCGCCCCTCCCGCCAATGTTCGTAATACGAACATTGGCGCGGAACCTTGACCGGAACACGCCGTCGGGGCGCGGCGCGGGTTTCGGAACGCGGTTTACTTGAGGCTCTGCGGCAGCGCGAAGTAGCGCTTCGCCACCGCCTCGAGCACCGGGCCGGTCGGCGTCGCCTTCACATCGGCGCCGAGCGGAAGTTCGCGCTGCGGGAGAAAATTATTGATCAGCGCGCAGGTGTCGGCGCTCACCATCACGCCGAGCATCTCGCCGGTCTTGCTCAGCACGAGGTCGCCGCGCGAGGGCGAGAAGTCGCCGAAGAGACGCCGAACAAGCCGGTTGTCGACCTTCACGTAACCGGGGTTGCGCGGGTCGATCTTGAATGACAGCTCGCCGTAGCCCGCGCCGCCGGCGCTGATCAGCACCGCCTCGGGGAACTGGAAGGGCTCGAGCGCGAGCAGGTAGGGCTCGCCACCGAGTCGCTTCGACTCCTCGTCCGTCAGGCGCACCAGCACGATGCGAGGGTCGAGCGAGGCGAACTCGAGCTTCGCGGGCTGCACCGTTCCCTGGCCGCGCGTGATCGTGAGGAGGAGCTTGTCCCAATCGGGCTGGCTCGGCGCGCGCAGGTCGAAGGGCGTGTCGTCGACGTGCAGCAGAGCGACCGTCTCCTTGCCATCGCTCGCGAGCACCGTGCGCGATTCGGGCGTCTTCGTGACCGGGCCGAGAAAGGTCGAACGCGAGGCGGCGAAGCGCGCGCCCACGCGCCGCTGGAGAAAGCCCTCGAAGAGCGTGTTGGCGTTGATCGGCTGCGCCTCGCGAAACTCCTTCGCGAGCTCGCCGGTTTTTTCCGCGATCCGGCCGGCCGCCGCCGCGATCTGCGTGGTCGTCTCCTGCACGCGCTGACGCTCGGCGCGCTCCGCCTCGACCACCGCGCGGAGAGTCTGGGTCTGCTCCTGCAAGATCTGCTTCTCGCGCTCGGCGACACCGACCTTCACCGCCATCTCCTCGGCCCGGGCGCGGGCCGCGGCCTCGGCCGCCGCGGTGCGGGCGAGCTCGGCCTCGCGGCGCTTCGCCTCCGCCTCGCGGGCGGCGAGATCGCGGGCGAGCTGCGCGTTGCGCGCGCGCTCGGCCTCGGCCGCGGCGCGCGTGGCGGAAAGATTCTGGTCGAGCTCCGCGGCGGTCTTCTCCGTGCGCGCGAGATTTTCCGATAGCTCGGCCTTGGCTCGCTCGGCGGCGAGGCGCTCGGATTCGGTTTTTTCGAGATTGCGCGCGAGCTCGTCGCGGCGCGCCTGCTCATCCTCGAGCGAGAGACGCATCACCGCCACCATGTCCTGCTCGGGCGTGGCGGCGCCGGAACCGCCGGCCGGCGTAGTCGCGGCCGCCGGCGTGGGAGCCGCGGTGCGTCCGCGCGTGGCGGCGGGCTTGGCGTCCTCCCACCGCGTGAGCGCGAGCAGCGTCAGCAGCAGGAAGTCGCAGAGGATGAGGAGCAGCGTCTTGTTCATGTGCGGACCGGGCGGTTGGAGACGGAGGAATGGCCGCAAAAAGGCGCAAGGTTTCCGCGAGCGCATGGGACGTCACGGGCGCCTATAGGCGCGCGGGAGAGCCCCGTCGGCGGAAGAGAATTTTTGCGCTTCTTTGCGGCCATAAATCCGAGGTTTGAGCGGACGGCGCTCAGCGCGCCGTCACCGGCCCGCTCGCGATCAGGTCCTGCGCGGCGAGGATGAGGTTGGTCTTGTAGGGACGCACGTGGCGGATCTTCACCAACGCGACGCAGGTGATGCCGAGCAGGTTCGACGAGTAGGCGGCGAGGAGGTTGGGCTCCACGAGGCCGAGCACCTGGAGCACGAGCGCGGTGGCCGTCCCGCCGATGCCGAGGTAGAGGCCGCCGTCGAAGAGGTTTTCCTCGTTCTCCATCAGGCGGAGCTTCACGAGCGGCGGCAGGGCCTGGGCGTCGATGGAGCGGATCTTGGCGAGACACACCAGATACATGGCGATCTGCAGGGCGCCGAAGAGCGCGATGGCGAGGATTGAATGGAGGTCCATGGCGAAGGTGGGCGTGACGGTTTTGAGCGAATCGGGATCGGCGAGGTTCCCCAGCACGGGCATGGCCAACGTGAGGCCTTCGATGCGCGGCGTGGCGGAGCGGCCGAGATAGGGTTCGGTGACGAGCAGGAAGGCGCCGGTCGCGACGAGGGCGAGGACGCCGCTTCCGGCGTGAAAGGTTTTTTCCTGGCCGGCGTGCGGGACGAAGCCGCCGCGCATGCCGCGGTCGATCGCGCGCAAAATCAAATAGGCGCCCGCCGCGCAGAGCGCGAAGCGCAGGGCCAGCGCCCAACCCGGATGCAACAGCGCCAGCTCGACGAGCGGCTCCGGCGCCGGCGCGGGCTGGCGGTTCACCGGCACCCCGCGGTCGAGCAGCAGCCGCAGCGCGCCCTGGCCCTCGCGGAGCGCGAGACGCAAATCGGCGTCCGCATCGGCGGCATGCAGGCGGCGATACGCGATCACGCGTTCGGCCGAGTTGGCCGCCGCCCCGTCGACGAGCGCCGCGGCGAGCGTGAGGGTGAACGCATCCCCGCCGGCGCGCGCCAGCCGGCCCAGCTCGGCCCAGGCTTCACGCGTCTCCACCCCGCCGGCGAGCGTGGTGAGTTGCCGCCAGTCGAGACGCCGTCCGAGCGCGAGCAGGTCGATCAACATCGGCTCCAACGTCTCGCCGAGCGCGCCGCGCGCGAGGGCCGCCCGCGCCTCGTCGCGCCAGACGCGAGCCATCGCGGGCGAGAGGTGTTCGCCCTGTTGAAGGAGCGCGGCGAGCAGCACCAGCGCCTCGTAGGTCTGCCCGCCGGCGCGGCCCGCCGGCACGAAGCGGCCGGTGTCCTTCAGGTCGGCCAGCGCGAGCGTGTCGCGCACCGCCGCGATGCGCGAGTTGGCCAAAAATCCCCGCAGCGCCGCGCGCGCGTCCGCGGTCACGAAAAAGCGCAACACCGGCGTGCTCTCGCCTTTCGCCGCCGCCGCGCGGGCCGCGGGCTGGCGCGTGAGCGGGAGCAAAAAGGGATCCTCGCCGCCCCAGACCGCGAGCACCGGTTCGCGTTGCGCGAAGGTTTTGAGCGCGGTCTCCAGCCCGAGCACCTCCGAGGTCGGCGCCTCCGCCGCGCGAGCCCCGGCGAGGATAAGCGCCGCCGCGCCCGGCTGCGCCGCGTCGAGCCGCGCCTCCGCAAGATCGGCCAGCGAGGGCGTGCCCGCGCCCGCCCGCGCGAGGAGCGCCGGCGCCAGCGAGCGCAAATGCACCGGCATCGCCCAAGCCGCGAGGATCAAGGCCAGCCCCGCCGCCGCGACCAGCCACACCCCGGCCGAAGCGGCTCGGCGGACGGGCGTTGCGGAGGGGACGGCGGTGTTCATCGCGGGGGCACTATTGGTTTGCGGGGCGAGAGGGCAAATCCACGCTCGCCCCGATTGACGGCTTTCACGTTTCTCTACCGACCCATGTCGCTCGCGATTGTTCACTACAACGCCTCGGTGCTCCGCCAAAAGGGCGCACCCGTAACCACTTTTGACGCCGAGCTGGCCAAGCTGGGCGCCGACATGGTGAAAACCATGCATGAGGCGCGCGGCATCGGCCTCGCCGCCCAGCAAATCGGCCGCGCCCTCCAGCTGTGCGTCGTCGACCTGCGCGACACCGACCGCGACTTTTCGTGGGAGCTCGACGGCGCCCAACCGCCCCTCGAGCTCATCATGCCCATGGTGATCGCCAACCCCAAGGTGGAGCTCCTGCCTTCGGCCAAGACCACCTACGAGGAAGGCTGCCTGTCTTTTCCCGACATCCGCGGCGACGTTTCCCGCCCGGACCTTATCCGGGTCACCTTTCAGGACGCCCAAGGCACGCCCCACACGCTGGTCTGCAACGGTCTCTTCGGGCGCTGCATCCAGCACGAGGTCGACCACCTCAACGGCACGCTCTTCATCGACCGCATGGACAAGGGCGTGCGCCGCCCGATCGAGCGCGCGATCAAGGAGCTCGCGGACAAAACCAAGTCCGCCGGCGCCTGAGCCGCGGCACGAAGCGCCGCCCCCCTCCCACGGCGCTTCGTCCCCTGCCCCGACGGCTTTATCCAACTGTCCGCAAGCCCGGGGCCTTGGTCCGGACGACCCGGTTTTCGAAGCTCCGCGTCCCCGCCTTAATCCATGAGCCAGAAATCCGACGGCATGAACTACGCCCCGCAGGGCAAACCCAACCCGGTGGTCAAACCCGGCGAGTTCGTCTTCGCCGCCGCGCACCTCGACCACGGGCACATTTTCGGCCAGTGCAACGGCCTCGTCGAGGCGGGCGCCGTGCTCAAGTGGGTCTACGATCCCGACGTCGCCAAGGCCGAGGGCCTCGCCGCCCGCCACCCCGGCGCCCGGGTCGCCCGCTCGCTCGACCAGATCCTCGACGACCCCGAGATCAAGCTCGTCGCCGCCGCCGCCATCCCCAACCAACGCGCCTCCATCGGCTGCCGCGTCATGGAGGCCGGCAAGGACTACTTCACCGACAAGACGCCTTTCACCACGCTTCACCAACTCGACGCCACCCAGGCCGTCGTCGCCCGCACCGGCCGCAAATACGCCTGCTATTTCAGCGAGCGCCTCCACGTCGAGTCGGCCATGTATGCCACCGACCTCGTGCAACAGGGCGCCATCGGACGTGTCGTCCAGGTGATCGGCTTCGGCCCGCACCGCCTCGGCACCGGCCGCCCCGATTGGTTTTTCAAAAAGGAGCAATACGGCGGCATCCTCTGCGACATCGGCAGCCACCAGTTCGAGCAGTTCCTCACCTTCACCGGCGCGACCGACGCCACCGTCGCGCACGCCGCCGTCGGCAACTACGCCAACCCCGAGCACCCCGAGCTCGAGGACTTCGGCGAGGCCAACCTCATCGGCGACAACGGCGCGACCAACTACATCCGCGTCGACTGGCTCACGCCGAAAGGCCTCAGCACCTGGGGCGACGGTCGCATGACCATCCTCGGCACCAAGGGCTACATCGAGCTGCGCAAATACGTCGACGTCGGCCGCGAAAAAACCGGCGACCACGTCTACCTCGTGGACGACAAGGGCGAGCACCACCTCGAGGTCGCGGGCAAGGTCGGCTTCCGCTACTTCGGCGAGCTGATCCTCGACTGCCTCAACGGCACCGAGAAGGCCATGACCCAGCGCCACGTCTTCAAGGCCGCCGAGCTCTGCCTCCGCGCCCAGGCCGCCGCGCGCCGCCTGACCTGAAGTCGCGCAGGCTTCCCGCCTGCATTCGCCCGACCACGGCGCCGCCCGCATCGCCTTTGATCGGCGCCATGCGTGCGGACACTATTTGAACCCGCGGCCTACTTAATCCTTCCGCCTACGCGTAAACACGCACCACGCTGGCGCATGCCCCTCGCCTGCCGCCCCCACCGCCCCGGGCTTCTCGTCGCCGTCGGCGTCGCCCTGCTCGGCCTCCTGCCCCGCGCTTCCGCCCAGACCTCCACCGCCTGGGTCATGGGATCCAACGCCACCGGCCAACTCGGCGATGGCGCGCGCCAAAACCGGCTGACACCCGTCCCGATGCCCGGCGCCGACTACGTTACCGCCATCGATGCCAACGGTCTCGCCAGCGCCTTTGTCCAAGCCACTCCCATCGCGCCGGCCATCCAGACCCAACCCGCGGCAATCATCGTCCAATACGGCGACTCCGCGCACGTCGACGTCGCCGCCACCGGCGATTTATTGAGCTATCAGTGGTATGTCGGACAGCCCGGCGACACCAGCCAGCCGGTCCCCGGCGCCACCTCCGCCACCTTGCTCACGCTCCCCGTCGTCGCCACGGCGACTTACTGGGTTCGCGTCACCAATCCCGCCGGCTCGATCGACAGCGCCGCCGCCACGATCACGTGCATGACCCGCCCCGCCGCCAATCTCTCCGGAAGCGGCGCCCTCGGCTACGGCGCCTTCGGCGAATCCCTCGCTCCCTATCGCGCGCCCGTGCCGTTTCCGCTCGCCGCGGACATCGCCTCGCTCGCGCACAGCTCCGGCCACACCCTGATCCTCAAACGCGACGGCACGCTCTGGGCCCTCGGCCAGAACAGCTCCGGACAACTCGGCACCGGCGACACCACCACGCGCAGCGCTCCCGTCCAGATCGCTTCCGCCGTCGCCGCCTGCGCCGTCGGCTCGACGCATAGCCTTTTCCTCAAAACCGACGGCACTTTTTGGGGCATGGGCGCCAATAGCTCCGGACAGCTCGGTGACTCCAGCACCACCAACCGCACCGCCCCCGTCCAGATCGCCACCGCCGTCCGGACCTTCGCCGCCGGCGGCTCGCACACGCTTTTCATCAAAACCGACGGCACCCTCTGGGCCTGCGGCTCCAACGCCTCCGGACAGCTCGGCGACGGCAGCACCACCAATCGCACAACGCCCGTGCAAATCGCCTCCTCCGGCCGCGCCGTCGCCGCCGGCAGCCGGCACAGCCTCTTCGTCTCCACCGACGGCACGCTCCGCGCGATGGGCTCCAACGCCTCCGGAGAACTCGGCGACGGCACCACCACCGCCCGCTCCACGCCCGTGCAGGTGGCCACCTCGGTCGACTCCGTCTCCGCGCACAGCGGCGGCGGCCATACCCTCGTCCTGAAAACCGACGGCACCCTGCTCGGCATGGGCGCGAACGGCTCCGCCCGCCTCGGACTCGGAGACACCGTGAATCGCTCGACGCCCACCCCCATCGACACCGGCGTTCTCTCCTGTTCCGCCGGCATAAGCCACAGCCTTTGGGTCAAGACCGACCACTCGCTCTGGGGCGCGGGCGACAACAGCTTAGGCCAGCTCGGCCTCGGCCACTACCTCGGCCAGTCGACTCCGCGGGAGATCGCGTCCGGCGTCACCACCGCCGTAGCCACCGCCTATTCCTCCTGGTTCGCCACCAACGAATCCGCCCTCCGCGGCATGGGCCGAAATCAAGCCGGCCAGCTCGTCGCCACCGCCGCCGCCTTCACCTCGCCCGTCATGATGGAAACCTCGGTGGGCGACATCGCCGCCGCCTTCCCGGGCTTGCCCGAAAGCCGCCGCCTCGACGCGGCCGGCCAGATCTGGAGCTCGCTCGGCGCGCCCGCCGACAACGTCTCTGCTCCCGGCGTCGTCGCCACCGGCGCCGTCCGCTTCGTCGGCGTGCCGATCTTCAAACAAAACAACCAGGGCGCGGAGTTCGCCTCCGGCCCGGACCGGCTCCTTTTCCTCCGTGCCGACGGCACGCTCTGGGGCTCGGGCGACAACAGCACGGGCGCGCTCGGCACCGGCGATACCACCACGCCCGCCCAGCCCGTTCAGATAGCCGCCGACGTCACCGACGCGGCCTCGACCGGACACGGCACGACGTTTCTCAAGACCGACGGCACGCTCTGGATGACGGGCTCCGTCCGCTCCGCTTCCGGCGGCGCCTCTTACTCCTTCGGCCTCGCTCCGATCCAGATCGACCGCGAGGTCCGCGCCGTCGACGCGAGCTACGGTCACGTGCTTTACCTGAAAAACGACGGCAGCCTCTGGGGCTTCGGCGACAGCGTCTACGCCCAGCTCGGCACGCTTCTTCCGATCGGTTCCTCCATCAGCCCGACACCCCTCCTCATCTCCGCCAATGTCGCGCGCTTCGCCGCCGGCCAGCGCCACACCCTGCTGATTCGCACCGACGGCACCCTCTGGGCCTGCGGACTTCCCACCTTCGGCCAGCTCGGCGTCTCGAGCGCCGCGCAAGGGATAACGCTCACCCAAGTCACCACCGGAGTCGCCGACGTCGTCACCACCGCGGAGACCACCTTCATCCAGAAAACCGACGGCACCGTGTGGGCCGCCGGCCAGAACACCCTCGGTCAGCTCGGTCTCGGCACCACCACCAGTTTCACGTCCTTCACCCAGGTTTTCATCGCGGCGCCCAGCCAAGCCCTGACCGGCGTCGCGAAAATCATCCCCGCCCTCTCCGGTGAAAACACCTTTTTCCTGAGGACCACCGGCACGCTCTGGGCCACGGGTCGCAACGATCTCGGCCAGCTCGGTCTCGGCCACGCCAATGTCGTAAACCGTCCCGTGCAAATCGTCGGCTCGGCCTACACCGTCGCCGCCTCCGGCCTGCACACGCTCATCCTCCAAAAGCCGTCCGGCACGGTCATCGCCGCGCCCGCAATCACCGCCCAGCCCGCCGCCCAGCTCGCAAGCTTCGGCGATTTCACCAGTCTCTCCGTCACCGCCACCGGCGACGGCTTGCTCCGCTACCAGTGGTATCAAGGCGCCCCCGGCGACACGACGCGCCCCGTCTCCGGCGCCACCGATCCCACCCTCCGCCTCCACGCCTTCGCGGGCACAGCCAGCTATTGGGTCCGCGTCACCAACGCCGCCGGCTCCGCCGACAGCGCCGCCGCCACGATCACCGTCACCGGCGCCGGCTCCCCCGCCTTCCGCTCCTGGGCCGAGGCCGCCGGCCTCTCCGGCTCCCGCCTCTCCGTCTCCGCCGACCCCGACTCCGACGGCCTCGCCAACCTCCTCGAATTCGCCTTCGGCACCCCTCCCGCCGGCGCCGCAAACGCCCCCGGCTCGCCCGCCGTCGCGCCCGAACTCGTCCGCCTCCCCGACGGCGATTTCCTCGTCCTCACCCACCGCCGCCTCAAAGCCTCCGACGCCACCATCGCCTACGAGCGCTCTTCCAACCTCCAGACTTGGGAGCCCGCCGCCCTCTCGCCCGTGGTCACCGATCCCGACCCCGACGGCGACGGCCTCGTCGAGGAACTCTCCGTCTCCCTTCCCCTCCATCCCGAC
>CAYTLL010000006.1:98367-109873 GCA_964438755.1 uncultured Akkermansia sp. | reverse complement strand
CTCACACCAGCTCGCACGCCCCGCCGGCGCAGGCGACGATGTCCTTCAGGTTCGTCTGGTCCGTGTGCTCGCGCAGCTTCGTGTAGTCCACATGACGCGGGCGCAGCGCGTTCCAGCGTGCGATGTCCGCCTCCGTCGCCACCTCCTCGCGCGGCGCCTGCGGGTAGGCCTTGTCACCCGCCTCCTGGAGCAGCGACACGCCGGTGAAGAGCGCGCGGTTCGTCCAGATGAAGTCCGCCACCGCATCCCACTCGTCCGCCCGCACCGTGCAGGTGTTGGACACGTTGTGATGCAGATTCGCGCTGCGCGATTGCGGGTCGCCGCCCGGAATCACCCACGACTGCTGCACGAGCATCACGAGCTGGAGGAATTGGAGCGCGTTCAAATCCTTGCGCAGGATCGCGCCGTCCGGCGCCTTCACCGGGAAGCAGATCACGTCGTCGGTCTGCGGGCTGTAGACCGAGGGCTCGGTCATCTGCGCGTTGATCGATTTGAAGAACGCATACACCGGCTCCTTCCGGTTCGCCTGCACACGGCGGAAATACTGGCGCGCGTGGTGCGGATGGATGCCCGAAGCCGCGTCGAGCAGCAGCGAGGCCGTGCCCTCGGGCTTGCAGGTGGTCAACTTGGCCGCGGGCCGGATGCCGATGACCTGCGCGACGAGCTGGTTGGTCGCGCGGCAGAGATGCGCGCCCTGGCGCAGGATCTCGGGATCGAAGAGGACGTTGGGGTTGTCCATGAACCCGCAGATCGAGACGCCGAGCAACGCGTCGTGCTCGTTGATCAACCGCGTGACCGGCCCGAGGTAGGGCATGTCGGTGTAGGCCGCCTGGAGCGTGCCGATCACCGTGGCGGAAATGCAGGCCTCGAAGAAACGCTCGGGCGTGGTCGCGGCGCGACCGTTGATCGTGGTGAGGTTGCAGTGCTGGAAGCCCGAGAGCCGCGTGGTGCCGGGCAGGTCGCCCTTGTAGCCCCAGGCGAAGAGCTTCGAAAGCTCCTCGCCGGAGAGCTCCCAGTCGATGACGGGCAGGAGGTTGATCTCGGCGCAGGGGTTGCAGCCGGCCTCGGGGTGGTCGCAAAAGAAGAAGCCGGGTTCGCCGAACTCCTTCTGCGCCTTGAAGAGGCGGCGGAAGTGCTCGGCGTTGCGCCCGTCGCGCGCGACCACGGCGGAGTTGTTCGAGGCGGAACGCTGCGGGTTGGTCTCGAACCAGTTGCCGGTCTTGGCGTCCATCATCTCCTCGTCGTCGGGCGAGAAGAGGCAGATCGTGGCGGAGCGGCGTATTCCCCCCGCCAATACGGCCTTGGCCGTGAACATGTTGATATCGTAGACCTCGATCGGCCGGAGCGCGCGGCCCGCCGCCTGCTCGAGGATGCTCTCGATCTTGTTCAAGGCCTGCTTGAGCGGCAGGTGGCCGGGGGCCTTGCCGCCGGAGGTGCGCAGCGCGGCGCCGCGCGGGCGGATCGCCGAGTAGTCGAACTCGATCTTCTTGCCCTCGTAGAAGGACGTGAACAGCGCGTGCAGCGCGTCGGACCAGCCCTCGATGGTGTCGCCGACGTGGTAATGCCAGACCGGCAGATCGTGCAGCGGGGCGCGCGTCGGCAGCGCGGGCAGGCGGGCGATGTGGTGCTTCTGCACCGAGAAACCGACGCCGCAGCCGCTGAGCAGCAGGTAGAAATATTCGCGGAAAAACTCCACGCGATCCACGTTCGAGAAGCTGCAATTGAACATGCGGCTGTGGTTCGTGAGGATCGCCTCCCCGCCGAACTGCATGGAACGCATGCTCGGCAGCACGCGCTTGGCCGCGACATCGGCGAAGACGCCCTCGATCACCTCGTAGAGCGGACGCCCGCCCAAGGTTTTCTCGAGGAGCCCGGCGTTGGGCCCGGCCATCTCGGCGATCGACGCGGGCAGCGAGGCCGGGACGCGGGTCGAGTTTTTGTGACGGAAGAACTTCAGGTGCATCTCCGTCACGCGCTCCACACCCTCCACAAAAGTCTCGCGGCGGCCGAGTTCCGGGCGGTGGCGTGAATATTTCGCCATCGCGATGTAGTCGGCCAGGCCGCTCTCCGGATAGGTGGCGAGGCGGGTGAGCGCGCGGCGCTCGCGATAGAACATGTAGGCGCGCGCGACGTCCCAGTGCCCGGCGGCGGCGATGGCCTTCTCCACCGCGTCCTGCACCTGCTCGATGGTCGGGTGGACGCCGTTGCGGTAGTGCAACTCGAGGATCTGCGAGACCGCGCCGGCGATCTTCGTGGCCTCGATGAAGCGGTCGCTGTCGAGGCCGAAGCAGGCGAGCATGTCGTCGCGGTAGGGATTGTCCTGCTCCTCGGCGTGGACCTCGCGGAAAGCGAGCGCGACGGCGCGGGTGATCTTGTTCTGGTCGTAGCGCACGCGCGAGCCGTCGCGCTTGATGACCTCGCGGTCGGCGGGCGCGATCTGGCGCTTCAGCACCTGCGCGCCATGACGCGGCAAGGGCGAGGCGGAGGACGACGAGGAGGGGTCGGAGACGGGGGACGAGGAAGACGGTTGCACGTGGGAAAAGACGGGGGACAAGGAGGGTGACGCGCGCGGCCGGAAAGGCCTCGCGACGAGCGGGATCTGCCGCGCTTCCGAGGTCGCAAAGCCGAAGAAAGGCCCTGCGCGGGAGAAGCGTCGGCACACAAGGGATTGTGCCATTTACGCGGTCAACCCCCTACGGGTTGTGGTTGTGGATAATTAGTTTTCGTCGGATCAGGCAAAATACGCCTGCTGCTTTCGCCCCGTCTGAAGCGTGGCCAATAAACGAAAAATTAGCGTCGGCGCAGCGGCCGGAGAGCCAAAACCTGCACGAAAAAGAGATCCGAAAACGTCCGGCCTTTCTTTGCCAAAGAGAACGGGCCGCGCACAGGGATCACCGGGCCCGCGACGCATCTCTCGCGCCCCACCCCGATCCGGTTGGCGCCCGGACGAAGGCGCCGCGAATCCCACGCCAAGGCTCCCGCCGCCCGGATGTTTTGAACGTCATCCCCCGCACGGAACGCTGAACGCTTGCTGCGCCGATCTCGCGCGAGCACCGTCTACGCACGGTGCATGCTACCCCGCCCCAGACCGCCGATCCCGCGACCGGCGAGCCCCGTCCCGACGTCCTGGCGAGTTCCTCGACGCTGCTCCCGCTCGTCTACGAAGAACTGCGCCGCCTCGCCGCCGCCCGCATGGCCGGCGAACACGCCGCCCATACCCTCCAGCCCACCGCGCTCGTGCACGAGGCCTGGGTCCAGCTCGAGGGGCGCGGCGGCCGCGAATGGGAAAACCTCGCCCACTTCTTCGGCGCCGCCTCGGACGCGATGCGGCGCATCCTCATCGACCGCGCCCGCCGTCGCGCCCGCCTCAAACACGGCGCCGGCCAGGTCCGCGAGGACGTCCACGAGGTCGACCCCGCCGCCCTGCCCCCCGACGACGCCGTGCTCCTGATCGACGAGGCCATCGCCGCGCTCGAAAAGGAAAACCCCGAGCAGGCCCGAGTCGTCGTGCTCAAATTCTACGGCGGGCTCACCAACCTCGAGATCGCGCGCAACCTCGGTCTCGGCGAACGTTCCGTCGACCGGCTCTGGGCCTGCGCCAAGGCGCGGCTTTTCCGCTGGGTGCGCGATCACCGCTGAATCGGGTGGCGCCCTCCCTCTTTCTGGCGGAAACCGGCGCGTTTTCGCGCGTAGGAAAGCGCCCCGCCCTCACGCCGATCCCATGGACGCCCGCCGCGAACTCGAAGACGCCCTCTACTACGCCGCCCTCCAGCTGGAGGGCGCGGCGCGGGAACGCTTCCTCGAGCAGGCCTGCGTGGACACCCCCGGGCTTCGCGCCGCGCTGGACGAACTGCTCGCCTCGCAACCCCAGGCGGAGCGCCTCCTCGAACGCGGACGCGACGCCCTCGCCATCGCCCCCGACGAGCGCGCCGGGCTCGTGCACGGGCTCTCCACCGCCATCGAGACGCCCTTAGGCGAACGCATCGGCCGCTATCGCATCGCGGCCCGCCTCGGCGAAGGCGGGTTCGGCACCGTCTACCTCGCCGAGCAGAGCGAGCCGGTGCGCCGCGAGGTCGCGCTCAAGGTCGTCAAGCCGGGCATGGACACGCGGCGGGTGATCGCCCGCTTCGCCGCCGAGCAACAGACGCTCGCGCTGATGGAGCACCCAAACATCGCCCGCGTGCTCGACGCGGGCGTCACCCCCGCAGGCCGGCCCTTCTTCGTCATGGAGCTCGTGCGCGGCGAGCGGATCACCGACTACTGCGACCGCCACCGCCTCGATCTGCGGAGCCGCCTGGAGCTGTTTCTCCAAGTCTGCGGCGCCATCCGGCACGCGCACCAGAAGGGCGTCATCCACCGCGACATCAAACCCTCCAACGTCCTCGTGGCCGATTCCGCCGACGGGCCTCCCCTGCCCAAGGTCATCGATTTCGGCATCGCCAAAGCCATCGCGGACCACCCCACCGGGGGAACCCTCGCCACCGGTCGGGAGCAGCTCATGGGCACCCCCGCCTACATGAGCCCCGAGCAGGCGGAAAACCCCGCGCTCGAAGTCGACACGCGCAGCGACGTCTACAGCCTCGGCGCCCTTTTGCACGAGCTGCTCGCCGGCCGGCCGCCCTTCGACCCCGCCGAACTCTCCCGGCTCCCGCTCGAGCGGCTGCGCCTCGTCCTCCGGGAACAGGAACCCGTCCGACCCTCCGTCCTCGTGGCTCGGCTTCCCCCGGAGGAACTCCGACGCGTGGCCGGGAACCGCACCGTCGAGCCCGCCCGCCTCGCCGCCCTGCTCCGCGGTGACCTCGACTGGATCGTGCTCAAGACCTTGGAAAAATCCCCCGCGCTCCGCTACGAGACGGTCAACGGCCTCGCGGCGGATCTTCGCCGCCATCTGGACCACGAGCCCGTCTCCGCCAGCCCGCCCGATCCTTGGTATCGCGCCCGCAAGCTCGCCCGGCGTCACCGCGGAGCCTTCGCCGCCGGCGCCGCCGTGCTCGCCGCCCTCCTCCTCGGCCTCGGCGCGACGAGCTGGATGTTCATGAAAGAGCGGCAAGCCCGCCGCGAGCAGGCCGTGTTGCGCGAACAAGCCGAGGCCTCGCAGCGACGGGAAACCCTCCTGCGCGAGCAGGCCGTCGCCCGCGAGACCATCACCCGCGCCGCCATCGCGGTGAACCACGGCGACCTCGCCCTCGCCGACACCCTGCTCGAGCGCGTGAAAAACGTCTCGCCCGAGCTGAGCTTCGACTCCGTGTCCGCCTATCGCTCCGTCGGCGAGTGGCACGCGCTCGCGGCCCGCTGGGACAAGGCCGCCGAGCGTTTCCGCGCCCTGATGGAGATCGACCGCCTCGACACCTGGGAGGTCATCACCCTCGACTACCAGTCCTGCGGCGTGGTTCTCGCCGAAAGCGGCGCGCGGGAACCTTACCGAGACTTCTGCCGCGCCGCCCTCGACCACTTCGCGACGATCGACAACGGCGACGCCGCCGGGCGCATCATCAAGACGCTCATCCTCCTGCCTCCGCCGCCCGAATTGATGGACGGACTCCGGCCGCTCATCGACCTCAACCGTCGCCACTGGGAGCGGATCGAGGAAGCGCATCCGGACTATCGCCCCGGCTGGGAAGTCATCCCGCTCGCCCTGGCCGATTTGCGGCAAGGCGCCTTGGGGAACTCGGCCGCACGTTGCGACCGCATGCTTTTGCAGCGCGGCCAGGCCGCCGCGCTGCTCCAGACCAGCCAGCTCATCCGCGCGCTGGCCCGCCACCGCCAAAACAGAGATCCCCGCGCCCGCGAATGGCTCGCGACGGCCCGGACCGAGATCGAGAACCGCTTCGCCGCCGGCATCGAGCGCGGCAGACAGGGCGACGGATATTGGTTCGACTGGCTCTTCGCCCGCGTCCTCTTGCGCGAGGCCCAGGCGGAAATCGAGGGCACGTAGATCGCGGCCGCGAGGCTCCTGCGCCAGGTCGCCGACACCTCCCGTCGCGAGTCCGAAACTTTTTTGGCGGAATTCCGCCGACGAAGACGCGTTGACCGACGCCGCCTTCGCGACGGCCCGCGTCCCGTCGTCGGGATGCTCCTACGCGAAACGGCGATCCTCTCACCCGACACCCCCATGATCCACCGCTTCAGCCCCCCCGTCTCATCCGCGTCGCGCCGCATCGGCGCGGCCGCGTTCGTCTTAGCCGGCCTGCTCCCCGCCCTCGGCTTCGCCGCCTCGGTCTCGTTCAACACGCCCTCCGTCGTCACCAGCACCGCGGCGCTCGACGAACCGCTGGCCTTGTCCGGCTACTCCGGCATCACGCTCGTCCAAGCCCAGAACTTCGGCGACAGCGCCATCAAGACCGTCTCCACGCCCGCGTCGCAGACCCTCGTCTTCGCCAACGCCCCCGAGTCCGGCTCCGGCCCCTCGGGCACCGCCTCGGGCGTGTTTTACGGCGGCTCGGAGTGGAACGCCGGCCTCTTCTCCGGCGGCACCGGCAGCGTCCAGTTCGACGATCTCCTGCGCGGCCAATCCTGGGCCAACGGCCAGCCGGCCAACCGCCAGACCGTGCGCATCGGCGACCTCACCATCGGCCAGACCTACATCTTCCAGATGTTTTTCTCCGACCAACGCTCCGGCAACGGCGGCCGCACCGAGTTCCTCTCCGACTCCCTCGTCGGCGGAAACCAGTCGGCGGAGTTCTCCACCGCTTCGGCCGTGTCCGTGATCGGCGTCTTCTCGGCCACCGCCGCGTTCCAGGACATCTTCATCTTCCCCGGCCTGACCACCTCCGCGCCCAACGACTCCACCGTGGCCGCCTTCACCCTCTACAGCGCCACCGCCATCCCCGAGCCGGCCTCCTTCGCCGGCCTCGCCGGCGCGCTCGCCCTGGGCGCGGCCGGACTCCGCCGCTCCCGCCGTCGCTGACCCGGCGCCCGCCGGCCCGCGACCTTTCTCTCCGAGGCCGACCGCCGATCCGGTCGGCCTTTTTCACTCCCAGACCGCCCTTCACCTCGCCTCCGCGTTTCCCCGTGTCCACGTCCCGCTCGCCTCTCCCTGATCGACGCAACTCCTCCCGCGCCGCATCCCGCCTCCTCCTCGCGCTCGCCTGCGCCCTCGTGTTGCCCGCGTCGGCGCTGCTCGCGGACTACGTGATGCCGGAGCTGCCGCCCATCCCCGCCATCCCCGCGCCCCAGCCGGTGAACTCGGTGCCGCTCGGCGACATCAACGCCTTCCCCGAGGTGAAACTGGATTTCCCCATCGCCGCGGGTCCCGTCGCCCCCACCTGGCCCTCGATCGCCGCCAACCTTCCCGTCGACTCCGCCAAGCTGCGCGCCGCCAAATTCGGCATCTGGGTCCACTTCGGCCCCCAGGCCTCCGGCGAAAGCGGCGACTGGTATGCGCGACGCCTCTACACCCCCGGCACCGCCGCCTACAACAACCACCTCTCGCGCTACGGACACCCCTCCGAGGTCGGTTACAAGGAGATCCTGCGCGATTGGAATCCGTCCGGGCTGAACCCCGCCGGGCTCGTCTCCCTCTACCAACAAGCCGGCGCCCGCTTCCTTCTCATCCAGGGCGTGCACCACGACCAGTTCGACCTCTGGAACTCCCGCTACCAGCCCTGGAACTCCACCCGCCTCGGCCCGCATCGCGACATCCTCGGCGAGCTCACCACCGCCGCCCGCGCCGCCGACATGGCCTTCGGCATCACCTTCCACCACGAATACTCCTGGTGGTGGTGGCAGACCGCCTTCAACGCCGACACCAGCGGCGCCAAGGCCGGCGTCCCCTACGACGGCCGCCTCACCCTCGCCGACGGCGTCGGCAAGTGGTGGGAAGGCCTCGACCCGCGCCTCCTCTACGGAATCGACCTGCGCGAATACCAGGGCGTCGCCTCCGCCGCCGCCACCGACTGGAGCCCCCCGCCGGCCGGCCTCTTCTCCGGGCACCTCGACTACGCCCGCTGGTATAACACCTGGTGGGCGCTGCGCATGATCGACGCCATCGAGAAATACGACCCCGACTTCGTCTACACCGACGGAACCTCCTCACAGCCCTTCAGCGGCGACGGCACCGGCACCGGCTACAAGTCCGACGCCATGCAGCGCGTCCTCGCCCACCTCGCCAACCGCGCCATCGAGCGTCGCGGTTCCGTGAATACGCACGCCGTGGTCAAGTTCCACTCCGGCGACCGCCTCACCACGACCTTCGAGAACAACTACCCGTCCGCGATCAAGAACGACCAGCCCTGGATCGGCGAGGTGCCCGTCGGCGACTGGTTCTACGGCCCCGGCTTCACCTACGACTCCGGCATGATCGTCCGCTACCTGCTCGAGTGCGTCTCGCGCGACGGCGCGGCCGCCATCTGCGTCTCCCCCACGCCCGACGGCAGCCTCGACGCCGGCAGCACCTCGATGCTCCAGTCCGTCGGCCAATGGATGGCCGTGAACGGCGCCGGCATTTACGGCAGCCGCTCCTGGGTCAAATACGGCGAGGGCACCCGCACCCTGCCCTACGGCAAGCTCGGCGCCACCCAGGCCAACTACGCCTTCACCACCTCCGACTTCCGCTTCACCGTCGGCGCCGACAAGAGCCTCTACGCCTACTGCATGACCGTCCCCGCGCCGGGCTCGCAGCTCCGCATCGCCTCGCTTGGCACCTCCGCCGGCCTCCTCGCCGGCCCCATCCAGCAGGTCTCGCTCCTCGGCTCCGCCGCCCCGCTCGTCTGGTCCCAGGAAGCCGACGCGCTCGTCATCACCTGCCCCGCCTCGATGCCCTTCCAGACCGCCGTCTGCTTCAAGATCGGTCCGTCCGCCGCCATCGGCATCGCCCCGCCCGCCAACGTCTCCGCCGCCTCGCAGGCCGACCACGTCGACCTCGCCTGGTCCGCCACCGCCGGCTCCACCTTCACGGTCGCCCGCGGCGTCTCGTCTTCCGGCCCCTTCACCACGCTCGCCACCGGCCTGAGCTCCGGCGCCTACGTCGACACCGCCGCCGCGCCAGGCACGCTCTACTACTACACCGTCACCGCCCACGCCGACGGCATGAGCTCGCAACCTTCCTCGCCCGTGGCCGGCGTGGCCATCGGCTCGGCCGCCCCCACCTGGACCACCGCCGACATCGGCGCGGTCGGCGCCGCCGGCTCCCTCCGGCAATCCGGCGACATCCTCGTCGTCGAAGGCTCGGGCGCCGACATCTGGGGCACCGCCGACGAGTTCCGTTTTGTCTACAAGGCGATGACCGGCGACTGCGCCGTCACCGCGCGAATCGCCGGCCTGCAAAACACCTCCGGCTGGGCCAAGGCCGGCGTCATGGTCCGCCAGTCGCTCGACGCCAACTCCGCCTACGCCCTCAACTTCGTCTCCCCCGTCAACGGCATCGCGTTCCAACGCCGCGCCACCGCCGGCGGCTCGGCCGGCGGCATCAGCGAAAAGGCCGGCGTCGCCGCCCCCCAGTGGCTGCGCCTCCTGCGTTCGGGCGGCAATTTCAGCGCCTACCACTCCGCCGATGGCGTCGCCTGGACGCTTCTCAACACCACGACCCTCTCGATGACCGGCACCGTCTACGTCGGCCTCGCGGTTTGCAGCAATAACGACGGCGCGCTCAACCAGGTCATCGCCACCCACCTCTCCGTCGGCGCGCTGCCTCCGCCCGACGCTCCGACCCAGCTCGCGGGTTTCGGCGGCAACACCCAGGCCTCGCTCACCTGGACCGCCTCCACCGGCGCGGCCAGCTACACGATCCAACGCGCGACCGCGGCCGAAGGTCCCTACACGACGGTCGCCAGCGGTATCGCCTCCACATTCTACACCCAAACCGGCCTGGGCAACGGCTCCGCCTACCACTACCAGGTCCAGGCCGTGAACACCAACGGCGCCAGCCTGGCCTCGGCGCCCGTGTCCGTCACCCCCGCTCCGCTCAGCCTCCCCGCCGGATGGGCCCAGCAAGACGTCGGCGCGGTCGCGGCGGCCGGCTCCGGCGGCTACTCCAACCGCTCCTTCCTGCTCACCGGCTCAGGCGCGGACGTGTGGTTTGCCGAGGACGAGATCCGCTACGCCTACGTTCCCGTCTCCGGCGACTGCACCATCACCGCCCGCGTGCGCTACCTGCAAAACGTCCACCCCAACGCCAAGGGCGGCGTCATGATCCGCGAATCCCTCACCACCGGCTCCGCCCACGCCATGGTCAACATCACCCCGAGCGCCGGCGTGGAGTTCATCCGCCGCACCACCACCGGCGGTTCCACCTCCGCCGCCGCCACCACCGGACTGGTCGCGCCGCGATGGGTGCGTCTCGTCCGCGCCGGCAACAGCTTCACCGCCTATCAGTCGGCCGACGGCCTCGCCTGGACCCAGGTCGGCACCCCCGTGACCGTCACCATGGGCGCCTCCGCCTACATGGGCCTCGCGGTGAACAGCCACCTCGACGGCACCCTTTGCCAGGCCTGGTTCGACGAGGTGTCCACCACGCCCGCCAGCCTGCCGCCGCCCGCGCCGACCGGACTCTCCGCGACCGCCGGCGATGCCCGCGTCCAACTCTCCTGGACCGCCGCCGTCGGCGCCACCGGCTACACCGTGAAACGCGCCGCCTCCGCCGCCGGCCCCTACGCCACGCTCGCGAGCGGACTCACCGCCACCGCCTACCTCGACAATTCCGGCCTGAGCAACGGCTCGACCTACCACTACACGGTCTCCGCCGCCAACGCCGCCGGCACCGGCGACGCCTCCGCGCCCGTTTCCGCCCGTCCGCTCAGCCCGGCCATGACGTGGCGACTTCAATACTTCGGCGACATCGCCGCCACCGGCCAGGCCGCGGACGACGCCGACCCCGACGCGGACGGCCGCGCCAACCTCGCCGAATACGCCTGCGGTTCGTCGCCGCTTGCCGCCGACTCCGCGCCGCTGCTTGTCGCCGGCACCCGCACGGATAGCGCGACCCATCTCACCCTGAGCTTCACCCGCCGCAGTCCCACCGTGGCCGCCACGGTCGTCGAAGCCAGCTCCGAACTCTCCACCTGGACGCCCGTCGCCAGCCTCCCGGCAGGCCTCGACGTCTGGAGTGGCACCGCCGCGGTCGAAGAAACCCCGGCCGGCGACCTGGTCCGCGTCACCGTGCAAGACCCTGCCGCCCTCGAAGGCCAAGTCCGCCGCTTCCTGCGCGTCCGCTTCACCAGCCCCTGACCTCACGCCCGAGCCGTAGCGGAACGGCGGAGCCGTTTCGCCGGGCGCCGTTACCGCACTGACGCGGCGTGCCCTGCGATCACGCCCACCTTTCGAAATACATTCCCCGTCCAAAACCCCGAAGACGCTGCCCATCCGGCCGCGTCTTCGTTTTTTCCTCGCCGTCCCATCTGTTCTAGTTCAACTAGGACAGCATGCTTCCTTTCGCCGTCGAAATCAAAGCGGGGCAACCCGTGGCGGAGCAGATTCTCTACGCGGTGAAAAAGGCCGTGGTCGGCGGACAGCTCCGGCCGGGCGACCGTTTCCCCTCGGTGCGCGTGCTCAGCCAGGAGCTGCGCATCAA
>CAYTLL010000006.1:43256-98267 GCA_964438755.1 uncultured Akkermansia sp. | reverse complement strand
AGTTACCATGCACATCATCGAAACCCGCGGTCTCACCCGGACCTTCGGCCACACCGAGGCGGTCCACGATCTCGACCTCGCGCTCGCGCCCGGTGGCGTCACCGCCCTGCTCGGTCCCAATGGCGCCGGAAAATCCACCACGATCCGGCTCCTCATGAATCTGCTTACGCCGACCGCCGGTAGCTCGCGCGTGCTCGGCGTCGACTCGCGCAAGCTCGGCCCGCGCGAGTTCGCGCGCATCGGCTACGTCTCCGAAAACCAGGAGCTGCCGCTCTGGATGACGGTGCGCGGCTTCCTCGACTACTGCCGGCCCTTTTATCCGCGCTGGGATCGCGAACTGGAGCGCACACTCCTCGCGCAGCTCGACCTCCCACCGGACCGCAAGCTCGCCCACCTCTCGCGCGGCATGTTGATGAAGGTCAATCTGCTCTCCTCGCTCGCCTACCGGCCCGAGCTTCTCGTGCTCGACGAACCCTTCGCCGGACTCGATCCGCTGGTGCGCGAGGAGTTCGTGCGCGGCCTGCTCGAGGTGTCCGGCCTCGGCGATTGGACGGTCTTCATCTCGTCGCACGACATCGAGGAGGTGGAGCGCTTCTGTGACCACGTCGTCCTGCTTGACGCCGGCCGCAAGCAGGTGGACGAGAGCACGGAGAAACTGCTCGCCCGCTTCCGCCGCGTCGACGTGCAACGCCCGGACGACGCGCCGCCTCCCGATTTGTCCGCCGCCAGCTGGCTCGAGATCCAGCACGCCGGCCGACGCGTTTCCTTCGTCGAGCCCCACCACGAAGCCGGCGAAACCGAGCGCGCCTGCGCGGCGTTTTTCCCCGGTGCGAGCGTGTCGGTGGCGCCGATGAACCTGCGCGAGATTTTTCTCACGCTCGCCCGCGAGGGCCGCGCCAAAAACCGCCAGCAGACCGCCGACGCGCGATGAACCTGATCGCCCACATCGTCCGCAAAGACCTGCGTCGACTAGCGACGCCGCTGGGAGCCTGGCTGGCCCTGGTCATCGGCAAAGCCGCCGCGCTCGTCATCTACGCGCGCGGCTCCGCACCTTGGCCGGACGAGTGGCTCGGGCCGGCGGCCGCCTGCGTCAACGGACTCGAGATCATACTCGGCTACTTGATCGCGGTGCTGCTCGTGCTCGAAGACTCGCCGACCGACGGGCGAGCGCTCTGGAAAACACGTCCGATCTCCGGCGCCACCTTGCTCATCGCCAAGCTCTGCGCCGCCGCGCTCGCCTTTGTCGCCGTCCCGGTGCTGCTGCTGATTCCGGTCTGGCTCGTCGCGGGCTTCGGCCCCGGAGAACTCGGCCTCGCCACGCTGGACTGGGTGTGCGTTCGCGGCGCGCTGACCCTGGTCGCGTTGACGATGGCGGCCGTCTCGGGCGGGCTCGCGACCGCGATTTTCGCTCCGCTCGCGCTCGCCCTGCCTATCGGTCTCGGTGCGTTCGCGAGTTGGACGCCGCTCGGCGATCTGGTCGGCGTATTGATCTTCGCGGTGGTCGCGGGCGGACTGACACTGGCGCTTCAGTATGCCAAGCATCGTCGCGCGGCCGCGACCTTCGTCTGGATCTTGGGCGCGGGCTACGCCGCGACAGGAATCGTCAGCGCATTCAAGGCGCCGCCCCCGGTGAAGGTCGAGGATTGGGCCGCGGCCAAGGATGGCCTGCCGGTCGCGGTGGGTTCGGCTCAGGAGACAAGCGCCGGACACGTCCGCATCTTCTCGGTGACAGCCGGCACCGTGACGCGGCTAAGGGAGAACGGCATCATCCGCGAAGCCCGCACGCCGACGCACGTCCGCCTGCGCGAAGCCCGGCTTGGCTCCACGCTTTTTTCCAAGGCCATCGAGCCGGAGCCGGTTTTCCGCTGGCAAGCGGCCTCCGACGAAGCGGGGAAATCTCAAGCAAGACGGCGCGGGCAGGCGCTCGCCGCCTCGATCCAGGTGATCGCTTTCAGCGCCGACCTTCCGCCCGGAGCCGAAGCGCGCGCGAGCTGGCACGGCTGGCGGACGCGGACCGAAGACGGAGTGAAGAAGTGAATACACACCCATGAAACTGATTCTCCACATCGTGCGCAAAGACGCCGCGCGCGTCCGCTGGCTCTGGCTCGCCTGGCTCGTCGTGCTCGCGGCCAAACTCGGCCTCGCGCTGTGCGTCGCCCTCGTAGGCCTCGGCCGGCTGCGTATGCTCCCGCCGCCGGAGCCAAGCCTGCTCATCCTCAACGCGCTGGACGGAATCCTCGTCTACCTGCTCGCCGCGTGGATGATGCTGGAGGACGCACCGATGAACGATCGGCATTTCGGGCGCACCCGGCCGGTGCCGCGCGACACCCTGTTGACGGCGAAAATCGTCGGCGCCCTCGTGTTGTTTTGGCTGCCCGCGGTCGCGCTCTGGCTGCCCTGGTGGATCTATTGCGGATTCACCGCGGGCGACATCTGCGCCGAGGCGGGCGTGGTGCTCGCGGGCAAGGCGCTCGCGGTGCTGCCGGCCTTCCTGGTCGCCTCGCTGGTCGACTCGTTTCGCCGCCTGCTGCTCTGGACGCCGGTCTGGCTGGGCGCGCTGATGATCGCTTTGCCGGTGCCCATCAGCTGGGCGATCGCGCGTTCGGTCGGCGACCACGGCATATCGGACGATCTGGAGAAGCTCGGCCTCTGGCAGTCGCGTTTTCTACTCGCGGGCGTGGTGCTGACCGGCGGCGCGGCGATTTTGCTGGTCTCGCAATTTTTCCGCCGCCGCCCCCGCGAAACAGCGGCGGCGCTGACGGCGGGCTTCGCGCTCGCGTTGACCATCGGGGTCGGTGCCCCGTGGAATTTCTGGCCGGACGGCGGCAAGTGGGCCGAGTGGCATCCCGAGCGCGCCAGCGGGATGCAGCCGGAGTTCGCCTGGGCGCGGCGACACTCGTTCCCCAATCCTAAGGACGACTCGTGGCTCACTTCATTGGAGCTGCGATGGCGGACACAGACCGCGTCAAACGTCGCGTTCAGGCCGCTGCGAAGCTCGTTGGAGATAGTCGCCAAGGATCGCGGGCCCTTGGTCCGTTCCAACGACTTGTGGCACGACTCCTATCGTCTCGAAGATGACGACCTGGTCTGGCGCCAGATGAACTTCGATTCGATTCCGCTGCGGAAGCCGTCCGAAACACCGCCCGGAGCGAGGGACGACATGAGAACGCAGAAGAGACCGAGCTCCGAAAACGAAAGCGGCTTCTCGCTCGATCAAACGTCTTTCTCCACGCATGCGCCGCGCACGGATGACGGCCCCTTGAAACTCGAGAGTCGAATGCTGCTGGCGCAGTTGGCCTATGAAACGACGCCACCTCAGGCGGCCACGCCTGGCGTCGCGACGTCGGACAGGGGGCGCACGGTGAGATTGGAAAAAGCCGGGCAATACAAGGGCACGGTAAGCGTGGTCGGCCTGGACACCCGACGCGCCAGGCTGACGGAGCGCCTGTGGGCGGAGTTTCTGCTCCCGCTCGCCACCCGACAGGCGCAGGATAGCCGGAGCAGCGACGGACTGGCGCTGGTCGACACATGGAACCGTGCGCAGGGCCCGCGGATGGATCTCGTTTGGTGGCGAAACCGCGGCACCGGACCGGCCATCGGCGGAGCCAAAGTGCAACGCGTCGTATTGGGCCTTTGCCCGATAAAATACACAGACGAGAATGAAAAACAGCGGATCGAACCCATCACCGACGAGTGGCTGGCCGGCCTGCGCCTCGTCGCGGTGGAGCGGCGCGAGACGGCGCGCATTCTCCGCGAGGTCACGGTCGATCCGCTGACAATCACGGAGGCTAAAGACCGGGAGCGGAATTAGCGGACGCACGGCGAAAGCGCTCCGCGCTTCCGCTACGGATCGATGCCCGAATCGTAGCGGAACGGCGGAGCCGTTTCGCCACGCGACTTCGCCTCTTGCCCCCTGCAAAAACAAACGCGGCCCCCGTTTCCGGGGGCCGCGTTTGTTTTTGCAGGGGATGTTTCCTGAACCGATGGCTCAGAAGAAAGTCAGATATTTGCCCTGCGCCAGTCGCTGGATGAGGAGCGCGAGCTCCATCGCGTGGTAGTCGCCCCACATGCAGGCTTCGCCGTTCGGCACCTTCTGGCCCGGCGCGACGTGATCCCAGCCGTTGGGGCGGTGATACACGCTGTGCAGGAGCAGGCCCTGGTGCTTCTTGTCCGTGCCGAGGTAGGCGTCGGTGAAGAGCGTGTCGGCCACGGTGAGACCGGCCTGGAGGTAGCGCGCGCCGGCCTTCTTGTCGCCCTTGGCCTGGAGCCAGAGGCCGAGGCGGATGAAGCCCTGCGCGGCGATCGCGGCGGCGGAGCTGTCGACCGGCTCGTGTTTGTTAGTGATGTCGGCCTTCTTCTTGGTGATGTCGCCGAGGAGATGGCTGTTGAGCGCGGCGCTGTCCCAGTAGGGCACGCCGTCGAGGGCGGAGTAGCCGTCGATATAGTAGTCGGAGGTGGCGCGGGCGGTCTCGACGAAGAGGTCGGTCACGGCGCGGCGGCCGCCGACGGCGTCGAGGTCGGAGCCCTTGACGGTGTCGAGGAATTCGAGCTGCTCGGCGAAACCGCAGATGATCCACGCGGCGCCGCGGGTCCAGGTGGTGAAGGGCGAGAAGCCCTGCTGCGAGGACGGGCAGCGGAACTGGCCGTCGTTGCGGTTGAAGATCGACTCGTGGGCGACGCGGCCGCGCACGTCGTAGCTGTCGCGGCCCTGGCCGAAGAACACGTTGAAACGCGCGGTCGTCGCGGCGTGGGTGACGGCGCGGTGGAGCAGGTTGATCGGCTTGTCGCCCTCGCCCATCAGCACATGGCCGAGCTGGTGCGCGACGGAGAGCGAGCGCATCGAGCGGATCGTGTCGGCGAAGAGGGACTGCGGGCCGTTGAAGGAGTAGACGTAGCCGCTCGGCGCGACGCCGGGGCTGCCCTTCACGGGCGACCAGGGAGCGGTGGCGTTGGTCGTGGCGAAGCGCGCGGCCTGCACCGCCCCGGAGGCCTTGAGCGCCATCTCGGTGTAGTTGACCTCGTCCTGCGTTCCCGTGGCGCGGCCCTCGAGGATGAGGCGGCGGAGGTTGCCGTAGGTGGAGACGTTGTTGAAGCCGTGGTCGTGCACGCCGACGTGGCTGACGTGCGAGGCCATGTATTTGAGGGTCTTCTCGCGGCCGAGCTTCAGGTAGCGCTCGTCGCCGGTGGCGTCGTATTGGAGGAACGACATGCCGAACTGGAAGCCCTGCGTCCACTCGGTCCAACCGCGCGAGGTATACTTGCCCTTGATGGTGAAGACGGGCGTGCCCTGCGCGGGATCCCAGGACTTGTTGATGAGGTCGATCTTCTCGCCGGAGAGCTCGAAGAGGCGGGTGATCTTCTTCTGGAGCTTGGCGGGGGTGAGGGTGGCGTTGATCTTCATGGCTTCGGTTCGGAAAAGAAAAGGAAGCCGCCAGCCAGCCCGGCCATCGCCCCCGGGGCAAGCGGGCAAGGAACGCGCGGTCGGCTCCGGCCTAGCGAAAGTCGTCCGCGTGCTAGATTGACCATCGCCAAAAACGTTTCGCCGCGATCGTGGAGGGCGGGCCGCCGTGCCCGCCGTTCGGGTCAAGGCGCGGACGGCGCCGCGCCCTTCATGGGGCTATGATCAGCCTCCGTCCGCCACGCCCTCGGCAATCAACCCCGCGTAGATCCGCGCCGAGGCGAGCAGCTCCTTGATCGAGGCCCGCTCGTCCACCGCGTGAAAATCCACCCCTCCCGGACCGTAGCCGAGCGTGGGGATCTTCAGCACCTGCGCGAAAAACTGCATGTCGTTGAATCCCGTGGAGCAGCCGAAAACCGGCCGGCAGCGGCGCTCACGTGCGACGTGCTTCGCCAAAGCCTTCGCGAAAGGATGCTCGGGCGTAGCGTAGCTCGGGTGATTTTCCGAAACCTTAGTCACCGTGATCCGGCACTTCGGGATATCTCGCGCCGCCTCGGCGAGAAACGCGCGCAGCTCCCGCTCCGCCTCCGCCGCCGTCTCGGTCGGTATGACGCGGCGGTCGATGCTGAAGCGCGCCAGCGCCGGCACGGTGTTGATCTTGCCGCCCTCGCCGCTGGAAAAGACGCCGCCGATGTTGAGCGTCGGGCGCCGCACCGAGCCGTCGGGCGCCGTGAAACTGCGTTCGCCGATCTCGCGCGCGTGGTCGCCGAGCGCGGTCACGAGCCGGGCCATGTGCTCGAGGGCGTTGATCCCAGCCGAGGGCACGCTGCCGTGCGCGGCGCGGCCGTGGACCGTCACCTCGAGCCAGACCACGCCGTTGTGCCCGCAGCCGATCATGCGGCCCTCGCCGCCCTCCATCACGATCGCGTAGTCGGGGCGGACGCCGCCGTGCTCGACGACCCAGCCGGCGCCGAGCGCGGAGTCGGTTTCCTCGTCGGCGGTGAACGACACCTCGATGTCGAGCGCCGGCCGCGTGCCGGTGGCCTTCAGGGCGCGGAGCGCGAGGACGAGGCTCGCGATGGACCCCTTCATATCCGCCGTGCCGCGCCCGTAGATCCAGCCGTTCTCGGTCTCGCCGGAAAACGCGTCCCCGTGCCGCCACCCGCCCGAGACGGGCACCACGTCGTAGTGGGCGTTGAAATGCAGGGTCTTCCGCTTCGCTTCGCCCGCGGCGGCGGTCCCGGTCCCGCCGGCCCGCGAACGCGGCGCGGACAGGCGCCCGAGCACGTTCCAACGCGGTTTGCCCCACTGCTCGCGCGGCAGGGCTTTTTTCACCAAGGCGTCCGGCACGCGCGGCCGCCGCACCAAGAGTCCGGCGGCCTTCAGCTCGTCGGCGAGCAGACGCGTGATTTCATCGTAATGGTCGCCGGGCGGATTGACCGTCCGCAACCGGACCAGCCGCGCCAGCAAGTCCACCAAGTCCTTCTCGCGGGCGTCGATGTAGGCGGCGGGCGTCATGCGCCCACGCTTCCCGCGCCGTCCCCGGTGCGCAAGCCGGACCTTGCCGATCGCGGCGGCTCGCGCGGGGACGTCCGCGGGCTGGACCTTTGACAAGCCGCGCCGCCCGGGACTTCGTTGCCCGCATGTCGTCCCTCGCCGACCTCCGCAAAGACTACAGCCTCGCCGGGCTCCTCGAAAAGGACCTCGCGAAAGACCCTTTCCGCCAGTTCGAGAAGTGGTTCCAGGAGGCCGAGGCCGCGAAGCTCATCGAGCCCAACGCCATGACCCTCGCGACCGTCGGCGCCGACGGCCTCCCCTCCGCGCGCACCGTCCTGCTCAAGGGCCTCGATGGCCGCGGCTTCGTCTTCTACACCAACTACGAGAGCCGCAAGGGCCGCGAACTCGCCCAGATCCCGCGCGCCACGCTCGTCTTCCCTTGGCTCGCGCTCGAGCGGCAGGTCATCGTCGAAGGCTCGGCCACGCGCGTCTCGCGCGAGGAAAGCGAAGCCTACTTCCACTCCCGACCCCGCGCCAGCCAGCTCGGCGCCTGGGTTTCGCAGCAAAGCAGCGTCATCACCGGCCGCGCCACGCTCGAGGACTCCCTCAAGGCCCTGGAACAGAAATACGCGGGCAAGGAGGTGCCCCTGCCGCCGCACTGGGGAGGCTACCGCGTTTCACCCGAAACGGTGGAGTTCTGGCAAGGTCGCCGCAGCCGCCTGCACGACCGCCTGCGCTACCGCCGCGACGCCAAGTCCGGCGAGTGGACGATCGAGCGCCTGGCCCCGTAGACAGAACGGGAGAGCGACAGAAGACAGAGCGACAGACCGCGATCCCCAGCCCCCTCACGCCGCTCCACGCCTCCGTCCGTCCCTCTGTAATCCCATCGCTCTGCCGTTCCGTCCTCTGTCGCTCCGTCCTCCGTCAATCTGTCGTTCTGTAGCTCCGCCTTCCGCTCTTCCGTCCTCCGTCGCTCCGCTCCCCATGCTGCTTCACCTCGTGCGCCACGCCCACGCCCTCCCGGAGGAGGAGGACAAGACGCGTCCGCTCAGTCCGCGCGGCCGCGCCGAGATCGCCCGGCTCGCCCGCTTCCTCGGCGCCTGCGGCGTCTTTCGCCCCGCCCAGATCTGGCACAGCCCGCTCGCCCGCTCCCGCCAGACCGCCGACGATCTCGCCTCCCGCCTTTTCCTGATCGACGCGCTGCGCGTCGAGGTCCCGGGTCTGCTCCCCGAGGACGACCCGCGCGAGCTCGCCGACCGTCTCCATCTCCACCCGAAGGACCGCGGCGACATCGCGCTCGTCGGGCACGAGCCCCACCTCTCCGCCCTCGCCTCCCAGCTCGTCCGCGGCAAGGCGCGCCCCGACCTTTTCTCCCTGAAAAAGAGCGCGCTCCTCACCCTCGAGCTCACCGACGCCGCCCACAAGAAGACCGGCCACGCCCGCTGGCGCGTGCGCTGGCACGTCTCGCCCGAACTCCTCCCGCCCACCTCCCCGGCCACCCTCTTCCCCGCGCCTCCCGCCTCCTCTCCATGAAGATCCTTCTCACCGGCGCCTCCGGTCTCGTCGGCGCCGCCTTCGCCGAATCCGCCTCCCGCCGCGGCCACCATGTGGTCGGCATCGTCGGCCGCGCCGCCTTCACGATCCCCGGCCTCGCGGAAAAACGCTCCGTCGACCTCGCCGATCCCGCGGCGATCACCGGTCTCGCCCTCGAGACTTTTCCCGACGCCATCGTCAACTGCGCCGCCGTCGCCGAGCCCGCGCAATGCGAGGCCGACCCCGTCCGCTCGCAGCAGCTCAACGTCGTCCTTCCCGCCACTCTCGCCCGGCTAGCCCACCACCTCAGCGCGCGCCTGATCCACGTCTCCACCGAACAGGTCTTCGCCGGCGACGCCCCGCCCTACGCGATCGGCGCCGCCCCCCGCCCGCTCAACCTCTACGGCCGCCAGAAACTCGAGTCGGAAAAACAGGTCCACGCCGCCGCGGCCGAGTTCGCCATCACCCTCCGCGCCCCCCTCCTCACCGGCAACAGCCCCTCCGGCGCCCGCAGCCTCCACGAACGCCTGCTCGCCGACTGGGCCGCCGGCAAGACCCCGCGCCTCTTCCGCGACGAGATCCGCCAGCCTTGCACCGCCTCCAACCTCGCCGAGGCGATGTGCGAGCTCTGCGAGCGCCACGACTTCCGCGGCGTCTTCCACTGGGCCGGCGCCGAGCCCCTTTCCCGCGTCGAGCTCGCGAAACGCATCCGCGCCCACTTCAAGCTCCCCGCCGACGCCGCGCCGATAGCCGAGGTGAACCGCGCCGACGATCCCTCCACCGCGCGTCGCCCCGCCAACCTCGCCCTCGACTGCAAACCGCTCGCCGGCGCGCTCAAGACCCCGCTCGAAACCTTCGACGCCCAGCTCGACCAGCTCGTCGTCCCGCCGCCCGTGCGCCCTTGGTTCCTCGCCCTGGCCTGAGCCCACCCGCCGTGGCGGAACGGCGAAGCCGTTTCACCGCTCAAAACGCCTTCGCGCCATGCTCGACGTCCTTCCCACCCGCAACGACTCCGCCGCCGCCAACATGGCGGCCGACTTCCTCCTGCTCAAACGCTACCCGGACAAGACCCGCGCCCGCTTCCGCGCCTACGGCTGGCACCGCCCCGCCTTCAGCTTCGGCTACTCGCAAAAACTCGCCTGGGTGCGCGCCCGGATCCCGGCCGACGCCGAGGGCGCCGAGCTCGTCCGCCGTCCGACCGGCGGCGGCCTGGTCGACCACCGCGACGACTGGACCTACGCCCTCGTCCTCCCCCGCGGCCACGCCCTGGAGGCCGCCCGCGCCGTCGAGAGCTACCGCGCCGTCCACGCCGCCCTCGCCGAGGCCCTGCGCGCCTGCGGCCAGCCCGCCACGCTCAAGGAGAGCTGCGAAAAAACCGCTTCGGACCACCCCGACGGCGACGAGGACAAGGCCGGTTGCTCCGCCTCCGCCGGCCCGACCGTCTGCTTCACCCGCCCCGAACTCCACGACATCATCCACCCCGAGACGGGGGAGAAAATCGCCGGCGCCGCGCAAAAACGCACCAAGGACGGCCTGCTCTTCCAGGGATCGCTCCTGCGGCCCGCCGCCCCGCGTATCCAGGATTACGATACTTTTCACGCCGCCTTCGTCTCCGCCCTCGCCTGCGCCCTCGCCCTGCCCGCCGCCGAGGTCCCCTGGCCGGACTTTCCCGAAGGCGAGCACGAGGCGCTCACCGAGCACTACGCCTCGCCGGAGTGGACGGCGGCCCGGTAGGCTCCCGCCCGCGTCGTCCGGGATCCCTCGTCTTCGCCCTTGCCCCAGCCCCTCGCCGACCGAGGGACGCAGGCGGGGGCTTTTCCAAGCTCCGCCTCGCCTACCCGATCAAGCCCGCCAGCGTCGCGTCCTTGCTCAGGCGGAAAGCCTCCCGCAGCGCCGCGAATTCGGCGAGACACTCCGCGGGGGATCCGGCGCGGGCAAAGCGCATCGCCAGCGTCGCCCCGTCGCATTCCACCCGCGCGCCCACGCCCGGGGCGCTCAGCGCGCAGCGACTGCAATCCGAGGGATAATCCACCGTGAGCGCGCCCTCCGCCTCCGCGTCGAGCGACTCCACCGCGTCGATCAACGCCTCCACCCGCACCCCGCGCGCCAGATCGAAGACCACCGCGTCGAACTGCGCCGCGAACAGCGCGTCGAACTCCCCCAGGCGCACCAATTCGCCCGAGCGCAGGCTGTGCAAGGTCCGGGTGACGGCGTAGCGCGAGGGCTCCGAGGGCTCGAGCGCGTAGCCGAGCTCCCAGCAAAAATCGCGCGTCGTCAGCGTCGCCTGCCCCGCGCCCACGTCGAGCGAGATGTCCTTGCGCTTGTAGGCCATCGCCGTCCGCGCGCGCTGGAACATCGCCTCGGCCTCCTCCGTCAGCTCCGCCGCGCAGAGCCGCGCGAGAAACCCGCTCGTCGCCGCGTTGACCGCGTCCGGCACGCTGTGGCGCGACTTGTCGAAGCCGCGCAGGGTCTTCACCGCGCCGCCGGCGCCGCCGGTCAGCCGCACTTGCGAGATTTTGGAAAAAGACGGGTCCATCGGGCGCGCCGCAGCCTGCGTCGATTTTTCCCCGCGCCAAGCCCCGATGCCGGCTTGTAAGCCCTTTGGGGTTGAACCCCCGGCCCGTGCGCGCATGCCCAGACGCGTCCGTGAGCCCTTTCCTCGAATTCAGCCCGCACGCGCCCGTGCTCGTCGTTCCCGATGTCCACCAGGACGTCGGCTTCCTCGACCGCGCCGCCAGGCTCGCCGATCGCGAAGGCGCCGCGCTCTGCTTTCTTGGCGACTACACCGACGCGATCAACCCGCGGTGGAAGGGCGAGGCCGCCCTTCGCGCCGTAGCGGAGCGCCTGCCCGAACTCGCGACGACCCATCCCCGGGGCTGCGTCTTTCTCGCCGGCAACCACGACGTCGAGGCGCTCCGGCTCGCCCACGTCCGCGCCCGCCTCCTTCTGGCGGGCGACGAGGACAAGGTCCGCCAGCTCGACGCCGCCGTCCCCGCGGCCGCCGCCTACGCGCATCTCCTCGGCGCCTGGCCCGCCGCCTTCCTTCGCACCTGGGGCCTCGCCGCCGTCGCCCACGGCTACCTCCTCAGCCACGCCGGCGTCTCGCGTCGCATCTGGCCCTGGGGCGCCTCGCCCCGGCCCGAGGAACAAACCGCCGCCTTTCTTCGCGAGACCGACGCCGCCTGGGCCGCCTGGCTCGCGCGCGGCGACGAGGGACCGTTTTTCGCCGTCGGCCCCGCCCGCGGCGGACGATCCGCGCCCGTCGGCGGCGTCCTCTGGCTGGACTGGGACCACGAGTTTGTCGACGACCTGCCCCTGCCGCAGATCGTCGGCCACACCCGCGGCCGCGAGCCGCGGCGCAAGGACCGCTCCTGGTGCCTCGACGTCTCGCAAAGCGTCGCCGGCCTGCTCGACCCCGACCTGGGTCTTCGCGTCGTCCGCGTGTGACCCGCCCGGCTCCGCTCACGAGCCCCAGCCGCGCCGGATCAGGCTGATCGCGATCGCGGCGAGCAGCAGCGACACGATCTTGGAGATCGCGCGCAACCCCGTCGGTCCGATCACGCGCACGAGACGGTCCGCCTGCGCGAACGACAGGGTGAGCAACCCGAGGTTCACCGCCAGCGCCGCCAGCGTCACCCCCAGCCCGACGGTCTGCGCCAGCAGCAGCAGCGTCGCGATCGCCGCCGGCCCCGCGATCAGCGGCATCCCGAGCGGCACCACCCCGAAATCCTCCGGCAAATCCGCCGGCGCCGACGCGAAGGGCTGCAACAAATCGCGCGAGGCGAGGATGAACAGGATCAGGCCGCCCGCGATCTGGAAGTCGCCCACCGTGATGCCCACCGCCGCGAAGATGCCCTGGCCGAGAAACAAAAACGCCAGCGCCACCACGCCGCCCGTCGCCACCGCCTGGCGCGCGATCCGCCGCTTGCGCGCCTCCGCCACCCCGCCGCTCAGACCGATGAAAATCGCCGCCAGCCCGATCGGATCCAGGGCCACGAAGAGCGGGATGAAGGCCTGCAAAAAACGCGCGGGCAGGTCGGGCATGGGCCAAGCCTATCCGACCCGTTCCGTCCCGCAAGCCCCCCGCCTCCCCGGCCAATGTTCGTATTACGAACATTGGCGCGGACGGCGGCGCGCCGCCCGCCGGCCATGGCTCAACGCCGACCGAAGCCCCAGGAGAACGAGGCGCGAAAGCCCTCGCGTCCGCCGATCCGCACGCCGTTGAACATCACCTCCGCCATGCGCGTGCCGCCGAGCAGACGCGCCACGTCCACCATCAGCTCCGCGTCGGCCACGAGCCGCTCCACCTCCTCGCCGGGATAACCCGCCCAATACTTCAGGTCGTGCAGGAAACACGCGGGATAGATGCTCACGCCCTGCCACTCGTTGATCCACCCCGTGCATCCGTCGCTCACGAAAGGCTTCGCCGGCGGATCCTTCGCGATTTTCTCCGCGAGCGCCGGCAAGGCGTAGTGCGCGCATATCGCCGCGATCTCCGCGAGCGACACCGGCGCGTTGATCGCGGGCAACGCGCACGGCCGCAGGATCGGCGGAAGCGGAAGCGCGGAAGACGGAGGGATCGACGACGGGGCCTCGGGCATGTCCGCCGATCCTTGGGCGGGATTCCCCGCGGCCGCGATCAGAGTTTTTCCAAGGCGGCCCGCGCCCGGGTCTTCGCCGCCTCGTCGTAGAGCTCCCGCGAGGGCAGCGCCAAGCCGCGCTCGAAGCTCCGGCGCGCGTCGTCCTCCCTCCCCGCCGCCAGATAGGCGAAACCGAGTTCGAGATGATGCGGCACGCGCGCCGGCGCCAGTTCCACCGCCTTCTCCAGATGCCGGATCGCCTCCTCGCGCGACGCGCCCGGCAGGCCGCCATACACCACCCGGACGAACAGCCGCGTCGCCGTTCCCAGTTCGGCCACCTCGTGGTGCCAGCGCCCGAGCACATGGTGCGCCCAGTCGTAGTTCGGATCGAGGGCGACGGCCCGCTCCGCCTCCGCCTTCACCAGTCGCGAGTAGAGGATCTTCGCGCGCGTGTCGCCGTGGACCGCCATCTTGCCGTAGCAGACGGCGAGCGAGAGCACGTTGACCGCGTCGTCCGGCGCCAGCTCCACCGCGCGCCGGGCGTAGTCGAGGGCCTTGCGCGCCTGCTCCCCGATCCGCGCCGCGTCGCCCATCTGCAAACTCAGGTCGGAGATCTGCTGGGCGATTTTTTGCAGGGTCCGCGGATCGTCCGGCCGCAGCCGGTCCGCCTCCAGGTAAAGCTCGAGCGCTCGCGCCGGCTCCAGCCGCGCCTCGGCCTCCTCGGCCCGGGCCCGCACGCGGTCCGCCTCGCTCGCGCGCGCCGGCGCGAGGAGTCCGCAGCCCAACACGAGGAAAAGCAAAATTCGGAGCGGCATCGGAGGAAGGTGGGCGAAACGCCCCCGACTTCAAACGCGCGAACCCCTTGCGCGGATGCATGCGTCGCCAGGCCGGATCGCCCGCGACTCCGCCGCACTCCCGAAACCGGCCCCGGCGGCTCAGAACAAACCCGACAGGCTCGCCAGATAGACGTCGAACCAGCGGTCCGCGCCGAGGAAGTAGATCGCCGCGCCGCTCGCGAGCATCGGGCCGAAGGGCACATGCACGCCGAGACCAAGCTGTTCCGTCTCCTCGCCCTCCGCGTTCTCGGTGCGCGGCGCGATGGGCGCCTTTTTGCCCGAGACCTTTTGCCAGATCGCCGCGAGCGCCACCCACACGGTGCCGACGATGGCCCCGCCGAAGATGCTGAACAGCGCGCCCTGCCAGCCGCAGAAGGCGCCGACCGCGCCGAGCAGCGTCACGTCGCCGAAGCCCATCGCCTCCTTGCCCAGGATCTTCTCCGCGAGCAGCGCGATCCAGAGCAGCACGCCCGAACCGACCAGCACACCCATGACCGACACCCCGCCCGAGCGCAGATGCGCCAGCAGAGGCAGATCCGCTTCCACGCCATGCAGCGCCGGAAACGCGAAGGCCGCCACGACGCCGAAGACCGCCAACCAGATCGTGAACGGATCCGGGATGATCATGTGATCGAGATCGATGAAGGTCGCGCAGACCAGGCAGGCGAGAAACACCATCCCCAGCAGCGCCTTCGTCGGGGAAAACTGGAGCGCGCAGGCGAGAAAGAGCCCGGCGGTCAGCAACTCGACGAACGCGTAGCGAAACGAGTAGGGCCGCCCGCAGCAGCGCGCCTTGCCGCGCAGGATGAACCAGGAGAGCACGGGGATGTTGTCATACCACGCGATGGGTTTGCCGCAGGCGCAGTGCGAGCCGGGCGTGACGATGGATTTCTCCGCCGGCAGGCGATAGATGACGACGTTGAGGAAGCTCCCGACGATGGCGCCAAAGACCGCCGCGCAGAACGGGAAAAACCAGGGGAATTCGGCGGCGAAGGCGGCGAGATCGTAATTCATTTCGGGTGCGGGAGCGAAGGGCGCGAGGGGAGCGCGCGCCCCGATGAGCGCAAGCCCGCCCGCCGGCCGCAACACCGGAGACCACCCCCATCCCGCTTCACCAAACCCAGTCGCCCTCGCCCTGCAGGAGGCTGGCCGGGTCCACATACTTGGCTCCGCCGTCGTCCCGGCCATCGACACCCAGAGAGTAGAGTTTAAAGGTCTTCGCGTTCGTCCGCCGATAGCGGAAGGATTCTCCCGTCGCAGGATCGCGTAATCCAGCCACACCCCAGTCGGCGGGCAACTCACCCAAGGTCTCGGGATACTCCGCGTGGGCGAGTCGCCAGCGCTCCAAGGCCAGCGCGAGCCGCGTCAGCCCGACCTGCGCCTCGGCGTTCGCGGACGAAATTCCGATCACGGTCAGCCCATGCAACCACTGGGCGACAAGCCAACTGTAAGGCCCTTTCCCGCTGCCTATTTCCGAATCCAGAGCCCGAAACCCCGCGATATCCACCCGGCGTTTTTTCAGGTCCCAGCAGGGCAAAAGGCGCTCCTCGGCATAATGCACGACCCTAGCCCCGTTTTGCCGAACCCACCCCGAGGGAATCAAGCAATACTTGAGCCAGGAAGACCCGCTCGCGGTCGCCACGGATGCGCGCAGCGAGGAGTCCGATTCGCTGAAAACCACCACCAGCTCCATATCGGAACCCAGCCCGCGGGCGGCGCTTGTCAGGAAATCGAGACGCGCCAGCTCCGCTCCAAACGCCGCCAACTGGGCGTCGCTCCACGCACCGTCCCGCAACCCGAGCCGGATCAGTTCGATCGCGAACCGGGCCTCGGCATAGGCCAGCATTTGCACGAGCGTGAGCCTTTCCTGATGGGTGAGCGCGGCCACGCGAAGCACCGTCGTGATGTCCTCCGCGGCGCCGCCCGCGTCACCCCGCTCCAGGCGCGCGCCGGCCCGGACCACGAAAATCGGCAGCATCGAAAAAACATCCATCGGACCCGCGACGAGGCTCGTCCAGTTCGCAAGATCCAAGGGCCCCGCCAAAACGTAGCGCGGGCGGCTCGCCGCCTCGGCGAAACGCGCCATGTCCTCCGCCCGCGGGGCGAGATACCGGACCAAATCGTCGGTCCCCAAATAGGCGCGCCACTCGTCCATGGTCCCGCGAGAGTTGTAAACCGGCGGGAACGGCAGTCCGGGATAAGGAGGCATGTTCCCCTTTCCCATCGTCTCCAGCTGCCAACGAGGTTCCCACTCCTTGGGACGCTCTTTCTTCAACTGCTGCAACTCCACCACCACCGGCGCGCGGGCGAAGTTCTCCTCGTCGGGCACCGCCACCGCGGGCGTCGGCAACCGGAACACCTTCGCCTCCCGCAGCGCCGCGTCCAAGGCGCGCCGGCCGCGCCAGTTTTCCACCGCATAGAACAGCGCGATCAGCGTCGCGAGCGAGGCCACGCCGGCCAGCGCGCGGCGGGCGTGGCGCCAGGTGCACCATACGCGCGGGCTCAAGACGCACAGGAGACGGAGGAAGAGGCGGGTGAAATTGGGAAAGTATCGGGAGAAAAACATAAGGAAGCGGTTCAGGTTAAAATTCCTTCGCCGGCGGCCTCGCCGGGCTCGCGCCACGAGCCGAGGGGTTTGGAAGGCGCCTCGCCCGGCTCGGAGCGCCGATGCTCGGGCGCCGAGGGATCGGCCGTGCCCCGCCCCGCCTGCGCGGACGCGGGTCCCGGGGAGCGAGCGAGCGCCGCCAGCAGGTCCTGCTGCTCGCGCCAGAGGCCGTGCAGCGCCACGATCTCGCTCGAAGGGATGGAGGGCTCCCCGCCCGCCGGGCGGCTGGCGTGATTCAGCACCAGCACCACCACCCAGGCGGCCGCCAACCCGGACCACAATCCGCGGCAGGGCCAGATGAGCTCGCGCCACGCCCCGCGGAGCACGTCTAGGGGACCGGCGGCGCCGCCGCCGGCGCGCGCGCGCGTTTGTTCCAAACCGGCCCGCACCCGCTCGCGCATCGCCGCCAGTTCGCGCTCCGGCGCCGCCTCGCGGCTCCGCTCCAACAGATGTTCACGCAGCGTTTTCATGTTCGTGTCCTCGAAAAATTCCGGCGCTCGCCCACCCGTTCGCGCAGGGCGCGCTTCGCGTGGTGCAGGCGCGATTTCACCGTGCCCGTCGGCACGCCCGTGACCTCCGCGATCTCCTCCAGCGAAAAATCCTCCAGCACGTGCAGCGTGAGCGCCGCGCGCATCGGCTCGGGCAGAGCCGCGAGCAACGCGAACACTTCCGCCGCCTCCTCGTCGCGCAGGAGTTGTTCTCCCGGCGCCGACGCGCCTTCATCGATCGTCTCCGCGACTTGCTCGTCGGCCAGCTCGTCCTCCCGCCAGGCACGCCGTGCGCGACGGTGGCAAAGCTGGTGCGCGATGCCGAAAAGCCAGCTCCCGAAGCGCGCGTCCTCGCGTAGTCCGGAAAGGTTTTTCACCGCGCGCAGAAAGGTCTCCTGCACCACGTCGAGGCTGTCCGCTTCGCGACGCACGAGCTCGTGCACGAAGACGAAGAGCGGCCGCTGGTAGCGCCGCATCAATCGGTCCCACGCCGCGGGATCGCCCGCGCGCGCCGCCGCCACCGCCGGAAGGAGTTCAGGTTCCGGAACGCGGGACATGGCGGGGGAAACGGGAAAACGCGGTCACAAACCGAGGAATCCCGTCCCCGCGGGAAGGTTCAAAAAAATTATGGATCGCGGCGGCGGGACGCGACCTTCCACGAACCCACCCGGCTATTTCAGCAGCCGGATGCAGAGCGGGTAGCGGTAGAGCTCGCCGTCCGAGACCTTGATCGCGGCCAGGATCGCCACGACGAGCGAAAACACCCCGAGCGCGATCAGGATCGGGATGCCGATCACGATCATCACCAGCGGCACGCACACCAGCGTGTAGAAGAAGAGCGACAGGTGGAAATTGAGCGCCTCGCGCGCGTGGTCCTTCACGAACGGCGAGTCCTCTTTCATGACGAGATAGACGATCAGCGGCAGCAGCAACGGCACGCCGAGAAAGCCCGAAAGATGACAAAGGATCGCCAGGAGGCGGTCGTTGCTGGAAGGGCGCGGCAGCGCCGGAAGCAGAGCAGGGTCGGAGGTGTGCATGATGTGATGGAAAAGCGTTTCAACGACCGATCTCGGCCATCGTCTGGTCTCGTAACTGCCATTGCGAAATGGTGCCGGCAATGGCCACCGCGTCGTCGCGACGGCCGGCGGTCTTGAGCGCGAGCGCGGCGGCTCGGGCCGCCTCGTCGCGCGGCTGCCACTGCGAGATCGTGGAGATCGCCTTGCGCGCCACCGCGACCTCGCCCGCCTTCACCGCGTCGGCGGCGAGGACGGACAACAACTCGTCGCGCGTCGTCCATTGGGAGATTTTTCCGACCGCGGAAAACCGCGCCTCCAGCTCACGACGCACGGAGGCTCCGTCGACCGAAGGAGAGGTCGGGGACGGCGTCGCCACGGAAGCGGGCGGGCGCCGCGCCAGCTCGGCGCCGATCCGGGCGATCCAGAGCGAAAGATACGCGTGGTCCGGGCCGGGCGCGCCTTGGTTCGCCTCGAAATCCGCGACCAGGCGTTTCTCCAGATCGTCCCGCAAGGCGCGCAAGGCCGCCGCATCCGCCGCGGTCAGCGCGGGATCGTTCGCCTCGAGCCGCTCGGTGGTGAGCGGACCGGCCTCCACGGACACGGTCTCCGTCTTCGCGACCGGCTCCGCGTCGGAGAAAAACTTCCACTCGATGGAGATTTCATGCGGGTCGCGCGACACGCCCGACACGCGCAACAGCCCGGACGCGCCGGTGCGGGTCTTGAAGAGGAACGTATGCGGCTGAGAACCGCCGCCCGGATCGTTGACGACGGTGCTGATGCGCGCCGAACCGTTCCGAAGGTTCTGCCCGATCGTCGTCCTCAATTCGACATGGTTGAAATCGTCCCAGATGCCGTCGCCGAAGCGATCCAGCCCCATCACGTCGACGGCGAGCCCGGATAAAGCGAGTTCATGGGTGGCGCGGTTGTGCTTAAAATACACGCCGGAGACATCGGCACGGCTTTCGAAGGCCGCCGTCGCCGCGCCCGGAGCCCCGGCCAGACGCGCGGCCTCCAGATCCAACAGCGCGGTCTCGTCGTTGCCCGCGAAAGGCAGCGTCCAGGTCCTCACCGAACCGAAGCTCGCCGTCAAAACCACCGGGGCCGGCGGCGCGATCGGCTCATGAACGGCAGGCGTCTCGACGACAGGCAGGGAAGAAACGCCCGCCGATCTCCGCATCGACTTCGCCAGGGAAAAAAGCCCGACCGTCCCCGCGACGGCGAGGATCGCGGCGAGCAGCAACACGCCGGCGGCGTAAAGGCAGCCGCGCCCGCGGCCCGCCGGCCGGCTCTCGTCGAAAGCCCGATGCACCTCGCGACGCCACAGCACCGCCAGCGCCCAGACGCCGAAGATGACGCCGAGCCCCGCGCCTTGCAGGGTCAGGATCGCGAGCAAGGCGCCGCAGACCGCCAGCCCGTGGTTGCGCAGACGTCGCATGCGCAGCGCGGAGAAAAACGTGAACGCGGGAAACAAGAGCCCGAGGCCGAGCGCCACCGGCGCGAACAGATACCACTTCGGAGGGCCCATGGGGGGCGTCGTCGAGGAGCGGTAGTGAAACCCGCCGGACGAACCGAGCTCGAGCGTGCCCGCGCCGCCCTCGACGCGGTAATGCGCGAAGAAGAGGTAGAACACGAGCGCCGCGCCGACCACCAACAGTTGCAGACCGGCCGCGACCATCAGGCCGGTCGAGGGCGCGGCCACGCGGCGCGCGACGTTTTCCGGCGACTCCGCCGCAAGGGGCGCGCTCGCGGAGGGAGAAGGTTCGCCAGACGCGCCCGCAGCCACGCCCGGCGCGGCGTCAAAGGCTTCGCGCACCTCGCGGCGCAGCAAGACGACCAAGGCCCAGACGCCGAAGATCGGCCCCAGGAACAGGCCTTGAAACGTCACGATCGCCACCACGGCGGCGCAAATCGCCAAACCATGGCCGCGCAGACGACGCATCCGCGCCGCGCCAAAAAACACGAAGCCCGAGAGCCCCCCGACGAGGAGGATCAGCGCCGGCCCGACCAGGGGCAAAATCATGCGCGCGTGGCCGGGCATGAAGATGAAGCGCACCGCGATCACGGCGAAAACCAGCCCGAGCAGAAGCAGTTGCACCCCGGCCGCGATCATCAGCCCCGCGGCCGGCGCCGACACGCGGCGGGAGGCCGCGTTCTCGACCGGATCGGACGAAGCCGCGCTCGGTCGCCCGACGCCGTCCGGAGCAGGCGCGACCGGCGGCGCTCCGGCGGGCGCCGCGCCGGATGCGTCCTCGAAGGCCACCGCCAGCTCCGGCTGGCGCAGGAGCACGAAAGCCCAGATGCCGGCGGCGATTTGCAGGACCGCCCACAGGCCGATCAGCCAGTTTTCCGGATGGCTGGGCATCGTGAGCAAACCCAGCGCGCCCAGCACGATCGCGATGATCGCACCCGTTTTGGCCCGACCCGGGTCCCGCCCTTTCATCATGCGCCGGGCGGCGGAGATGACGAAGAGGTTGGCCGCCACGTTCAACCCCAGCCACAGGACGACCACGGCCATCGCCACGCCGGCCATCGCGCCGGCGATGTGAAGCGGCGTCCCGAAAAACTTGAACGTCGACGAGGAGCTGGCGGCCATGCCGGCCCCGATGCCCAGCATGGGCAGGAAAAAGAGCAGCCCCGCCCCGACCAGCAACCCGATCAGCAAGCCGGCCAGATCGAGCGCCGAGGTCACGATCAGCGCGGTCGCGGCCGGCTTCAGCTTCTCGATCGCCGCCCGACGCGCCTCCTCGGGCGACACGGCGGCGGGCGGCCGCGCGGGCGGCGGAGGCGAGGGAAACAGCGACTCGTCCGCGCCCACCCCGGCCGGCGGCGGCTCGGCGGAGAACGTCTCGATCCGCGTCTTGAACTCCGTGGCGCTCGCGTAGCGACGCTCGGGATCCTTTTCCAAGGCGCGCAACACGATCTCGTCCAGCCTCACGTCCACGCGCACGCGGCGCGAAGGCGGGTCGAGTTGTTTTTCGCCGGGCAGTTCGCCCGTGAGCATCTGGTAGAGCACCACGCCGAGCGCGTAGATGTCCGCGCGGTGGTCGACCTCCGTCGGTCGCTCGCGCTGCTCCGGCGCCATGTAGCGCGGCGTGCCCATCACATGACCGGCGACGGTGATGTCGGCGGAGGCGCCGACGACCGCATCCCCTGAAGCGGCCGCCGGCTCCCCGCCCGGCCCCACCAGCTTGGCGAGACCGAAATCGGCGACCTTCACCTGCCCGCGTCGGTCGAGCAGGATGTTCTCGGGCTTGATGTCGCGGTGCACCACGCCGTGGTCGTGGGCGAACTGGAGCGCGTCGCAGATCTGCGGCACGATCGCCAGGGCCTCGCGAGCCGCGATGCGGCCTCCGTGGACGAGTTGGCGCAGCGTGACGCCGTCCACGTATTCCATGAGCAGGTAATAATAACCGCCCGCCCGGCCAAAGTCGTGGATCGTGACGATGTGCGGATGGTCTAGCCGCGCCAGCGCCTGCGCCTCGCGCGCAAAACGCTCCGCGAAGGCCGGGTCCGCGCCGCGCTCGGGCGCGAGGAGCTTGAGCGCGACGAGACGGCCGAGGCTTTTCTGGCGCGCCCGGTAGACCACGCCCATCCCGCCGCGCCCGAGGCAGGCCAGGATCTCGAGCTGGGGAAAATGCGGCGCGATCTCGTCGACCGCGGGCGCCTGCGCCGCCGCGGACGGCTCGGTCGCGGCGTCCGCGCCGAAGTGCTCGGACACGAGGCAGGCCGGGCAAAGCCCCGCCGGCGCGTCGGCGGGCAGGACCGCCTGGCAACGCGGACAACGCGGCGCGGAGGGCTCGGGGGCGGCGGATTCGGAGGTGCTCATGCCAGGATAAATACCGGTGCGCGGCGCGACGTTACGCGCGGGCGGCGAGAATCTTCACGAAATGCGCCAGCTCGGCGTCGAGCTCGCCCGGCGCCGCCACCGTCTCGGCGATCTCCGCGCGGATCGTCTCGCGAAAACGCTTCCGCAGCCGGTGCACCGCCACGCGCGCCGCCCCCGCGGACAGCCCCAGCGCTGCCGCCGTCGCCTCGTAGTCGATCTCGCCGCGCGGCGCCACGAGATGGCCCTTCAGCGTCTCGAACTCCGCCGCGCGATCCGAGGCGCGATACTCCTCGGCGAGCCCGGCGAGCGCGCGGTCGAGCAGGGTCAGCGCCCAGCGGCGCTCGAAAACCTCGTCGGGCCCCAGCGCCGGCTCGACCGCGTAGCGCGACTCCGCCTCGTCCGCGTCGAGCGCCACGAAGCCGAGCCCGCCGCCGCGTTTGCGCGCGTTTTCCCGCCGCCACTCCTTCGCGAGGAAGCGTTTCAGCGCCATGAGCAGAAAACTCCGGAAACGCCCGAGCCCCGGCCGCGCGTCACGCAGCCAGTCCTTCTCCAGCAGCCGCGCGAAAAACGCCTGCGTGAGGTCCTGCGCGTCCGCCGCCGAGTGCCCGGCGCGCCGCGTGTAGGCATAAAGCGGATACCAGTAGGCGCGGCAAAGCGCCTCCAGGGCCGCGTCCGCCTCGCCCGTCGGCCCATGGCAGGCCGCCGCGATGATCGACCACCGCGTGGTGGCGAAAGACGAGCCGGGAGAAACGGCGGGAAAGGCGGAGGAGTCCGTGGACATCGGCTCACCTTACTTACCGGCTCCGAGCCCTTTGTTACAAGGCGCCGCCTTCGGCCCGCCCCGGACCGTGGGGGCGCGACGTCGTTTTCGACCACGGACCCAGCCACGCCGCCTGCGATTCAGCCCAACATGGGACGATCCGTCACCAATTAGGACCGTCGTCCATCATATGAATCTGGCCCCTTCCGCGCACTTCTATCCAGTAACATCCGCCAAACGCATTCCCCCATGCCTCTCGCCGCCTCCGCCACCCTCCGCGCCGCCACGCCCGGCCCCGTCGTCCACCGCAACCTCTACGGCCATTTCGCCGAGCACCTCGGCCGTGGCATCTACGAGGGCCTCTGGGTCGGCCCCGATTCGCCCATTCCCAACACCCGCGGCATCCGCGACGACGTCCTCGCCGCGCTCAAGGCCCTCGACATCCCCGTGCTGCGCTGGCCGGGCGGCTGCTTCGCCGACGAATACCACTGGAAGGACGGCATCGGCCCGCGCGAACAGCGCCCGCGCATCCTCAACACCCACTGGGGCGCCGTGGTGGAGAACAACCACTTCGGCACGCACGAGTTCATGGACCTCTGCGAACAGCTCGGCTGCGAGCCCTACATCTGCGGCAACGTCGGCTCAGGCGAGGTTCGCGAGATGATGGAGTGGGTCGAGTATCTCACCTCCGACGCCTCGTCTCCAATGGCTGACCTCCGCCGCAAAAACGGCCGGGAAAAACCCTGGCGCGTGCGCTACTTCGGCGTGGGCAACGAAAGCTGGGGCTGCGGCGGCTCGATGCGCCCGGAGTATTACGCCGACGAATACAGACGCTACAACACCTTCTGCAAAAACCACTCGGGCAACCAGCTCTACCGCATCGCCTGCGGCGCCAACGTCGACGACTACCGCTGGACCGAGGTGCTCATGCGCGAGGCCGGCCGCAACATGGACGGCCTCTCGCTCCACTACTACACCCTGCCCACCGGCTGGCCGCCGAAGGAGTCCGCCACGCAGTTCGACGAGCCGATGTGGCACCTCACGCTCTCCAAGGCCCTGCACATGGAGACGCTCATCCGCCGCCACGGCGCGATCATGGACGTGCACGACCCCGAGAAGCGCGTCGGCATGATCATCGACGAGTGGGGCACCTGGTTCGCGCCCGAGCCGGGCTCCACGCCGGGCTTCCTTTACCAGCAAAACACGCTGCGCGACGCGCTCGTGGCCGCGCTGCACTTCCACATTTTCCACCGCCACGCCGACCGCGTCGTGATGACCAACATCGCCCAGACGGTGAACGTGCTCCAGGCGATGATCCTCACCGACGGTCCGCGCATGCTCCGCACGCCGACCTACTGGGTCTTCGAGATGTTCAAGGCCCACCAAGGCGGCACGACGCTGCCGGTCGATCTCCACGACGCGCCCGCCTACTCCGTCGAAGCCGACGCCTCCGGCGCGACCACGGGCCCGGCCGCGCCGATCCCCGCCGTCTCCGCCAGCGCCACGCGCCGCGCCGCCGACGGCGTCGTGCACGTCTCGCTCGCCAACCTCCACCCGCGCGAGTCCGCCCGCGTCGAGCTCCGCCTCGATCAACTCGCCGCGAAGCGCGTCTCCGGCCGCGTGCTGACGGCGTCCGCGATGAACGCCCACAACACCTTCGACGCGCCCGACGCGGTCCGTCCCGCGCGCTTCACCGGCGCGACGCTCGCCGACCGCGTGCTCGTCGCCGAGCTGCCCCCGATGAGCGTGGTGGCGCTGGAACTCGCCTGAGGCCGCACCGAAAGCCGTGAACGGGGTCCGGGCAAGTCGCCCAAATAATACGTAAAACCCCTCACGGGGAGCTTGCCCGAGGTTAGACCGGGCGGGAGGCTGGAGCCTCAGACTATGATGAACCCCCTCAAGGCTCTCGGTGTATCGGCATGGCTTGCTTTCGCCTGGGGGCTCACGACCGCGGCCCAAGCCGCGGTCATCCACGTCAAGGCCTCCGCGACCGGCGCCAAAACCGGCGCTTCGTGGGCCAACGCCTACACCGAGCTGGCGCCGGCCCTGAACGCGGCCGCCGACGGCGACGAGATCTGGATCGCCGGCGACACCTATTTCCCGGACTACGACCCCGCCTCCGGCACCCACACCGGCAACCGCGATCTGCGCTTTGTGCTCAAATCGGGCGTGTCGCTCTACGGCGGCTTCGCCGGCGACGAGTCCGTCCGCTCCGCCCGCGACTGGGTCGCCAACCGCACCATCCTAAGCGGCGACATCGGCGCGCCCGGCGTGGCGACCGACAACACCCGCACGATCATGAGCTCCTCGGGTTCGGAGTCTGCCCCCAAGGTCATCATCGACGGTCTCGTTTTCGCAAACGGCCAAGCCGACAGTCCGGCCGAATTGGGGAGTGGTATCGTGAGCGGCAGCGGGGGAGCCCTTCACCTGCGGATCCAAACCGCCGACATCCGCAACTGCGTCTTTATAAAAAATTACGCGATCTACGGAGGGGCCATAGAATTCAAACACACCTCCCTGGCCGGAAGCTTGATCCTAACCCAGTGTTTATTCAGCGCGAATTCCGCAAAATACGTGGGCGGAGCGGTAAACTGCGCCGGCAACGACAGCAGCCTGAATGTCCGCCAAAGCACTTTCGTGAACAACACCGGTTCACGCGCTCCCGCGATCGGTGTTAACACAATGGTCGCCTGCTCCTACTACAACAACCTGATCCACACCAACCCGAGCACCGACTACTCGGGCACCCAGCCGGTCGAAAGCGGCGTGCTCGTCGGCAACACCGCCTACGGCAACGTCGTCCACCATCCCCTCCTCCAAATCACCACCGGCGACACCGGCCTCGTCGTCGCCTCGCCCGGCTTCGCCCAGCTCCCCTCCCCGGGCGCCGACGGCCGCTGGGGCACGATGGACGACGTGCTCATCGCCACCCTTTCCGCCACCAGCCCCGCCCTCGGCGCCGCCCTGCTAGCCCACGCCCCGGCCGACCCCGCCGACCTGGACGGCGACGCCAACACCGCCGAGACCCTTCCCCTCGATCTCCGTCGCGCCCCCCGCCTGCGCGGCTCCGTCCTCGACGCCGGCGCCTTCGCCTTCCTCAACACCGCCCCGTCCGGCCTCTCCCTTTCCCCCGCCTCCGTCGCGGAAAACCAGGCCCCGGGCACCGTCGTCGGCTCCTTCTCGGCCACCGACGCCGAAGGCGGTCCGTTGAGCTACGCCCTCGTCGAGGGCGAGGGCTCCGCCGACAACGCCCGCTTCGCCCTCTCCGGCGCGACGCTGCGCACCGCCGAGTCCCTCGACTTCGAGACCCGCCCGACCCACTCGATCCGCGTCCGCGTGGCCGACACGCAGGGCGCCTTCGCCGAACAGGTTTTCACCCTCGTCGTGACCGACGGCTACGACCCCACGCCGAACGACTTCGAACTCGCTCAAACCTCGCTCAGCCTCAGCGCCGTGCCGGGCGTCAACGAGGCCCCGATCCGTGTAAAACTCGCCCCCGCCCTTCCCTCGTTCGACTTCGGCGCCGTCACCGTCTCCGACAACGCCTCCTGGCTCGCCGCCACCCTCGACGCGACGACCGGCGAACTCGTCCTCACCTTCCAGACCGCGGGCCTCGTCAACGCCTCCAGCCCAGCCGTCGTCACCGTGCGCAGCGGCGGCGTCACCCGCACCCTTGCCGTCACCGCCGCCGCCGCGCCACTGAAGCTCGTTCGTCTCGTCGATGATCCGGTGCGCTCGCGCATGTATGGCGTGCAGCAAAACGGCGCAAACACCGGCGCGATCGTGGTCTTTGATCCCCTCACCACCAAGCCCTCCGCCAGCATCAGCGTCGGCGCCAACCCCTCCGACCTCGACGTCAGCCCCGACGGCGCGGAACTGGCCGTGATCTGCCCCGGCGATCCCTCCATCTGGATCATCGACCTCGCCACGCTCGCCGTCCGCGAACGCATCCCGCTGACGCTCTTTCACTCCATCAACCCCGCCAGCGGCATCCGCGACGCCAAGGTCGCCTTCGGCCCGTCCGGCATCCTCTACTACGTCGACGCCGGCTGGGGCCCGCTCCTGCGCGTGCTCCGCCGCTCCGACCGCGCCGTGATCCAATCCGCGGGCATCGACGGACCGGCCGCCGACGACACCGAGAGCAACGCCGTCAACGGCTTCGGCGACCTCGTGGTGAGCGCCGACCGCACCCGCGTCTACGGCTGGGCGCGCTATGGCGACGGCGCCGGCTGGGCGGGCTCCTACGGCGCCGCCTTCTCCATCGGGGCCGACGGGAAACTCGCGTTACTTCAAAAAAGCGCCTCGGCCTACCCGACGCCGATGGAGCGCGATCCCCTCGACACGCCCGCGCTTCTCACCGCGGACGGCGCCACCGTTTTCCTAAAACAGTTGGCCTTCGGCTCCGCCGACTTTTCCACGCCATCGCGCACGTTCGGGTCCCCGATCTATAGCATCTCCCCCGGCGGCGAAATCGCCGTGACCGGCGCCGCCATCCTCGAAACCGCCACCGGAAAAACGCTCCACAGCCTGACCGGGGCGGGCGTGGCCCAGGCCGTGACCCACGATTACGCGCGCCTCGTCTGGTTCGACGCGACCACCCGCCAGCTGCGCAGCCTCAACCTCCTCAAGACCGTCGGCGCCTCCTTCTTGGAACGTCGGCTCAGCCCCGCCGAAACCGCCATCGTGACCACGCCCGCCGAGCTTCGCTGGAGCCCGATCCCCGGCGTGGACCGCTACAACGTCTACCTCGGAACCTCCGCCTCGGGCGTGGCCGCCGCCACCCCGACTTCCCGTTACTTCCTCGGCACCTCCACCGGCGCATCCCGCCCGCTCGACTCCGCCCTCGCCTCCGGCATCACCTACTACTGGCGCGTCGACGCGTTGAACGGGACCGAAACGATCGCCGGAAACGTTCACTCCTTCATCGTCTCCGCGATCATCCCCTCCGTGGCCAAGATCCAGACCGCCACCCTCGCCGGCCACGCCTCGCAAAGCGTGTCGGTGGGGCTCTCCGGAGGCGAAACGCCCGTCGCGTGGACCGCCTCCTCCGACCGAGACTGGATCAAATTCGAAAACGCGAGCGGCCTCACGCCGTCCGATCTGCGCCTCGTCCTCGACGCCTCCGCGCTGCCCGCCGGGCTGCAACGCGGCTCCGTCACCCTTCAGACCGCCTCAGGCTCCCTCACCCTGCCGGTCGAGCTGCAGGTCGACCCGCTCGCCATCACGCGCCTCATACCCGCCCCGGGAAGCACCCACGTCTACGCCCTGAGCGAACAAGGTTTCGCGGACAGCGTCGCCGGCTCCCGCGCCTACCTCCTCGAGATCGACACGCTTCGCGAACGCTTGTCCCGCGTCGTGCGCGTCGGCTCCGGAGCCTCCGACCTCGCCTTCCACCGCGACGACGGACGCGTCTACGTCACCAACTGGCGCATCGGCAGGCTCCTCGCCGTCGATCTCTCCGACTTCACCGTCGCCGATTCCTTCGACATGCCCCCCTTCGATGGCGTCGGCTACAGCGACGACGACGTCTACCGGCTTTCCGCCGGAGGCCCCGGCCGCCTCGTCTACGAGGCCGCCGACCAGTGGATCAACGTCGGCATCCTCGACACCGACACCGGCCAGGTCCTCGACACGACCTTCGAACGCGAAGGCGACGGCGCCTACGCGCCCGACCACCGCCACTACTACCACGGCGACAACAACAGCTCGGCCGCGGCCCTGCACAAATACGACACCACCGGCGACCTCTTCACCGAGCTCGGCAGCGTCCGCTCCGGCGGCTACGGCTCGCGCACCGTGCTCGTCTCCGACGACGGCGCGCGCGTCTTCTGGAGCGGCATGGTCTTCGACGCCGATCTCAACGTGCTTTGGAAGCTCTCCGAAGAGATCAACGCCATCTCCGGCGACGGCCGCTACGCCTTCTCCGCCTCCAAGATCTACGACACGGTCGCGAAACGCGCGATCGGCGACATGCCCCGCTCCACCTCGCTGTCGGTCTACAACTCGTCCACCGGCCGCCTCGTCACCGCGCTGAACGGCTCCCTCGGCTTCCACCTTATCCCCGGCCTCGACGCCCCCGGCATCACCCGCGATCCCCTCGCCGGTTCCACGATCCTGCCACGCTCCACCTTGTCCTGGACCGGCCTGCCCGCCTCGGCGTCCGCGACCTACCGCGTTTATCTCGGCGCCTCGGAGGCCGCCGTCGCCGCCGCCACACCCGGCTCGGCGGAATACCTCGGCGAGTTCGACTCGGCCTCCCTCACCCTCGCGGAGGCGCTGGCCGCCGGCGCCTACTTCTGGCGGGTGGACATCGTGCTCGACGGCGAAGTCGTGCCCGGCGCGGTCCAAAGTTTCCACGTCGCCCCGCTTATGGCCGCACCGGCCCGGATCGACGCAGCCACCGTCTACGGCCACTCCGGGCTGAAGAAAGAGCTGGTCGTCACCCTGCACTCCGCAGCCGCCACCTGGTCGGCCACCACCGACCAAAGCTGGATACGCCTCACGTCCGCGTCGGGCGACTCGACCACGCCGCTCCGCCTGGAGCTCGACGCGTCCGCGGTGAACTCGGGCCTGCACGCCGGCTCCGTCACGATCACCGGCGACGGAGCCTCCCTCGTCGTGCCGGTTTCCTTTCTGGTCGAAACCCTGGAGGTCAAAGTCCTCCGCTCGGATCCGGACTCCGCCCGCGTGTTCGCCCTCAGCCAGATCGGCCCGGCGGACTCGCCCTCCACGCAGGCCTATCTGGTCGAGTTCGACGCCGCGGAGAACCGCATCGTTCGCGCGGTGCCCGCGGGCCGTGGCGTCACGGATCTCGCCATTCACCCCGACGACGGACGCATCTATGTCACCAACTGGAATCTGGCGTGCGTGCTCGCCTTCGATCTCCAGACCCTCGAGCAGACGGATCGTTTCGCGGGTTTTTATCCGCCGGGTTTGGGCTGGGACGCCTATCGCGTCGCCGCCGGCGGCCCGGGCCGGATCGTGGTCGAGGGAGGCTCCGACTGGGGCGGCATCGCCCTCGTGGACACCGCTTCCGGTCAAATTCTGAGCCGGGCTCCTTGGTATGAGGGCGGAGGCGTTTACGACGTCACCGGCCGGTATTATTTTCACGGCGACAACGACACCTCCGACGCCTCGCTCCGACGCTTCGACACCACCGGCGACGTGTGGACGGAGTTGTCCTCGCTTCGTGGCTACCCGACCGGCGACTACTACGGCGCCAACGACATCGTGCGCAGCGAGGACGGCTCCCGGATCTTCTGGAACCGCACCGCGTTCACGGTCGAGCCCTTCGCCAAGGAATGGGGCATCGGGGAAAAGATCCTCACCTCGAGCGCCGACGGCCGTATCGCCTTCAGCGCGGCTAGCGCCTGGGATCTCTCCACCCGGACCGCGCTGTGGAATCTCTCCTACCCGGGCGACACGCCGATGACCTACAACTCGGCCAGCGACAGCCTGGTCGTCTACCTGGACAGCCGCCGGCTCATCGCCCGGCCGACGGGCTACGTCCTGCCCCTGGTCACCCCCACCCTGTCCGTGATCGAACGCGGCCCCTTTTGGCTACGGACCGAGGCCGATGACCGCAATCTCGGCACCTCCACCGAGCTCCAGTGGCGCGCCCTCGGCGCGGAAACCTGGCGCGGGGGCGGCGCCAGCGATCTGACCCCGGACACGACCTACGAGTTGCGCGTCCGCACCCTGAACCCGTTTGGCGACTCCGCGTGGAGCGAGGTGGTCGTGGCGACCACGCTGCCACGCCCGACCGCCCTGCCCGATCTCGTTTTGGATTCGCTCGCTCCGGCCGTCACGCTCGGCGAAAACTACGCGCTGAACCTGCCCGTCTCCTCCGAGTGGGCCTATCAGTTCCAAAATCTTCCCGAGGGCCTCGTCTTCGACGCCGCCACCGGCCTGCTTTCCGGCGTGGTCTCCGAGCCGGGCCGTTACGAATTCACGATCATCGTCGGCAACGCCGGCGGCTCGCGGCAGGCGACCCTCGTGCTCGCGGTCCGCGACCCCGGCGCCATCGCCCGCACCGCGCACTACACCGGCCTGCTCGGCGGTTATCACGGCCTGAACGGCCGGTGGAACCTGTCTCGCGACGGCCGGAAATTCACCGCCAAGGTCGTCACCAACTGGGGCGACTTCTCCCTCCTCGGAAAATTCGAGGATTTCGAGGGGAGCGTGGTGGCGGATCTAGGCGCGCGACTGCTCGGACGCCCGATTCGCGTCGGCATCGTCTTCGACGACGTGCTCAACCGCGTTTTCCTTTCGATCCGCTTCACCCAGGAAGACTGGACGGCGGACACGGTCGAGCTCACGGGGCAGGCCTCGCCGTGGAGCGCCCGAAAGCTCCCGCACCCCGGCGCCGGCGCCTACACCGCGCTGATCGTTCCGCTCTACGACAACGAGGCCGAAACCTACGGAGATCCGCCCCAGGGAGACGGCTACCTCCGCGTCCAGCTGGGCGCCGACGGCGTCGCGAGCCTGACCGGACGCAACGCGCTCGGCCGCCTGATCACCTACAGCAACCGCCTGCAGGTCGACAGCGTGCTGCCCCTGTTCATGAGCGACAAATACGGCGGCCAGATCGGCGCCCTCGGCTTCTCGTCCGCAAGCCAGGCCGGCCCCGAGATCCAAGGCCGGCTCAACTGGACCCACTATTCGGCGCCCAAGGCCAAGTTCTACCCGGACGGCTTCTTCCGTTTCTTCCGCGTGGCCGGCTCGCGCTTCACCCCCGCCCAGAACAACGCCGACCTCCTCGCCGACGGCGCCGACTTCGACGTGATCCTCGGCGGCGGCGATTTGTATCGGATGACCGACTACCTGGATTTCGTGCAGCCGGCGACCCTCGGGGCCAAGGGCGTCGTCCTGCCCAAACCGGGCTCCGCGGAGAATCCGCGCTCGGTGAAACTCAGCTACCTGCGCCGGACGGGCGCGATTTCCGGCGAGGCCACCTTCGTCGAAAACCACCCCGTCTCCGGAAAAAAGGTGACGCGCAAGATCACCTTCGTCGGCCTCGCGGTGACCGACATCGACGGCGCGGGCACCTTCCACGCCGCCGGACATTTCCTGCTGTCCGATTTCAACGGTCGCACGCAATCGGGCTTCGTCCGCTTTGTCCGCCGCGGCGAGACCTTCGATCCGGCCGCGCTCGCGGCGTCCGCGGAAAACGCCTCGGCCGGCGGCACCCTCGGCCTCGGCGGCTCAAACACCGGCGCCTCGGGATCGGGCGGCGCTTCGGGCGGCTCGAGCGGGACGGGCTCCACCGGCTCGTCCGGGGCGAGCTCCGGTTCGGTCACCGTTATCAACGCCTCTTGGAGCTCGATCGATCTGACCGAGCTCGCGATCTCCGCCATCGGCGACTGATTCCCGTCTTCGGCTCGATTCAGCCCGCCCCGCCCGGCGCCGCGAACTTCCGCAGATACTTCAGCGCCACCTCGAACTCCTTCGGGGTCGGCGCGGTGATCGTCACCGGCTCGCGCGTCGTCGGATGCGTGACCGTCAGCGCGCTCGCGTGCAGCGCCAGCCGGTCCACCAACGGCCGCTCTTCGTCGCGGCCCTTGTATCCGCGTTTCAAATCCGACAGCCGCAGCTGCACGTCCGGCACACCGTAGAACGGGTCGCCCAGGATCGGCGCGCCCGCCGCCGCGAGGTGCACGCGGATCTGGTGCGTGCGCCCGGTGAGCGGCGAGCACTCCACCCAGGCGAAGGCGCGTCCGCGCCGGTCGTGGAAACGCTCCAAGGTGCGAAACCCCGTGATCGAGGCCTTGCCGCCGCGTTTTTTGAAAACGCGCATCCGCCCCGGCTGCAGCTCGTCCTCGCCGAGCGCAAGCTCGACGGTAAACTCCGCCGGCAGCAGACCCGACTCGTCGCGCGCGACGCGGCCGACCTTCATCGCCTCGTCGACGGGCGGCACGTAACAAAGCGCGTGATACGTCTTCTTCGCGCTCTTTCCCTGGAACTGCCCCGACACGAAATCGAGCGCCGCCTTGTCCTTCGTGCACAGCACCACGCCCGAGGTGTCGGCGTCGAGACGGTGCACGTTGGCCACGTGGTGGCCGAGCTTGTCGTGCACCTGCGTCATCATATTGGCGCGGGCCTTGTCCCAGCGGTCGGGCGCGATGAGCAGGCCGCTCGGCTTGTCGAACGCGATGAGAACGTCGTCCTCGAAAAGAATGGGCGGGAGCATGCGGGAAAAACGTAGGGTCGGGTGGAGCCGCGGAGCTTTTCCGTCCCGGCGGCCCGCGTCCAACCCCGAAACGTGACGCCCGCGTGGCGCGGCGGTGAAGACGCGGTGACGGCGGCGCGCCGGGCTTGCCCGGGAGGCCCGGAGGCGGGGGATTTGCAGGCGTCCCGTCTTCCCTATCGCCACCCGACCCGCCGCATGCCCGCGCTGAGTTTCGCCCCCGCCCTTTCGCTGCTGGCCTCCCTGGGCCAAGTGTCGCCCGCGCAGCCCATCCGCACGTTGATCCGCAACACAAGCCGCCGGCTCAACCCGCCCCGGCTGGAACTCCTCCCCCAGACCCGGGGACCGGCGGTCCGCGCGGCGCTCGCCCGCGGGGAGGCGGGGCCCGAAGCGCTGGCGACCGTGCGACGCGAGGCGAGGCGCGGACCGCGGCCCACGCTCGTGCTGGGCGGCTTCGTGCCCGAGGCGCGCGAGCAGGTCTTCGTCGTGCGAGGCTACCTCGCGCGGCAGGGCAGCGTCTACTATCTGGATTACCCGAAGGCCGACTTCTCTCTCCCGCTCTTCGCGGCGCAGCTCGACGACCTCGTGGCGGAAATCGCCGCGCGAGAAGGGGCGGCGCCCGTGATTTTCGCCGTGAGTTTCGGAGCGGGCCTCGTCCTGGACTGGCTGCGACGAGCCCGCCTGTCCGGCCGCGAACCCGTGACGCCCGGCGGCCTCGTCCTGGTCAGCCCGGTGACTTGCGCCGCGGATATCGTCGCGCCCGGCGAGGCAAAGCCCTCGACCCTGCTCGGTCGTGCGCTCCGACCCCTGCTCGACGCGCCGAACTCCGCCGCACCCGCCGCGATCGAGAAGGCCCGGGCCCTTTTCCTGCGCATGTTCGAGGCCGGCGCGCAAAACCAGGCCGCCCTTTCCACGCTGCTGACCAAGACCGAGGCCGCCGAGCTGCGCGCGGGCGTCTCGGCCAGCATCGAGGGGCTCGAAGCCGAAGGCGCCCTGGCGCGCGTGCGGGCCCTGCGGGATCTCGCCTGCCCCTCGACCTACCTCACGCCGGAGCTGCTTCCGCTCTCGATCGCGCCGACCCTGATTCTCTATGCGGAAAAGGAGGGTGCCGTCCTGCGCGAGGACTCGCCGGCCCGGACTGCCTTCGAACGCGCCGGCAAAGCCTTTTTCCCGCGCGGAGAGGTTCGCACCGTGGACAATCCCCGCGGCAACCCGGTGCAACACGCGTCCCTGGTCTTTCATGCGGAGAATTTCCTGCCGCATTTCGGCGCCTTTTATCGCCGGCTAAAACACCGCAAATCGTTGGGGGTGGCGTGAAATCGCTTGCGACACTCCCCGCTCCGGACTTGCTCGCGCCACCGGCAGGCAAGTCGGAGCCGATGCTGCAACCGCCCTCATCCCTGGTCGCCCTTGGCGCGCGCTTTCTCAGCGCCCGGACCGCCCGGCGCCTGCGCGCCCGAGGCTGGGCCCTCGCCGCGCAAAAGCGCCATGCCGACGCCCTCCGCCGCGCGCTCGCGCGCACCAGCTACGGCAAGACCCACGGCATCGAGGCCGGCATGGACGACAAGACCTGGCGCGAGCGCGTGCCGCTCCGCACCTATGAGGGCCTCGCCTCGCAGATCGAGCGCATGAAACGCGGCGAGGCCGACGTGCTCTGGCCCGGCCGTTGCAGCTTTTTCGCCGTCTCCTCCGGCACCACCGCCGGCCGCACGAAGTATCTTCCCGTCACCGACGCGATGCTCGGCCACTTCCGCAAGGCCGGACTCGACTCGCTCTTCTACTACGGGGCGCGCGCCGGAGCCGGCTTTTTCCAAGGGAAGCACCTCTTCCTCGGCGGCGCCACCACGCTGTCACCGCTGCCGGAGGTCGGGGCGCACCCCGCCTTCGCCGGGGACCTGAGCGGAATCACCGCGCTCAATCTGCCCGCCTGGGCGGAAAAACATCTCTACGAGCCGGGCGCCGAGATCGCGCAGATGGCGGACTGGCCCGCGAAGATCGAGGCCATCGCCCGCCGCTGCGCGGATCGCGACATCCGCATGCTCGCCGGCATCCCGAGCTGGGTGCTCATCCTCGCCTCCGCCGTCCTCGAGGAGCACGCGCGCCGCACCGGCCGCAAGGCGCGCACCCTGCGCGAGGTCTGGCCACGCTTCGAATGCCTCGTCCACGGCGGCGTGCCCGTCGGCCCCTTCGCGGCCGAGCTCCACGCGATCTGCGGCCCGGGGGTGAACTTCCACGAAGTCTACCCCGCCTCCGAGGGCTTCATCGCCGCGCAGGACGCCGAGCCCGAGGCCGGACTGCGCCTGATGGCCGACGCCGGCATCCACTACGAGTTTCTCCCCCTCGCCGAATTCGACGAGGCGCGCCTCGCCCAGCTCGGTCCGCGCGCCCTGCCGCTCGAGGAGGTGCGCCCGGGCGTCGACTACGCGCTCGTCATGACCACGCCCGCCGGTCTCGCGCGCTACGTGATCGGCGATGTCGTCCGCTTCGTCTCCGCCGAGCCCGCCCGTCTCGTCTACGCCGGCCGCACCCGGCTCCAGCTGAGCGCCTTCGGTGAACACGTGATCGAGAAGGAGCTCACCGACGCCCTCACGACGGTGTGCGCCCGCCACGGCTGGCAGGTGGTGAACTTCCACGTCGCACCGGTCTTCATGAACTCGCTCACCGGCCAGAAGCGCGGCAGCCACGAGTGGTGGATCGAGCTGCGCGCCGGCAGCGACATGAACCCGACCGGCCCGGTGATGGCGCCCCTGCTCGACGCCGAACTGCAGCGGCTCAACGACGACTACGAGGCCAAGCGCAAGGGCGGCGGACTCCTGCCCCCGACCGTGCGCCTCGTCATGCCCGGCGTCTTCGAGCAGTGGCAGCGCGCCTGCGGGAAGTGGGGCGGCCAAAACAAGATGCCCCGCTGCCGCGGCGACCGCCAGGTCGCGGACGAGCTCGCGCGGTATTCACCTTTCCACGACGCGGTGTAGCGAAGCCGGCGGTCGCGAAGGAACGCCCTCCGGACACGTCCAGCCCGTGGAGGGCGCGGCGCCGTCCGCGCCGCGAACCTCCCGCGATCCCGCGGCGCCTAGGTCGCCGCTCCGCCGAGGAAATAGGTCACCACCGCCGCCACGTAGGCCGCGAGCCCGCCCAGCAGCAGGCAGAGCTCGGCGAAGAAAAGCCGCGTCTTCCGGTCGCGGTAACAGAGGATCTGCGCGACCAGCTCCGCGTCTCCGCCGCCGGCAGGCGCGCGAAATTGCGTGACCCAGCGGATGCGCAGCGAGCCGCCGATGATGAGCAGCATCGAGGCGAGCACGAGGACGAGCCCGCCCGCCATCGCCAGGCGCGGAAAGGCGCCCGACTGCGCGATGCGCGGGCCGGAAAAGCCGGTGATGGTGAGCGCGAGCGTCGAGACCGTCAGCAGGACCTGCGAGCGGGTCTGAAGAACACCGAACTGCGTCACGAGCAGGTCGAGCGCGCCGCGCAGGCCGCCGCCGACGGCGAGCAGATGGCGCGCCTCGTCGTGGTGCACGGCGGCGGGACACTCGGGCTTGGCGGAAGGGTCGCTCATGCGCGCGAGAAAACGAAAAACGCGGGCGGAGGGGAAGCGGCGAAACGCGGCCGGCACAAGGCGGCGCGGGGTCAGACGCCGATCCCGGGCGAGACGAGCCCCTCGGCCGGCGTCGGCGAGGATTGCGCCACCAGGCGCCGGATGCTTTCGAGATTCTCCCGGACGAGCGCGCCCATCGATTCGCACGCCAGGTATTCCCGGCGCTGGTAATGATCGGCGAGCGACTCGCGCAGCTCGCGCACGTGCTCCGGCGGCGCGATCGGGTCGGCCGACATCGCGCCGAGCAGATGGGCGAGACGCTCCTCGATGATCGCGGCGCGCTGGAGGATGAGGACCTGCTCCTCGCGCTGGTATTGGCGGGCGGTCTCGATGCGCAGGTGCTTCGCGCAGAAGAGCGCGAGAGGGGTGTTGTCCTTGAAAAATTGCGGACGGTAGAGGTTGAGGCGGCCCTCGTAGCTCTGCTGGTCGAAGTCCATCGCGCGCACGCGCACCTGCGCGCCCTCGAAGTCGGGCGTGATCACCACGACGAAGTTATAGGCGCGCATGTCGCCGAGCAGGCGGATGAAACAGCGTTCGTTGAACTTAACCAGCTCCTTGGCCAGGCGCACGCCGCGGACCTCGGGGTTGTTGAGCCAGCGGTCGATGAACTCGTTGCCCGGGATGCCGGCGATGTGCTCCTCGACCAAGGTCGAGCCGTGGGTGAGGTAGTTGAGCCGGTTGGGCGAAAGGAGGTGCTCGAGCTCGAGGCCGTAGATACGCGAGGCGTCGCCGCGCTTGATGTAGAAGTGGTCGGGATTGTCGTTGTAGGCGTTGACGATCCGGACGCGGAAGGGCGCGGAGTTGCCGAAGGCGCAGTAGTCGATCCGGTCGATGTAGAGGTGCTGCATGACCGAGAGGTCGCCGTCGACCCGCAGGATGGCGTAGACGCGCTTCAGGTCGTCGTGCAGCGGCTTCATCTCGAGCCGGTCGTAGAACACGCTTTCCCAAAGCGTCGGCCTCCCCAGGCGGTCGGAAAGCGGCACGCTGTCGGCGAAGCGGCGCAGGCGCTCGTAGGTGATGGGCAGGTCGCGCTCGCGGCGCACCCGGCGCAGATAGGCGCGAAGGGAGTCGCCGACCGGGAAGGACGGCTTCTTCATCTGCTGACGCGGGGCGTCGGGGTTTTCGCGCTCGTCGGACATGGCCCGAGCTTGCGGCGAAAGGCCGGACGGCGAAAGGGCGAAGTCGCGCCGGATCCTTGCAAAAACACCGCGCCATCCCGCGCGCGAACTCCTCGCTTTTTCGCTAAACCTCCTCCGGCCAAGTCCGGGCTTGAGCGAACCGCGCAAATGGAGTGGCGTTGCCCGCTTATCGTTGGCCCCGCGATGCACAAAAATCCCTAATACCAACAGCCTCTTGGATCGTGCGTCGGCCTCCTTTGGGTCGTGAAGCGCGATCCGGGAACCGCGGTAAAGGGTTCGAGTGTCCGCCGTGGCCGCAACTCCCCTCCATCCCATGCAACTACCTCTAAGCAACCTGATTATCGCATCGAGCGGCATGACGGCCGGTCTGAGCGGAAGCGCTCTGAAGATCGACCTGCATTTCGTGGATTACGCCATCTTGGGAATCTACCTCCTGGTCGTGATCGGCATCGGCTTCGCGCTGAAACGTTACACGAAGAGCGCCGAGGATTACCTCCTCTCCGGCCGCTCCATCCCCGGCTGGATCACCGGCCTCGCCTTCATTTCCGCCAACTTGGGCGCGCAGGAACTCATCGGCATGGCCGCCTCCGGCGCGGAATACGGCATCATGACCTCCCACTTCTACTGGGTGGGCGCGATCCCCGCGATGGTGTTCCTCGGCGTGTTCATGATGCCGATGTATTACGGCTCCAAGGCCAAGTCGGTGCCCGACTACCTCAAGATGCGCTACGACGAGCGCACGCGCACCTTCAACTCCTTCTCCTTCGCGGTCATGACGGTGTTCTCCTCGGGCATCTCGATGCACGCGCTCGCCGACCTGCTCCACTTCCTCCTCGGCTGGAACTACCACGTCTCCCTCCTCGTCACCTCCGCCATCGTTCTGGCCTACGTGCTCAAGGGCGGCCTCAGCTCCGCGATCTACAACGAGGTGCTGCAGTTCTTCATGATCGTCCTCGGCATCGCCCCCCTCTCCTACCTCGCCCTGCGCGACGTCGGCGGCTGGGACGGCCTCGTCGCCAAGATGTCCGAGCACAATCCCCAGGCCATGCACTCCTGGGCCGGCACCGGCGGCATCGAAAACCCCCTCGGCGTTCCGTGGTATGGCATCCTCTTCGGCCTCGGTTTCGTGCTCTCCTTCGGCTACTGGTGCACCAACTTCGCCGAGGTCCAGCGCGCGATGGCCGCGGACTCCATGGGCGCCGCCCGTCGCACCCCGATCATCGGAGCCATTCCGAAGATGCTCTTCCCCGCGATCATCATCCTCCCCGGCATGATCGCCTTCGCCCTCACCAAGGACGCCGTCGCGAGCGGCTACGCCATCCCGATGAAGGACGGCGCGCTGAACTACAACCAGACGCTGCCCTCGATGATGTTCCACTACTTCCCGAACGGCCTCCTCGGCCTCGCGATGACCGCCCTCATGGCCTCGTTCATGTCCGGCATGGCGGCGAACGTCACCGCCTTCAACACGGTCTGGACCTACGACATCTACCAGCGCGGCACCAAGAAGACCGACGCCCAGCTCCTCCGCATGGGCAAGCTGGCCACCGTGGCGGGCATCATCCTCGCCATCGGCTGCGCGTATGTCGCGGCGAAATACAACAACATCATGTCGATCCTCCAGCTGGTGTTCGGCTTCGTGAACGCCCCGCTCTTCGCGACGTTCCTGCTCGGCATGTTCACCCGCCGCTCCAACCACACCGGTTCCTTCTGGGGCCTCGTGATCGGCACCTCCTCCGCCGTCGCCTTCCACGGCCTCTCGATCGCCGCCGGCAACACCCCCGGCGTCAAGGGCGCCTGGATCAGCCAGGTCTTCGAGTTCCCGAAGGAGATGTCGCAGGGCTTCTGGGTCGCGATCGTGGCCTTCACCGTCACCTTCGTCGTCAACCTCGTGCTCTCCCTCGTATCCGGCCATCGCCGCGCCGACGACGAGCTTCGCGGCCTCGTCTACTCGCTCACCCCGCAGGACCGCTCCTCCAACGAGGCGTGGTATGCCCGCCCCGCCATCCTCGGCGGCGTCGTGCTCGTGGCCTGCATCATCCTCAACATCCTCTTCTGGTAACCCACTCCGACCATGGACCTGCGACTCCCTATTGGCATCCTCTTCACCATCTACGGCGTGATGCTCGCCGGCTACGGCCTCTTCACCCAAGGCGACGAGATCTACAAAAAGTCCCTCGGCCTCAACGTGAACCTCTGGTGGGGCCTCGCGCTGCTCGTCTTCGGCGCCCTCATGCTCGTGTTCGCCCTCCGCGGAAGGAAAAAGGCCGACTAAGCCCGCCCCTTCCCCGTGTTTCACACGCCGCTCCCGGTCCCGGGAGCGGCGTTTTTGCGTCCGCGGTTTCAAGGTCCGCGAACAAATCCCGCTAGCACGCAACCGACCCATTAGGCGGACTCGGGCAGAAGATGAGCACGTTTGCGCAAAATGAGGTTGGCCCCCGCCCGGGCTGCGCCTAGCGCTGGACCCTTCCACTTTTCCACATGCCCACGAAGCAATCCGACATCGGACTCATCGGCCTCGCCGTGATGGGTCAGAACCTCGCCCTGAACATCGCCGACCACGGCTTCCAGATCTCGGTCTACAACCGCACCGTCGAGAAGACCGACAAGTTCGTCGCCGAAAACCCGAACACCCCCGGCGGCGTCGTCGGCACCAAGACCCTCCAGGAGTTCGCCGCCTCCCTCGCCAAGCCCCGCAAGGCCATCATCCTCGTCCAGGCCGGCAAGCCCACCGACGCCGTGATCGAAGGCCTCACCCAGGTCTTCGAGCCCGGCGACATCATCATCGACGGCGGCAACGCCCTCTGGACCGACACCATCCGCCGCGAAAAGGCGCTCAAGGAAAAGGGCTTCCTCTTCATCGGCTCCGGCGTGTCCGGCGGCGAAGAAGGCGCGCGTTTCGGCCCCTCCCTCATGCCCGGCGGCGACAAGGCCGCCTTCAAGCACCTCGAGCCGATCTGGAAGGCCATCGCCGCCAAGGTCGACAAGAAGACCGGCAAGCCCATCACCGGCGCCAAGCCCGGCAAGCCCGTCAAGGGCGGCGTCCCCTGCACCACCTACATCGGTGAAAACGGCGCCGGCCACTACGTGAAGATGGTTCACAACGGCATCGAGTATGGCGACATGCAGATGATCTGCGAGGCCTACTCCCTCATGCAGGGCCTCCTCGGCCTCAAGCCCGCCGAGATGGGCGAGATCTTCTCCGAGTGGAACAAGGGCGCGCTCGACAGCTTCCTCGTCGAGATCACCGCCGACATCCTCAAGCAGAAGGATCCCGTCACCAAGAAGCCCTTCGTCGACATCGTCCTCGACACCGCCGGCCAAAAAGGCACCGGCAAGTGGACCTCGGTCAACGCCCTCGACATGGGCGTGCCCGCCCCGACCATCGCCGAGTCCGTCTTCGCCCGCTGCCTCTCCGCGATCAAGGACGAGCGCGTCGCCGCCTCCAAGATCCTCAAGGGCCCCAAGAAGAAATACAAAGGCTCGAAGAGCGCTCTTATCCAGGCGATCCACGACGCCCTCTACTGCTCGAAGATCTGCTCCTACGCGCAGGGCTTCCAGCTCATGCGCACCGCCCAGGCCGAATACGGCTGGAAACTCAACTTCGGCCAGATCGCCCAGATCTTCCGCGGCGGCTGCATCATCCGCGCGGCCTTCCTGCAAAAGATCACCGAGGCCTACGCCCGCAACCCGAAGCTCGCGAACCTCCTGCTCGACGAGTATTTCAACGAGACCATCCAGAAGGCCCAGGCCAACTGGCGCAAGGTCATCGCCCTCGCGGTCGAGAGCGGCATCAGCATCCCGACCTTCGCGTCGGCCCTGAGCTACTACGACGCCTACCGCTCCGAGCGCCTGCCCGCCAACCTGCTCCAGGCCCAGCGCGACTACTTCGGCGCCCACACCTACGAGCGCACCGACAAGCCCCGCGGCAAGTTCTTCCACATCGACTGGCCCGAGGCGTCCCGCCCCCAGCTCGAGGCCTGAGCCCCGTAGCGGAACGGCGGAGCCGTTTCGCCGCCGATCCGCGCCGCCCCTCCCAAAGCCGCGCCCCTCGCCGGGCGCGGCTTTTTCGCGCCTTCATCGGCCGATCCACACTCTAATTTCACTCTACTTTTATCTAAATTAAAATGAATCGACCCTTATTCTAATTTGATTCTACTTTATTCAAAATTAGAACAAATGAAATTTCCCCAGCGCCCATCCCCCTGGCTAGATCTGCTCGCGCGCCTGCCTAATGAGCTGAAAAACAAGGTATTCTCTGATTCGGGCACCACGGCAGGAAAGGATCGATATCTGCACTGGGATGAGCAACGCTATCGCCCTGTCCCTGACGGCCACACGATAGAGTCTTGGTGGCTGGCCCTCAAGCTGGGTCGCATGTCCAAGGCTCGCCCTATTCCCTTGAAGGACCGGGAAGGCGTCCCGTTTCGCTTTGGCATACCTGACCTTGTGGCGCAACGCCTCCACACCATCGACCGGGGACTTGGCTTTGCTTTCGAACTGCCACAAGCCGTCACCGCCTCGGCAAGCCGCGATCAATACATCGTCAGTGCATTGGTCCAGGAATCCATCACCTCCAGCCAACTGGAAGGCGCGGTGACCACGCGAGAGGTCGCCAAGGAACTCCTCCGCACCGGGCGCCCGCCACGCGACACCAGCGAGCGTATGATCCTGAACAACTACGCCACGATGCAGCGCATCCGGACTCTGCGCCAAAGCGCACTCACGCCAGAGCTCGTGATGGAGCTGCACGCGCTCGTCACCGAAGGCACGCTCGACAAGCCCGACGCCGCCGGACGCCTTCGCCGCGCCGACGAAAACGTGCGTGTCGAAGACATGGAAGGCACGGTGTTTCACGAGCCACCCGCCGCCGCCGAACTGCCCGCGCGCCTCGATGCGATGTGTGCTTTCGCCAACGATGCGGCCTTGTCGGACCACTTTGTCCATCCGGTCGTGCGCGCCATCCTGTTGCACTTCTGGCTGGCCTATGACCACCCCTTCGTTGACGGCAACGGCCGCACCGCGCGCGCCCTCTTTTATTGGTCGATGCTGCGCGCCGGCTACACCCTCTTTGAATTCATCTCCATATCGCAGATTCTCCTGCGCGCGCCCACGCGTTACGCACGCGCCTTCCTGCACACGGAGACGGACGACAACGATCTCACTTACTTCATCCTCCACCAAACAGAGGTGATCGAGGCGGCGGTGCAGGCGCTGCACGACTACGTGAAGCGCAAGACCGCGGAACTGCGCGAGGCCGAGCACTGCTTGCGCGGGCTTCAGGGTCTAAACCACCGTCAGCAGGCGCTCCTTGCCCACGCGCTCCAGCAACCCGGCACGCGCTACCTCATCGGCGGCCACCAACGCAGCCACGCCGTGTCTTTCCAGACAGCCCGCAACGATCTTTTCGACCTGGCCGAACGCGGCCTGCTCGTGATCCGAAAGGAAGGACGTTCAAACGCCTTCTACGCTCCCGGCGATCTCGGCGATAAACTATCTCGCCTTACGACCCCGCCGGAAGCGTCCGCGCCCGTCGCCGACCCCACCCTGCCGCTTAACCTCGGCCTGCGCACGCGGCACGACTAAACCACGGGCCTCAAGCAACAGCGCCGCGCACCAGCCGCAGGATCTCCGAGTAATCGTCGTCCACCGGCATGGCGAAGAGGCCCCTGCCGCCGCTTCGCTCCGCCCAGAGCTCGCCCAGGCGTTTTTTCTCCAGGGAATCCTCGTTCGTGCTGCGGTCGGCGTATATCAATATCCGCATCAATTAATTGAAATCAGTCTTGGCCTACGCATAGGCCATCTCTCGATGCAAATTGCGGACGGCAACCGCCAGTTTCAATGCGATTGGTCCGAAGATTTAGGGAAGCGTGGAGTCGGCGTCGAATTCTGCGAGCAGTGCCTAAACGCCTTTAGCCCCAGATCGCCCGGCTCGCGCGGCGCTGCCAGACGAAGTATCCGAGAAAGGCCAGACCTCCCGCCACGAACACCAGCGCCATGCCGAGCGACAAACTTCGCGCTCCGCTCCAAAACAGCGGCGCCACCACCGCGGCCACCGCGGCGTTGCCCGCGGTCTGGACAAAACCCTGGCACGAGGCCGCCAAGCCGCGGTTCTCCGGCATCAGATCGAGCGCCATCAGGGTCAGGCTCGGCGCCGCCAGCGAATTACCCACCACATAGAGCGCGAGCGGCGCCACGCTCCAGGGCAAAGCCGCCTCGTGCCACGCGTGGAAACCGAGGTTCAGCGCCACCGCCGCGGCCATCACCGCGTAGGCGACCGCGATCGTGCGCAGGTTTCCCCAACGCCCGGCCACCGTCGCCGCCCAGCGCGCGCCGAGGAGCAGACCGATCGTGACCGGCCCGAAAAGCCAAAGGAACCCCGTCTCGCTCCGGTGCAGCACGTCGACGACAAAGGTCGGCGCCGAGGCGATGTAGACGAAGACCGCGGAGAAATTCAGCGCCAGGGCCAGCGCCAACGCCACGAAACGCCCCGAGCCCAGCGCCTTCCCGTAACCGCGCAAAACCGGCCCCACGCGCAGCGGACTCCGCGCCCGCGGCGGCAGCGTCTCGGGCAACCAACGCCGACAGGCCAGCCACAGCGCGGCCGCCATCACCACGAGCAGGCCGAAGACCGAGCGCCACCCGAACCAGGCGTGCAGCCAGCCCCCGATCACCGGCGCGATCGCGGGCGCGACGGCGAACACCGCCGCCACCCGGCTCATCAGCCGCCGCGCCTCCACGCCGTCGAACAAGTCGCGCACGATGGCCCGGCCGATCACCACACCCGCCCCCGCGCTCATGCCTTGAAGCGCGCGGAAAAAAATCAGCGCCTCGATGCTCCACGCGCACAGACACCCGAGCGACGCCACGCCGTAGGCCGCCAGCAGGACAAGCGTGACCCGCCGCCGCCCGAACGCATCCGACATCACCCCGTGCCACAGCGTCATCACCGCGAAGGGCACGAAATACGCCGTGAGCGTCTGCTGCACCAGCATCGGCGAGGCGCCGAAGCGCTCCCCGATCTCCCGAAACGAGGGCAGATAGGCGTCGATCGAGAAGGGACCGATCGCCGAGAGCGCCGCGAGCAGGAACGGCAGCCCGCCCCGCGCCTTTTCCCGCGCCGCCGCCCCGCCCTCGCAGGCCCCGCGGCGGGGCGGCGAATCAGCTTCGGTTTCGACTTTCATAAGCGGCCCTCATTTGGTTGACATTGTCTACAATGCCCCGAAATCCGGTTGATAATGTCAACAAAAACCCCGACGACGCCCCGCAGGAGGTCTTCGACTCGATCCACGCCGTCATGCATCTGTTTCGAGCGGAGCAGTATCGCGCCTTTCGCGACGGCCCGCATCCGCTCACCCACATGGAGGGCAAGCTGCTCGGCTTCTTCGCGCGCCGCCCCGACGCCACCCTGAGCGATCTCGTCGCGCACTCCGGCCGCGACAAGGGCCAGCTCGCGCGGCTGATCAAGACGCTCAAGGACCAGGGCTTGCTCGAGGCGAGCGAGGCCCAGACGGACAAACGCAGCGTGCGCCTGCGCCTCACCGCCGAGGGCCGCGCCATCCATCAGACGCTCCGCCGCCAGTCCGCGCGCCTCGCGAAGCTCGCGGTCAAGGGCCTCGACGCCGCGGAGTGCGAGCGCCTCGTCGCCCTGCTGGCGCGCGTGAAAGGCAACCTCGAGAACACCGCCTCGTGAAGGTCATCGCCCGCGTCCACGTCGAAGCGTGCGTCGCGAGCGCCGCCGCGTTTGGCGGCGGCGGCGCGCGAAAAAACTCAGCTTTCCAGCGTGTAGCCGGTCTCGCCGTGCTCGGCGCGGTCGAGGCCCTCGAACTCCTGCTCGGGCGTGACACGCAGGCCGATCACGAGCTTCACGACCCAGACAAGCGCGACCGTCGCGAGCGCGGACCAGACGATGGTCACGCCGAGCGCAAGCGCCTGCACGCCGAGTTGCGCGCCGACCGACTTCACCGTGCCGAGACCACCGAACGCGCTCTGGCCGAAGACCGCGAGTAACAGCGTGCCTAGGATGCCGCCCACGCCGTGCACCGCGAACACGTCGAGCGAGTCGTCGATGTGCAGACGCTCGCGCACCAGGTTGACCGCGAAGTAGCAGACGACGGAGGCGATGCCGCCGATCACGATCGCGCCGAGCGGGCCGACGTCGCCGGAGGCGGGCGTGATCGTGGCCAGACCGGCCACGAGGCCGGTCACCATGCCGACCACGCCGGCTTTGCCGTTGCGCAGTTTTTCCAACAAACTCCAGACGAGCGCGGCGCTGCAGGCCGAAAGATGGGTCACGAGCAGGGTCATACCCGCCGCGCCGCCCGCCGCGAGACCGCTGCCGGCGTTGAAGCCGAACCAGCCGACCCAGAGCATGCCCGCGCCGACGAAGACCAACACCGGCTGATGCGGCGGATGCGGGTGCTGCGGGAAGCCCTTGCGCTTGCCGAGCAGGAGCGCGAGCACGAGCGCCGTCACGCCCGCGGTGGCGTGCACCGTGATGCCGCCCGCGAGATCATGCACGCCGCGTTGCGCGAGCCAGCCGCCGCCCCACACCCACTTGCAGACCGGCACGTAGACCACGAGCAGCCACAAGGCGGAGAACAGCATCATCGCACCGAACTTCATGCGCTCCACCACCGCGCCGATGAAAAGCCCCGGCGTGATGATCGCGAAGGTCATCTGGAACGCCGCGAAGAGCAGCTCGGGGATCGCCGTGCCCGGCGCCACACTCGCGGCCGTGAGACCGCGCAAGCCCGCCGCGCTCAGATCGCCGATCCATCCGCCCGCCTCGCCCTTGAATGCCAGCGAGTAGCCGGCCACGACCCAGATCAAGGACATCGCACAAGCCACGCCCGCGCATTGGCCGAGCACGGACAACACGTTTTTGGCCCGCACCAAGCCGCCGTAAAACAGGGCCAGGCCCGGCATCGTCATGAACAGCACCAAGGCCGTGGCGGTCAAAATCCAGGCGCTGTGGCCAGAATCGACCACCGCGTCTTGAGCGGCCGAGGCGGGAACGGCCAAACTGGTCAAAAATAGCGCCACTAGGGCAAGTGGCTTGCGCTTGATGAGGGGGAAACACATGGAGCGCAGCGCGAAGCAAAAATCGCGCCGATTATGAATTAGTTTCATATAAAGACGCATAAGCCCGTCGCGTGTTCATCGACGCGAGGGGGGCAAAAAAGGCTTCGTCCCGTTCCCTCCCCGCTTGGTCCCCGTCCGCTTGCGCACCCGCCGGGCCGGCCTGAGGTTCGACTTATCGGCCCCGATCGCCATGAAAACCCCGCTCCCCACGGTTCTCGCGACGGCCGCCCTGACGGCGGCCGCCTTTTCCTTGGCCAATCCACCCCCGCCCGACTCCGGCGGACATCCCGGAGACCGCGCACCCGGAGATAACCTCCGACGCGCGCTCGCCCCCTCGAACGTCTCGGGCGACTATTCGCTCTCCGGAGCCTCCACCAAAAGCGCGAAGGGCAAGGTCTACACCGCGAACAAACCCGATCAGTCCGCCGTAGTGGTTTCCGGAGGGGCCAAGCTGCGCCTCACCGATCCGGTGATCGTGTCGACAGGGGACAGCTCCGACGAGGAGGCCAGCAGCTTCCACGGCCTCAACGCCGCGGTGCTCGCCACCTCGGGCGGCAAAATCGAGATCATGGGGGGCTCCATCACATCCAGCGGCACGGGCGCCAACACCGTCTTCGTCCACGGCAAGGGCTCCACCGCAGAGCTCACGAAAACGAAGATCACCGCCTCCGGAGCGGCCGCGCACGGCATCATCGCCGCGAGCGAAGGCGAAATCACCGCCACCGATCTCGACGTCTCCACCTCGGGCGTGCGCGCCGCTCCGATCGCCACCGACCGCGGCGGCGGGAAGATCACCGTCCAGGGCGGGCGCTACCACAGCTCCGGCACCACCTCGCCCGCCATCTACTCGACCGGCGAGATCGCGGTGTCCGACGCCGACCTCGTCGCCGTCGCCTCCGAGGCCGCCGTCGTGGAAGGGAGCAACTCGATCACGCTCACCAACAGCTCGCTCTCCGGCGCACGCAAACGCGGTGTCATGATCTACCAGAGTCTTTCCGGCGACGCCGATGGGCGGCGCGGCGAGTTCACCATGAGCGGAGGCACGCTCTCCGCCGCCGAGGGGCCGCTGTTTTACGTGACCAACAGCACCGGCGTGATCGAGCTCACCGGCGTCACCCTCCAGGCGCCGTCGCGTCAGCTTGTGCTCGCCTCCGTCGACCAGTGGGGCCGCTCCGGAGCCAATGGCGGCAAGGCTATCGTCACCGCCGACGCCCAGACGCTCGACGGCGATCTCGCGGCCGACGCGGACAGCGCGGTTTCCCTCACGCTGAAAAACGAGAGTTCGCTCAACGGCGCCCTCCAGTCGGTCTCGCTCGCCCTCGACACCAGCAGCCGCTGGACGGTCACGGCCAACTCCACCCTGGTCGCGCTCACGCCGGTGAAGGGCGACGGGGTCGCCATCCTTTCGCGGATTCGCAGCTACGGCTACACCGTCACCTACGATTCCTCCCGCGTGGAGAACCAGTGGCTCGCCGGCCGCGTCTACCCGCTCACGGGCGGCGGCCGTCTCGAGCCGGCGGACAAATAACAACTCGCCCCCGGCCGAGATAGCGTCGCGCCGGGGGATCAGGCCTTCTTCACGAAGCAGGCCTTCAGCATGAAGGCGGTGCCGTCGATCTTGCAGTCGATCTCGTGGTCGCCGGCGACCAGGCGGATGTTCTTCGCCTTCGAACCGGCCTTCAGCACCTGCGAGCCGCCGAGCTTCAGATCCTTGATCACGGTGATGCTGTCGCCCTCCGCGAGCACGTTGCCGTTCGCGTCCTTGACCACGCGAGCCACCTCGGGCGCCTCCTCCTTCGGCCACTCGTGACCGCAGGTGGAGCATTCCCAGTGATCGGAATGCTCGAGAACGTCGTCGAGAGTGCAGGCCGGGCAGGCGGGCTTGGTCATGATGGGCAAGCATCGCAGCCCGCGCGGCCGCGAAACGCAATCCGCGGCCTGGTGTCCCATCGCTAAATTAACGCAGTCGGAGGATGGCCGCAAAAAGGCGCACAAGACGCAAAGAAGAGACCGTGGCCAGATAGCCTCGGTTTGATTTTTCGACTTCTGCGCTTCTTTGCGGCGAAAGTATCCATAAAGGATCTTCCCTGACTGGACACTAGCTAGCCCGGAATCAGCCGCCGGTTTGCAGGACGCGCAGCCGCCAAAAGGCGCGCGCCACCGCCTCGCCGGCTCCGAGATCCACGCGCATCCGCCAGCGCAAGGCGTCCTCCGCCTCCACCACGGCCGCCAGATCGGTCTCGGCCCAACGCGCCAGATCCATCGAGGCCTCGATTCGGTAGTCCACGTCGCCTGCCGCCTTGGCCCGCTCGAAACGCAAGACCCGCGGGCCCGCCGGCTCGGAGTCGATTCGCAGCGCCGGCCGGGCATCCGCCACCGAGGGATCGGCGCCGACGAAATACTCGAGCAGGTTCGGCACGCCGTCGCCGTCGGGATCCGCCGTCGAGGCCAGCACCGTATCACTCTCCACGCCGGGGAAAAAGCCGCGGATCCAGGTCGATACCGGCCCGCGCGGCGTGGCCGATACCGGAGCCGAGGCGAGGCTCGCGCCGAAGCGATTCGAGGCCGACACGACGTAGTGGTAGCTCGTGCCGTTGCCCAATCCGGCGTCGACATACTCGGCACCGACGAGTTCGGAGGCGACCGGCACGAAGGGACCGACCGCGCTCGTCGCGCGCGCCACGGTGTAACGCAGTTCGCCGGGCAAGGAGGTCCAGCGCAAGGTCACCGCGCGGTCGCCCGCCTGCGCCACGAGGCCGGCCGGCGCGGGGATGAAGCCGTTTTCGAAGCAGCCGAGATCCGGCGCGGCGAGATTGTAAGCGAAGCCGGCGAGGGGAAGACCCCGGTCGATCAGGTCGCTGCCATTCGCGAGACGCAGCAGGTCGATCACGGGCGGCGAGCCGTCCGCCTGGCGCGGCGCGGAAAGGATCTGAAGCAGTTGCGTCGTGTTGGTCGTGGTCGCCACGAAGTCGTCGGCGCCCACCGTGACGGGCAGGGTGAAGAAGTTGTGGCTCACGTCGCAGGCGGCCTGATCGAGGTTCGAGACCGAGGTGGAGCGAGGCGAGAACCCGAGATTGTTCTTCAGGGTGTGGTCGTAGCCCGGGACGTCGGTCAGGTTGTCGGCGAGGACGTTGAGCAGGTTGAAATTCGTCGCGTTCCGGTAGGCGGTGTTGTGGACGAAATCGAGACCGCCGCCGTGGTGGTTGGCGTAGAAGCCGGAGGCGCGATTCGCGACCGCGAGGCTGAAACGCACGACATGGCGCGGCATGGGCGAGGGCATCGCGCTGCCGTTGCGTCCGTAGCCGCCGGCCTTGAAACCGTTGCCATCGCCGCCGGTCGCGAGCGACGCGTTCTTGTAGCCGCTGAACGCGGCCCAGCAGTTTTCGATCACGGTCGCGGCCTTGCAGTTGATCAGATCGAAGCCGTCGTCGCTGTTGAGCCACGCGCGGCAACCGCGGAAGACGTTGCCCGTGCCGAGCGCGGTCGTGTGGGAACCGAAGCCATCGACGTTGCCGATCGAGAGACTGTCGAGGCCGACGTTGCTGTAAGCGTCGCAGTTCAGCACGAGGTTGTTCGCGCTGTTGCCGATGATGTAGACGCCGATGCCCATGCCGTCGCGGAGCACGAGGCGCTCGAGGGTGTTGCCGGAGCCATTGTTGATGCGGACGTTTTCGGACTGCGTGTTCGTCACCGTGCCGCCGGCCGGGATCGTCACCTGCACGCCGACGGAGTGAAAGCCGCGCAGGTGGAGATTGTTCGTGCGGATGTAGAACGCGGTGACACGGCGCTCCGCGGGCCTCACCGCGCTGAAATCGAAGACCGGCGTCTCGCCCGGATAGGCGAAGTAGCGCACGCCGGCCTTGGTGAAGTCGTTCACGTAGGCGTAGACCGTGTCGGTGCGCGTGATGTGGGAGCCGTCGAGGAGGTAGGTCCCGCCGCGCAGCCAGACGGTGTCGCCCGAGACGGCGGCGGTCTGGGCGCGCATGATCGTGGCGAAGGGAGCGGCCTCGGTGCCGGCGTTGGCGTCGCCGCCGTCGGGCGAGACGAAAAAGTCGGCGGCGCCGACGCGCAGCGCGCAGCAGACGAAGAGGATCAGGGGCGGCAACCTCATGCGGGGTCCGACCAGCCTGCGGAGCGACCCGAGGCCGGCAACGCCGATGTCCGGCCCCCCGGCGAATACGCAAGACGCCGTCCGTTGAGGCCAAAGGAAGCGTGGCCCGCCGCTTTCGAAGGAGACATACTGGGCGCATGTGGACCTGGGCCGAATTTCTCGCCGACCTTCTCGTCATCCGCCTCGGCGGACTCGACGCCTCGCGCGGTGTCGGCGCGGCGCTGCATTTCTTCATCTACGATCTTCTGAAGATCATCGTCCTGATCCTCGCCATCTCCTTCGTCATGCGCCTCGTCCGCCAGGCGCTTCCCCTCGAGAAATTGCGCGCGTGGCTCGAGCGTCCCGGGGCCCGCGCCTTCGGCTATCCGGCGGCGGCGATGTTCGGCGCCCTCACGCCTTTTTGCTCCTGCTCCTCGGTTCCGATCTTCCTCGGCTTCGTGCAGGCGCGTTTTCCGATCGGGGTCGCATTCGCCTTTCTCATCACTTCGCCGATGGTGAACGAGATCGCGGTCGTGCTCATGGCGGTGGCCTTCGGCTGGAAGCTCGCCCTCGGCTACGCGGCGGCCGGCGTGGCGCTGGGCGTGATCGGCGGCGGCGCGCTTTCGCTCCTCCGCGCCGAACGATGGTTGGTTCCCGGCGCGACGGCTCCGTCCGACGAGGAGGACGAGGCGCCGCCGCAAGGCTGGCGCGCGCGCCTCGCCGACGCCGCCGACAGCAGCGTCTACATCCTGCGCAAGATCGCGCCTTGGCTGCTGGGCGCGCTCGCCCTCGGCGCGGCGCTGCATGGCTTCGTTCCCGAAGGCTTCTTCCAGCGCTGGCTCGTCGGCACGGGCGCCTGGAGCGTGCCCCTTGCCGCGCTCGCCGGACTGCCGCTCTACCTCAGCGCCAACGCCACCGTGCCGTTGCTGGAAGCCTTCGTCGCCAAGGGCGTGCCGCTCGGCACCGCCCTCGCCTTTCTGCTTTCCGCGGTGGGTGTTTCCGTGCCTGAACTCGTCATGCTTCGCGCGGTGATGACGCCGCGCCTGCTCGCCGCCTTCGCCGGCGTCGTTCTCGCCGGCACCACGCTCATCGGCTGGCTTTTCAACGCGTTGCGCTAGGAGAGCGCCGTCCTATCCGCCCAACACGGTCACGACGATCCGGCGCGGATGCGGAGCAGTCCGGTGCTCCCAAAGATAAACGCCCTGCCAGGTGCCGAGCAGCAGACGCCCCTCGCCGATCGGCACCGTCTCGCTCGTGCGAGTGAGCGCCATCTTGATGTGGCTCGGCATATCATCCGGCCCTTCGAGGGTGTGGATGAAATGCGGATCGTTCTCCGGCACGAGGCGATCAAGCCAGGCCTCGAGATCGCGGCGCGCGCTCGGATCGGCGTTCTCCATGATCACCAGCGAGGCGCTGGTGTGCTGGCAAAACACATGGGCCACGCCCGTGCTAACCCGCGAGCGCGCGACCAGCGCGGCGAGTTTTTCCGTGAATTCGTGCAAGCCCGCGCCACGACCGGGAAGCGTGATCGTCTCCTGAAAAACCATGCGCGAACCGAAGCGCGCCACGACGCGCGCGCAAGCCCGGTCGGGAATACGCGCGCCACGGCGAGATCAAAGGCGCCCGGGCATCCCGCTCGCCGGCACCGAGGCGCCTTAGAAGCTTACCGACAAACGGTCGCCACCGACGCCGAGACGGCGGGCGGAGCCGGCGAGCGCGTCCTCGCGATCCAGAACGCGGGCGAAATGATCGTGCAGGGAGGAAGCTCCACCCTGCGCCTCGACCGCGGGGCCGTCGGCCATGGCCAGCAGCACGCGGGCGTGGCGCGGGTTGCGCACCTCCATCTTGAGCGCGGGTTCGATCACGGACTCGTCGGAGGACATGCCCTGAATGTCCGCGGGCAAGGGCGCGGAGGCGGCGATCAGACCGGGAGCCTCGGCCCGGACGACGGCGAGGTTTTCCGCGATGGTCCGCTCCGATGGCGTCGGCGATAGCGGCTCGGAGCCGAGCTCGAACAAAGACTCCATGATAGGCGGCGAGGAAAGCCCGGTCGAAGCGTCGGAAGAGGCCGCGGAGGCGAGCGGCGCGGCGCCGGAAGTCGCGGGAGCGGAGTCGGGCGTCGGCGAGACGGCGGCGATCACGACGGGCGAAGAGGGTCCGGTGTCCGCCAGACGAGGAGCCTCGACGGACGGCGCGGGGGCGGACGCCAAGGCGGCGGGGCGCGGCGCCTTGTCCGCACGAGCGACCGCGGAGGAAACGGCGGCGTCCGGAAACGGGGCGGCGGCCGGTGAAAAGGGCGATTGGGTGCGAACGACCATGACGGCCAGCAAAGCGGCCGCGGCGACGGACGCAGGCAGACCCAGCGGGGCAAACCGTCGGCCCCAAATCGAGAGACCGATCCACCACGGCTTGGGCTCGATGATCGCGGCGAGCTGCTTTTGGCGCAGCCCGCGTTCGAACTCTTCCCAAAAGGCGTCGTCGGGACGCTCGGCGCGTTTGACGCGCAGCAGCTCCTCGAGGGCGGGTTTGCCAGCGGCGGCGGGAGAACGCTTGTCGTCGGCGGATGGGCTCATGAGCTCAGGTAGGATTGCAATTCAGCTTGGAGCAATTGCTTGGCGTAGTGGAGACGGGAACGGACGGTGCCCACCGAGGAGCCGGTGATCTCGGCGATTTCCTCGTGGGAGAGGCCATCGATCTCGAACAAAGTCACCACGGTGCGATGCTTGATAGACAGCTTTTGCATCGCCTCGTTCAATTTTAGCTGAAGCTCGCCCAGGCAGGCGGCGCGGTCGGACGAGTCGCCGGGGTCGGCGAGCTGGTCGAGGAGGTCCGCGACGGGTTCCTCGTCGCGGATTTTCTCCAGGCTGAAAAAACGGCGCAGTTTCGCTTTTTGCAGGTGATTGAGGGTGCCGTTCACCGCGATGCGATAGAGCCAGGTAAAGAAGGCGGACTGGCCCTGGAAGCGGTTGATCGACTGGAAGGCCTTGATGAAGGCATCCTGCGTGAGATCGGCGGCGTCCTCGCGATTCGAGGTGAGGTGATAGACGACGCCCCAGATTCGCTCGCGATATTTCCGGACAAGGTCGTCGAAACGGGCGACTTCGCCGGCCTGCACGCGTTGCACGATCAGCCAGTCGGCTTCCGCCTCTTGCCGCCGATCAAGGACGGCGGGCGAGGCGGCGGGCGAAAGGGCCTTGGCCGGAACATGCATGATGGCGAAGTCGCGAACTGTGGCGGAGAGCCCACGCTTTGGCAATCGCTCCGCGCGTCGTCCCCTCGAGGAGACGATGCCGGAAAGGCCCGGAAGCGACTGGCGCCAAGCGGCTAACGCAGCGCCGTGACCTGGGCGCGAAGCACCAGAGGAAGCGCGGCGAGGTGCTCGAGCGGCGGAAGCCCGGCATGGCGCGCGAGGGCGGCCTCGGCCGGGAGAAGCTCGCGCTCGATCTCGGCGACCACCGCGTCGAACACGGCGAATTCACGCATCTGCGCCAGACGAAGCTCAAGCCGCGGCGCGGCCTCGCCGAGAAGCTCCGCCTCGAGGGCGGCGCGCTCGGGGGCGGGCAGGCGGTCGCGGAGGATGAAGAGCGGGAGGGTGAGTTTGCCGCTGGCGAGATCGGTGCCGAGGGTCTTGCCGATGCGTTGCTCGCGGCCGAAGAAGTCCGCGAGGTCGTCGTAGATTTGATACGCGATGCCGAGATGGCGACCGAAGCGGGCCGCGTCTTCGACGAACGCGTCGGGATGACCGCCCAGACGCGCGCCGAGGGCGCAGGAGACGCGAAAGAGCTCGGCGGTCTTGAGGTCGATGACGCGCTCGTAGTCGGCGCGGGTGACGGAGACGCTGCGGCGGCGGAGCGTCTGCATGATTTCGCCGGCGCAGACGCGGCGGGTCGACTCGCTCACCGCGCGGCAGACTTCGGTGGTGGGGAAAAGCGAGGCGAGGTGCAAGGCGTGGGCGAAAAGCGCGTCCCCGAGAAGGACGGCGGCCGCGGGGCCGTATTGGCGCGAAGCGGTGGGACGGGCGCGCCGGACATCGGCGCCGTCCATGATGTCGTCGTGGACGAGGGTCGCGAGGTGCACGAGCTCGACGACGGCCGCGACTTGCACGAGGTCGGCCGAGGGGGCGCGGCCGGCGCCCTGCCAGCCGCTGAAAAACACCAAGGCGGGGCGGATGCGCTTGCCCGAGGTGTCGATGCAGTAGTCCGCCATGTCGCGGATCTCGGGTTCGAAGGCGGAGAGTTGCCCGCGGAGAAAGACGTCGAGCGCGGCCATGTGCGGCGCCACGCGGGAGAAGACTCCGGCGAAATCGCGGGCGGAAACAGGAGGCTGGGCGGCGGCGGGGGCGCTCATAAGGTGAGGTGGGAAGGACGGTTAATCAGAGGAG
>CAYTLL010000006.1:0-43156 GCA_964438755.1 uncultured Akkermansia sp. | reverse complement strand
GGCGGCGGCGGGGGCGCTCATAAGGTGAGGTGGGAAGGACGGTTAATCAGAGGAGAGGCCGGCGCAATCCCGGGGCGCCGGAAACTGTTCGTATCCCGGATCCCGCGCCCAGCCCCGCGCTTTCGACAGGGGCTGGCGAAAATCCCTTTTCCCGGCGGAGAAGCGCGCGGAAGAAGCCCCTCTTTCGACGCCGGCTCCGCGCTGACGTCGCGGGGAGGCCGCCATGCCGGAAAACAAAAAGCCCCGCCGCTATGGGAGCGGCGGGGCGGAAGGCGACGAGGCCGGGGCTTCGATCAGTAGCTGACCTTGAGGCGCAGGAAGCGACGGGCCGTGAGCGAAACGGTGTCGGTGACGGTGACCTGGCCGGCGGTGTTCTGGGCGCCGGTGCTCGGGTTGTTGGCGGTGGCGACCGTGGACCAGGAGGCGAGGTCGTTGGAGCCTTCGACCGTGTAGGTCAGCGAGGTGTCGGCGATGCGGGTGTAGGTGAGCGTGAGGAAATCGCCGGAGCGCGCGAGGGAGAGCGGCGAGGCGTTGGCGACGTTCGGGTTGGAGTTGGTCGCGTATTCGAGGAGGTTGGCGAGACCGTCGTTGTCCGGATCGGCGCTGTCGGCGGCGTTGCCGGAGTTGGCGCTGGCGCCGAAGTGGGTCTGGCGCCAGGACTCGAGGGCGGTGAGCTGGGAACCGACCTCGATGGTCACCGTGAGGCTGTTGCCGGCCGAGGCGAAAGTGCCGCGGAAGCCGCTCGGGATCGTGCCCACGGCGAAGTTGCTCGCGTTGATCGGGGCGGTGCCGGAGATGAGCGTGTAGGTGCCCACGCCAAAGCCACCGGCGTCGGTGAAGTTGACCGTGGTGGTGCCGCCGGAGCTGAGCGCGCCGCCGAGCTGGAGCTTGTCGGAGGTGCCGGAGGTGCCGGGGGCGCCGAGGTCCAGGTTCAGGACGGATCCGCCGGACAGCGTGAGCGCGCCGTTGATCGTGAAGGTGCCGATGCCGCCGTTGCCGGGGGCGAGGGCCGCGCCGGAGGCGACGGTGACGTTGCTCGAGAGCGAGCCGACGCCGCCGAGGGCGCCTGCGGAGACCTGGGTGGTGCCGGTGAAGGTGCTCGCGCCGTCGAGGGCGAGCGTGCCGGCGCCGCTCTTCACCAGGGTGTTGGCGCCGGTGTTGCCGGCCGAGGCGATCACGCCGGCGTAGGTGAGCTTGATGCCGGAGTCCACCGAGAGGGTGCCGTTGCCGCCGGTCGAACCGGAGGTGGGTCCGAGGCCGACGCCGCGCTTGGCGTCCAGGATGAAGTTGGCGGTGGTCGTGGCCTGGAGGGTGCCGCCGTCGAGGATGATGCTGTTGGCGAAGGCGCTGATCGGAGCCGCGGGGGCGTCGGCGCTGCCGGCAGGGCCGGCCAGAGGTCCGACCTGGCCGAGCTTGGCGTCGGCGGAGACGCGGAGGACGCCGCCCTGGACGATGGTGCCAGCGGTGTAGCCGGTGATCGCGCCGGCGGCCTCGAACGTGCCCGCGCCGGTCTTGCGAAGGACGAAGAGGTTGGAGTTGGTGCCGTTGGCGACGGCGGCGACGCCGAGGTTGCCCGTGTAGACGTTGTCGACGCCGGCGGGGATGTTGAGGGTCAGCTGGCTGACGTTGGAGCTGTTGTTGACGACGGCGGCGGTGCCGGTGCCGACGGCGTAGAGGCCGGCGATCTCCTGGCGAATCGCGCCGTTGGTCGAGCCGTTGTTGTCGCCGAGCGCGAGCGTGCTGTTAACGCTGCTGCCTTCGGTGCCGAGGGTCACCACGGTGGTGGCGGGCAGGAGGCCTCCGCGGAGCAGGTTCAGGTTGCCCGAGCGGATCTTGGTCGCGCCGGTGTAGGTGTTGACGTTCGAGAAGGCCTGGGAGCCGTAGGTGTAGGTGGTGACCTGCGTGGTCGCGTTGAAGCTCGAGGCGGACTTGTCGACGACCAGGTTCAGGTTGCCGGTGATCTGGCCGAAGAAGGCGGTGGTGGTGGCCTGGCTGGACGGGCCGTTGAGCTGGCCGGACAGGATGAGATCCACCGGGGCGCCGGCGGCGCTGTTGGTGACTTCGCCGGCGATCGGGTTGACCGTGAGACCGGAGGCGTTGATCGGGGCGTTGACGTCCGAGTAGCGGTTGACGGTGGAGTTGCCGCCGATGCCGTTGAGGTCGAACTTGGCGCCCGGGGCGACGAGGAGGCGGGGCAGCGAGGTCCACGAGGCGCCGGTGTCGAGCTTCACCGTGCCTTGGTTGACGGCGAAATTGGAGACATCCACGACCGGGGCCGCGAGGGTGGTCGAGCCGGTGCCGTTGAAGACGATGCCGCCGGTGTTGCCGGGGTTCTGCGTGCCTTCGAGGCGGAAGTTGCCGGGGCCGGCGTAGGTGATCCAACCCTGATAGGTGCCGGCCGCGTTGGCGCCGAGCTGGCCGACGTTGGAGACCGCGCTCTGGATGGTGACGCCGGCGGAGGAGGTGTTGATCGAGTGGATGACCACGTCCTGCGTGTCGGACTGGGCCGTGCCGGTGAGCTGACCGCCCGCGAGGACGATCGGGGACGAGCCGGCGAAAAGCAGGCCGTTGGAGGGCTTGAGCTCGGTGCCGGAGTTGGTGACGGTGCGCGTCGCGCCGCTGTCGTTGCTGATCCGGAGGGTGTTGCTCTGGTGGCCGGTGATCGCCTGGTCGGCCGACAGCGCGAGCGCGATGTTGTCGCCCGTCGAGGCGGCGTCGTAGGCCGCGCCGGTGGAGACGGAGAGCTGCTCCGCGCCGGAAAGGAGACGGATGCCGGTCGCGGGATCGTAGGTGGCGAAGCCGGTGCCCGAGCCGGTGGGCGAGGTGTCGGCCAGCGCGCCCTTCAGCACCGGGGCCTGGGTGCCGCCCAAGGCTCCGCCGGAGACGGAGAACAGGCTGCCGCCGCCCGTCACGGGGGCGGTGGTGAACTGGATGGTGGCGACGCCGGCGCCGGGCGTGGAGCCCAGACTGGTGCCGCGGAAGAGCATGGTCACGCCGTTCAGGTTGGCGGTCGGTGAACCGGTCTGGAACTGGCGGGGCTTGAGCGAGCCGAAGGTCAGGGTGGCGGGCTGAGCGGGGTCGGCGATGACGGTCAGCGTGCTGGCGCTGTTGCTCTGCGCCGCCTGCTTGTCGTCGGGCGAACCGGTGTTGGCCGCGATGCTGCCGAAGATGAGCGAGCCGCCGAAGGCCTGGGTGCGCGGCGCGGCGACGCCGAGACCGGAAATCTCGAACTCGCCGTTTTTGAGCAGGAAGGAGCTGTCGCCGTTGGCCGCGCCCTGGCCGCCGGTGATCGCGCCGATGGCGCCGGTGGTGCCGAGGGAGAGCTTGCCGCCGTTGACCGCGACCAGGACCGAGTTGGCCTGGGTGGCGTTCAGGTTGTTGACGCCGGACAGCACCTGGGTGCCGGGACCGACCTTGACCAGGCGGATGGCGGGCGCGCTGGAAACGCCGCGGGTGACGATGGCGCCCAGATCGTCGAGCACGTCGGCCACGTTGGCGTTGGAGCCGATGTTGCCGGCGTAGGTGTAGTGATCGGAAGCCGTGCCGTAGGAGCCCACTTCAAGGGTGGCCAGACCGATGCTGGTGACCGCCGGGTTGGCGACCTGGGCGATGTTGATGACCGAGCTGTTGGGGCTGGTGCTCTCCAGGCCGCGGATGACCGTCTGGCCGTTGGAGCCGCCGAGTTCGAGACGGGCGGTGTTGGTGCCGGTGCCGAGGACCACCTTGCTGTTCATCGGCAAGCTGGTGAGATTGTTGTTCATCGTGCCGCCGGCGAGGGCCTGGAACGTGCCGCGGGCAAGGGTCAGATCGCCGCTGAAGCGGGACCAATCCAAGCCGAAGCCGAAGCGCACCTGTCCGGTGCCGTAGGTGCCGACGCTGGAAACCGGCGTGGCCATGCTGCCGGAGTTCATCGCGGTGGGCGCGACGACGGGGTTCTGGTTGTCGACGGACAAGCCTTGGTCGCCGACGACGATCAGCTTGGTGCTGGCGTTGGCCGGCGTGGTGCCGCTGATCTTGGATTCGCTGAAGGAAAAGGTGTTGCCGCCGGTGAGCGTGACCGAGGGGGTGCCGGACGAGGCCTTGAGCGCGAGGGTCGACACGAGGCCGCCGTTGCGGGCGGTGGCGATGAGGCTCAGGCCGTTGGCGGCGCTGGTCGTGGTGTCGACGTTGATCGCGCCGACCGTCAAATCCTTGTCCACCAGGATGGCGGGAGTGTTCGCGTTGGTGGCGATGGTAGCCTGGTCGCCGACTCCGTTGGGAATGACGCCGCCCGCCCAGTTGCCGGCGGTGTTCCAGCTGGGAACCTTGGTCACGGCCAAGGGGCTGTTGGTGCCGTTCGGCGAGAAGGTGCCGGCGCCGGGAGATTGGGAAAAGCGGACGTAATCGCTGGGCGTGGCGCCCACGCCCACCGCGTAGTAGTAGCTGTAGTTGGTGCCGAGGTTCACGCCGGCGGTGGCACCGATGTAGACGGCGTCGCCCTCGGCGAGCTGCGGCGAGACGGCCCAGGCGGCGCTGCCGACGGTGATGGTCACTCCGACCCCTTGGTCGGCGGCGTTGGCCTGCCAGCTGCCGTTGGCGGCTTTGAGGTCGGGCAGGGCGTTGAGCGCCAGCATGGCGGCGGCCAGCGAGGCGGCGGCCGAAAGGGTCTTTCGGCGGGCGTGGGTGGAGGTGCGGTGCGGATGAATAGGGGCCTTATTCATATTTAAAAAATTCAGGGATGGGATGGATACCGGCCGTGCCGTCGAAGGAGACGACAGGCAAGGGATAGGCCGGCGACGGATGGACGGGGATAAGAGGGGGGCGGTCGAACACCGGCCGAAACAAGCCGGCGACGAAAACGGGCGCGTCGGTAAAAGGAGGTAGGCGGGGTAAAAGCCCGGCACCGAACCACGCGGGGGCGGAGGGGACCGGCTTGAGGGGAAAGAGAAAGCGTTAAGCGGAGTTTATAGCCAAAACAGACGGGGGAATAGCTATGGTATCAGAGGTAAAAAAGTTGACGGAATGGTCAACAGCTTTGCCGGCTCCGAAAGCCCCTCACAGAGGGCGGCCCAAGGGAAGATGCTTAGGATACCGCATTAAGTTTTGATAAAGACGTAAGGCTAACGGCAAAGATAGGTATCCGTCCTCCGAAACCCCACCCGGCCCCCGCGTCAAACCGGGCGGCGGCGCAGGCGAAGGCCCAAGGCGCCGCAAGGCAGATCCTTAAAAACGGCGATCGACGTCCGCCGTCGCAAGCGGGCGGGCGGGCGGCGCGAAACCCCGGCCGCGGTCCGTGGCGAAGAGGAGATTGTCGGACGCGCGGTAGAGGACCGTCAGGCCTCCGCCGGGGGCCTGAAGCACCTCCCATTCGAGGGGATCGACGCGTTCCGGAAACCAGTCCGGAGCGGAGTCGATGACAAGAGGCTCGGCCCGCCCGCCGGCGCCGACGGTGACGCGGCGGAGTCCGAAGGCCTCGGGCGAACGCAAGGCGGCGAGCAACTCCGCACCGGGATGGACGGCGAGAAACCAGCGCCAGCTGTGAACCTCGCCCGCGGCGTCGACGGGCTCTACGCGCTCGGCATGCACGAGACGGTCGGAGGGCGCGGGGTGTCGCCAGAAGGCGCGCCGAAACACCTCCTCGGGAGTGAAGGACGCGCGTGGCGCGGACGCGGAATCGGCGACGGGGGCCGTGGCTTCGGGCTCGGATACGACGCCGGGCGCGACGGCCGGCGCGGGCGAACGAAGCGCCCAGAACAGCGCCAGCAACAGGCCCGCGAGAACGGGCGCGAGCGGGAGCTTGGCCGTGCGCATGTCAGTTGCCGGAGTTGGAGTAGGTGCGGAAGAACAGCTTGATGTCGCTCACGCTCTGGACGAAGCGGTCGATGCCCGCCTGCTCGTCGGAGAGAAGGGTGTAGGCGGGGATGACCAGTTTCCATCGCGTGTTCCAGACGCTGCGTCCGACGAGCCGGGCATTGGTGAACTCGGCCGGCATGGAGCTGTAGAAGTAGGCGGGATCGTCGACGGGACGGAAGGCCTGATGCTTGCGCAGGATCCAGAGCTGCTCGTTGAGCGTGCCCTGCGGGGTGAAGAGCTGCATCGACGAGTAGTCGATGGCGCCGATGTTCTTCGGGAGCGGCAGGGCCTGGTCTCGCACGTTCCAGGTGCGGATGACGTTGGTGTCGCCGAGCGGAGGGGCGCGCATCAGGTCGGAGCCGGTCGGGATGAGGTAGGCGTAGGGCGTGGCGCTGAGGGCGTTGGGCGAGGAGCTGGCGGGGCCGGAGGCGCCCGGGACTCCGATGGCGTAGGGATCCATGCCGACGTAGCCCTTGAACACGAGGCCGGCCGAGTAGACCTTGGTGGCGAAGGTCGACTGCGAGTAGGCGTGGTCGCCGGCGGCGAGGGGCCAGCCGAAGAAGTTGAGCCCGGGCTGGATGGTGGTGCCGAACTCGATGACGATGCCGGGGACGGCGGCGCCGTTGGACTTCGCGATGTTGAGGCAGTGGATGGCGACGTCGGGGTCGTTGAGGACGTTGCTCATGACGTGCTGCTGAAGCACCTGCTTCCAGAGGAGATTGTCGTCCGACGTGGGCTGGTCGGTGCGGATGCGGAACAACTCCTGGCGCAGGGAGAATAGGGTGCCGTTGCGGTCCGGATTGTTGAAGCCGAGGCGGCTCTTGGCCACGGACCAGTCGTCGCGGAGGTTGGCGAGGGCGGAGGCCAGGCCCGCGTCTCCCGTGCCGGCCTCGATGGGGCTGGAGCCGGCGAAGTCGCCGAGGCTGTAGGTGCCGACGATCTCGTCGATGAAGCGCGAGCCCTCGGAGGAACCGAGCAGACCCGTTTCGTAGTCGTAGGACTTCGCGGCGCAGTAGGCGTAGGTCTGGGCGAGGTCGAAGAGCGACTTGTATTGCGAGAGGGCCTCGTTGCGAAGATCGCGATAGACGAGGTCGTTGGTGCGGTAGCCCTGGATGACGGCGGCGGCGCGCTGGCGGAAGGTCTCGCGCTCGGAGAGGATGTGGTTGGTCTCGGCGATCAGGCGGGAGACCTCCTCACTGGTGCGCTGGAGTTCGACCATGGCGCGGTTGATCTCGTAGGAGGTGGCGGTCATCTCCTCGAAGAGGCGCTGGAATTCCAGGACCTGCTTCTTGTCGCTGACGGAGACGGAGACGTCGTCGATCAGGGTCTGGGCCTGCGCCTCGAGGTCGGCGGCCTTGCTCTCGAGCTGGCTGGCGGCGGTCTCCTGGATCTTGGCGAGGATCTGCTCGGCGTAGGAGGAGACGGCGCCCTCGAGCTTGGCGAGGCCGCGGCCGACGAAGGCGGTGTCGAAGGCGAAGGGACCGGTGACGGTCGGGATGCCCTCGCTGACGGCGGCGGCGATGTTGGACACGTAGTCGGCGGCGGCCATGGCCTGCTCCGAGTAGTCGGTGAGCATGGAGGCGGCGGCGGCGTAGGCGCTGGCCTCGAGGTTGAGTTTCTCGGAGGCGGCGTTGGCGGCGTCGTAGGCCTCGACCGTCTCGGTGTAGAGCTGGTAGGCGCGGTCGAAGTGGGCCTTCTTGGTGTTGTAGGTGTTGGTCGCCTCGCGGAGGGAGACCTGGGCCTGGTAGGCGTTCAGGAGGGCGGCCTGGAGCTTGCCGGGCTGGGCGCGCTTGCCGTAGCCGGAGGGGGGGAACTGGCCGAGGCTGAAGCGGGAGATCTGGTAGCTGCGGTCGGTGTATTGAGAAGGCTCATACACGCGGTCATAGATGCTCCAGATGGACCAGTCGACGAAGGGGTCGGTGTTCACCGGCTCGTGGAGGGTGACCTGCACGGTGGCGCTCGTGTCGACGATGTCGGAGGGCTTGTCGATGAAGTAGTAGTGGTAGAGGTCGGGGCCGGCGTAGCCCTGGGCGTAGAGCTTGCCGGGGCCGACGTCGCCCGGGTAGGGCGTGCCGAAGAGCGTGGAGAGCTGGTATTCGTAGGCGGCCTCCTGGCGGCTGACGGCGTCGTCGTAGTCGTCGAGGCTGTTGTTCTGCTGGCGCTGGAGCTGGTTCATCCGGCCGGCCTGGACGAAGGCGTTCTTCGCGTTGAGGGCGGCGGCCACGGCGCGGTCGTAGATCTGCTCGAAGTGCGACTTGCCGGCGGCGAGCTCGGCGGGGGAGATGTCGAAGGTGAGCGAGCCGGGCGCGAGGCCGAGGTCGTTCATGTGGGCCTGGGCGCCGGCCGAGAGGGTGGCGACGCGGCTGGCGCTGGTGACGATCTCGTTGATCTCGGGGACGGTGCTCCGGTCGATCTTCTGGATGCCCTCGTGGACGTAGTCGTTGTCCGGGAGCATGGCGTTGGCCGAGATCCAGTTGAAGTAGGCGCCCTGCATGACGCGGGAGGACCACTCGTCGCTGCCCCAGTAGCGGGTGCGTCCGGTGGAGGAGTTGTATTTGCCGTCCTTCAGGTGCGCCCAACCGGAGTTCTCGTCGTCCTGGTGGTCGTCGCGGACGGTGAAGTCGAGGATGTCGACGCCGGAGCGGGCGAGCGAGGCGGCGGCGGCGGCGAACTTGCGCTCGTCCTTGTAGTCGACCTGGACGGTCTGGCCGAGCACGGTCACGCCCTCGGTGGAGGGCGTCCAGGTGAACACGGACGAGGTGAGCAGCTTGTAGTAGCCGGTGAGCGCGGTGAGGTAGTGGCCGTAGGCGTCGCCGTGGCCCTGCGGGAACAGGTATTGGGCGTCGGACGCGTCGAGGACGCCGTCGGCGTAGGGGCCGCCGGACTTTTCCTTGATGTTGTAGTTGGTGGCGTAGATCGGCTCCCCGGAATCGATGCCGTTGGTGTAGTTCCAGTAGAGGCGGTTGTAGGAGGGGGCGACGGTGACGCCGGGGCTGAGGAAGTCGTCGCGGCCGCGGAGGAGGCCGAGGGTCTCGTCGATGAGGGTGGCCATCTGGCCCTCGAAGGAGAAGCGGGCGGAGCTGATGTCTCCGGCGCCGGCGGAGTCGTCGATCTGGATCGTCGGATTCTGCGCGTCGTCCCACGCCTCGTTGCCGAGGGTCATGTAGAGGTCGTTGAGGTAGCCGGCGACGAGGAGGAGCGTGCTGTTGACCGAGTCGGTGGTGGTGCCGGCGTCGAGGCTCTGGGCCTTCACGCGGTTGAGCACGGTCTCGTAGATCTCGATGAGGCCGAAATCGTTTATGTTGTTCAGATTCAGGGCGACGTCGCCCTCCCAGCGCTTGCCGGCCTGGGTGAGGATGCTGACGTCGGTGCTGACCGGGTTGTTGTAGAGGTCGGTCTGGCGCTGGTTGAAGGGGTTGATGCCGTCGAGCACGCGCTTGACCCAGCTCTCGACGAGCACGGGCGTCATCCAATCGCTGTAGGCGGTCCCGGTCACGAGGTTGGCCGAGGACTTCGCGCGGTAGCGCATGGTGAAGTAGTTGTCGCCGAAGACGAGGAGCGGGTTGCCGAGGGGCGAGGCGGCGGAGCCGCCGACCACGATCAGGTTGCCGAAGGTGCCGGTGGGCTGGACCCACTGGGAGCCGGTGGCGGCGACGTTGTCGGTGCGCAGCGGGACATGGATGCGGAAGTCGACGGAGGCGGCCGGGCTGGACGCGCCTTGCGTGGAGTAGAGGGCGACCTCGATGCGGTTGGAGCCGACGACGAAGGCGGACGGATCGATCTCGAACTGGTAGACGAGGCCCTCCGGGCTGGCGACGAGTCCGGTGCGCGCGGCGCTCAGGTCGAGGCCGCCGGGGATGGCGGAGGCGCCCGGCAGGTTGTAGGCGAGGACGGGCGTGTTGTTGACGTAGAGGACGAGGCCGTCGGTGCCGCCGAGGTTGGCGCTGAAGACCACCTGGTTGGGACGCGAGGAGAGCGAGAGACCGGCGGTGTTGAGCAGGATGGAGCCGGGGCGCGCGGTGGACGGGACGTAGGAGGCGTTGTTGATCGAGAAGCTGGAGGGCAGCGTGGTCGAGGTGGCGCCGGAGTAGTTGATCGGCGCGGACGGCGTGGGATCGCTCGCGGGGTTGGCGAGGCGGCTCCAGCCGTTGGTCGCGGACGCGCCGGTGGTGCCGAGGACGCGCGTGGTGGTGTAAGTGTAGATCGGCGGATAGCTGCCGTTGACCGACGGCGTGTAGCACCACTGGAACTCGTAGTTTTCCGGATGGGCGGCGAAGTCGCCGCTATGGCGGAGCGTGGTCTGCTCGTCGAGCGGGTTGGAGGCGGAGACGACCTTCAGGTCGCCCTGGTAGAGCGTGTCGACGACCTTGATGATGGACATGCCGACCGACTCGCCCTGCGGGGTGAAGGCCTTGCCGTCGCCGAAGAGCAGCGTGACGTAGCCCTTGCCCTGGCCGAGGGAGGTGAGCGCGTAGCTGTCGACCGCGGTCTCGCTGGAGGAGATCTCGGCGAGGGTCTGGGCGCCGACGTTCACGGTCCGGGTGGTGTCCGGGATGTAGGTGCCGGGCTTCGCGGGATCCTCCTTGAAGGTCTCGACCGCGGTGGTGAGCGCGGTGACGGCGGCGTCCCACTTGGACTTGTCCACGTCGGAGGTGGCGACGAGACCGCGGAGCGCGTTCACGTCGTCGGGGCTGAGGGTGTTGAGGTTGAGGTAATCCTCGCCGGCGATGGAGTCGACGAACTCGCCGTTCAACTGGAGGCCGCCCTTGGGGCCGAGATTCGGATCGAAGTAGAAACGCTGCTGGAGATGAGGCTGGGCGAGCTGGAAGTAGGTCTTCCCGCTTTGCAGCGTGGTCTTGAGCGAGGCGGGCAGCGCGGAGAGGCCGACGCGGGCGTCGTCGAGGAGGACGGTCTTGCCGCGAGTCGGGTCGTGCAGCGTGGCGCTCGGCTTGGAGGTGCCGTTGAGCGCGATGGACTGCTGGTAGAGGATGCGCGCGCTGGTCTGGCCGCGGACGGCGGGCAGGCCGAACTTGGGCAGCGTCAGCGTCTCGGCGGTGGTCAGGGTCGGAGGCGCGGACGGCCACACCGGACGATAGAGGATGGTGAGCGGGGTGCCGGTGACGGGGTCGCCCTGGTAGACGCCGTTGGAGATCGGACGGAGGTAGGGCAGGATGGTGCCGACGGCGGGCTGGGCGCGGCCGGGGAACACGAAGTCGGAGCGCATCGTGTAGTAGAACTGCATGCCCATGCCGACGGGCGAGGCGGCGCGCACGGAGTCGATCTCGAAAGTCAGGCCGGTGGTGACGACGGGGTCGATGCGCAGCGCGTTGATGGTCTTGCCCGCCCAGGCGGAGGAGCCGGAAAGCGGCAGGGTGATGGTCTGCCAGGCGCCGGCGCCGGTGTAGTTGGCGGAGTAATACCGCGGGCCGCCATAGCCGCCGTCCTCGTTGCCCCAGAAGAACTCAAGGGTGGTGTTGGCGGAGGCCTTCATGCGGATATCGATCGTCGGGACCGAGGAGCCTGCGAAGGAAGGCAGGCCGGAGGTCATGATGTAGGCGTCGCCGTTGCCGATGGCGGATCCGCGCAGGGTGCCGCCGGAGACGGTGATCGCGCCGGTGTTGGCGCTTTGATTGACCCAGTAGCCGCGGTCGCCGTCGGTGTTGAACTCGGAGTTGGCGAGCGGGGCGTAGGCGGGAAGCGTGGAGGTGGAGTCGTGCGGGCCGCGGTAGACCCAGTCGTAGCCCTTGCGGTCCTTGAAGGTGAAGGTGCCGTAAAGCGACGGGGTGCCGGCGGCGGGCGCGGAGTCGTGGTAGCTCGCGCCGGGATCGACCTCGGCGTTGCGGACGGCGCCGGTGACGGGATCGACGGGCAAGGGCAGGAGCGGGAGCGGCTGCGGCGAGAGCTGGTTGAGCATCGTGCCGGCGGTGACGGCGTAGTCGAAATGGTGCGTGGCGTCCTCGCGGAGCACCTCGTAGACCGACATCGCGGGCCGGTTGTCGGCCGGGTCGGTGTATTGGATGAGGATGCGAGGGAGCGAAGTGAAGGCCGGGGAACTCGTGGTGGTGCCGGTGACGATGTTGAGATCGTCGCGTAGCGCGTAGGCGCGTCCGCCGAGCATGAGCGCGTGCTCCTCGTTCGGGTTGTAACCGATCTTGGACGCGTCGGGCTGGTTGTAGATCGTGCCAGCGGAGACGGAACTGGCGAGCGAGCCGGTGCCCTGGTTGGACGCCATGACCACGTCGGGCGTGGAGGCGGAGTCGCGGTAGGCGAGCGTGTAGCGGCCGATCTTGGCGGGCAGATAGAGGTCGGTGAACTCGGACGAGGGCGCGGCGTATTTCTTGAACCACCAGACGGTGAGGCTGGAGGCGCCGTTGGGGAGCGCGTTGACCGGAATGATCGCGCCCTGTTCGGCCTCTTCCACGCCGTTGGCGAAAGGATCGACGTAGGCGTTCGGCGAGTAATAGGTGCCGGCGGCGACGTAGCCGGCACCCGTGTTGACGGAGGCGGGCGGGTTGATGCGCTCGCCGACGTAGGCGGTGCCGGTGACGGCGGCGGCGCCGTCGCCCTCGACGTAGCCGGAGCGGCCGTCGGCCTGGGTCATGAGGGGCACATACCAGACGCCGCCGTTGCTGCCGGTGAACTTGAGCAGGGAGCGGTTGAGCTGGTCGACCTCGCCGCTGAAGTTGACGAGGATGCGCTGGGTGTTCGTGTCGAAGCGGGAATCGCCCTCGGAAGAGTCCTGATAGACGATCTGCGGGACGTTTCCGCCGACGAAGCCGAGGCCGGTGCCGGAGCTGTCCGAACTGCCGCCCGCGCCGACGGTGTAGTGGGCGTAGTGGGTGACGTCGGAGGGCCAGACCTGGAGGTATTTGTTCAGGTAGACGGGCCAGTTGATGAGAAGCTTGAGGTCCGCGGCGGTGGCGCCGCCGGCGGGAAGCGCGATGGTCTCGGGGCTGAGCCAGTAGAAGATCTCGCGATCCTCGATGTCGTTTTCGCGTTCGGCGTAGTAGGCGATGGAGCCGTCGGGCAGCGGGTTGGAGCTGTAGTAATTGATGTTGCTCGTGGAGGTGGTGACCGGGGACGCGACCAAGGTCTCGTCGAGGTCGAACGCGTCGCCGTCATAGGCGCGGATGCGCTGGCCCAGCTCGACGGTGGCGGTGGCGGGACGGAGCGTCTGCTGCACGCTGACCACGTCCAGGCCGAGGAACTCGTGGGTGCCGTCGTCGCGAAGGGCGCCGAGATATTCGATCAGGAGGCGGCCGGTGATGTTGTAGGCGTGAAGACGGCGGGTGCCGCCGGTGGTGTCGAACCAGACCGTGCGCAGCTCGGCGGAATCCGCGTCGGGCGCGGGCGCGCCGGCGACCACGTATTCGCTGGAGACGGTGGCGGGGAAGACGCCGCTGAAAACGGGGTTCAGGGTCTCGATGCGGCCGGAGGGGATCACGACCTGCGGGCCGTTGAAGCTCTTCTCGGTCCAGAAGAGGTTGCGCACCGGCGTGGTGGTGGCGGAGGAGACGGCGAAGCGCTCCTTGTAGAAGACGTAGCTGTTGGTGGCGGGGTCGGGCACGCTCGAGCGCCAGGTGATCTCGACCGTGCCGGGGGCGTTGGCGAAGACTTGGCGAGCGTGCGGGCTGTAGTAGTAGGCGACCGATGCGGTCCCGGAAATCGCGGACGCCTCGCCGGTGCGGAAGTCGGTGGCGGCGGCGCCGGAGGGATTGGTCAGCGTCTCTCCGGGGCGCACGGGCTCGGCGCGCCAGTAGCCGGCGGCGCTGGTGTCCCGCAGGACTCCGGACTGGCTGATGATCGAGGAGGGCGGAACGATCTGGTCGCCGTAGAAGTAGCGCGGCACGCCGGAGGCGAAGCTGGTGCCGACGGTGGAGCGGGTGAGCCGGAGGCCGGTGTTCGAGCTCGAGGGATAGCCGCCGGAGATCGGACCGGACGAGGCGGAGGACTCGGCGACGTTGGAGAACTGCGGCGTGATCGTCGGGTCGCCGACGGGCAGGAGGTTGGGCCCCACCGGCGTGTAATGGCCGGGGACCGTGCTCAGGCGGTTGTAGACCCCGCTCTTCAGCTCGTATTGGCCGAACAACGACGGGAGCCAGCCGAAGGCCAGCAGCAGCAGCACGGATGCGATCCGCGGGCGCGGCAGGCTCCGATCCGGGAGACGGGGTGTCCGGTCCATGGCGAGAGGGGGCGGCCGGCTTGGTTACTTGGCGGGAGCGAGGAGCTTTTCGAGGGCGGCGAGGCGCTTCTCGAGATCGGCGATGCGGGCGTCCTTCTCCTTCACCTCGGAGGACAGTTCCTGGATGGCGGCGAGGCCGGTCACAAAGACGCGGTCGTAGTCGACGGCCAGGAAGTCGTTGACGCGCTTGCCGTAGACAAAGAGACGGGAGGTGTCTTGCGCGCCGGAGACGGTGAATTGCACCGGGCCGGAGACCGACACGACGCCGAGCTCCTTCAAGCCGGCGTCGTCGTAAACCCGGACGACGTCGCCGACGGCGAGACCGTGGGGCTTGGAGAGGGTGACCGTGGCGGTGGAATCGGCGGCGTTGAACACCACCGAGGCGGCATGCGCGTAGATGTCGGGAACAAAATCGACACGCTTGCTCACGGCCTCGGGGATAACGGCCTGAACCTCCTGCGCGATGAGACCGGTCTTGGGGTCGGCGCCGAGGTTGGTCTTGTCGATCATGCGGTAGTTGGTCGGCCGAAGGCTCTCGATCGCGGAAAGGGCGCGCGCGGAGTCGACACGGTCGATGATCTCCTTGATGCGGCGGTCGGAGTAGTAGACGGCGCCGAGAGACTCGACGTAGCCCTCGGCACGGATGGTGACATCCAGGCCGGTGGAGGGGGTGCCGTTGGCGCTATCGACGTCCTTGTTGGAGTAGTCGCCGGAGTCGGTGGTGCCGTTCTTGAAATCGGTCTGGGTGCGGGCGGTCTTGCCGCGAACGTCGAGCTGGACGACGGGGCTCATGGTGCCGATGCCAACGCGGCCGGTGGTCGGCTGGAGGATGACGTAGTCGTCGGCGTCGTTTTGCGTGGCGATGACGAGACGGGCCTGTTCGCCGGCGCCGCCGATGTTGGAGTCGTCCTGATACTGGATGTAGCCGTAGTCGCTGCTATAATTGGTCTTGCTGCGGAAAACGACGCTACTGGCGCCACCGTTGTTCTGATGCTCGAGAATGAGGGTGCCGACGCCGACGCCGGCCTGGGTGCCGGTGCTCTCGTTGAGATGCAGCGTGCCGCCGGGCGTGCTGGTGCCGATGCCGACGTAGCCGGTGCCCTTCACGCGCATGCGCTCCGTGAAATTGTAGGAAGAACCGTAACCGAAGGCGATGTCCGCGCCGGCCGCATCGGAATAGAGCTGCAGCAGGGCGGGCTGGATGCCCATGCCGTAATTGGAGGTGCCTTGTCCGGTGAGGGAGATTTTGTCGCCGACTCCATCAGCGAAGCTCAGCGGACGGGCGGGGGTGGTGGTGCCGATGCCGACATTGCCGGCGCCGGTGACCGTCAGCTTGGTGTTGGTGGAGAGAGCACTCCACGAATTGCTGATCTTGAATTTCTGCGAGTCTGCGTTGTCCACGCCCATGGACCAGCCGCTGACGCCGGCGACATCCATGGAGAAGAACGGGTTTCCCGCGTAAACCCCGGCGGTGCGCACTGCAACGTTGGCGTTGTTGTTCGTGTTATTGATTGGATTGTAGACGTAGATTCCGTTGGCGGAGGGATCGGTGTTGCCGTTGGCGAGGACGTGCAGCGGCGCGCTGGGCGAGGAGGTGCCCACGCCGACGTTGCCGGAGGGACGATAGACGTTGGCGCCGCCCACGCTCCAGAGGCCCACGCTGGAGGCGTCGATCTTGGCGGCGGTGATCGCGTTGGAGGCGATGTCGGCGGCGACGACGGTGCCGTCGGCGATCTTGGCGGAGGTGACGTTCGCGTCGGCGATCTTGCCCGTGGTGATGCTGGAGTCCGCGACCATCGTCGTGGTGACGGCGCTCGAGGCGACGGATTCGGCGACGGCGGCGCGGAGGGCGAAGGCGCCGGAGACCAGCTGCTGGCGCGGCGAGATCTCGGCGTCGACGGTGGCGGAGTTGCCGTCGTCGACGGTCACGCCGAGGTAGAAGGCGGAGGTGGTGGCGGAGTTGAGGACGTCCTTGAGCGTCTTGTAGGGCGTGGGCGCGGGGGCGCTGGGACCGGTGAGGCCGGAGATGCCGGTGCCGTTGCCGACGAGAACGCTGAATTCGCCGCCGGAGATGGTGACGGTCTGGGTCTCGGCCCAGATCGCCGTGCCGCCGGAGGACGCGGTGTAGAGCTGAAACTTGACCGCGCGATTGGCGGGCGTGGTCGAACCGATGAGATTGCCGGCGGAGTCGGTCACGCGGCCCTGGTAGCTGAGCAGGGCGGGGACGACGGCCGATTGAGCGTGAACCGAGGCGGCGCCGAGAAGCGGGAGGAGGACGGCGATCAGTTTGGATTTCATGAATCTAAAGGGAAAAGGCGGAGGTGAAAGGGGACGGGGCTCAGGGGGAAGCGAGGTCGATGTCGGCGATCTCGGAGATGCGGCGCATGGCGAAGGTGCCGGAGACGGCCAGGGGAACCTTGTTCAAGCCCGCGAGGGTTTCGCTGTAGTTGCCGCCCAATACGGTCGATCCCCAGCCGGACACGGTGGATCCGTCGGGAGGGGCGGCGGTGAAGGCGAAGACGCAGGTCCGGCTGATCGTGTAGCTCTCCTTGCCCGCGCCGAGCGGCGCGAAGCGGGCGTCGAGATTGTCGTGGTCCGGATGATACGCGTGGACGAAGGGATTGACCGGATCGTTGTGGGCGTGGACGACGCTCCAGGTGGTGCTGGAGCCGGAGGCGAGGGAACCGACGCCGGCGATCGCGGAGGAGCCGGCCGGCATCATGGGCGCGTAGTAGCGCGTCGGCTTCACGTCGGAGGACGCGGCCCCGAGGATGCGGGATTCGCTCACGGCCAGACCGAGCGGGTTGCCGGTGGAGGCGAGGCGACCGACGAAAACCTGCCGGAGCAGCCGGGGCGTGCCGCCGGAGTCCACGTGGACGAGCACGTTCATCGGAAAGGGGCGCGACGTCGTGCTGCCGGAGTTGGGCTGGGTGCTCGTGACGTTGGTGACCTTGATCTGGGCGATCCAGAGGCCGGCGGTGGTCGCGGGCTGGGCGCTCACGGGGATGCGGACGTCGGTGAGGCCGGCGGAATCGCGGATGCGAAGGATGGAGGCGTAGAAACTCGAGGAGTTGGTCGAGAGCGCGGAGCGAAGGATGCCGAAGTCGAGGTTGGCCCGGCCGGAGGCGGGGACCGCCACCGTGTAGGCGGGCGAGGAGCCGGTCGCGGGAACGAGGGTCTCGTCGTAGGCGTTGGTCGTGCTGTTGAAAACACGCCGGGTGAGCGGAACGCCGCCGCTGACGGAGGGCTGCCCGGACGGCGCGGACTCGGAGGATTCGAGCGAGATCGTGAGCGTGAGACCGCCGGTGGAGCGATTGGTGACGCCGACGGTGAGCGAGGAGAGCGTGCGGCCGAACGCGAGCGCGCCGGAGCCGGGGAGCTCGTAGGCGAGGGCGCCGGAGAAATCGCTCACGGTGGCGAGGTTGAACCAGTAGGCCTTGTCCGGATCGAGCCGCTCGCTGGCGGGGGCGACCTGGAGGGGATTGGTGGAATTCAGGGGGCCGCCGACGTATTTGTAGACCTTGGTGCCGGAGGGGAGGCCGGTGACGCCGCCGTTGATGAAGCTGGCGAAGTAGCCGTTGACCACCGGCCAGCTCGCGCTGGTGCCGGCCGAGGGGAAGCCCATGAAGTTGGCGCCGGATATGAGCCAGGTGTTGGACGGGGCGCGCACGAGCTGCTTGATCGCGACGCTCGTGGTGGTCGCGGCGGTGTTGTTGATCAGGTAGGCCGAGTTGCCGACCAGGCGCTGGAGCACCTGCTCCGAGCTGTCGTCACGCTTCCACACGGTCCACTCGTCGCTCGTGGTGGTGGGTGTGGAGGGGCTGTCGCTGAACTGGACGCGGTCGGGATCGGGATTCCAGCGCCAGACTTCGCCGACGCTCGGATAAGCGGCGAAAAGATCGCCCACGGTGGCGTAGGAGGCGTCGCCGGAGAGCCAGATCCCGTTCCAGCCGGGGGCGAGGTTGTAGGTTTTGGTGAGCCACTGCGCGCGCGCGCCGGTGGCGGCCGTGAGCAAGGCCAGGCAAAGGACGGCGAGGCGTTTCATCGAACTTTAAGGCGATAGAAGACTTGGGAATCGGCGGCGGTCTTGGCGATGGAGGCCTGGACGACGCCCACGCCCCCGGCGGTGTGCGTGGCGGCGGCGACGGCGCCCCCGACGGAAAAGTCGACCGGGCTCCACGTCTTCAGATCCGGGCTCCGCTCCATCGAGTAGATCTTCCCCGTGATGGCGTAGAACTCGACGGAAACGGCGTCGGGAGCGGCGGACTTGATGCGGAGATAAAAAGTCTCGGCGGCGTCGGCGGCGTAGGTGCCGGCGATGTATTCCTGGAAATTGGTCACGCCGTCCCCGTCCAGATCGCCGTTCGGGGAGATGGCGGAAAGATCCCCCAAATCACGACCGGCCATGTAAAGCTGCATTTGCTCCCAGGCATCCGGCATCCCGTCCCGATCGGAATCCGCACCGAGGGTGAGGTTGATGCGCCGACGATCCGCGGCGTTGCCGACGCTGGGCGGCGTGCTCATTTCGAGGGGAAGATAAAGCACCCCGCCGATGTCGACCGCCAACGTGTAGGTGGCCCCGGTGTTCAACGCCAACGAGCTGTAGGACGCGGTGCCGAGACGGCTCATATCGATCCGCATCCGGATTTGGTAATTATAATCGTCCCCCGAGACCCCCGTGATGGCGTAGCGCGCGACCTCGCGGCTGTTCACGGAGAGAATCACCGTTCCGCCGCCCGCGGCGACCAGATTGCCAAATTCATCACGAACGTCGCCGAAGATCGTGTAGTAAGGCGCGGGCGGAAACGCGCGCACGGAGGGAACGAAGGCGAGAAGCCCCCCAAGGAGCGCCGAGCAAAGACCAAAAGAAACGAATTTCACTGATTTGAAAAGGGATCCGAGGGAAAGAAGGGAGCGATCACCGCGCCGAAACCGAGGGATGGCGGGCGCCCTGAAACAAAATCTGGGAATATCACGCGACAACAGGGAAGAAGACGCTCCGCGTAAAACGCATCGGCTGTATCAATCGGTCGGTAGAAATGAGATCAGCCACCCCCCTTACAATGTAATATCCATCCAGCTGGGTTATAATATTTATCCAGCAGGGTATGATTCCCCTTAGATCGGACGTTTTTAAACATACTTTAGCCGTCCGCACCGGAGACGTCTTCTCTCCTCTTGCCAACCCCCGCCTAGCGCGGAACCCACACCCTCCCATTCCCTTCCCTAGTCCCGTCACGCAAAAGGAACCGCCCACTTCCGGCGCGATCAGGGACGGGCCGATGAACAGGCCATTCGCAAGCTCGGGAGAAAAAAGAGCGATGCGACCGCCGAATCGCGCATTCGCGACTTCGACCGCAAAACAACGGCGCTTTCCGGAAAATCGCCCGCAACACTCCCTCACCCCACATAAGCCGGCCCAGCAAGGGCCAATCATCCGAACCCAACACGGGCGAGCGGTTCGCGCGCTTTTCTCGAAAAATCGATGGTGCCCGGGGTGGGGGTCGAACCCACACGCCTTTAGAGGGCGGCGGATTTTGAGTCCGCTGCGTCTGCCGATTCCGCCACCCGGGCACGAGTCGCAAGGCAAGACCGCCTAGGCAACGCAGCCGCCCGCCGGTGTAAATCCCAAAGCCGACGCTTTTTTCGATCCCCCTGCATCGCCTCTCCCGCACCACGCCGCCCGGGCCCGTTTCCTCAGTCCGATTTTCTTCGGCGAATTTTTGAATGTTTCTCCGCCATCCCGGTCTATCTCCACGTCATCAGTTGTTTGTTTGGTTGCTTGGTTTGCTGGCAGAGGCGGCCCCCGGGGTGGTTCCCGGGAGCCGCCTCTCCTCTTTTTGGGAGTTGGCGACGCCGCCCCAGCCTCTTTCGTCACGCGAAACGCACGCCGCTCCCATGCCCGACTTCCGCGTCCACCTGCCCAAACCCGCCGCCGCCGCGCCCGGGACCGTGAGCGAACTCCCGCTGCCTCCGGCGGAAACCCATCACTTGGTCAACGTGAACCGCGCCCGCCCCGGCGACCCCGTCGTCGCGTTCGACGGAGAAGGCACCGAATGGCTCTGCCGCCTCGATCGCATCGAGGGCAAAAAGACCGCCGTCCTGCGCGTCGAATCGACCACGATACGCCCTCCCCTGCCCTGCGCCTTGCTCCTCGGCCAAGGACTGCCCAAGGGCGGCGCCATGGACGACATCGTCCGTCAAGCCACCGAGCTCGGCGCCGCCGCCATCATCCCGCTCGCCACCGCCCGCAGCGAGCTGCACCTCGACGCCGAACGCGCCGACAAAAAACGCGAAAAATGGCGCACGACCGCGATCGAGGCCGCCAAACAGTGCGGCAACCCCTTCCTCCCGCGCATCGAGCCGGTGCAGGGGCTCGGCGCCTTCCTCGCGTCCACCCCCATGCGTGATGCCGAACTGCGCCTCGTCGCCAGCCTCCATCCCGGCGCCCGCCCGCTGCGAGCGGTGCTGGCGGATTTTCGCGCCGCGCACGCCGGCCGCGCCCCCCGCTCCGCCGCGTGGTTGATCGGTCCGGAAGGCGACCTCATCCCCGACGAGGTCGCGGCCGCCCTCGCCGCGGGCTGGATCCCCGTCACCCTCGGACCGCTGGTGCTTCGTTGCGACACCGCCGCCGCCTACGCGCTCTCCGCCCTGCGCTGCGAAACCGACGAGTAAGCCCGAAACCCGGCAAAGGCCTCGGGCCCAGGAAAAACAAAACCCGCGCCGACGACGGCGCGGGCGGGAAAGCGTCGGACCTCAAACACGGCCGGGGAACGGCCGACGGCGCGGCCCACCACGAACCGCGCGGCGAGCTCACTTCTTCTCGAGGAAGGCGAGAATGTCGTCCGCCTGCTGTTTCGTGGAACCCTTGTGGTCCGCGTAGACCACCTTGCCCTCGTGGATCAGGTAGGCCTGGCGGCTGGAGAACCCGAACAAGGAACCCACGCCAAAGGCCTTCAGGACCTCTTTCTCCGTGTCGGCGAGGAGCGTGAACGGGAGCTTATACTTCGCCTTGAACTCCGCCTGGGCCTTCACCGAGTCCGTGCTCACGCCGACGATCGCCACGCCCTTTTCCTGAAGCTTTTCGTAGCCGTCGCGCAGCGAGCAGCCCTGGGCGGTGCAGCCCGGCGTATCGGCCTTCGGGTAAAAATAGACCAATGTGTATTTATTCTTCGAATACACGGAAGCCAGGTCGACCTTCTCCCCGTTGTCGGAGAGCGCGGAGGCGACCGGGGCGGGATCGCCCACGTTGACGGGATTGGCGGAGGCGAAGGAAAGCATGGCGAGGAAGAGGCCGGCGAAGGCAAGGAGACGGTTCATGGTGTTTACGAACAACCCGCGGAACGAAGGCCGGTCGCGCAAGCTCGCAAGCGGCCGCGGCACAAATCATGGTAGGCGCCGGACATCCCGCCGCCCCGCCATGCGCCTCATCCGCCACCTCACGCCCTCCGGCCCCTCCTACGCCGCCCTCCAGCCAGACGGCTCCGCCCTCCCGCTCGCGGGCGACCCCTTCTCGCCCGAAGGCCTCGCCCCCGCGGGCGAGCCTGTTCGCCCCGGAAAACTCCTTCACCCCGTCGCCTCGCCCAACGTCATCGGCATCGGTCTCAACTACCGCAGCCACGCCCTCGAGGTCGGCCGCCCCCTGCCGCAGTTCCCGATGATCTTTGTGAAGACCACGAACGCCCTGCAAAATCCGGGCGACCCCATCCTCCTCCCCCGTTCCCAAAACGCCTCACACGAGGTCGACTACGAGGGCGAACTCGCCGTCGTCATCGGCCGCACCGCCAAAAACGTCCCCCGCGAACGCGCCCTCGACCACGTCCTCGGCTACACCATCGCCAACGACGTCTCCGCCCGCGACTGGCAGTTCAAATGGGGCGGCGGCCAGTTCTGCCAAGGCAAGGGCTTCGACACCTTCTGCCCGCTCGGCCCCGTGCTCGTCACCGCCGACGAGATCCCCGACCCCGGCCGCCTCGCCATCCGCACCCGCGTCAACGGCGAGCTTCGCCAGGAATCGACCACCGCCGACCTCATCTTCGACGTGCCGACGCTCATCGCCTTCCTCAGCGCCAGCAAAACCCTCCTGCCCGGCACCGTCATCCTCACCGGCACCCCCTCCGGCGTCGGCGCCGCCTTCACCCCGCCGCGTTTCCTCCAGCCCGGCGACACCATCGCGATCGAGATCGAGGACATCGGCACGCTCTCCAACCCCGTCCAAGCCGAGCTCGCCTAAACCCCCGCGCCCCCGTTCGTCCCACCCCGGCAATCTCCTCGCTCAAGCCTAGCCGAACGTCCGCCTTTTCGGCGAAATCACCCGCCGCGGGCGCCCCCGCTGGCACCCGCTCTGCTCAACCGGACCCGCCATGATCCGCATCGCCACCCCGACCGGCTACACCCTCGTCGCCCACCAGGAGCACGCCAGGCTCGCCGGCCGCTTCGCCGAACACTGGGGCAACGCGTTCTTCCCCCCGCCCGCCCCCGCCGACCTGCTCCCCGAGATCGTGCTTGCCGTCGCCCGCCACGACGACGCCTGGGCCGCGCGTGACGCCACGCCCTTTCTCACCCGCGAGGGCCGCCCCTCCGCCTTCACCCGCGAACTGGTCGGCGCCTACTCCGCCTTCGAGGAGATCGACCTCGCCGACTACCTCGCCGTGCGCGGCGCCGCCACCGAGGCCCTCGCCGCCGAACACCCTTTCGCCGCCATCCTCGTCTCGATGCACACGGTCAACCTCCTCACCGAACAGGCCGACCTCGACACCCTCAAGCCCTCCGACCGCCCGCTCCACGCCGCCTTCATCGAGGGACAGCTTCGCCGCCAGGCGGAGCTCGCCGCCTCGCTCCCGCCCGCGCTCGCCGCCCACGCCACGCCCGCGCAGCTCCGGCGCGCCTTCGAGTTTCTCCAGTTCTGCGACAACCTCTCTCTCCTCACCTGCGTTCGCTACGACCAGCCCCGCCCCCTTCGCCACGCGCACCCCGACACCGGCGGCGCGCGCCGCGTCATCACCTGCACGCCCGTCGACCTCGGCGGCGGCGCCTACCGCCTCGACCCTTGGCCCTTCGACGCGCCAGAGCTCACCTTCACCGTTCCCGCCCGCCAGATCCCCTCCGCCGCCTGCGCCGACCTCGCCGCCTTCCGCGCCGCGTGCTCCGCCGCGCCCGTCGAGACCTTGCCCATCCGCCTCGTCGCCTGATGTTCGTTTTTGCGCTTTCCGCGCCTCTTTTCGGCCAATCACCCCGATGCCTTCGTCTTCCGGCCAACTCTCCGACTGCGTCGTCCTCCTCGGACCCGAGCTCGAGCCGTTTCGCTGCTCCCGCTTCGCCTGGTCGGGCGACACCGTCACCGCCGTCGACCGTATCGCTCCGACCACTACGGTCGAGGCCGGCGCGCGCGTGGTGATTCCCGGCCTGGTCAACGGCCACACCCACCTCGGCGACTCCGCCCTGCCCGACGGCGCCACCGGCCTCACCCTCGAGCAGGCCTTCTTCCGCCCAGCCGGCTACAAATACCGCGAACTCGCCAAGCTCACGCCCGAGACCCACCTGCCCCACCTCGAGGCGCACCTGCGCTACATGGCCCGCACCGGCACCGTCTGCCACCTCGACTTCCGCGAACAAGGCCCCGCCGGCGCCGAGCTTCTCCGCGCCGCCTCGCGCGCCACGGGCGTCGAATCGATCATCCTCAACCAGTTCAACGAGTCCCCCTTCCACGAATCCGTCCTCCGCGCCAACCCGCCAGACGCCACGCTCCCGCCCGCCCACCGGACCGAACTCGAACGCATGCTCGCCGTCGCCGACGGCTTCTCCGAGAGCACGATGAACGATCTCACCGACGCCGCGTGGACCGAGATCCGCGCCCTCACCGCGTCGAAAGGAAAACTCCGCGCCATCCACTGCCTCGAAAATCCCGGCTACCGCGAACTCTCCCTCGCCACCACCGGCCGCGGCGACCTCGCCCGCGCCCTCGAGCTCTACGACCCACACCTCGTCGTCCACATGACCGCCGCCGACGCCGACGAGATCGCCCTCCTCGCGCGCGCCGGAAAAACCGCCGCGATCAACCCCCGCGCCAACGCCACCCTCGGCCTCTCGCTCCCGCCCGTCGCGGCCCTGCTCCGCGCCGGCGCCAATCTCCTCCTCGGCACCGACAACGGCATGCTCAACGCGCCCAACCTCCTCGCCGAACTCGATTTCACCTACAAGCTCGCCAAATCCCAGTTCGGCGACGCCCTCTCGCCCGACCCCGCCGCGATCCTCAAGATGGCCACGAGCAACATACGCCCCGTCCTCGGCGGCGATCACCACGGCGCCCTCGAGGTCGGCCTGCCCGCGACCTTCGTCGTGCTCGACTTCACGAAACCCCATCTCCGCCACAGCCGCCACGTCGTCGCCAGCGTCGTCACCCGCGTCACCCCCGACGACGTCCTCGCCACCTACCGCCACGGCCGCCCGCTCTACCGATCCGCCGACTTTTCCTAGCCACGGCCAGACACAAATTCACCCGAATAGACCCAACCGCCCCGTTCTCTTTTCTTCCGGATATTCGCGTCCCTTCGCGTTCATTCGCGGTTAAAACTCTCATGCACCACACGCTCTCCCCCGAGCCCTTCTGCGACCGCTGGAACAACGCCACGCCCCCGCGCCTCGTCGTCGCGCCGGGTGACACCGTCACCTTCCGCTGCGCCGACTCCTCCGGTTACCAAGTCCGCCCCGACTGGACCGCCGCCAAGTTCGCCGCCGAGTTCAACCCCCTCAAAGTCCACTCCCTCACCGGCCCCGTCGCCATCGACGGCGCCGAGCCCGGCGACACGCTCGAGATCGTCATCGAGTCCTACGCACACCACGGCTTCGCCTGGACCAGCCTCATCCCCGGCCTCGGCCTCCTCGCCGGCGATTTCCCCGAGCACCACCTCTTCCTCTGGAAACTCGAAGGCGCGCAGACGCGCTCTTTCCCCGGCGTCACCCTCGACCTGCACCCCTTCGCCGGCATCATCGGCGTGCAACGCGCCGAACCCGGCGAATTCCGCACCCGCGCCCCCGGCCCCTTCGGCGGCAATCTCGACGTCCGCCACCTCACCGCCGGCACCCGCCTCTTCCTCCCCGTCTTCACGCCCGGCGCCGGCGTGCTCACCGGCGATTGCCACGCCGCCCAGGGCGACGGCGAGGTCTGCATCAACGGCATGGAAGCGCCGATGGACGCCACCTACACGTTTCGTCTCCACAAAAAACCCGCCCGCCCGCTCGCCGGCCCCTACGCGATCTTCCCCGCGCAAAGCTTCACGCCCCCGCGCTACGCCTCAAAACCCTGGCACCTCTTCATCGAGTCCGACGAAAATCCGCGCGAGGCCTGCAAACGCGCCGTCCGCCGCGCCATCGACTTCATCGTGGATCGTCTCGGCGTGTCTCCACAAATGGCCTACACGCTCTGCAGCGTCGTGCTCGACCTGAAGGTCAGCCAGCTCGTCAACGTCCCCACGACCACGATCACCGCCTACCTACCCGAGGCGATCTTCGACTGAGTTTAATCCTTCTGTCGTTCCGTCCTCTGTCGCTCTGCCGCTCTTTTTCCATGTCCCTGATCGCCGCCAAACTCGCCTCGCTCGGCCTCACTCTGCCCTCCGCGCCCACGCCCGGCGGCAGCTACGTGCCGCACCGCATCCACGGCAACACCCTCATCCTCGCCGGCGTCATCTCGAGCTTCAACGGCCAGATGACCCACGTCGGCCAGGTCGGCCGCGAGCAGACGATCGAAACCGCCCGCGAGGCCGCCCGCGTCTGCGCGCTCAACGTCCTCGCCGCCATCCAAGGTGCGCTCGGCTCGCTCGACCGCGTCGAGGCCTTTCTCTACGTCGGAGGTTACGTGAACGCCGTCGCCGCCTTCCCCGACGCCCCCGCGGTGATCAACGGCGCGAGCGATCTCTTCGTGGAACTCTACGGCGAAGCCGGCCGCCACGCCCGCGCCGCCATCGCCGTCGCCGGCCTCCCCAAAAACGCCACCGTCGAGATCCAGGTCACCGTCGCGATAAAGCCCTGAGATAACCAGAGCGACGGAACGACGGCGCGACAGACGACGGATAGGCACCCGAGGCAAACTCAGGTCCCGGTTTGCAGAACGCTCTGTCGCGCTGTGCTCTGTCGCTCTTTCGTTCCATCGCTCCGACCCAACCATGACCTTCGCCGACTGGCAGTCCCTTTCCCCCGAAGCCGCCGCCCGCCTCGTCCACCAACGCGTCGCCGCCCTGCCCCCCGCGCAACAACGCGCCGCCCTCGCCTGGCTCGCCCCCGAAGCCCGCCTCGCCGCCGAACTCCGCGGTTCCCTTGGAGGGACGCCGCCCCCGGCGTCCGCGCCCGACTCCGGTTCCTCACGCTCCGCTCCGCGCACCCCGCTCGCCGGCCTCCCCTTCGCCGCGAAAGACCTCTTCGACGCCGCCGGCCTGCCGACCTTCGCCGGCTCCGCCTTCCTCCCTGAGGTCCGCGAGGGCACCGTCGCCTCGCCGGATTTTTCCGTGCCCGTCTCGCCCGCCGACGGCGCCTTCATCCGCGACGTCCGCGCCGCCGGCGCCTCCCTCGCCGCCAAGGCCCACATGCACGAGTTCGCCTACGGCATCACCGGCGAAAATCCGCACTACGGCGATTGCGAGATCCCCGGCCACCCCGGCCGCACCACCGGCGGCTCCTCCAGCGGCTCCGCCCTTCTCGTGAAGGCCGGCGTCGTTCCCTTCGCGCTCGGCACCGACACCGGTGGCAGCATCCGCGTGCCTGCGGCCTTCTGCGGACTCTACGGATTCCGCCTCACCCCGCGCCACCCCTGGATCGCCGACGGCTACCCGCTCGCCGAATCGCTCGACACCCCCGGTTTTTTCACGACCAACGCCTCCGATCTTCGCACCCTCCTAGACGCCTTGGTCCCGCTTGGAGGCACGCCGGCCCCGGAGTCCGCGCCCTCTTCCCGCCCGTCTCTCCGCGGCGGCTACATGTCGCTCCCCGGCCTCGACCCCGCGGTGGAAAAAGCCTTCCTCGCCGCCGCTCCGCGCCTCGCCGAACCGTTGCCCGAGTCCACCGCTTCCGCGCTGCGCCCGCTCTTCGCCCCGGCCGCCGAACTCTACGCCATCCTCGGCGGCATCGAGACCTGGCGCATCCACGCGCCCTTCTACGACCGCTATCGCGACCGCTACGATCCCAACGTCCGCATGCGCATCGACCGCGCCCGGACGCTCACCGCCGCCGACGGCGCCCGCGCCCAGGCCAACCGCGACGCCATCACCGCCGCCTGGGCGTCCTTGTTCCGCGAATACGACTACATCGTGCTCCCCGGCTCGCCCTGCCCCGCGATCACCAAGGCCGAGTGCACGGTCGAGATGCGCTCCCGCATCCTGAGCCTCACCGTCCCCGCCAGCATGGGCAGCCTCCCCGCCCTCGCCTTGCCGGTCCCCCTGCCCGGCTCGGGCGGCCTCACCACCGCGCTCCAGGTCGTCTTGCCCTCGATCCACAGCCCCGCCATCCGCCACGCGCTGGCGCTGCACGGCTGAGGCCGGCACTTTCGCCTTCCTTCTCGCCCCGCCGGCCATGACGCGGCTTCATGGCTCGCGGCCTGCTACCCCGTCGAACGATCCACCCGCATCGTCGAAAAACACCGTCCGTCATGCCGCTCACCCGCTTCTCCGTTAAGCCGCTGCACGCCCTCACCCGCCCGCTCGCCGCCGTCGCCATGGGGCGCGCCTCGCCCGATCTCGTCATTACCGGCGCCCGCCTGCTCTCGACCTACACCGACCGCATCCACCCCGACCGCGAGCTCTGGATCAAAGGCGGCCGCATCGCCTGCGCCAAACCCGCCGGCACCGCGAAAAAGCACTTTGCGTCCGTCGCCGGCGCCCAGTTCGCCGTCCACGACGCCGCCGACGCCATCCTCGCCCCCGGACTCGTCGACCCGCACGTCCACATCGAGAGTTCGATGATGACCGCCTGCGCCTACGCCGAGGCCGCCCTGCTCAACGGCACCACCACCCTCTTCTGCGACTCTCACGAGATCGGGAATGTCTGCGACGCCGAGGGCATCGAGTGGATGCTCCGCGACGCCCGCCAGGCCCCGCTCAACATCTTCCTCACCGTCCCCAGCACCGTCCCCGCCACCTCGCCGAAATTCGAGACCGCCGGCGGCGACTTAACTCCCGCCAAAATCGGCGCCCTCTTCGACCGCTGGCCCGAGGCCCGCGCCCTCGGCGAAAAAATGGACTTCGTCCAGGTCGCCATGGGCGACAAACGCTCCCACGCCGTCCTCGCCGAGGCGCTCAAGCGCGGACGCCCCGTCTGCGGCCACATCTACGGCCGCGAGTTCGTCGCCGCCGGCGCCGCGTCCGGCATCACCGACACCCACGAGGCCATCGACCGCGACATCGCCGACGACTTCCTAGAAAACGGCGTCTGGGTCTTCCTCCGCGGCGGCAATCCCGCCACGCCCTGGCACTCGCTCCCCCTCGCCATCAAGGCCGTCACCGAGCTCGGCGCCTCGCCCAAACGCGTCTGCGTCTGCACCGACGACCGCGACGCCGACGACCTCTTCCTCTTCGGCATGGATTGGGTCGTGCGCCAGGCCCGCGACGCCGGCTTCGGCCCCGCCGCCGCCTGGAGCGCCGGCTCCCTCCACCCCGCCACCCGCTACGCCCTCGACGGCGAATTCGGCGGACTCGGCCCCGGCCGCCGCGCCGACCTCGTCCTCCTCGACGACGACCTCGTCCCTCAGTCCACCTGGTATGGCGGCGAGCTCGTGGTGAAAAACCGCAAGATCACCCCTCTCCTCGATAAGGCCATCTCCAAGCGCTACGCGTATCCGAAAAAATCTTACGCCACGGTCAAGCTTCCGCCCGCCGCGAAGTCCGCCCCGCTCGTCCCCGCGCTTCCGATCACGCCCGTCTCGGCAAACGTCATCCGCACCGCCCTTCCGGGCATCATCCTCTTCCACGAGAAGGTCCGCCTCGAACCCGCCGCCGACTGGTCCGCCCACTTCGCCGCGCATTCGCTCTGTTTCGTCTCCGTCCTCGAGCGCCACGGCAGATCCGGCGCCGTCGCCCACGGCCTGCTGAAGGACTTCGGCCTCAAGTCGGGCGCCGTCGCCAGCACCGTCGGCCACGACGCCCACAACCTCATCGTCGCCGGCACCAACGAGCCGGACATGCGCCTCGCCGTCGAAACCCTCCGCAAGCTCCGCGGCGGCGTCTGCGTCGTGGACCAGGGCAAGGTCCTCGCCTCCGTCGCGCTGCCCATCGCCGGACTGCTCAGCGACAAACGCGCCACCGCCGTCGCGAAGGAGACCACGAAACTCAAGCAGGCCTGGCAGGCCGCCGGCTGCACCCTGCCCTACATGGGCTTCAACCTCATCCCGCTCTCCGTCATCCCCGAGATCCGCATCACCGACAAGGGTCTCGTCACCGTGCCCGGCATGAAGCAGCTCCCGCTCTTCCAGCCGGCCTGAAGCGGCGCCCGCGCCCGCCGCGCCCGCCGCGCCGGCCCGAAACAGAAGGCGATACGCGTATCCACCCGGTGATTACGTCTCCACTGTGGGACAATGCGTCCCGGCCACCCCGCCGTCCCCCGTGGCATATGCCGTGCTGAACCGCCTCCGAGCCAACCCAGCCACCGACACCATGATCAAAAAACAACTTACGCTGCGCCTTCTCGCGCTTATGGCCGCGGCCGGTTCCGCCGGCCCGCTCGTAGCCCAGACCGACACGACGCCGCCCGCCGCCCCCGCCGCCTCCGACGAGGTCGTCACCCTCGACACCGTCCAGGTCAGCGACGTCCCCATCGAGCAGAACATCATGCCGACCTCGCGCCCCTTCAGCTCGGTCTACGGCACCGACGCCAACATCACCGACATCCCGCGCAACGTCACCATCATCTCCCGCGAACAGCTCTCCGCGATCAACATCCGCGACGTGCGCGACTTCGCCAAGCTCACCTCGAGCTCCTACACCCGCACCAACTTCGGCGCGCCCGGCAACCCCGACATCCGCGGCCAATACGGCGACGTGTTCCAGAACGGCATGCGCGAGCGCACCACCTCCAACGGCAACGGCCTCCCCATCGACTTCAACGCCGTCGAATCGGTCAACATCGTCAAGGGCCCCGCCACCGCCGTCCAGGGCGCCTCCGCCTACGTCGGCGGCTTCGTCGATCTCGTCACCAAACGCCCCTACTTCGACCAGGCCCGCGGCACCGTCTACGGCACCGTCGGCAGCTACAACAAGCTGAAGTGGGGCGCCGACTTCGGCGCGCCCATCACCGAAAAGCTCGCCTACCGCGTCAGCTACTCCGGCGAACACAGCGAGGGCGGCTACTTCCAGGACGACTACAAGAAGACCGAGTCCTTCTACGGCGCGACCACCTGGCGCCCGAACGACAACTACGAGCTCTTCCTCAACACCCAGTTCAGCTACCTCGAATACGTCGAAAACTTCGGCGTCAACCGCCCCACCCAGCGCTTCATCGACGACGGCCTCTACGTCACCGGCACCAACGTCAACGGCGGCAGCTCCGCCTCCGCCGCCGACCCGCAGAACGCCGCCAACGTCGACGGCTCCGGCAACGACGTCGCCTTCGGCCCCGAGGTGAAACTCAGCCCACACTCCCGCCTGCTCAAACCCGGCGACAACTCCCTCGGGAAAAACTTCAAGCTTCAGGGCATCCAGACCGTCACGCTCGATCCCGACACGAAGCTCGTGAACAACAACCTGTTCACCTACACCCGGCGCGAGACCTACAGCTCCTATTACTACCAGGAGTATATCGACCCCTCGATCACCCTCGAGTCGCGTTGGGAATACCAGAAGAAGTTCGACTCCGCCTCGCTCAACGCCGGCGTCGCCGGCCGCTACACCAAGGTCGAGGCCTACAACGACTTCTTCTTCGAGCCCGCCGGCGTCTGGGACCTCACCCAGGACCACCGCTTCATCGACGTGAACCTGTCGAACAACTTCGGCGCCGTCCCCGGCTTCCGCGTGCCCGTCCCCGGCGAGACCAACCTCCTCGGCACGCCCGGCATCATCAACGGCGACACCAACGACTCCTACTCCGTCAGCGGCTCGCCCTTCGTGCAGGGCGACTACAAGCTCACCGACCGCCTCACCTTCGTCGCGGGCGGTCGCGTCGACTTCCTCCACGTCAACTCGAAGGATCCGCTCCTCCCCTCCGTGCCCGAGGCGAGCGAGACCGTCGGCCTGCCCAACCTCAACGGCAGCCTCGTCTACAAGGTCACGCCCAAGGTCTCCTCGTATTTAACCTACAACTACAGCCGGAACACCGGCGGCGCCATCGCCAACGGCGGCGGCTTCAGCCCGGGCTTCTCGCGCGAATCGTTGATGCAGCCCAGCCGGCTCTACGAGGTCGGCACGAAGTTCTCGTTCCTCGACAACAAGCTCTTCCTCGGCCTCGCCCTCTACGACCAGACCCGCGTCGTGAAGCCGCAGAACTCGGCCGCCCAGCCCTACCAGTATCAGGGCGCCGAGATCGAGGTGAACTACCAGCCGAACAAAAACTTCTACGCCACCTTCTCCTACGGCGTGATCGACGCCGAGGCCGCCTTCGCCGGCTTCGAGGTGCTCAACACCGACATCGACACCCTCTACCCGGAGATCCAGAAGGCCAACTTCGCCCCCGACCTCCGCGTCCAGGGCCTGCCCAAGCACCAGTTCAACGCCCTCGTCGCCTACACCTTCGACAACGGCTTCGGCGCCTCGCTCAACGGCACCCTGCACAGCGAGATCAACAACAACTGGGCCGGCACCCTCGTCATCCCCTGGCAGTTCGAGATCGACGCCTCCGTCTTCTACAAGATGAAGAACGGCTGGGAGCTCCGCCTCGCCGTCACCAACCTGACCGACGAGCGCAATCTCGCCCCGCCGAACAGCGTCTACGGACTCGAGTCCATCCTCGTGCTCCCCGGCACCCAGGCCGAGTTCACCGTCAGCTACGCGTTCTGACGCCGCTCCGCGCCCCGCATCGGCCCGCCCGCCGTCGCCCGTCCCCGGGCGGCGGCGTTTTGTTTCGTCGACGCCCGGCCCGCACCGGCCCCCGTCCGCGCCCACCCCACCAAAACCTCGCCGCCACGGCCCTAAATCCCTTTCATACCGCCGCTCGTGCCAGCCGCTCGCCGCCCTCGTGGCACCGGCCGTGCTAAAATCTCGTCAGCTCCATCGCCTCGTTCCTCCCGTCCACGCCCTTTCCCGCTCCACGCTCCGATGTTCTCCCGCTTCTTCAAACTCGCCGAGCACCACACCACCGTCGGCCGCGAACTCGCCGCCGGCCTCACCACCTTCACCGCGATGGCCTACATCCTCGCGGTCAACCCCTCCATCCTCGCCGCCTCCGGCATGCCGAAGGACGCGCTCGTCACCGTCACCGCGATCAGCGCCGCCTGCGCCACGCTCATCATGGCGCTGATGACCAACCTGCCCCTCGCCCTCGCGCCGGGCATGGGCATCAACGCCTTCTTCGCCTTCTCCATCTGCCTCGGCCTCGGCGTGCCCTGGCAATCCGCCCTCGGCCTCGTCTTCGTCAACGGCGTCGTCTTCCTCGCCCTCTCCGTCACCGGCGTCCGGGAAAAGATCGTCAACTCCATCCCCCTCGCCCTGAAGGTCGCCATCACCTGCGGCATCGGCCTCTTCATCGCCTTCATCGGCCTTAAGAACGGCGGCATCATCGTCGGCAACCAGGCCACGCTCGTCGGCCCCGGCCAGCTCGGCGCCATGCCCGCCGCGCTCACCTTCGCCGGCATCATCTTCGCCGGCGTCCTCGTCGCCCGCCGCGTGCCGGGCGCCATCGTGCTCTCCATCCTCGCGATCACCGTCGTCGGCTTCTTCATCCCCGACGGCAAAGGCGGCCGCGTCACCCCGCCGCCGGATTTCTCGAACTGGCTCCCCGCCTCGCCCGCGCCGACTTTCTTCGCCCTCGATTTCAAGTTCCTCCTCGCCGAGCCGCTCAAGGCCCTCCCGGTCATCGCCACCCTCCTCATCGTCGACATGTTCGACAACATCGGCACCCTGATCGGCGTCACCAAACGCGCCGGCCTGCTCCGCCCCGACGGCACCCTGCCCAAGGCCGGCCGCGCCCTCGTCGCGGACTCCCTCGCCACCCTGCTCAGCGCGCTCTTCGGCACCTCCACCGTCGTCAGCTACATCGAGAGCGCCGCCGGCGTCGAGGCGGGCGGCCGCACCGGCCTCAGCGCCGTCACCACCGCGTTCCTCTTCCTCGCCGCGCTCCTCCTCACCCCGCTCATCCTCATCATCCCCGCCGCCGCCACCGCGCCCGCGCTCGTGATCGTCGGCGTCTTCATGTTCCGCGAGATCGCCGAGCTCGATCTCTCCGACTTCACCCAATCCATGCCGGTCGTCGTCACCGTGCTGACCATCCCGCTCACCTTCAGCATCGCCGAAGGCCTCGCGCTCGGCGTCATCTCCTACGTCCTCCTCGCCGTCGCCACCGGCCGCGGCAAACAGATCAACGCCTTCAGCTACGGCCTCGCCGCGATCTTCGTCCTCCACCTCTTCCACGGCCTGCTCTTTTGAGTTTTTCCCCGGAAAGGCCCCCGGCGCCGCCGCCGGCCTCCCGGCGCCCGTCCATCAATCCCACAAACGAAGCTGCCCTTTTGCGCCGTCCGCGCCTTTTGTCGTCTTTCGCACCGCCGCCCGCGCGCCCCCTCACCGCTCCCATGTCCGCCGCCACTTTCGATCCCACCAGCGCCGTCCCGCCTGAATTCGCCGGCCTCGTCCGCGAACTCCAGCACGCCACCGGCGCCATCCTGAAGCCCACCTCGCTCGAGGAGCGCCCGCTCTACGGCACCACGCTCTACATCGCCAACTGCGTCCTCGACACCCGCTTCGGCCTCTTCCGCGCCTACGTTTTCCAGGACATCATCGACAAGCACTACATCGTCGCCCTCGCCCACGGCGACATCTCCACCGCCGCCACCCTCTACACCCGCCTCCACTCCAGCTGCGTCACCTCCGAGACCCTCCGCGGCTGCGATTGCGACTGCGTCCAGCAGCTCGAGGGAGCCTTCAAGGTCATCGCCGAAAAGGGCAACGGCGTCCTCTTCTACCTCCTCCAGGAAGGCCGCGGCGTCGGCTACGTCGGCAAGGCCCGCGACCGCATGCTCGTGCAGGCCTCCCTCGACCAGGTCTCCACCTTCGCCGCCTACGCCTCGATGGGCCTCGAGAAGGACCACCGCAACTACGAGAACATCTCCCACATCTGTTATCTCCTCGGGATCAACGCCTCCTGGATCGTCCTGACCAACAACCCCGACAAGGTCGCCGCCCTCCGCGACCAGGGTCTCGCCGTCGCCGGCACCGAGGCCCTCGAGTTCGAGCCCTCGCCCTTCAACCTCGCCTACCTCACCTCCAAGGCCGCCGGCGGCCACATCCTCAAGCGCCCCACCGAGACCACGGTGAAGCGCGCCCTCCCGCCCGAACCGGTCAAACCGTTCCGCCCCCACGCCCTCCCCGAGGCCAAGCGCTTCATCTACTCGGCCAGCTACTTCCTGCCGATGAAGCCGGTCGACAACGACATCCTCCTCACCGAGCTCCAGTTCCGCGAGCTCTTCGGCAAGGACCGCATCGAGCGCTACATGGCCGGCGCCAATCCCCTCGTGCGCGGCTACCAGGTCATCCGTGACAACCGCTTCTTCGTCACCATCAACCCCGACGCCCTCGCCGCCCACAAAAAGGAAAAGCCGGACGATCCCATCCTCGACCTGCTCACCACCCCCTACTGGTTCCGCGTCCACGTCTACTACGACATCGTCACCAGCCAGGACTTCGTCGTCCTCACCCACGGCCACCCGCGCATCTACGACATCCCCGTCGTTCGCCTCCACAGCGACTCCCTCTTCAACCGCTTCCCGCTCCGCCATGTCGAGAACCGCGACAAGATGAAGCAGTCCGTGAAACACATCGTCGGCTACGGCGTCGGCGCCATGCTCCTCGTCTACAACGACGGCCGCGGCGCCGGCTTCGGCGCCTACGCCGCCGACCGCATGATGACCGAGACTGGCCAGGCCCTCAGCTCCAACGAGGCCTACCGCAAACTCGGCATCGGCTACGACAGTCGCGACTACGACGCCGCCTTCACCCTCCTCAAGCACCACGTCCCGAACGAGAAGATCCAGATGGTGATGAACAGCCCCGGCAGCCTCGTAAGGAAACCCGAATACGCCGAGGCGCTCAACCGCCAGAAGTTCGACGTCGAGAAGTGGATCTTCCTCGACGACGACACCGTCGCGGACTGATCGCCGCGCCCCACCCCCGGCACCCCGCGCGCCAGCCCGCCCGCCCCACGGAGACTCCCTCAGCCCGCCCGGGCGCCGGCTCCCCGCGTCTCCCCGCCCGGACTGTCCGACCACAGGCCGCCTTCGCCTGCGCAACAATGGCGATAAGGAATACCCTGAGAGCCGGACCAACCCCCTCAAGCTCTCCCGTTCCCCGCCATGTTCCCCCTCCCCTTTCCCCGGCGCCTCCGGCGCATCGCGACCGCGTCCGCCACCTTCTCGTGCCTGCTCTCCGCCGCCGGCCTCCTCACCGCCGGCGAACTCAAGGTGGACATCAACCGAGGCGACAAAAATTTGGCCACCCAGACCGCCACCGGTTACACCCAGTGGACCACGATCAACAACGCCACCACGGGCGGCACCACGAGCACCGGCACCACCCCCATCACCCAATCTTTCGCCCTCGCCTCCACCGGCGAGACGGTCGTCGTCTCCTTCGCCATGACCGCAGAGGCCCAGACCGCCGGAGGCACGGGGCTCACCTACACCTACTACGCCACCGGCACCACCACCGAGGGCTACAAACTGGTCAGCGACGGCCTGAGCGTGGCCCCCCGCCTCGGCAACGCCGGCGGCCAGATCCAGATGACCATCACCGGCCTCGCCGCCGGCACGCACTCCGTCCTGACCTTCCACAACATCGGCGACGCCGCCACCGACGTTAATCTCGGCACCATATCCCCGATCAAAGTCTACCTGAACGGCGCCTACGCCTCCACCTTCACGCCCTCGATCCGGTCGACCGACGTCCTCACGCCGACCTCCTACGTCACCTTCACCACCGCCTCCGCGAGCGACGTCACCACCCTCCTCTTCGCCGCCGACACCACCGTGACGGCCACGACCAAGAACGTCGTCATAAACGGCTTCGAGATCGACACGCCCAACTCCACCCGCATCGCCAACACCCCGTATCCGCTGGATGGAGACGAGCACGTCGACGCCGACGCCCGGGCCGTCACCCTCTCCTGGTCCTCGGCCCTCGCCGGAGGCACCGCCTCGCACGACGTCTACCTCGGCACCAGCCTCGCCTCGGTCAAGACCGCCACCCGCGCCTCCGCGACCTACCTCGGCAACCAGACCGCCAACACCCGCTCCGTCCCGGTGACCGACCCCTTCGCCACCTACTACTGGCGCGTCGACGAGGTCGACTCGCTGGGCAACATCACCTCCGGCACCACCTGGAGCTTCCGCCCCCGCCACCTCGCCTTCCCCGGCGCCGAGGGCTACGGCCGCTTCGCCCGCGGCGGCCGCGGCGGCGTCGTCCGCCACGTCACCAACCTCAACGACTCCGGCCCCGGCAGCCTGCGCGACGCCATCGAGGGCGACTACGGTCCCCGCACCGTCGTCTTCGACGTGTCCGGACTCATCACGCTCGAGTCCGACATCCTCATCGGCAGCACGCGTCCCTACATCACCGTCGCCGGCCAGACCGCCCCCGGCAAAGGCATCTGCATCAAGAAACAACAGTTCGCCACGAGCGGCGCCCGCGACGTCGTCATCCGCTTCGTCCGCGGCCTCGTCGGCAAGGAAAGCGGCGAGACCCAGAACGCCACCGGCATGGCCGGCGCGGAGCACACCATCATGGACCACTGCACCTTCGGCTGGGGCATCGACGAAGGCCTCAGCACCCGCGGCGGCAAAAACCTCACCTTCCAGCGCTGCTCCCTTTCCGAAGCCCTCAACGTCGCCGGCCACCAAAACTACCCCGCCGGCACCGCCCACGGCTACGCCGCCTCCGTCGGCGGCGACATCGCCTCCCTCCACCACAATCTCCTCGCCCACAACGAAGGCCGCAACTGGTCCATGGCCGGCGGCCTCGACAACGCGGGCTACTACGCCGGCCGCCTCGATATCTTCAACAACGTCGTCTACAACTGGGGCGGCCGCACCACCGATGGCGGCGCCCACCAGGTCAACTTCGTCGGCAACTACTACAAGCGCGGCCCGGTCAACGGCATCACCACGCTCCTCAATCCCCAATACGGCGGCTTCCCCGGCACCCAGCAGTATTACATGGCCGGCAACATCCTCCTGAACGGCTCCACCACCGTCACCAATCAGACGACCCTCCTCTCCATCGGCACCGAAAACGGCGGCACTCTCCCGCAAAACTCCACCCCGCCCTACAGCGCCACCGTCGCCGCCCCGTTCTTCCCCTCCTACGCGACGATCCACACCGCGACCAACGCCTACAAGCAGGTGCTCTCCGACGTGGGCTGCAACCTGCCCCAGATCGACGCCCACGACACCCGCGTCATCAACGAGACGCTCAACGGCACCTACTCCGTGACCGGCAGCGTCAGCGGCAAAAAGGGCCTGCCCGACACCACCGCCGATCTCGGCGGCTGGGAAAACTACGGCAACGAAGTCCGCCCCGCCGGCTGGGACACCGACGGCGACGGTCTCCCCGACTGGTGGGAAACCATCAAGGGCCTCAACCCCGCCTCCGCCTCCGGCTCCTTCGCCGACGGCAACGCCGACCCCGACGGCGACGGCTACACCCACCTCGACGACTACCTCAACTGGCTCGCCACCCCGCGCGCCGAGTGCGCCGTCGGCGCCTCCGTCGACGTCGATCTCCAGGCCCTCGCGATCGGCTACTCTAAGACCACGCCTTCCTACGTCCTGAGCTCACCCTCCGGCGGCGCCGTCTCGCTCGTCTCCGGCCGCTACGCGCGCTTCACGCCCTCCGGCTCCGCCAACGCCCTCGGCCAGTTCACCTTCACCGTGACCGACTCCGCCGGCGACACCATGACCCGCACGGTCAACGTCCGCGTCACCGCCGCCGTCGCCCTCCCCGTGCTCACCCTCGCCGCCACCGACGCCGCCGCGGGCGAATACGGCGCCGACCAGCAACTCGCCTTCACCCTCACCCGCTCCGGCGACACCTCGGCCGCGCTCACCGTGCCGCTCTCCGCCTCCGGCTCCGCCACCGTCGGCCTCGACTACTCCGGCTTCTCCGCCTCCGTCACTCTGCCCGCCGGCCAGTCCGCCCTCGTGCTCCCGCTGACCGTCCTCGCCGACGCGCTGGCCGAAGGCGAGGAGACGGTGACGCTCACCCTCGGCGCGGGCTCCGGCTTCACCCTCGGCTCGCCCGCCTCCGCCACCGCCTCGATCGCCGACAAGCCCTCCCAGGCCTACTTCTTCGCCGCCATCACCGACCCCGCCAAACGCGGCCCGGTCGACGATCCCGACGGCGATTCGCTCCCCAACCTCCTCGAATACTTCCAAGGCTCCGATCCCGCCGTGGCCTCCGGCGGCGGCGCGCTCGCCATTCCCGCCGGCTCCGTTTCCGCCGACAGTTTCAAAGTCCGTTTCTCCCGCGCCCTGAACCACCCCGACGCCTCCGGCTCGCTTCAGTGGTCCTCCGATCTCGCCACCTGGCGGGCCGGCGGCGAAAGCGACGGCGTTCGCAGCGTCACCTTCACCGAGACGGTGGTGTCGGCGCCCGGCGCGGATCCCCAGACCGTCGAAACCACCGCCACCCTCTCCGGCCCCTTCTCCGACACCCCCCGCGTCTTCGTTCGCCTTCTCATCCAGTAAGCCCGACCGCGCCGCCTCCCTCGCGCGTTATTTTTAGCGTAGATGCCCTAATTTTTGGTCCGGGCTTGCGACCGCGCCCCGCATGGTCTCGAACCCCTGTCTCCCCATGCGCCTTCCCCTGCTCCTCACCCGCTCGCTCGCCCGTTTTGTCTGCGTTTTCGCCCTTGGCCTGGGCATGCTTCTTCCGCAGGAGGCCGGGGCGGCCGACGCCAAGGACGGCCAGATCGTGCGTTGTCCCACCTGCCGCGGCGACGGCCACTGCCACGTGCGCGACTGCAAGGAAGGCCAGATCCCCTGCCCCGCCAACTGCCTCAAGCCCGACGCCCCCGGCTGGACCAAGCGTCAGATCGATGGCCAGAACGAGGCCGACGCCGAAAAGCTTTGGTTTCCCTACGAATACAAGGCGAAGGGCAAGAAAGAGACCGCCTGGTTCCCCCGCGAGCAGGCTGGAGAGCTGATCGAGATGGAGAAAGGCAAGCCCGTCGCCCGCGGACGCTGCACGGTCTGCCAAGGCGCCGGCCACATCGCCTGCCGCAGCTGCAAAGGCACCGACAAGTGCTCCACCTGCCTGGGCGAGAAGCAATTCGTGCGCGGCCAGAACCTCTTCACCCTCGCCGACGCGCAAGGCCGCGAAATCGAGGCGGTCGTGCGCTCGCGCAAAGCCGACCGCGTGACCGTGCTCCGCCTCGCCGACCTGCAGATCTTCGACATCCCCCTGGAAAAGTTCTCCGCCGAGTCGACCGAGCGCATCGAGCAACGCTTCCCCCTGGAAAAGTAAGCCGCTTTTCCGCGGCCCGGACAGACCGCACCGCGGCCCAAAGCCGCGCCCGCGACATATCAGAGACAAGTGCTCGCACGAGTCGCCGTCACCTTACCCGAAAGCGAAGGCCGGCGGGTAACTTGCCACCTAGTCTGCGAGGATCAACCGGGTTAGCCCGACGGGGGCTGTTCAAGGGACGGATTCCGCAACAAAACTCGATACGGTCTCTTCTAGCTTACGGAGACCTTGATGAGCCCCGCTTCTCGCGGGCTTTCTTGGCCGTGTGGCCGCCGACGACAAAATTTCACTCTTGCGAATGGAGCGCGCCCCGCCGCGCGGAGGAGCAAGCAGGGCTCGTGACAGTATCGGGGGCTCGGCGGAGAGCTGGCGAGAGACGTGCCGCGGAGTCTGCGAGAATCTGGCTTGGGTTAACACGACTTAAACGGTGCATGCGTCGCCAACTCCAAAACGCTTTTCATACACGAGGTGATTTCTGCCTCCTTCGCCTTCACGGGCACGATGACCTCGATCTGTTGCGAAGTAAGAACCATCGGCCATCCAACGGCATTCACTGCGGCAAGATTGCAGGCGGTTGATTCAGAGGAAAAAGCCTCGATAAACTCAGGCGCATAAAGCCCGTCTGGCAGAGTGAAAAAGAGCACGTCGGCTTGAGCGGCTTTTAGCCTGTGCGCGGCGATCAAACCGTAGTTGCGCATCGACCCACCGATGCAAACCCGAAAGCCGATTGATGCCTTCAGTTTCTCCAAGACGATCGATACCTCGTAGCCGGGGGCCGTTTGGACAACGCGCAACTCCACCGTGCCAAAGTCGCCGATGTAGAGCATTCCACCTCGCGTCCTAAATTTGGGAGCTACCTTGAAGCCGGTGATTGCGCCCAGCGCACGAAGCACGGCGTTAAGTTCAGGGGAGAGGGAAGTCGTCATAAAATTTCTCCAGCGCGCGCAGGACGTCTTGCACGGTTTTGTGATACTTCAGTGGGTCGTCCTTCGGATGGGGGAGAAGGGGTATGGGGGAGAAGGGGTCGGGGCGTTGTTTATTGATTTGATCTATGGCGGCAAAGGTAACTGCGCACACTGGCCGGCTTACCTAGCGCCAGCCTTTGTGACAGCCAAACCACCGAGGCTCCGCAGCTCTTCCGGACTGCCGCGGCGACCTCGATTTTCCAATGCTGACGGAGCGGGCGCGTCATTATCTCGGCTTCCACCTTTCCCGCCTGCTGGAGCTCCCTCTGCAATGCCTCCTCCCACGCCCCCTCTCGTAGCTCCTTCACCTCTCGCAGCTCCAAGCCCGGGTTCAGCGCCATCTGGCCGTGTTCTTTCGCCATCGCGCGTCGCCATCCGGATGTGCCAATCGCCCAACCTTTCGAAAGTCCGCTCAGCCCCAGCTTCGCCCACGCCTCTTCATCTCTTCCCACCTCGACCAAGTAGGCTTCATAGGCCTTGCGATCTCCTTCACCGGCTCCAAATCGCTCTCCTCCCCGCCACCCATCCCCGTCCACCCAGCCCTTGCCTTTCACGACTCCCGCCAGACTGGTCCACCGATACGCCTTCACCTGTTCCGCCGGCACAATCTTCGCCCTCACCGGGTTGAGGTGAATATAGTCCACCACCTTCGCCATCGCCGTCACATTCTCGATCAGGATCGCACGGTAGCGCCCTTGAAAGAGCTGACCGTTTTCTTTTCTGAACCGATTGAACCGGTTTGCCCACGTTCCCTGCAGCCAATGCATCCCTTCGGTGAGGTTAGGCTCCGGTGTTTCGACCGCCAAATGATAGTGGTTTCGCATCAGCGCATAGGCATGCACCCGCCATCCCATCCGCTCCTTCGCTTCCTTCACCGTCTCCAAGAACGCCTCCGCCTCCTTCGGGTTCATGAACAAGTCTCTCCTATAGTTCCCGCGATTAATCACGTGATACATCGCCCCCGGATATAGGATTCTCAGCTTCCTCGCCATTCCACCATCCCACCCGCTCTCGCCGGCTACCGACAAGACAAAATCAACAAACAACGCCCCGACCCCTTCGGCTCGGCCCCTACGGCACATTCTTGTGCCGTGGGCCGTCCCCGGCGGGGTTGCACTCTTGCAGACGAAGCGCACCAGCGCGCAGGAGCAAGCAGGGATCGTGACAGCCCAGAGGCTCGGCGGCGGGCTGGCGCGAGACGTGCCGCCGAGTCTGCGAGGATCTTAACGCGCCGCCCGCTTTACCGGGTGGTTTTGTCATTTGTCTTCCTCATCCTTCCCGTTGGCTTGGGCCGCCTTAATCCGCCGCCAAAAAGCACTTCGTCAGAGCACTCATAAATTCTTCAGGTGCGGAATCGAAAGACACGTAAATGGGTTCTCGGCTACCACCCATCACACCAACCTTTTCATGATAAACCGGATCTAGACGAAGCATTCCGTCTTCAGGCCCAATGCTAACTTGCCGATGCTGCGCAAAAAAGAGCCTTTTTTGCTTTGGAGACATACTATCGATTTCAGAGCGCGGATCCTGAGGCGTCTGCTTTCGCGCAGGGAACCCATCTAGACTTTTTTTGATCAGGCTTAGCCCAATTTTCACAAACTCCTCCCGGCTATAAACTTCTATTTTCCCAACAGAAACATTACCCGAGTAAAAAACCCCTCGGACATGTGGCGCAAAAAGCGCACCTTTATGAAACAAAAGTATCTCACCACCAGCGGACTTTGACTGCCAAACATCGACACTAGGAATGGGTGTAAGCATGGTAAATTATCTGCGCCAGCCCTTTACAGGTATAACTTGGATAGCCGTCCTATACGTTTCCCTATAAGACCTTAGCGCAGCCCTGAAAGATGGACTAAGCGTAATTCGAACATCGTTTTCTGGGATAGCAACCACAAGGGCGGTGCCTTTTACTGTGCCCGGACGAAAATCCACCCATCGACCGTCGGATGTAGTTCCGTAAATCCGCTCTTTTGGTGCGCGCGATACCTCTCGGGCGTCATTTTGAATGGCCTCAAGCAGGGCTTTCTCTCCGCCCGGAATATTGTGTGAGCGTAACGACGTTCCAATTCCATCTGCGTCAAGATCATCGATAATCGAGACATTGCCGCCCAGATTAGGATTAGCAATTCGTTCGATCTGGCCGCCTCGCTTAAACTGCTCAGGATAAGGACCATCTTCAATCGGTTCGGAGTTGTTCAGCAAAGCTCCGGCTATAGCGTCGGCACCCGTCGCAACGAGCCCTACTAGCCCCACGCCAACACCCACGTATTCAGCGATAAGTGCAGCTTTCTCAGCCGCCATCACACCGCGATAAATGTTATAGAGGGCGGCGCCGTGGAGACGCGCAACGTGCGGAATGGCAATCCTTACAATATTACCGATCACCGCACTAGTCGTCGCTAAGCCCGGGATGGTTGCATATCCGCTCGGATCCATGCCCCAGACCGGATTTGCATGAGCATAAAGGTATTTGTGAAGCGAAGCCGGGTCGGAGTTTGAGCCTTCGTAGGTGTCTTGATTCCAAAAGCGGCCGC
>CAYTLL010000005.1:100733-135064 GCA_964438755.1 uncultured Akkermansia sp. | reverse complement strand
GGGGGGGGGGGGGGGCGCGGGGGGGGGGCGGGCGGGGCGGGGCCGGCGGGGAGGGGGGCGAGGGCGGTCTCGCATCCGGCGAGGGCGGCGTCGACGGCGGTTTTCTCGCCCGCGGCGCAGGCGCGTTCAAGGCGGGCGGCGGCCGCCGCGACCTCGGCGGCGCCGACGTGGCCGGCCGCGCTTTTCAGGGTGTGGGCGAGGCGCTCGGCGGCGGCGCGGTCCGGATCCGAGAGGGCGGCGCGGAAGGCGGCGGCGAAGTCCAGATTGCCGGCGAGGAATCGCTGGAGCAGACGGCGGTGGAGGGCGGCGTCGCCCGCCGAGACGGCGAGGCCGGCGGCCAGATCGATGCCGGGGAGCTCGCGCGGTGCGGCGACCGGGAAGGGGGAGCGGGTGGCTCGCGCGGGGCGGGAGGGCCGCGCGGCGGCGGCCCCGCGGGAGGGCGTCACCCAGCGGGCGATGACGGAGAAGAGACGGCCGACGTTTAGGGGTTTCGCGATGTGGTCGTTCATGCCGGCGGCGATGACGCGTTCACGATCCCCTTCGAGAGCGTTGGCGGTGAGGGCGAGGATGGGGAGCTTGGCGAAGGCGGGGCGGGCGCGGATCTCGCGAGTCGCGGTGTAGCCGTCCATGACGGGCATCTGGCAATCCATGAGGACGCCATCGAAGGCGGGGTCTCGGTCCAGGATGTCGAGGGCCTCGCGGCCGTGGTTGGCGAGCACGACCTCGACACCGGCCTCGCGAAGCAGCTCGAGCGCGAGCTCCTGGTTGAGATCGTTGTCCTCGACGAGGAGGATGCGCGCGCCCTCGATCTTTCGGACGTCCGCGTCGCGGTCCGAGCTCTTGTCGAGGGCGCGGGGCTCGGCGTGGCCGGCCTTGTCGAGTGCGGCGCCGACGGCCTCGAGGAGGGACGAGGGGGTGACGGGCTTGGTGAGGACGCTCTTGAGGCGCACGCCGCGCCGCTCGGCGGCGTGGCGCGCGTCTTCGCGGCCGAAGGCGGTGACCATGATGACGACGGGGTCCGCGGAGCCGCGGAGGCGCTGGATGTTTTCGGCGCAGGCGACGCCGTCCATGCCGGGCATTTTCCAGTCGAGGAGCATGACCTCGTAGGGCCGTCCGTCGGCCTGGGCGGCGGCGCAGAGCCGGAGGGCGTCGTCGCCGTCGGCGGCGGTGTCGGCGGCAAGACCGAAGGCCTCGGCGGTGGAGCCGAGGATCTCGCGCGAGGAGGCGTTGTCGTCGACTATGAGGACGCGGACGCCGCGAAGCTCGTCGGCGGAGGGCATGCGGCGGGGCGACGGGGGCTGGAGGTCGAAGCGGGCGTGGAAATGGAAGGTGGAGCCGACGCCCTCGGCGCTTTCGGCCCAGATGCGGCCCTGCATCATCTCGACGAGGCGTTTGGAGATGGCGAGGCCCAGGCCGCTGCCGCCGAAGCGGCGGGTGGTGGAGGCGTCGGCTTGGCTGAAGGATTGGAAGAGGCGGCCGAGCTGGGCCTGGCTCATGCCGATGCCGGTGTCGCGGACCCAGAAGTGCAGCTCGATGCTCGTGTCGGTGCGGGCGCCGTTCTCGATGCCGACGAGGATCTCGCCGGCGGGGGTAAACTTGACGGCGTTGTTGGCGAGGTTGACGAGGATCTGGCCGAGGCGGAGGGGGTCGCCGACGAGGCCGGTGGCTAGGTCGGGCGGGGTTTGGAAGAGGAGTTCGAGTCCCTTGGCCTCGGCGTTCATTCCGACGAGGGAGGCGAGGTTGTCGAGCACGTCCTCGAGGCGGAACTCGATGTGCTCCATCTCGAGTTTGCCGGCCTCGATCTTGGAGAAGTCGAGGATGTCGTTGATGATGCCGAGGAGGTGTTCGGCGGAGCGGTGGACTTTTTCGACGTAGTTGCGCTGGCGGGCGTTGAGCTCGGTGGCGAGGGCGAGATGGCTCATGCCGATGATGGCGTTCATCGGGGTGCGGATCTCGTGGCTCATGTTGGCGAGGAAGTCGCTCTTGGCGCGGGTGGCTTCCTCGGCGAGGTCCCTGGCGCGGCGGATCTCGGCCTCCGCGGCTTTGATTTTGGTGATGTCGGTGAGCCAGCTGAGGACGCCGGGGCGGTCCTCGAATTCCGTATGAAGGTAGGTGACGAGGACGTCTTGGATGGATCCGTCGGGCGAATACATCTGGGTCTCGATGTCGCGGGCGACGCCCTCCTGCGCGAGGATGCCGAGGATGCGGTCGAGCTCCTCGGGGCGGACGTAGGCGTTTTTGGCCGAGCGACTGACGTCGAGGGCGACCATCTCGACCATGCGGGGATTGGCAAAGCGGATGATGCCGTCGACGGAGATGGCGACGCCGACGGGGGCGGTGTCGAGGAGGCGCTGGACGCGCTGGGTGTGCTGGAAGAGATTCACCTCGGCGCGTTTGCGCTCGGTGACGTCGCGGAGAGTGGCGACGAGCAGGCTGCGCTCCTCGTCCTCGGCGAGGAAGAGGGCGGTCTCGACGTCGATCAACGAGCCGTCTTTGCGGCGGTGGGCGCCGGCGAGGACGGGGGGGCGGCCGCCGGAGCGGAGCCGCTCGACGAGGCGGGGCAGCCAGTCGAGGGGCAGTTCGGGGTTCCATTCCGGGGCGAGCATGGCGAGGAACTCCGCGGACGAGTAGCGGAGGAGCTCGAGCGCGGCTTTGTTGGCGTAGACGGCCCGGCCGGTGGCGGGCTCGAGCCAGATCATGGGGCCGGAATTTTCCACGACGAAAAGGTTGAATAGGAGCCGGCGTTCGGTGCGTTTGCGCTCGGTGATGTCGTCCTTGAGCGCCACGTAGTGGGTGGCGCGTCCATAGGAGTCGTTGACGGGCGAGACGAGCACGTGCTCGACGTGGGTCTCGCCGGTTTTCTTGCGGTTGACGAGTTCGCCTTCCCAGACGCGGCCGGCGACGATGGCTTGCCAGAGTTCGGCGTAGACGGCGTCGGCGACGAGGCCGGATTTGAGCAGGCTCGGTTTTTTCCCGCGGACCTCCGCGAGGGTGTAGCCGCTGACCTCGGTGAAGCGGGGGTTCACGTATTCGATGGCGCCGGTGAGGTCGGTGATGATGACGGAAGAGGGGGACTGTTCGACGACGCGGGAGAGTTTACGCATCTCGAGTTCGGCGCGCCGGCGTTCGGAGATGTCGCGGACCGAGATGCATAGGCTGCCGGGGCGTCCGGTAACGGAGCGCATGCGGGAGATGGCGGCGTCGATGGGGATGGAGGAGCCGTCTTTGCGACGGCCCTGGCCGGAGGCGGGCAGGGCGGAGGAGGGGAGGGTGGGGCCCTCGCCGGCGGCGTGGCGGGCGCGGATGAGGCGATGCTGCTCGCGATGCTCCTCGGTCAAGAGGATCTCGAAGAGGAGGCCGGCGAGTTCGCCGGCGTCGTAGCCGAATACGAGCTCGGCCTGGCGGTTGGCGAAAACGATGACGCCTTCCTCGTCGGTGACGAGCATGCCCTCGGGGGCGGACTCGAGGATCTGGCGGAACCAGGCCTCGGTGGAGCGCAGCGAGTCTTGCTGGCGTTCGAGCTCGAGGGCGAGGGTCTCGGTCTCGATGCGGCGGACGAGGCTGTCGAAGGCGAGGGCGGCGATCGGGAGAAGTTGGGCGAAGAGAGCCTGCTCGCGCGGGGCGGGGGAGCGGACGAACGCGAGTTCAAGGACGCCTTTGAATTCGTCGGGCGTGGCGAGCGGCCAGGCTGCGATCCGGGCGTCGGGCACGTGGACGAGGAGCGGATAAAGATCGAGGCAGGCCTCGCCGGGGGGCGCCGGCGGGACGGGTTCGCGGGAGCGGAGGCAGGCGAGGGCGGGACAGGACTCGGCGGGGGATTCGGCGGGGGCGTTTTTTTCGCGGCGCGGGCCGCAGATCTGGCGCAGATGGCCGGAGTCGGGATCGAGGCGGAAAAAGCGTCCGCCGGCCGCGCCGGTCTCGGGACGGATCCGGGCGATGAGGCGTTCGCCGAACTCCTCGACGCCGCGGACATCGGCGAGGGCGGCGAGGGTGGTGGCGATCCGGTCCTTGATCCAGCGATCGTCCTCGGTCGCGCCGGCCGCGCCTTTCAGGATGTGGATGGAGCGGGCGAGCTGGCCGGTCTCGTCGGTGGCGTCGGTGAAGGGGACGGGGCGCGCGTAATCGCCGGCGGCGATGGTCTCGACGGCGGAGCGCAGGCGGCGGATGGGCGGGATGATGCGGCGGAAGAGCAGGGTGCCGAGCCAGGCGACGGCGAGCATGACGCCGCCTGCGCTCAGATAAACCTCGCGGCGGGCGGCGGTGATGTCGGCGAGGGCGGCCTCGCGGGTGCGGGCCGAGAGGCCTTCGGTGTAGGCGACCCAGTCGTCGAAGTGGGTGACGAGGCCGAGGGTGAGGGGACCGAAGCCTTCCCGGAGTCGTTCGACGGCCTCGTCTTTGCGACCAGTCGCGGAGAGTTCGAGGATGGAGTCGGCCTCCTGCATCCATTGGGTGACGAGCTGTTCGTAGCGGAGGAGCAGTTTCCGCTCGTGCTCGTCCTGGACGAACTCGCTCGCGTAGCGGCGGATGGCGTTGACGATCTCGCCCCGGATCACGGAGGCATCGAGCTCGCCTGTGGCCGATGGGGCGTCCGCGTGCAGGTGATCGTGCACGTCGACGGTGAGCTTGGTGACGTCGTGGCCGAGGTGGGCGAGCAAGACCAGGCTGGGGCTGACTTTTTCGGCGAGAAAGCGGCTGCGTTCCTCGATGCGCGCCAGTTCGTGGCGCATGAGCAAGGCGAGGAGGACGATGAGCAACACCGGCACCGTCATCAGAACGTAGAGGCGTTTGGCGATGGTCATGGGGTGGCGTTGGCGCGCGCCGGGCGCGGAAGTATTTGTTGATCCGGGTCTGCCGAGAAGCGAGCGGGGAGGATGCGGAGGGTATTTAACCCCAGCCGTGCGATAGTTTTCAAGGGCGGCCCGCCCCTTCCGTAGCGGCCGAGGCCGGGCCGGCCCCGCTCTGCGACGTGGACGGGCGGCGCGGTGCGCGGCGAGGAGAGGGGGCGCTCAGGCGTGTTTGCCGGAGAGGCGTCGGGCGAGGTGGGAGAGGATCTCCTCGCGGCCTGTCTTGGCGGTCGCCGAGCAGGCGAAGACGGGCGGCGGGGGCTCGGGCAGGAACTCGGCGGCGGCGGCGAGGAAGGCGTCGATCGCGGCGCGGGTTTTCGCGGGCGACTGTTTGTCTGCCTTGGTGAAGACAAGGGCGAAGTCGACGTCGCAGCCCGAGAGCCAGCGGAGGAACTCGAGGTCGATGCTCTGCGGCTCAAGGCGCGAGTCGACGAGCAGGAGGACGAGTTCCAGGTTGGGTCGCTTTTCGATGTAGTCGGCGACGGCGGTGTTGAACTCGTGTTTGCTCTGCGTGGCGACCTTGGCGTAGCCGTAGCCGGGGAGGTCGACGAGGGCCCAGTTTTTGTTCACGCGGAAGAAATTCAGGAGCTTCGTCTTGCCGGGGACGGCGGAGGCCTTGGCGAGGTCGCGGCGCGCGGCGAGGAAGTTGACGAGGGACGACTTGCCGACGTTGGAGCGGCCGATGAGGGCGAACTCGGGTAGGTTCCAATTCGGGCAGTCGCGCAGGCCGGCGGCGCTGGTCTCGAACTCGGCGGAGAGGATCTTCATGCCGACAAGAAGGCGGCAGCCGGGGACGAAGGCCAAGGCAAAGCGTCGGGCGGAGCGGGCGCGAAGCCGATGAACCGGGTGGCGAGGGCCGTCGGCGGGAAGCGCAAAAAGGGCGCGGGGCGGAGCGTCACGCGGCGGGTCTCTTGGCGCCGTCGTGAAAATCCAGGCAGGACGGATCGGAGTGCGCGGCCGAAGCGCGCGCGCCGGTCCGAAGGCGGCTCGGCGGCCCGCCTTCGGCTCGGCGGCGCGGAGCGCCTTTACACGTGCAGGGTGAAGGCGAGCAGGTGTTTGCCGGCGGGGATGCGGTAGCGCGGGAGCGTGTCGGGGCCGCAGCTTGCGGTGCCGAGGCCGCGGTGGGCGGCGTCGAGGTAGAGGATGGTCTCGGGGCGCGCTTTCAGATCGGTCGTGTGGAGCGCGGCGTAGAGATCCTCGGCGGTGAAGTGCGTGGCGTTGAACTCGAGCGTGGTCGCGGCCTCGACGGCGAGGAGGGCGGGTGGCTCGGCGGAGCGGCCGGCCCGGCGGTCCGGCCCTACCTCGGATAGCTCGATCCAGCGGGTGTCGGTGTGGTGGCCGTGTTCCTGGGGCATCACGTAGTCGACGTATTCGCCGGCGACGGAGTTTTCGTGGAGGCCGAGGTCGGCGGCGGACTTTCGGTCGCTATAGTTTTCGAAGGGGCCGCGGCCGAACCAGGCGAGGCGGCGGAAGCCGGGCACGAGGTCGAGCCGCACGCCGACGCGGGGGAGATCGGCGTAGTCCTTGGACAACACGATCTCGTTCGCGACCGAGAGCCGGCCGTCGGGGTGGAGCGTGTAGCGGTGGGTGTGGAGCGCGTCCTTCCCGTTTTGGCGGAGCGGCGTGGTGACCTCGTGGGCGAGCGTGACCGTGACGGAGCCGTCGCGTGCGCGGGCGGAGACGTCGAACTTCGCGACGCGGTGCTCGAGGCCGAGGTCGAGGCCGAGTTTTTGCCAGCGGCCGAGGGCCTTGCCGTCCTGGCCCTTCCAGAGCTTGATGCCGTCGTTGTCGGTGGCGGCGCGCCAGAGCTGGAGGAGCGGTCCGCGGGCGAGGAACTCGCGGCCGTCGCGCTTGAGGGATGCGAGGGTGCCGGTGGCGCGGTCGAAGGTAGCCTCGACGCCGCAGGCGGAGAGGACCACGCCGCCGAGGGTCTCCGCGACGGACGCGGGGTAGGCGGCGGCGGGGCGGGCGAGGAGGCCCGGGCGTTTGGGCGCGGGCAACGCGAGCTGTTCGGCCGCCACGATGTGGCCGGCGTCGGCCCAGGCGGTGTCGCGGGCGAGGGTGAAGGCGATATTCAGGTGGAACTCGCGCGCCTCGTCGGGGAGCTCGCCGAGGGAAAGCGCCACGTCGCGGGCGGCGCCGGGGGCGAGGGTCTTGAGCGCGGCGGCGGGGATGGCTCCGGAGCGCACGGGCTGGCCGTCGGCGAGGAGCGTCCATTTGCCGCGCAGGCCGGCGGCGCCGAGGGCGGTGAAGTCGTGCTCGTTGCGGACGCGGATCTTCGCCGTGGCGGCGGAGGCGGACGTCTTGGCGGAGACGAGCGCGACGGCGACGGGCTGGGCGAGGCGGTGGTGCTCGTGGCAGGCGGGATGGGGTATCCGATCGGCCGATACCATGCCGTCGCAGACGAAGTTGGCGTCGTTGGGCGTGTCGCCGAAGTCGCCGCCGTAGGCGAAGTGTTCGCGGCCGTCGGCGGTCTTCACTCGCAGGCCGTGGTCGAGCCATTCCCAGATGAAGCCGCCCTGGATGCCGGCGCGGGTCTTGAAGAGGCGGTAGTAGTCGGCGAGCGAGCCGTTGGAGTTGCCCATCGCGTGGCTGTATTCGCAGAGGATGATCGGGCGGGCCAGCGGATGGAGCGGGGAGGGGAGCGGGAAGGCGCCGGGGTTGGCGCGCAGGGCCTTGGTGCCGGGGCCGGCATCGACGGCGGGGAGGAGGTCGGCGTAGGCGGCGGGCGCGGCGCGTGGGCGATGTTTGTCGGCGAGATCGAGCCAGGCCTCGAGGTCGGCTATGCTGGTATACATCGGGCAGATGAGGTCGGTGGCGGCGGAGCCGTGGAGGAAGGTGGCGCCGCTTTGCCAGCGCGAGACGGCGCCCTCGTAGTGAAGCGGCCGTGACGGATCGTAGTGGCGGATCCAGCCGGCGGCGGCGTCGTGGGCGGGGCCGTAGCCGGACTCGTTGCCGAGGGACCAGGCGATGACGGAAGGGTGGTTGATGTCGCGCACGACCATGCGCATCGCGCGGTCGAGCCAGGGGGCGGCGTAGCGCGGGTCGTGGCAGAGGGCGTTGTGGAAGTCGTGCGATTCGGCGTCGGTCTCGTCGATGGCGTAGAGGCCGAGCTCGTCGCAGAGCTCGAGGAAGCGCGGATCGTGCGGGTAGTGGGAGAGACGGACGGCGTTGAAGTTGAAGCGCTTCATCAGGACCAGGTCGCGGCGCAGGGTCTCGAAGGGGAGCGCCTTGGCGTGGTCGGGGTGGTGCTCGTGGTGGTTGACGCCCTTGATGAGGACGCGACGGCCGTTGATGAGGAGGTCGCGGTCGCGGACCTCGATCTTGCGGAAGCCGGTGCGGATCGCGGTGTGCGAGGGCTCGGCGCCGGCGCTCTTCGGCGGCGTGAGCGAGACGAGGACGGTGTAGAGCGCGGGGTCCTCGTGCGACCAGAGGCGGAGCTTGGCGGAGGGGACGGCGAGGCGGAGGCGGGCGTGGCCGCGGTCGAAGCCGGTGCAATGGCGCTCGTGGACGACCTCGGCGGATGCGGGGGCCTGGAGCACGGGACGGCCGCGGGGGTCGAGGAGTTGCACGGCGACCTTCGTGCCGGGCAGCGGCAGGTTTTGCGGGAAGCCGACCTTGACCAACACCTCGAGCTCGGCGCGGTGCTTCGCGAGGTCGACGTGCGGGGTGGTCTTGATGTCGGCGAGGTGGACGTGCGGCGTGGCGTGAAGATGGACGGAGCGGTGCAGGCCGCCGAGGCGCCACATGTCCTGGTCCTCGAGGAAGGAGGCGTCGGAGTATTGGACGACGATCGCGACGAGCTCGTGGTCGACGCCGGGGCGGACGAGCGGGGTGAGGTCGAACTCGGCGGGCAGGCGGGCGTCCTTGGAGAGGCCGACGGCGACGCCGTCGACGTGGACGGCGAGCACGGAGTCGGCGCCGCCGAAGTGCAGGACGACGCGTCGGCCGGACCAGGCGGCGGGGATGCGGAAGAAGCGGCGGTAGACGCCGGTGGGGTTGTCCGCGGGCGTGAAGGGCGGCTCCTCGGGGAAGGGCATCGTCACGTTGGTGTAGTGCGGGCGGCCGTGGCCGTGCATCTGCCAGTTGGACGGCACGGGGATGGATCCCCAGGCGGCGGAGTCGTTGAAGGGCCGGCCCTCGGCGAAGGCCTGGGCGTCGGCGGGATCGCGCTCGAGGCGAAACTGCCACTCGCCGTCGAGGGATTGGAACCAGGGCGACTTTTCCCGCGAGCGGCCGAGGGCCTGTTTCGCGGTGGCGAAGAGGTCGAAGGTGGCGCGGGGCGGCAGCTTGTTGAGAGCGAAGAGCTCGGGGTTTTCCCAGGCGTGGATGAGGCCGTTTTTTAGCATGGCGAAGGGACCGGAGGATTCGTCCGGAGTCCGACAACCGCAAGCGCGGTGCGCTTCGAACGGTGGGGACGCCGGCGCGGGCCGGGCCGCCTCGCGAGTGTAGGGTTGAATTTTCGTCCGACTCTTTCCCTCATGGCCACTCATGGTCGCCAGCCTCGCACCCCACTATCTCGTCATCGCGCAAACGACGGAGGAGGTGGTGCCGTATTGGCCTTGGGCGGCGGTGCTGCTCACGGGAGCGGCGGCGGGCTTCGCCGCGGTGTGGCTGGGCACGCAGACGACGCGGCGCGCGGCGCGCGAGCAGGCGCAGGAGCTTTTGGAGGTCGCCAAGCGCGAGGCGCTGGTCGCGGCCGAGGAGATCAAGCAGCAGGTGGAGAAGGAACTCGTCGGCCGCCGCGCCGACGTGAACCGCGAACTCGACCGCCGCGAGATCGAGATGGATGTGCGTCTCCGTGAAATCCGTTCCCACGAGGAGTCGCTGGCCCTGCTCGACCACCAGTTGCAGCAGCGCGAGGAGCGGCTCAATCGCGAGGACAGCGCCATCCGTCAGGCGCGCGACGCGATCCGCGCCCTGTCCAAATCCCTTCGCAAGCGGCTCGAGGGCGTGTCGCAGATGGACGCCGAGGACATCCGGCGCGCGCTCAAGGAGGAGGTGCAGATCGAGTGCCAGGACGAGTTGCGCGCGCTGCGCCGGCAGATCCTCGAACGCTCCGAGCAGGACCTCCAGGCCGAGGCGAAACGCATCCTCGTCACGGTGATGCAGCGCATGTCCTCGCGCCCGAACAACGACGTGACGGCCACGATCGTCTCCCTGCCGAACGAGGAGATGAAGGGCCGCATCATCGGCCGCGAGGGGCGCAACATCAAGGCCTTCGAGGCCTCGACCGGCGTCACGCTGCTCATCGACGAGTCGCCGCAGATGGTGCTGGTGTCGTCCTTCGATCCGGTGCGCCGCGAGGTCGCTCGCGCCGCGCTCGACGCCTTGGTGAAGGACGGGCGCATCCACCCGGCGAGCATCGAAGAGGCGGTGAAGGCCGCGAACGCCGAGCTCAATGTGAACCTCCAGCGCGATGGCGAAGACGCCGTGCAGCGCCTCGGCATCAACGGCCTCCACCCCGAGATCATCAAGGTGCTCGGCAAGCTGAAGTTCCGCTTCTCCTACTCTCAAAACGTCCTCGATCACTCCGTCGAGGTGGGCTTCCTCTGCTCGCTGATGGCGAGCGAGCTCGGGTTGGATCCCAATCTCGCGAAGCGCGCCGGACTCCTGCACGACATCGGCAAGGCGATCGAGGGCGACTACGAGGGCAGCCACGCGGTGATCGGCGCCGACTTCGTGAAGCGACACAACGAGACCGCCATCGTGGTCAACGCGGTGGCGGCGCACCACGAGGAAGTGAAGCCCGAGACGGTCTACGCCGGCCTCGTCATCCTCGCCGACACGATCTCGGCGGTCCGGCCCGGCGCGCGCGCCGAGTCGATGCACACCTATATCCAGCGGCTCGACCGTCTGGAGAAACTCGCGATCTCCGTCGAGGGCGTGCAGCAGGCCTTCGCGATCCAGGCCGGCCGCGAGGTGCGCGTGGTCGTCAACCCGAGCAAGGTCGACGACGAGAAGGCGCGGGAGATCAGCAAGACCCTGCGCCAGCGGATCGAGGAAGAGCTCCAGTATCCGAGCACGATCCGCATCACGGTGATCCGCGAGACGCGTTTCACCGAGACGGCGGTGTGATCGGCCGCTCCCGCGTTCCGCGCGGGACGGACGGCGATCCGGCTCAGCCCAGCGCCTCGGCGAGGGCGGCGATGATCTCCTCGACCGGCTCGGCGCCGACGCTGAGGCGGAGCAGCTCGGGGCAGAGGCCGTTGCGCGCGAGGTGATCGCGACCCTCGGCGGTGGTCACGAGGTCGTAGTGCGCCAGGAACATGAAGGGGCAGATCAGGCTCGTGGAGAGGCCGAAGCTCGGGCCCTTGGCGATGCGCAGACGGTCGTAGAAGGACTCCACCGACTCCCCGGCGCGCAGGTGGAAGGTGATCATCGAGCCGGCGGCGCCGGGGTCGCGGGCGAGCGCGTGGTAATTGGTCGCTGAATACGAGTGCCCGCTCCAGAAGACGGCGGCCACCTTCGGGTGGGCGCGGAGGAACTCCGCCACGAGCGGGGTGGAGGCGTTGATGCGGGCGACCAGGGCGGGGGTGGCGTCGATCTGCGCGGCGAGGCGCGCGATGTCGCGCGGATAGACGGCGGGAAGGGAGGCGGCCGCGGCCAGGCGGGGGCGCAACTCCGACGCGAGCGGCGAGGCGGGATTGACGGCGGAGGCGCCGAGAATCACGTCGCCCTCGGAGGCGGTGTATTTGGTGAGCGAGGTCACCACCACGTCGGCGTGCGGCAGGACGTCGAGGTTGTAGGGCGAGGCGATGGTCGGATCGACCACCAGGGCGACGCCGCGATCGCGGCAGAGTTTCGCGAGCGCCGGGAGGTCGGGCGTCTGGATGAGCGGGTTGGTCGGCACCTCGGCGAGCACGCCCGCGACGCGGCCCGCGTGGGCGTCGAGCAGATGGGCCAGCCCGGCGAGGTCGAAGACATCCTCGTGGTGCAGGTAGTCCTCGACGGGGCGGGAGGTGAGTTTTTGGAGGATCGCGATGGTGTCGAGGTAGAGCCAGCCGAGCTGGATCCAGCGGGTGCGGCCGCGCGGGGCTTGGATGGCGTTGACCGCCTCGAAGGCGGCGAAGGTCGCGGCCATGCCGCTCGGCGCGAGGTGGACGTCCTCGGGCGCGAGACCGTGACCGTAGACGTTGGCGAGCGTGCGGCGGACATGGGCCGCGGCCTCGTCGGCGGAGCCGGCGAAAAGCGTCTCGGGGGCGGCGGCGGAGAGATGCCCGTGGCGGGCCAGCCAGTCCTCGGCGGCGCGGGAGGAGCCGAAGGCGCCGGTGTGCTGGAGGTAGCGGCGGGCGCGGTTGGAGAGGTCGGCGTCGGCGCCGGCGGGAAGCGCGAGCGCGGCGAGGTGGGCGTCGAGAGGAATGATTTCCCCCGCGCCGTCGAGATACGCGTGGAGCGCGGCGGCGACGGCGGGGCCGGCGCAGAGCCAGAGCTCGCGGTGGGCGAGCTCGGGGCGGGCCCGGCGCAGTTCGACGACGACCTGCTTGAGCAGCGGGTGGACGACGAAGCGCGGGTAGCCGCTGGTCATGCGCGAGGTGACGGCGGGGTCTTTTTCCTCGTAGCCGATGACGTCGCGCATCGTGGGCAGGCTGCAGGAGACCGCGTGGAGGCGGTCGGGGATGCGTTGGCCGAGCGGACGATGGACAAGGGCGGACATGGAAAAAAGGGCGGCGAATGTCCGCCGGGCGGGGCTTCTGGGCAAGCGCGGGGTTGCGCGCGGCTACATCGCCCGCAGCGTGGCGGTTTTAACCCGACATGAAACTGCTTTCCTGGAACGTGAACGGCGCGCGCGCCGGTTTGGACAAGGGCACGCTGCTGCCTTGGATGACGGCGAGCGGCGCCGACGTGATCTGCCTCCAGGAGACGAAGTGCCACCCGGGCGACGTCGCGCACGTGGCCTGGCCGGGCGCGTATTCCTCGGTGACCTTCTACGCGGCCGAGAAAAAGGGCTACAGCGGCACCGCGATCCTGAGCAAACACGCGCCGCTGAGCGTGCGTTTCGGTTTCGGGTTGAAGGACCACGACGCCGAGGGGCGTGTGCTTACGGCCGAGTTCGAGAAGTTTTTCCTCGTCAACGTCTACACCCCGAACGCCCAGGACGAGCTGCGCCGCCTCCCGTATCGGCAGGTCTGGGACGCGGAATTTCTGAAGTTCATCCAGACGCTCGAAAAGACGAAGCCGGTCGTCACCTGCGGCGATTTCAACGTGGCGCACAAGGAGATCGATCTGGCCCGGCCGAAGGACAACGTCGCGAACCCGGGCTTCACGCCCGAGGAGCGCGCGGGGTTCACGAAGTTCATCGACGCCGGGTTCGTGGACACGTTTCGCGAGTTCGAGAAGGGGCCGGCCCACTACTCCTGGTGGAGCTACCGCGGCGGCGCCCGCGGCCGGAACGTGGGCTGGAGAATCGACTACTTCCTCGTGTCCGGCTCGCTGCGTCCGAACCTGAAACGCGCCTGGATCGAGCCGCAGGTGATGGGCAGCGACCACTGCCCGGTGGGCGTGGAGCTGGCGTTCTGATCCGCGGGGCGCGGTCGGGCGCGGCCTCGCGTGGGCGGGGTAATTCAGACTGTTCCCTCGCAAAGGGCTAGAAGGCGCGTGAACGGGGGCGCAGGGTGGGCCAACCCCCGCCCCGCCCGATGTTTTCGCCCCGCCCCGTCTTTCGTTTTCCGGCCGCGCTGTTGTTCGCGCTCGTCCTCGGCCTGCTCCCGCTCCTGCGCGCGGCCTACGCGCCCACCACGGGGACGCTCGCCGGCGCGGACGAGGACGTGCTCGAGCACTCGCCGACCAACGCGAGCAGCGGACGCACCTTTCTCGAGCTGCGTTCCCGCAACGTCGCCGGCACCGAGCGGCACGCCATCGCGTTTTTCCGTTTCGACCTGACCGGCGTCGCCGAGTCGATCAACGCCGCGACGCTGCGCTTCTGGATCGCGTCGAGCCAGGTGTCCTCCGCGGCCTTCGCGATCGACGTCTATGGCGTGGTCGACGGCGTCGCCGGGGAGAACGACTGGAGCGCCTCCTCGCTTTCCTACAACAATGCGCCGGGTCTCGACACGGCCGACTCGCCCAACATCGATCGCGACCACAAGGCCGGCGCCGTGGTCTACCTCGGAAAAATCAGCTACCCGGGCGGGGGCTATTCGGGCGGACTGAGTCTTTCCGGCCAGGCGCTGCTGGATTTTCTCAACGCGGACTCGAACCACCGGGTGACGCTTTTTCTCGAACCGCAGGTGGCGACCACCGGCCAGGATTTTTTCCTCCACGTGCGCACCGCCGAGGGCGTGGGCAGCGACACGGGCGACTTCGCGCCCACGCTCGATCTGCCCGACGTCGCGGCACCGGGCGCGACTCCTCCGCCGCCGACCAACGCGGTCTTCATCCAGGAGACGAGCGGTGACGTGACGGTGGGGAACGGCCTCGTCCGCGCGGTCTTCGGCAAGACCAACGGCGAGTGCTCCGACCTCCGCCTGGAGGGCGGCAACAACCTGCTGTTGAACGGCGGCCGGCTCTACTTCGACTCGAACTCCGGCGGATCCTACTATGCCTTTTCCGGAACCTACGCGCTGGTGGAAAACACCGGCACGCGCGTGCATTTCAAGGTGAGCGGCCGCATGGGGCAGTTCGCCACAGAACTGCACTACGTGCTCAAGGTCGGCGACCGCGGGTTTCACTGCTACACGGTTTTCCGTCACGGCGCGGGCGACGCGGCGACCTACCTCGAGCAGGCGCGCATGGTGCTGCGTTGCGACAAAAACGTGTTCACGAACGCCTTCAGCTCGGAGCAAAAGAGCGGGCAGATGATCGCGCCGTCCCTGCTCGCGGCCGCGCCGGTCATCATGGACGCGACCAACAAGCTGCCGGCGACCAGTTCCTACACGACGCCGGCCGGCCTCACCGACGACGGGTTTCCCGTTTACACGAAATACGACTGGGCCGACTTCCTCGAGACGCACAAGGCGCACGGCCTCGCGGGCGACTCCCTCGGACTCTGGATGATCACCGGAAGCGAGGAGTGCATCAACGGCGGCCCGACCAAGAGCGAGCTCTTCGTCCATGGCACGGACACGACCCCGCTGTTGATCGAGACTTTTCACGCCGCGCACTTCATCGGCTCCGATTCGAATCTCTCGCTCGCCGCGGACGAGGTCTGGGAAAAGCTCTACGGGCCCTACTTCATCTACATCAACTCGGGCGCCGCGGTCGGCGCGGCCGCGTTGTGGCAGGACGCGCTGGCCCGCGCCGACGCCGAGCGGGCGGCGTGGCCGCTCGCGTGGATGAACGAGCCGGGCTACCCGGTCGCGCGCGGCGCGGTCACCGGCAGCCTGATCTCGGCCGGCGTTCCGGCGGACAAGGCCCTGCTGGTGCTCGCCCAGCCGGGGAGCGACTGGCAGGCGCAGGGACGCGGCTACCTTTTTTGGACCCGCGCGGACGCGGCGGGAAATTTCACGATCCCCAAGGTGCGCCCGGGAGCCTATTCGCTCTACGCCTGCGTTCCCGGTTTCTCCGGCCAGATGGAGCTCGCCCAGGTGACGGTGAACGCCGCCGCGACGACGGACCTCGGCCGCGTATCGTGGACGCCGCCGCGCCGCGCGCAGACGCTCTGGCAGATCGGCGTGCCCGACCGATCGACGGCGGAGTTCCGTTTCGGCGACCGCATGCGGCAGTTCGGCCTCTGGTGGCGTTACGTCGAGGAGCGGGGCGCGGCCGATCTGAACTACGCGGTCGGCGCGAGCATGGCGACCGATTGGTATTACGCGCAGATGGTCGTGCCGATGGACGACGGCAGCTACCTGACGCCGAGGTGGAACGTGAATTTCTCCCTGGCCGCGGTGCCGACGACGCCGGCCGAGCTCGTGCTCGATCTCGCCGGCTCGATGAGCGGCACGCTCAACCTTTCGGTCAACGGCTCCTCGATCGGCAGCCTCGGCCTGGTGAACGACGCCGGCATCTATCGCTCCGCCACGCGCCTCTCGCGTTATCGTCAGCAGCGGGTGTCTTTCAACGCCGCGCTCCTGCGCGCCGGCGCCAACACGCTCACCTTGCAGCTCTCGGGCCGCTCGAACTGGAGCGGCACCAAGCCCGTGTCGCCGGCGGCGGGCGTGATGTATGACGCGATCCGCCTCGAGGCGGGCGCGGCGACGGCGGAGCTCGTGGTCCGGGAGTATCCGTTGACGGTGTCCGCGGGCGCGGGCGGAACGGCGACGGGCGGCGGATTTTTCCCGCCCGGGACGACGACCGAGATACGCGCGACTCCCTCGGCGGGTTATCGTTTCACGCGCTGGAGCGACGGCTCGACCGAGGCCCGGCGTGACGTGACGGTGACCGGCGCGGCCGATTACGCCGCGAGCTTCGAACCGACGGCGCAGGGCGCCTACGACCAATGGGCGGCGACGCTGCCGGCGGGCGGCGACCGCGCCTTCGCGGCGGACGCGGACGGCGACGGGATCGCGAACGGGTTCGAGTTCGCGTATGAAAACTTCTCGGCCGGGCCGGCGATCTTCGAGGCGCGCCTGCTCGCCGGGGTTCCGACCGCGTTGCTGATGGCGGATCCGGTCGTCGCCCGCGCGACCTACGCGGGCCTCGAGGTGCAGGCGACGCGCGACCTCGGCGATTGGAGCGCGGGCGCGGTTTCCTTGCGGGAGCTTTCAGTAGAAGGACGTCGCGCCTGGGCGCCCATGGGAGCGGAGTCCCGGGTGTTTTTTCGCGGCGTCCTTCGGCTGAATCCCTAGCCACGCGCGGCGATTGCGGCGCGGCGGCCTTTGTGGTTGATGGCGGCATGTCCAACACGCATGCGAGCCCACACGCGGGGGCCGGCTGGTCCGAGGCGGAGGCGCGGGCGCTACACGAGCGTCTGCTCGTTTCGCGGCGCAAGGTCGCGGTCGCGGAGAGCCTGACGGTGGGCCGGGTGCAGGCCGCGCTGGGTCGCTGGAGCGGAGCCTCGGGGTATTTCGCCGGCGGGCTCACGGCCTACGCGTTGGAGGCGAAGGTCCGGCTGCTTGGCGTCGACGCGACGCACGCGGTGGACGTGAACGCGGTGTCGGCGCAGGTGGCGATCGAGATGGCGGCGGGCGCGGCGCGGCTTTTCCACGCCGAGTTCGGCGTGGCGACGACCGGCTACGCGGAACCGGATGCGGCGCGCGGGGTGGCGCATCCCTGCGCCTGGGTGGCGGTGACGGGCGGGGGGACGGCGTCGTCGGCGGCGTTTGTCGAGGGACCGGGCCTTGGTCGCGAGGCGATGCAGGCCCTGGCCGCGGCCGAGGCCCTGCGGTTGCTGGCGAAACGCGTGTCGGTCTGAGCCCGGCTGCGCCGGGTCTTGCCCGCGTTCGCGGCGCGTTTATGCGTCGTGGCATGAAGCGCATGTTTTCCGCGGGACTTGGGTTGGCGGCTTGTTTCGCGTGCGTGTCCGCGTCGTTTGCGGCCGGCGAGGCTGCCTCGCCCGCGCCGGTCGTGGCGACCGACTACGCCGCGCCGGTGAAAGTCACCCGGCTCCTGAAAAAGACCACCGACGAGGCGGGGCGCGCGCTGGCGTATCCAAAGCCCGAGGACGGCCGGGCCGAGGTGACCGCCGTGTTGGTGGAGATCGCGCCCGGCGGCGAGACCGGCTGGCACAAGCATCCCATCACCTGCGTCGGCTATGTGATGGAGGGCGAGATCGAGGTGACCCTGGCCGACGGGCGGTTGAACAAGATCAAGGCCGGCGAGGCGCTGTGCGAGGTGGTCGACCTCGCCCATAACGGCGTGAACCGCGGGGCGGCGCCGGCGAAGCTCGTGCTCTTCGTGCTCGGGACCAAGGATGGCGGGCCCTTCACGGTGAAGGTTCCGGCGCCGGACGCGGGCGCAAAAAAGCCGGGCGAGTGATTCGCCCGGCCGGTGAAACGAATCGAAGACGCGATGGCGTCGCGCGGGCCGTTCAGACGACCTGGGTGCGCGCCGCGCCGCCGCCGAAGAGCTCCTTCAGCACGCCCCAGGCTTTGAGCAATCCGACGGGGCGGACGCCGCCCTCGAGCGCGTAGGCGCGGGCGACCTCGGCTTCGTGGCCGCGGTAGCGCGGGGGCAGGACGAAGGCGGTTTCCTCGCCGTCCTCGATCGAGCTGATGAAGAGGCCTTCGCCCACCGAGGGCGTCGTGAACCTCACGTCGACGGCGCGCTCGGGAAGCACGAGCCAGGGGCGGTAGCGGAAGACGCATTTGCCGTTTTCGGGCTCGTGGCGGAGGCGCCCGTAGGTGCGCATCGGCACGCCCCGCGAGGTGAGCGCGTTGCTGGAGAAGAGGAGATTGTCGCCCTTGTCCGCGACGCGGAAGCGGTTCTTGCGGAAGCTCAGGAAGTCCCAGGAGAAGATCGCGCCGAAGACGGTGAGCCGGAAGGCCCAGCCGGCGACGAGGTAGGCGACAAGGATGACGACGAGCGAGAGCACGGCGCTGATCCAGGGATTGAGCGTTGCGGTGATCGTGATAAGGCCGAGTAGGGCGGTGCGAGCGCCCTTGAGCGCGGCGTCGATGGCGCCCCACGGGCTGAGGAGAATGAGCGCGTTGATGGCGTGCGAGGCGAGCCAGACGACGCCGAAGACGGCGACGCCGAGCGGGACGGTGAGGACATTGAGCAACCAGGACCAGTCGATGGCGCCGACCGCGATGGTTGCGGTGCCCGTGTGGAGCATCGCGTCGCCGGCCGGGACGGCGGGGGCGGAGGCGACGATCATCTTGGAGAGCGAAGCCATGGTGAAGGGCACGACCGCGCCGGCCGCGACGAGGCCGGAGGCCTTGTTCTCGATCGTCTCGAGCACATCGAGGGGTTTTTTGAGCCCGGGCGGCACGACGGCGCCGAAGGAGTCCTTGGCGGCGCACACGCCGACGATCAGCAGGGCGGGGATAAAGAAGCTGGCTTTCGCATACCAGGGCAGGGCGGCCTTTTGCTCGGGCGTCTCGGCCTGCCAGGCCTCGTAAACGCCGAGCGCTCCGGTGCCGAGGAGCGGGGAGATGGCGATGCCCGTGACGGTCGCCACGGCCTTGGCGTAGGGCGCGACGGGCGATTTGTCGTCCTTGGCCGCCGGGGCCGAGGCGGCGGCGGCCGGCGCGGTCGAGGTGGCGGCCGCGGCGGCCGCCCGGAGGGGCGCCACGACGAAGGCGAGGAGGGTGGCGCAGGCGATCCAAGGCAGGAGGCGTTTCATGGTGCGGAAGGAGTTGCGACTGGAGCGCCTGGTTTATGACGCGCCGGCGGAAAATTGCAGGCGTTTTCCCGGGGCGTGGCTTCCGGTAGCCGCGGGGCTTGCGCCGGCGGTTATCTTGTTTTCACCTGCACCCTTTTCCCATGAGCCAAGCCGAACCCGCCAACCCGTCTCCCGCCAACTCCGAGCCCGCCGCGGCCCAAGCCGCCGACGCGACCGGGGCCGCCGCCGGGGCCGCGTCCGCCGCGCCGGCCCCAGGGCCCTCGCCCGAGGAACTCGTCGCCGCCGCGAAGAAGGAGGCCGCGGACAACTACGAGCGTTACCTGCGCTCCGTCGCCGACCTAGACAACTACCGCAAGCGCGCCGTCCGCGACCGCGAGGACGCCGCCCACCGCGCCGCCACGCGCATCCTCGAGGACCTCATCCCGGTGATCGACAACCTCGGGCACGCGCTCAACGCGACCAAGGCCGCTAACGCCGATCTGAAGAGCCTCGCCGGCGGCGTCGACATGATCGCCTCCCAGCTCAAGGGCGCGCTGGCCAACCACGGCCTCGCCGAGGTGTCGCCCGTCGGCAAGCCCTTCGATCCCAACCTCCACGAGGCGATCTCGCAGCAGCCGAGCCCGGAGGTGCCCGCCGACCACGTCGCCGCCTGCGTTCGCGTCGGCTACACGCTCAACGGCCGCCTCGTGCGCGCCGCCAGCGTGGTCGTTTCCACAGGCAAACCGGAAAAGCCCGCCGATCCCGCCAACGGCGTGGTCGTCTGAGCGTCGCCCCCGAACGCCGCGCCGCCCGCGTCCTTGTTTTAACCACCACCCACCCGTCCCGCTCGCCAAACACCCGACATGGCCGCCAACGAAGACTATTACTCTCTGCTAGGCGTCGAAAAAGGCGCCTCGGAGGAGGATCTCAAGAAAGCCTACCGCAAGAAGGCCGTCCAATATCACCCGGACAAAAACCCGGGCAACAAGGAGGCCGAGGAGATGTTCAAGAAGGTCTCCGAGGCCTACGAAGTGCTGAAGGACCCGCAGAAGCGCGCCGCCTACGATCGCTACGGCCACCAGGCCTTCACGCAAGGCGGCGGCGCCGGCCCGCGCGGTCCCGGCGGCATGGGCGGCGGCGGCTTCCACGATCCGTTCGACATTTTCCGCGAGGTCTTCGGCCAGCAGGGCGGGGGCGGCGGCGGAGGCATCTTCGACCAGATGTTCGGCGGCGGAGGCGGCGGCTCCGAGCGCGACGGCTCCGATCTGCGCTACGATCTCGAGATCAGCCTCGAGGACGCCGCCAAGGGCGTGGAGAAAGAGATCTCCTTCCGTCGCCTGCACGCCTGCGAGCGTTGCGACGGCTCCGGCGCCGAGCCGGGCTCGAAGAAGGTCGTGTGCCCCACCTGTCGCGGCGCCGGCCAGATCCGCCGCAGCGGCGGCATCATCACCTTCGCCCAGACCTGCCCGACCTGCGGCGGCGCCGGTCAGAAGGTCGAGAAGGCCTGCACCGCGTGCCGCGGCGAGGGCCGCGTGCCGCAGAACGCCAAGGTCAACGTGCGCATCCCGCCCGGTGTCGACACCGGCACGCGCCTGCGCTCCTCCGGCAACGGCGAGGCCGGCCTCGCCGGCGGCCAGGACGGCGATCTCTACATCGTGCTCAACGTGAAGCAGCACGAGCTGTTCGAGCGCCAGGACGACGACCTCTTTTGCGAGATCCCGATCAAGTTCACCCTCGCCACGCTCGGCGGCACGCTCGAGGTGCCCACGCTCTTCGGCAAGGCGACGGTGAAGGTGCCCTCCGGCACGCAGAGCGGCACGACCTTCCGCCTCCGCGGCAAGGGCATGCCCTCGCTGCGCCAGCGCGGCCACCAGGGCGACCAACTCGTGCGCGTGCACGTCGAGGTGCCGACCAAGCTGAGCTCCGAGCAGGAAAAACTGCTCAAGGAGTTCGCCCGCGTGAGCGGCGACGCCGAGCATCCGACTAGCGAGAGCTGGTTCGCCAAGGCGAAGAAGTTCTTCTGAGGCCGGTCGCACGGCGAAGAGGGCGACGACGCCACTTCGCCTAAACTAAAAAAGGCGCGGAAAAAGGCGCGGGCCACTCGGCCCGCGCCTTTTTCATGCCTCGCTCGTGAGGTCGCCGCGTCGAGCCGCCTGCGGCCAGGCCGGCAATGTTCGTATTACGAACATTGTGCGCGGGAACGACCGGCCTGGGGAGCAAGGACGCGCGGTCCGAGCGGCGTGGGCCGGGCTCAGTTCTGCCAGTAGCCTTTGTTCGGCTTGTCGTCGCCGTAGCCGACGCCCGCGAGCTCGCCGGCCTCCTCGCCGACCGCGGTCTCGTCGCTTTTCTCCTCGAGCGGGGCGAAGCGTTCCGAGCTGAAGCCGAGCTCCTGCTTGCCCTGATGGAAGGGGTCGGGCGGGTTGGTCAGCTCGGCGAGGAGCAGCCCGACCGTGGCGGAGTCGCCGGCCTTCACCACTTTCTCGCGGCCCAGGAAGACCTCGCGGATGGTGTAGGTCGTGCCTTTCACGGGCAGCTGCTTGTAGATGGCGCGGACGAGCGCGGGGAAGCTGTCGTTGATGCAGACGACTTTCTGGCCTTTGATCATAACGGAGGACGTTAACGCATCCGCGCGCGGAGCGAAAGCGGGGAAATCACGCCCGGGATCGGTCGCGTGCTCCGTGTCGCCCCGCATAAAGGCGCCGATACGCCGCGGGTGACTGTCCTTGGTGCCGCGAGAAAACCCGCGAAAAATAAAACGGATCCGCAAAGCCCACCTGCGCCCCGATCTCCGCCAGCGGCGCGTCACCGGCCTTGAGCAGCTCGCAGGCGCGTTGCAGCCGCAGGCGGGTCAGGAAAATCAGCGGCGGAGTCTGCATCTGCCGCCGAAAAACCGTCGCGAAATGGGCCGGCGCCCAGCCCGCCACCTGGGCCAGCTCGGCCAGGCTGAGCGGCTCGGCCAAGCGCTCGCGCATGTGCCTCACCGTGCGCAACACCCTCGTCTCCGCCTCGCGTCGCACGCCCGGCTCGGCCTGGCGCAAGGTGCGCAGGAGCCCGACAAAGCGCGCCGCGCCCGTCGCCAGCCCGATCAGGTCCGCGTCGCTGAACGCGCCGTTCACGTGCCGAAAAGTGTCCTCGAAGGCCTCGACCACGCGGTCCATCTCCACGAGGTGGAAGCGTTCGCCGGCGCGCGCCGGCGCGGGGTTGAAAACTTCCTCCAGCCGACGCGCCTGCGCGCCGACGAGGTGCATCCAGAGCAGGCTCCACGGGCGCGTCTCGTCCGCGCCGTAGCGGTGGGCGCGATGGGGCGGCAGCAGAATCGCCATGCCTTCGCTCAAGTCGTGCCGACGTCCCGGCGCGGCGACAAAGCCCGCACCTTGCAGGCAGATCAGCAGCACGTGCTCCGGACGGCCGCGCGGACGCTCGACAAAGTGCCCGGCCGCCTGGTCGAAGCGTCCGAGGTGCGTCGGCAGCAACTCCGCCCCGAAGGGGAGCTTGCTCGCCCGCGCCACCGCCGCCGGCGGCAGGACGACCAGACGTTGGCCGGGGAACCCCTCGGCCTGACGGGCTATGTTGCCGGAAGCACGCATCTATTCCGGATAAACGATGCCTAAAGATCGTCCATGCCTTTCTATTTCGTATCCATGGATACAGTCCTACGGATTGCGTAAGATCGGTCATGCCCGCTTCGTCCCCCGTCACCGCCGTCCTCGAACCCCGCGTGATCCCGACCTACCCGGTCGGGGCGCCCGAGAAGAACCCCGTGTTCTTCGAGAAACGCGTTTACCAAGGCTCCAACGGCAAGGTCTACCCGGTGCCCTTCATCGACAAGGTCCACGACACCGCCGAGCCGGTGGGCTACCAGTCCGCGCGGCTCGAAAACGAGTTCGTGCGCCTCGTCATGCTGCCCGAGATCGGCGGGCGCATCTTCCTCGGGCAGGACAAGGCTAACCGCGACTATGACTTCTTCTACCGGCAGGACGTGATCAAACCCGCGCTCGTCGGGCTCGCCGGTCCGTGGATCTCCGGCGGGGTGGAGTTCAACTGGCCGCAGCACCATCGTCCCGGGACCTTTCTGCCCGCCGACGTGTTCATCGAGGAGGAGGCCGACGGCGCGCGCACGGTGTGGCTGAGCGAGCACGATCCGATCCACCGCCTCAAGGGCATGCACGGCATCCGCCTGCGCCCCGGCTCCTCGCTCGTCGAGCTGCGCGGCCGGCTCTACAACCGCACGCCTTTCACGCAGACTTTTCTCTGGTGGGCCAACGTCGCGGCGAGGGTCCACGACCGCTACCAGTCGTTTTTCCCACCCGATGTCCGTTACGTCGCCGACCACGCGGTGCGCGCGCTCTCGTCCTTCCCGGTCGCGACGAATCACTACTACGGCCTCGATTACGCCGCGCGTCCCGGCGCCAACGACCTCAGCTGGTATAAAAACATCCCGGTGCCGACCAGCTACATGGTTTGCCAGACCGCTTTCGACTTCTTCGGCGGCTACGATTTCGCGGCCGACGGCGGCTTCGTCCATGTCGCCAACCGCCACATCTCGCCCGGCAAGAAGCAGTGGACCTGGGGTAATCACGCCTTCGGCTTCGCGTGGGATCGCGAGCTGACCGACACCAACGGTCCCTACGTCGAGCTCATGGCCGGCGTCTACACCGACAACCAGCCCGACTTCAGCTACCTGCTGCCCTACGAGACCAAGACCTTCTCGCAGTTCTGGTGGCCCATCCGCGGTATCGGCCCGGTGCAGGCCGCCAACACCCGCGCCGCGCTGCGCGTCGTCGTCGGCGAAAACCGCGCCATCGAGCTCGGCCTCAACGTCAGCGAACCGCTCGTCGGCGGGCGCTTCGTCATCACGGAAAGCGAGCGCACGCTGCTCGACACGCCGATCACGCTTCGTCCCGGCGAGGCGTGGAAAAACAACGCGCTCCGGCTTTCCGCCGACCACGAGACCGCGTTGCACGCGCGCCTGCTCGACGCCGAGGGCCGCGAGCTTCTCGCCTACCGGCCGGTCGACACCGCCAAGCTCACGCGCGACCGCCAGCAAGCCACCGAGCCGCCCGCGCCCGAGGCCATCGCCTCCAACGAGGAACTCTATCTCACCGGCGAACACCTCGAACAGTATCGCCACCCGACGCGCTCCCCCGAGCTGTATTGGAACGAAGCGCTGCGCCGCGATGCCGGCGACGCCCGCTGCCACATCGCGCTGGGTCGCCGCCGCCTCGCGGACGGACGACTCGCCGCCGCCGCGGAGCATTTTGAAAAAGCGGTGGCGCGCCTCACCCGTCGTCACCCGAATCCGGTGACCGGCGAGGCGCACTACTACCTCGGTCTCGCGCGCGATTTTCTCGGCCAGGCCGACACGGCCTACCCCGCGCTCTACAAGGCGACCTGGAACTACGAGTGGCGCGCCGCCGCCTACTATCGTCTCGCCTGCATCGACTGCCGTCGCGGCGACTACGAGACCGCCGAGACGCACCTCGCCGCCGCGCTCAAGACCAACGCCGATCTCCAGCAGGCGAGCGTGCTTCAGGCTGCGATTCGTCGCCGCCTCGGTCGCGCCGGCGGCGCCGAGATTCTCGCCGGAGTGCTGGCCGTCGATCCGCTCGACCACGCCGCCCGCGCCGAACTCGCGCGCGCTTCAGGAGCGCTGCCCCGTCCACTCTTCGTGGAGGTCGGGGCGCTGTCCCCGCCGCGTAGCACCTGCGAGCGACGAGCGGCGGACACCGCGGTCCGCCCTCCATCCGACCTGGACGCCCCTGAAACATCAAACGGAGCAGCGGTGGCGGGCGTGGACTCCGTCGCCGCGGCGTGGAGCGAGTTCCTCCGTCTTAACCGCAATGACGGGCAGACCATCCTCGATCTCGCCTTCGATCTCGCCGAGGCCGGCTTCACCGCCGAGGCGGTCGATCTGCTCGAGCGCCATCACGCCGCGCCGAGCGCGCCCGTGGCGGTGCCCAATCCCCTCGAGCGCACGCCGATGACGCGCTACGCGCTGGCGTGGCTGCGTCGCGATCCGGCCTTGCTTGCCGAGGCGCGACGCCAGTCGCCCGACCGTTTCTTTCCCTCGAGGCTGGTCGAGCAGCTTGTGCTCGAGTGGGCGCTCGCGCAGCCCGGCGCCGATCCGGTGGCGGCCTACGCGCTGGGCAACCTGCTCTACGACCGTCGCCGCCACGAGGACGCCATCGCTTGCTGGCAACGCGCCACGCGCGAGGCGCCCGGCCACGCGCAGGCGCACCGCAACCTAGGCATCGCGCTCTGGAACGCCCGCCGCGACGCCGACGGTGCACGCGCCTGCTACCTCGCCGCGCTCCGGTGCGATCCCGCCGACCCGCGCCTCGTTTCCGAATACGACCAGCTCCGCGCCAAGCTGAACGATCCGCTCGCCGAGCGCCTCGCGTTTCTGGAGCAGCATCGCGCGCTCGTGCTCCAGCGGGACGATTGCACGGTCGCGCTCGCATCGCTCTACAACCTTCTCGGCCGTCCGGCCGACGCGCTCGCGTTGCTCACCTCGCGCCGCTTCCACCCGTGGGAAGGCGGCGAGGGCGCGGTGTTGCGCCAGTTCACCGCTGCGAAGCTCCTGCTCGGCCGCGCCACGCTGGCCGCCGGCGACGCCGCGGCGGCGCACGCGCACTTCGCGGGCGCGATGGACACGCCCGAGACGCTCGGCGAGGCCTACCATCTGCTCCAGGCCAAGGCGGACGTGAACTACTGGCTCGGCCGGGTATTGCGTGCGCTGGGCCGCGAAGCCGAGGCGCGCGCCGCGTTCGAGGCCTGCGCGGGCGAGAGCGGCGACTTCGCGGAGATGGCGGTCACCGCGCACAGTCCGCTCTCGTATTATCGCGGTCTCGCCTTGCGCGAGCTCGGTCGCGAAGCCGAGGCGACCGCGCTCTTCCGCGAGCTGCGCGCTTTCGGCGAGTCAAAGCTCAAGGACAAGGCGGTCATCGACTACTTCGCGACCTCTCTACCCAACCTTCTCGTCTTCGAGGAAGACCTCCAGGCGCGTCGCGACGCGGAAAACCATCTGCTCATCGCGCTTGCCGGCCACGGTCTCGGCGAGACCGACGCCGCGCGCGCCGCGCTGGATCGCGTGCTGGCGTTCAACGTCGCGCAACCCGACGCGGTGGCGCTCGCCCGCACGTTCGTTTCCGGGGGATAAAGCACCGCGTCTCGTTTCTCGCTCATCCTTTCGTGAAACCATCCGACCTTCCCGCCGCGAGTGCGCTCACGCTCTCGTTCCACGACATCACCCTCCCCGCCAAGGGCGCACCGGTCCTGCGCGGACATCTCGATCTCGGGGGCACGAGCATCTCGGGTGATTCGATCAGCGTCACCAACCGCTACCTCGAACGCAACGGCCGCCCCTTCATCCCCGTGATCGGCGAGATCCATTTCTCCCGCTATCCGGCCGCCTACTGGGACGAGGCCATTCGCAAGATGAAGTCGGGCGGCATCACGGTGATCGCCACCTACATTTTTTGGAACATGCACGAACGCGAGGAGGGCGTGTTCAACTGGAGCGGCGACCTCGACCTTCGCCACTTCGTCGAACTCTGCGCGAAAAACGACATCCAAGTCATCGCGCGTCTCGGGCCGTTCTGCCACGGTGAGATTCGCAACGGCGGCATGCCCGACTGGCTCTACGGCCAGCCCTTCGACGTCCGCTCGAACAACCCGCAATATCTCCACTACGTCGACCGCCTCTACGCTCAGATCGGCGCGCAGTTGAAGGGCCTGCTCTTCTCCGACGGCGGTCCGGTCATCGGTGTCCAGGTGGAGAACGAATACCAGCACTCGGCCGCGCCTTGGGAATTCGGCTATCCGACCTCCACGCCCAAGCTGACCGTCGCCGACCGCGACGCCGACGTGGCATTCATCCAGATCACCGTAAACGCGAAGGTAAACCGCTTCGCCAACGAGGGCCGCGACCACATGGCCACGCTCAAGCGTCTCGCCATCTCCAACGGTCTCGACGCTCCCCTCGTCGCCGCCACCGGCTGGGGCAACGCCGCCATCGTCGAAAAAGGCAGCATCCCCGTCACCGCCGGCTACCCGTATCCCTACTGGGCCGCGCCCGCGCCCTCGCCGTTCTACCTCTTCAAGGATATCCGGCTCGCGCCCGATTACCCGCCCGCGAGTTTCGACACGAATCTCTACCCCTCCATTCCCGCCGAGCTCGGCGCGGGCATGTCGATCTCGCACAGGCGCCGCCCCGTCGTGCCGCCCGAGAGTTCGCTCCCGATGATGATCCGCACCATGGGCAGCGGCTCCAACGGCATCGGTTACTATATGATGCACGGCGGTTCCAATCCCGTCCTCGGCGGCCAGTTCTACAACGAACAGGCAAGCGGCCTGCCTCGCATCAACTACGACTACCAGGCTCCGCTCGGCGAGTTCGGCCAGCAGCGCGCGCACTACTACACGCTACGCACCCTGCACACCTTCCTCGCGGCCTTCGGCGACCGCCTCGCCCCGATGGAAACGTATCTGCCGGACTCGGCCAAGACCCTGCTCCCCGAGCAGGTGGACCAACTCCGCTACGCCGTCCGCGCCGAGGGTGAAAAGGGCTTCGTGTTCATGCACCAGTTCCAGGACCACGTGGACGCGATCCCCGACCTCACCGACGTGAGCCTCACCGTCCGCCACGCCGGCGGCGTCACACGATTCCCTCAGGAGGGAGGTTTTACGCTCAAGCGCGGACGCGCCGCCATCCTGCCGTTCAACTTCGACGTGGGCGCGCTGCTTCTAAAGAGCGCCACCGCGCAGCCGTTCACCGTGCTCACGCGCGCCGACGGCAAGCATCACGTTTTCTTCAGCATTGAGGGCATGTTCCCCGAGTTCGTCTGGGGCGGTTCGCCGATGATCACCGGCGACGGGATAAAAGTCATCCGAAAGGACGGAGTGACTACGGTGCGCGGATCTCACGAAGCGCCCTTCCGCTTCTCCTGCGACGGCGAGAAAATCCTCGTCCTTACCGAGGCCCAGGCCACGCGCGCCCTCGTTTTCGAGAACGCGCTCTATCTCTCCGATTTCGATCTGTTCTTCGGCCGCACCGGTATCGAGGTCCGTTCCATCGGCGCCACGCAAGGCAAGCTCGCCGTCTATCCCGCCGAGGCCGAGGTGCTTCGCTCCAGCCACGGCACCCTCACGCCGCAGCCCGCGGAGAACGGCTTCCGCGACTACTCCATCGAATTCCCCTCGCATGCTCCGAAATGGACCTGCGAAAAAGCGGGCGGCCGCCGTCTCGTGTTCAAGGTCGAGTGGCCTGCGTCGGGGGCCGGCGTGAGCGACCTCTGGCTGCGCGTCTCCTATAACGGCGACCGCGTCGAGGCCTACATCCACGGGAAACTCGTCGGCGACCACCTCTACCAAGGCGCCGCCTGGGATGTCGGTCTTCGTAAGTTCGACGCGCTGGCCGCCGGCGAGAGCCTTGTTCTGCTCTTTCATCCCTCGCACCGTTCGTATCCGTATCTCCAGGACATCGCTCCGGAGCACCTGCCGCGCTTCCCCGAGGGGAAGGACGAGTTTCTGGAGATCGGCGACCTCACCGTGCAGGCCGAATACCGGACCACGCTTATCCCGTCGGCATGACGTGGCGTGACGGCATCGACCCCTTGCTTGCTTAAGCTACCCCGATCCAGATGAAAAAAACCGCGTTGCTGGCCTGCCTGCTGACTCTCGTTGGGACGATGCCCGCCCTGGCGTTGGATGCCGAGTCGTTCAAGTCGCTTCCGGCCGCGGCCAGGCCCACGACCTGGTGGTTCTGGGGCGAGTCCGTCACGACGGAGCACGGCATCACGCGAGACCTCGAGGCGATGAAGCGCGTCGGCTGGGGCGGCGTGGTGCTCTACGAGCAGGTTTTCAGCGAAGCGCCGGACGCCTACAAGAGCCTGTCGCCCGAGTTCATGGCGCGCGTCCGCTTCGCCGCCGCCGAGTGTGCGCGGCTGGGCCTGTCCTTGGAACTCAACGTCGGGCCCGGCTACGTCGCCGGCGGTCCGTGGATCACTCCCGAACTCGGCGTGCAGCGGTTGGTCTCGAGCGAACTCAAAGTCGAAGGCGGGCAAAGGATTTCACGGACCTTGCCGAAGCCACCGACGAAAATGGGCTTTTATCGGGAGGTCGCGGTGTTGGCGTTTCCGTCTCCGGCCGGTTCCGAAGCCGCGCCGGCTCCGACGCTCAGCAGCGAGCCGGCGGGGCTGGATCTGGACACGATGTTCGCGCGCGAGGGGAAAAAGGTCCGCATCGCTCCGGCGGCGGATGGTCGGCCGACCTTGATCCAACTCGACTACGGAAAACCCTTCACGGCACGCAGCCTGGTGTTTTCCCAACGGCCGAACTCCAAGGGCCTGATCATGGCCACGCAGCTTCCGGGGAACTGGAGCGACGATAACTACGGCCAAGGTGTCCGCCCGCATCCGCCCCTCGGACAGCTGGAAGCGAGCGACGACGGTGTGAAGTGGGAATTCGTCTGCACGCTCCCGCAGCGCGGGTTCCAGCTCGACGGACGCGAGCGGCAGACCCTGGCGTTTCCGGCGAGGACGGCCCGGTGTTTTCGCCTCAACCTCCACGACTGGGGGCGCAACAAACAATACAAGGACGACGACCTGCATCTCGGCGGCGTAGAGTTGAGCGGCGAGGCGCGCATCGACCAATGGGAAGTGCAGTCGGCGACCTACGTCGATTTTCCCGCGCCTGATCGCACGCCCGCCTACGCCGGCGACGAGGTGATCGATCCGGCGAAGATCATCGACCTCACCGACCGGCTCGGGGCCGACGGAAAACTGGATTGGGACGCGCCGCCCGGACGCTGGACGATCCTGCGCTTCGGCCACACCGCGACCGGAGCCGTGGTCAAACACGGACGCCCCGAGAGCAAGGGCCTCGAATGCGACCGGATGAGCGCGAGAGCGGCGCAGGTTCAGTTCGATAACTACGCCGGGAAAATCCTGAAGGAGATCAACTCGGTGCCGGGCGCGCGTCTCGCGGGCCTCAACATGGACAGCATCGAAAACGGCTCGCAAAACTGGACGGCGGATTTCGCCGCGCAGTTTCAAACGCGGCGCGGGTATGATCTGCGCCGGTTCCTGCCCGCGATGGCGGGGCGCGTGGTGGGCAACCGCGAGCAATCGGACCGGTTTCTCACCGACGTGCGGCGCACCTGCGCGGATTTGATTTCCGATCTCTACTACGGCGAGTTTCAGCGGCTCTGCCACGCCCACGGCATGACCTTCATGGCGCAGGCGCAGGGCATCGTCACCGCCATGCCGGTGGACACCATCCAAGCGAAAGGCCGCTCCGACATTCCGATGTCGGAATTCTGGCTCAGCCAGGCGGACGGAACGATCGACTGCAAAGAGGCCGCCAGCGCGGCGCACGTGTATGGTTTGCCCATCGCCGCGGCCGAGGCGTTCACCGGCAGTCCGGCCGATCTGACCCTGAACAAGTTGAAACCGCTGGCCGATTGCGCGCTGGCCCTGGGGATCAACCGCTTCGTGGTGCTCGCGTATCTTCACCAACCTTGGGACGACCGAAAGCCGGGCGTGACCGAGGACCGCTTCTATCTGCCCACCCAGCGCCACAACACCTGGTGGGACTACAGCGGCGCTTTTTGGAACACGCTTTCGCGGTCGGCCTACATGATGCAGGAAGGCCGGCCCGTGATGGATCTGCTCTATCACCTGGGAAATGACGTGCCCTTGAAAATCGTTCCCGCGCGGATGCGGCCTGCGCCTCCCGAAGGCTACGACTACGACGTGTGCGGGGACGAGATCCTCCTCCGCGCCAGCGTGAAAGACGGCCGCGTCGTGCTGCCCGGCGGCATGAGCTACGCCGTCTTGGTGCTCGCGGGCGGCGACCGCCTGACGCTCGCCGCCGCGCGCCAACTGCGCGCGCTGGTGACGCAGGGCGCGGTCGTGCTCGCGTCGGGCAAACCGGTCGGCTCGCGCAGTCTCGCCGACGGCGCCGCGGGTGACGCCGAGGTCCGGAAGATCGCCGATGAACTCTGGGGGCCGGGCCAGCCGACCGCCTCAGGAGAGCGGGCGACGGGCCTCGGCAAAGTGATCTGGGGCCGCGCGCCCGCGGAGGCTCTGGCCGGGCAAGGTGTGCCGAAAGATTTCGAGGTGGCGCCCGCCCAGGCCGACCAAAGCATCTTGTTCGCGCATCGCCGCAGCGAAACCGACGACATTTATTTCGTGGCTAATCATCTCGGCCAGCCGGCGGTTTTCACCGGCCGCTTCCGCGTGCAGGGCAAGATCCCGCAGGCGTGGAATCCGGAAACCGGCGAGATCACCGCGCTGCCCGGCCACGTCGCGAAACAAGATCGGATCGAGGTGCCGCTCGCGTTGGAGGCCTACGGCTCGCTCTTCGTCGTGTTCCGAAACGAGCCGGCACCGACGACCGAAACCGCGGGCCTCGTCGGGGAGATTCCTGTTTGGAAAACGCTCTCCGGTTCGTGGGACGTCTCGTTCACGCCGAAGGCCGGCGCCCCGGAGAAACTGACATTCGCCGAACTGATTTCGTGGCCGGAACATTCGGACCCTGGCGTGAGGAACTACTCCGGAACGGCGACCTATTGTCAGGAATTTGACCTGCCTGCGGTGCCCGCGGGGAAAGCGGTCCTCGACCTCGGTCGGGTGGAATCGCTCGCCTCGGTATCGCTCAATGGCGTCGAACTCGGCGTGCTTTGGAAGCCTCCCTTCGCGGTCGACGCGACCCGCGCGCTTCGTCCCGGAAAGAACCGGCTGGAGGTGAAGGTCGTGAACGTTTGGACCAACCGGCTCATCGCCGACGCCGGCTTGCCCGAGGCGCAACGCGTCACCTGGGCGAGCTACAATCCCTACAAACCCACGGATCGCTTGCTGCCTTCCGGTTTGCTCGGCCCGGTGAACTTGCGGGCGCAGGCCCCCGAGGTGTCGCGGCGCGCGCCGTCGCCCGCAGATTCCGTGCGTGTCGAGGAGTCCTCCGACGCGATTCGCGTCGCGAACTCCGAGGTCAGCGTCCGCTTCGACAAAAAGAACGGCCGCATGACGTCGTTTAAGCGCGGCGAGCGCGAGCTGCTCGCGGCGAAGGGCTACGCGTATCTCCAGTTCTACGCGAAAGAGGCGGCGGTGAAGGATCGCGTGAAGATCTCCAAGGAGGAGGAGCTGGGCGAGGGCACCGTGGTGCGCGTCACACGGCGCGAACCCGACCTCGTGGAGGTGAGCGCGTCGAATCGGCTCCAAGGTTTCGACGTGGAGATGCGCTACGTCGTTCGCGCGGGGGAGTCGGGTTTCTACAACTACATCGTCGTGCGAAACGATCCCGCGAATCCGCCCGGCGACCGCATCCTGGAGCAGGTTAATCTCTGCCTGCGTCCCGATCCGGAGACTTTTCGCTACGCGACCATCGGCGAAGAAAAGCAGGGCTTTCTTCCGCGTCCGCAGGACATGAGGGAGGACGCGAAGGTCATGGACGCGAGCTACCTGCTCCCGGACGGCACCGTCGACACGAAGTATGCGTGGGCGCTGGAGGAAACGGGCTCGCGCGTGTTCGGCCTGATGGGGGATGGCCTCGGCTTGTTCCTCGTGAAAGACAGCGGCGAGGCGCTCAACAGCGGCCCGGTCGCGCGGGAGCTGACCGTGCACCAGACGACGAGTTCGCCGGTGTTGTTGCGCCATCTCGTCGGTGGCCACTACGGGCGCGGCAACATCACGCTCACCGCCGCCGACGGCAAATGGGGCAAGCTCGCGGGCCCTTGGTTCATCTACGTGGCTGAGGGGAAATCGCGCGAGGAACTCTGGTCGAAGGCCACGGCGCGCGCCGACCAGGCCGTGCGCGACTGGCCGTATCGATGGATGCGCGACCCGCTTTATCCGCTCGAGCGCGGCAAGGTTTCCGGACGTCTGGAAATCGGTGGCGGCGGCGCGACGGAGGGTTCTCTCGTCTTCATCGGCCCCACGCCCACGGAGTCCGAGCCGGACTGGCAGCAATCGGGCAAAGGCTACTTTTTCTGGTCGCGCGTGAAGGCTGACGGGACCTTCGAGATCGAGAAGGCGCGCGAAGGAACCTATTCGATTTGGGTGCTGAACGACGGGCAATTCGGCGAATTTAGGCGCGATCACGTGACGGTGAAACCCGGTGAGACGACCGATCTCGGCAAACTCGTGTGGCAGCCGGAAGTGCGCGGAAAAATCCTCTGGCAGATCGGCCAGCCGGATCGCACCGCGAAGGAGTTTCGCCACGGCGACGATTACCGGCACTGGGGACTCTGGCTGAAATACACCGAGGAGTTTCCGCACGACGTGGATTTCAAAATCGGCCGGAGCAAGGAGCGCACGGATTGGAACTACGTGCAGCCCGCCATCCAGAATTCCGACGGCACCTGGCGGTCGCCGGAGTGGAAGATCCGTTTCGACATGCCGAAGTTCACGGCTGGCAAGGGACACCTCCGCGTCGGCGTGGCGGGCGTCAGCGCGCACGCCGGCGAGACGACCGGCGGTGAACGTTGGGCGGGCTTTGAAGTCCGGCTCAACGGCGAGCTGTTGCAGACGTGCAAGTATCCGCACGACGGCGGCTCCACGCGCAGCGGCATCGGCGGGAACCGTTATCGCGAGGCGCTCGTGGACTTTGACGCCGCGAAGCTCAAGGCCGGGGAGAATATCTTTTCCCTCACGCTCACCTCGGCTCCGCCGCGCGGCATCGCGCACAATTTTCCCTACTGCGCGGTGATGTATGACGCGATCCGCCTGGAAATCGATGCGCGGTGAGAAAAGTGAGCCGCTTCCATCCCTGTTTCGATTCCGCAAAATCCCAAGCGACCTTGTTGTTTCGCCCCTTGATCACGCCATGACGCGCTTCGTGCTAAAAAACCTCGTCCTCTTCGTCCTCGCCGCCGTCGTCACATCGCCGCTCCGCGCGCAGAAGGATGATCCGGTCACCGAACTCCAGTATCTTTCCGGTCATGGACCGAAAGACGCCGTGCCATGGGATTTCCAGATCAACGGCGGGCGGCGCGCCGGCGAGGCCGCCACTCTCCCCGTGCCCTCCAACTGGGAGTTCCACGGCTTCGGCACGTTCACCTACGGACAGGAACTCGACAAACCCGCCGAGCGCGGCTCCTACCGCAGGACATTCACCGTGCCCGAATCCTGGTCGGGACGTCGGATCAATCTGGTCTTCAACGGCGTGATGACCGACGCCACCGTGAAGGTGAACGGCCGCGGCGCCGGCCCGACCCACGTCGGCGCGTTTTATCGGTTCAAATACGACATCACCGCGCTCCTGAAAAAAGAGAAGGACGCGGAGAACCTGCTCGAGGTCGAGGTCGCCAAAACCAGCTCCAGCCCCGAGACCGAACTCGCCGA
>CAYTLL010000005.1:0-100633 GCA_964438755.1 uncultured Akkermansia sp. | reverse complement strand
GCTACGCCGACGTGCGCCTGATGAAGGCGATGAACATGAATGCCGTCCGCATGGCGCACTACCCGCCCGACGATGCGTTTCTCGACGCCTGCGATGAACTCGGCCTCTACGTGATCAATGAACTCAGCAGCTGGCAAAAGGGCCACGACACCGAGATCGGCCGCCGGCTCGTTCGCGAGATGATCGAGAGTGCCGTCAACCACCCCTCGATTCTTTTCTGGGCCAACGGCAACGAGGGCGGCTGGAACCGTGATCTCGACGGCGACTTCGCCCTCTACGATCCGCAGCAACGCCGCGTGCTTCACCCGTGGGATCCGTTCAGCGGCATCGATACGCGTCACTACCCCGCCTATGCCGATCTCACGCGCCGCACGAACGGCGCCCATCTCGTCATGCCCACCGAGTTCATGCACGCCCTCTATGATGGCGGGGGAGGCGCCGGTCTGGAGGACAACTGGAACGCCATCGCCAAGTCTCCCGTCGGTGCGGGTGGCTTTATCTGGGTGCTCGCCGACGAAGGTGTGCGCCGCGACGACCAGAACGGCCGCATCGACGTGTTCGGCACCTACGCGCCCGACGGCATCGTCGGCCCGCACCACGAAAAGGAGGGCAGTTACCACACCGTGCGCGACGTCTGGTCGCCCGTTCAGTTCGCCAAGCCGGTCCTCAACGAAAAGTTCACCGGAAAGCTGTCCGTCACCAACCGCTACGACTTCACCTCGTTGGATAAATGCGCCTTCCAATGGAAACTGCTGCGTTACCCCGTGCCCGCGGATGCGAAGGCCGCTACGCAGATCATCGCCCAGGGCAGCGCCGTCGCTCCCGACATCGCACCCCACGACAGCGGCGTGCTCTCCCTTCCGTTGCCCGCCAACTGGCGTGAGGCGGACGCCCTCTCTGTAATCGCCTTCGGTCCCGATCAACAGGAACTGTGGACTTGGGTCTGGCCCATCCCGGCGACACCGCGCCAAACCGCCGAAACGCCCCCGGTCGCTGCGCCCAAGATTGAAACCACGGCGGACGAAATCCGCCTGTCCGCCGACCGCTTGACCGTGAGTTTCGACGCCGCCACCGGCGTCCTGAAGAACGTGCGACGCGGCGATCAGCCATTTGCCCTGTCCAACGGTCCCCGGCTCACCTTTGCCAAACCCGAAGCCAAGGACGCTGTCGAGTGGTTGCCCTCCGCCGAAGAAGACAAAACCACGAACACCTACCGCCTCGCCGCCCCCCGTCTGATCAGCACCGCGCAAGTTGACTTGGATTTCAACAAATCCATCGCCTACGCGCTCTACACGGTGGAGGTGTCTTCCGACGGAACCGCGTGGCGCACCTTGTTCGATGGTGCCAGCCGCGACTCCGATCTCAAACGACTCAACTTCTCCCCGCAAACGGTGCTCGCGGTGCGCATCACCCAGCCGCGCCGCCACACCGGTCAACCGATGACCGTAAAATCCGTGCGCGTGGGTTACGCCGCGTCCTCTTTTCCTCTCGATAAGACGTCCTCCGTCAGCGTCACCACGGGCCAAGACAACGACGCCCGGACCGGTAAACCCGCCGTCTGGCTCGAAAGCCGCGGCGCATCGGGCCAGCTCCATTTCCGCTGGACGCTCACGGGCGACGGAGCACTGCGCCTGGACTACGACTACACCCTTAACGGAACCTTTCTCCACCACGGTATCACCTTCGATCATCCGGAAGCCCGGATGCGTTCCCTGCGCTGGCTCGGTGACGGTCCGTATCGTGTCTGGCAAAACCGCCTGCGCGGCACCTGGCTCGATGTCCACGAAACCGCGTTCAACGACACCCGGACCGGCGAGTCGTGGAACTATCCCGAATTCCAAGGCTTCTTCTCCGGTCTGCGCTGGGCCAATCTCGAAACCCCGGCCGGCCGCCTGACCGTGGCAAGCGCATCACCCGACATCTACCTGCGGATCGGGACGCCGCGAGTTAGCCATATGAACACCACGGTCGTGTTCCCCATCGGCGACCTCTCGTTCTTACACGCGATTCCCGCCATGGGCTCCAAGGTAAATCCGCCCGAGAATTCCGGGCCGAGAGGCCAACCCGCAAAGGCCGTCGGCGATTACCACGGCACGATCACCTTCACCTTCGGTGATCGATAAAAACACCCCGCGATGAAGCTCCGCATTCTATTGGTTTTCCTGCTCGGCCTTACCCTCGCCAAGGCCGACGAACCGCGTGAACGCATTCTCTTCAATAACGACTGGCGCTTCGTAAAAGGTGACCCGGCCGATGCCGGGCGATCGCTCGACTACGCCAAGTTCAAGCCGTGGATCCTCCCTTCGGCGGCCGCCTTCGTATCCGGTTCCCCCGCCGTCCGACCGCCCGGCCGAGGTCCGGGAGAAACCGTTTCCTACGCCCAGCCATCGTCCGCCTTCGACGACTCCGTCTGGCGCAGGCTCGATCTTCCTCACGACTGGGGCATCGCAGGACCGTTTGATCCGGCGATTCCCGCCAAAACCGGCAAGCTTCCGTGCTTCGGCGTCGCCTGGTATCGCAAGACCTTCGATCTTCCCGCCGCCGACGCCGGTCGTCGCATCGTTCTCGAAATCGACGGAGCCATGTCCTACTCGGCGGTCTGGTGCAACGGGCGCTTCGTGGGCGGCTGGCCCTATGGCTACGCCTCCTACCAACTCGATCTCACGTCCTTTCTCCGTCCCGGCTCAACCAACACTCTTGCGATTCGCCTGGATAATCCCGACGAGTCCTCCCGTTGGTATCCCGGTGGTGGACTCTACCGGAACGTCTGGCTCACCAAGACCGCTGCCGTCCACGTCGGCCAATGGGGCGTCAGGATCACGACACCGGAGATCACCTCGTCCACGGCCACGCTCGCGGTCGATTCGCAGATCGTAAATCAGTCGGAAGGCCCCGCCTCGCTCCAAGTCGTCACCCAGATTTTCAAGGCGGACCTTCAGGGGCGTCCCTCCGGTGCGGCGATTCTTACTTCCTCTCCGCAGTCGCTCTCGCTCGGCGTAGGAGAATCCAAATCTGCCGCCATCCGGCTCACGCTTGCCGATCCGGTTCTTTGGGAACTCGTCCGCCCCGAGCGCTACGTCGCTGTCACCCTCGTGCAGCAGGGCGACAGTCTCTTGGATCGCGTCGAGACGCCATTCGGCATTCGCACCGCCGAGTTCACCGCCAACGACGGCTTCCACCTGAACGGACAACGCGTCCCGCTCCAGGGCGTCTGCATGCACCACGACCTCGGCGCGCTTGGGGCGGCCTTCAACCTCCGTGCCGCCGAGCGTCAGTTGGAAATCCTCAAGGAGATGGGCGTTAACGCCATTCGCACCGCGCACAATCCTCCAGCGCCCGAGTTTCTCGATCTTTGTGATCGCATGGGGTTTCTCGTGATCGACGAACTCACGGACACATGGACCGTGGCCAAGAAACCCAACGGTTACGCCAAGCTTTTCGCCGACTGGTCCGAGGCCGACCTGCGTGCGATGATCCGCCGGGACCGCAACCACCCTTCGGTAGTCATGTGGAGCATCGGCAACGAGATCGGCGAGCAGATCCAGTTGAAAAATCACCGCCTGGCGGCACGTTTGTCCACCATTGCCCGCGAGGAGGACCCCGCTCGTCCCACCACCGCCGGCTGCGATCAGCCACCCGCCGGCTACAACGGCTTCCAGAAAACAATCGACGTATTCGGATACAACTACAAGCCGCACGAATACGCGAAATTTCGCTCCGCCAATCCGGCCCAGCCCCTCTATGGCAGCGAGACCGCGTCCACCGTCAGTTCGCGCGGCGTGTATGCCTTTCCGGTGCACAAGGACAAAGACCACGGCCGGATCGGGTTCCATATGAGTTCCTACGATCTCTATGCGCCCAACTGGGCATCCACCCCCGACACCGAGTTCAAAGGCCAGGACGAAAACCCCTTCGTCGCCGGCGAGTTCATCTGGACCGGCTTCGATTACCTCGGTGAGCCGACTCCCTTTAACCACGACTTCACGATCCTGAGCAACTATCACACGCCCGAGGACAAGGCGAAGGCCGAGGCCGAGCTCAAGGCCCTGGGAAAAATCGACGTTCCATCGCGCAGCTCCTACTTCGGCGCCGTCGATCTCGCCGGATTCAAAAAAGATCGCTTTTATCTCTACCAGGCCCGTTGGCGTCCCGAGCTACCGATGGCCCACATCCTCCCCCACTGGAACTGGCCCGAACGCACCGGCGAGATCACCCCTGTCCACGTTTACACGAGCGGCGACGAAGCCGAGCTCTGGCTTAACGGGCAGTCGCTTGGGCGAAAAAAGAAAGACCGGTCGGAATACCGTCTCTGCTGGGACGACGTGCGCTACAGCCCGGGAGAACTCAAGGTTGTCGCCTACAAGGCGGGGCAGCCCTGGGCCACCGAAGTGGTCAAAACCACCGGCACCGCCACCCGGCTTCTTCTTTCCGTCGACCGTTCGACCATCGCGACCGACGGGCTCGACCTCGGCTTCGTGACCGCCTCCGTGGTCGATGACGATGGTTTGGTCGTTCCGCGTTCGAACCCGAAGCTCTCATTCACCATAAGCGGCCCCGGTGAAATCGTCGCCACCGACAACGGCGACCCAACCGATCTGACCACATTCTCGTCGCCAGAGCGAAAAGCGTTCAACGGCCTCGCCCTCGCCATCGTCCGCGCCAAACCCGGTTCCACCGGTGCGATCACCGTGCGAGTGACCGGTGAAGGAGTCGCTCCGTCCGTCCTCACGTTGAATGCCTCAAGCGCCGCCGCATCCACACCCGAATCGACGGTGGATCTTTCCCGTATTCCCTCGCCGATCCTCTTTCGAGGTGACGCGACCACCGCCTATCGCGATCCGGCGGTGGTTTATCACGACGGGATTTTCCGGATGTTCTATTCCTACATCCTGACTGAAGAGGGAAAACCCTACTGGTTCACCGCCGTCAGTCGCAGCACCAATCTGATCGACTGGACTCCGCCTAGGATTCTTACGCCAAAGGACCTGAACCTGAATTTCTCCAGCCCGGGCAACGTCGTCCGTTTCGGCGACGAATGGGTCTTGTGCCTGCAAACCTACCCGCGCCCCAATGGCGAGAAATACGGTAACGACACGGCTCGCCTGTGGACTATGCGCAGCCGCGACCTGGAGAACTGGGGCGAGCCCGAATTGCTCAAGACCAAGGGCCCCGAGGTTCCGGTCGAACAGATGGGGCGCATGATCGATCCGTTTTTGCTGCAGGATAAGGACGATCCGGGCAAGTGGTGGTGTTTCTACAAACAAAACGGCCTGCGGAGATCGTGGTCCCGCGATTTGCGCACGTGGACCGATGCCGGACGTATTTTGGGTGGAGAAAATCCCTGCGCCGTCGTCCAAGGGAACGAGTATGTGATGTTTTATTCGCCCGACAACGGGATCGAGGTGAAGCGATCCGACGACCTGAAGACGTGGCGCAATCCAGCTCTGATCACCTTGGGCCAAAAGGACTGGCCTTGGGCCAAAGGACGCATCACCGCCGGGTTCGTAATGGATCTTCGCTCCGAAAAAGGAATCGGCAAGTATCTGATGTTTTTCCACGGCAGCGGCCCCGAGGACGAACGCACCATGTTCGACGACCACTGCAGTCTCGGCATCGCCTGGAGCGATGACCTCGTTCACTGGAGTTGGCCGGGGAAAACCAACGCCGCTACCAACGGACAAATACCGATTCATCCCCAAATTTCTCAATGAACTCCCTGTCACTCTCTGGCACTTGGACCTTCGAGCTTGATCGCGAGGACCGCGGCGTTTCCGAACGCTGGTTCGCACGTGGACTGTCCGAGCCCATCGAGCTACCAGGCTCCTTGCCCGGTCACGGCATCGGCGACCTTGTGGGCCTCGATACGCCGTGGACGGGCGGGATTTTCGACAAGTCGTTTTTCACCGCGCCCGAATACGCGGCCTACCGCGAGCCGGGTAATTTCAAGGTGCCGTTTTGGCTTCAGCCCGAGACCTACTACGCGGGTGTGGCCTGGTATCAGCGCGAGTTCGACGTGCCCGCCGAATGGGCGGGGCGACGCATCGTGCTCGAACTGGAACGCCCGCACTGGATCACCCGTGCGTGGATCGACGAGCGCGAGCTCGGCGAGCAGGACGCGCTTTCCACGCCGCATCGTTATGAACTCGGCGCCAAGGTCTCGCCCGGTCGCCATCGCCTGACCGTCCGCGTGGACAATTCGCGCCTTGCGGTGAACATCGGCGACAACTCGCACAGCATCTCCGATCACACCCAGGGCAACTGGAACGGCGTCGTCGGGCGTCTCGCCTTGCACGCCACGCCTACGGAGTGGATCGACCGGATTGAGGTGTTTCCCGATGTCGCGGCGCGTGCGATCACGGTGCGTGGAAGGTTGAGCGGATCGGTGCCGGCGGGAGCGCTCGCGCCGCAGCCGCTGGACGGGATCGCGGTCGAGCTGCGCGTCGGATCGCGCGCGGCGGTGTCGGTCGTGACCGGAGCGGGCGGCGCTTTCGCGGCGCGTCTCGAACTTGGGCCGGACGCGGCGCTTTGGGACGAGTTTAACCCGGCGCTGCACACGCTCGTCGCGACGCTGGCCTCGGGCGACCGGCGCGAGGTGGTGTTTGGCCTGCGCGAAATCACGACCGAGGGGCGGCGCATTTTGATCAACGGGCGCCCGCTCTTTGTGCGCGCCACGCTGGAGTGCGCGATTTTCCCGAAGACCGGGCATCCGCCGACCGGCGTCGAATCGTGGCGACGCATTCTCCGGATCGCGCGCGCCCACGGGCTGAACACGCTCCGTTTTCACTCTTGGTGCCCGCCGGAGGCGGCGTTCGTGGCCGGCGACGAAGAAGGGTTTTATTTCCAGGTCGAGGTGGCGTCGTGGCCGAATTGGACGACCACGCTAGGCGACGATCAGCCGGTGGACGCGTGGCTGGAGGCGGAGAGCGGGCGCATCCGCCGCGCCTACGGCAACCACGCGTGCTTTGTTTTTCTCGCCGCGGGCAACGAGCCCGAGGGGCCGCGCCACGCGGCGTGGCTCTCGGAGTGGGTGACGCGCCGGCGCGCGGAGGATCCGCGGCGCATCTACGTCGCGATGGCCGGCTGGCCGAATCTGCCGGAGAACGATTTCCACGTGGACTGGCATCCGCGCGTGCAACACTGGGGCGCGGGGCTGGCCTCGCGGATCAACTCGGCGCCGCCGGAGACGACGACCGACTACCGCGACTACATCGCGCAGTTTCCGCAGCCGCTGGTCAGCCACGAGATCGGGCAGTGGTGCGTGTATCCCAACCTCGCGGAGATCGAGAAATACACGGGCTACCTGAAGGCGAAAAACTTCGAGATCTTTCGCGACCGGCTGGTGGCTTCGGGGCTGTTGGAATTGGCGCCGCAGTTCCTGCACGCCTCGGGGAAACTCCAGGCGCTTTGCTACAAGGAGGACATCGAGGCGGCGTTGCGCACGCCGGAGATGGCGGGGTTTCACCTGCTCGATCTGCACGATTTCCCGGGGCAGGGCACGGCGCTGGTCGGGGTGCTCGACGCGTTCTGGGACGAGAAGGGCTACATCGCGCCCGCGGAGTTTCGGCGCTTTTGCGCGGAGACGGTTCCGCTGGCGCGATTGGAGAAGCGCGTGTTCACGACGACGGAAAGCATCGTGGCCGACGTGGACGTGGCGCATTGGGGCGCGGCTCCGCTGACGGGCGCGGTGGTGGCGTGGCGTTTGTTCGGTCCGCAGGATCGTGTTCTGGCGAGCGGCGAGTTCGCTCCGGTGGCGGCGCCGGTCGGCGGGCCGGCGAGGATCGGTCGCGTGGAGATCCCCCTCGCGGCTTTCTTGGAAGTCGCGCCGGCGAAGCTGAGGCTGGAGCTGGCGGTGGAGTCGGGCGGCGGGCTCTTCGCGAACGACTGGGATCTGTGGTTGTATCCGGCCGCGGTGGCGGAGCGCGCGCCGGCCGCGCCCGCGGGCGTGACGCTGGCGCGAGCGCTCGACGCGGAGACGCTGGCGGCGTTGGAAGCCGGCGCGACGGTGCTGGCGCCGGTGCCGGGATCGGCGGTGAAGGGCGGAGTGCAACTCGGGTTTTCGAGCATCTTCTGGAACACCTCGTGGACGAACGGGCAGGCGCCGCACACGCTGGGTGTCCTTTGCGATCCGGCGCATCCGGCGCTGGCGCGGTTCCCGACCGAGGCGTGGAGCAACTGGCAGTGGTCTTATCCGATCCGGCGCGGCGGTGCGTTGGTGCTGACGGGTCTGCCGCGCGAGTTGACGCCGATCGTGCGCGTGATCGACGACTGGTTCACCGGCCGTTCGCTGGCGCTGGTGATCGAGGCGCGGGTCGGCAAGGGACGCCTGCTGCTCGTCGCGGCTGATCTGGCGGGCGCGGACGATCCGGTGTGCCGGCAGTTGCTCGCGAGTTTGCTGGCCTACGCGGCGTCGCCAGCCTTCGCGCCGACGACGGAGCTGACGCGCGAGCAGATCGTGAGCGTGGTCGCGATGTGAGGCGGGGGCCGGGTCAATCGATGTGGATCCGGGGAGCGAGTGGCTCGGAGTCGGGCTCTCCGGTGGAGACGGGGCTGTAGCTGTCGCGATTTTGATCGAACTGGATGGGCGTGCCTTGTTCGAGGGCCCGCAGCCAGCTCATGCCTCCGCGTTCGAAGTAGGAGGCGGCGGCTTCTTTTCCGAGCGTGCTCTCCAACGTGGCGCGCGTGTCGGCGGCGAGGCGGGCGAGGGCGGATTTGCGTTCATCGGGTCCGAGCGTCGTGTCGGCGGCGATGCGGCGCGAGGCCTCGGCGGCCGGTTCGCGCAGGTCGTAGATCCGGTTTGCGGTGTCCTCGGGTAGGCCTAGCCGGGCGGCGGCGGCCTGGGCGAGGTTGAAGTCGCTGCTTTGGCGGCGCAGCGCCTCGGCGTGGCGATCTTCGCCGATGATGGCGCGGATCTCCGCCTCGAGGGCGCGTTCCGCTTCCTGGCGGACTTTCCAGTCCTGCTCCTGCTGCGGGCCGGTAGACGAGAAGGGATCGAAGTCGAAGGTGTCGTCGAAGGTTTTTTGAAGCGCGTAGATGCGACGATATTCCTCCTCGGTGGCGCGGTAGCGCGTGGCGTGCTGACGGGCGCGGTCGGCGGTGGGGGAGGAGCGCAGTTCCCACTCGGTGCGTTCCTCGGGCGTGAGCAGGGCGGCGGTGTCTCGGGCTTGTTCTTCTTTGAGGAGACGCAGTTTCTCCTGATCCTCGGGAAGCTGAAAATCGCCGCTGCGGGCGTGGATTTCCTGTTCGAGTTCCTGGTAGTCGCGCTCGATCCGAAGCAGCGCCTCGGCTTTTTCCTTGGGCAGGCCGGAGAAGCGTCGGGCGAGCCAGCCGTTGTCGGGGTCTTCGAGATCCAGTCGAACGATATCGTCGCCCAGCAGTTCGGAGAGCTCGGCGTTGAAGCGTTTGCCCAAGGCCAGGCTCTCCTCCTGGCGTCGCTTCGCGGCGAGGCCGCCGGGGTGATACTCGTCCATCACGGGTTCGCGCCACCATTCGCGGCGCATCAGCTCGCCGTAGGGGAAGACGCTGTCGCGGAAGCTTTGCTGGTAGCGGTGGCTGAGCGCGGCCTGGAGGAGATCGCGGCGGAGCTTTGGATCGACACCGGCGGCGTCGAGGAGGTCGCGGAACCCGGTCAGCGAACTCCCGGAAAGCGCGCGGGACAGGTCGGCGGCTAGTTCGGGCGAAACGGCGACCTGGGCGGATGCGGAGACGTCCGTAGACAGGCGCGGGAAGTCGGACGCGGAGGAGGACGCGGCGGAACGCGACGCCCCTGCTTTTGAGCGCGAGGCGCGGAGGAGGAGCGCGGCGTTGCCGGCGAGGGAGACGGCGAGCAGGGCGGCGAGGGTGATCGCGAGGCGCGGGGCGGCGGGCGTTTTCAAGGGGAGGCTTCGAGAGCCTCCAGGACAGTGCTCGGCGTCAAAAGTTCGGGCAACACCTTCGGTTCCGCGCGGCCGGGGAGGTAGACGAGGTTGAAGGGCACGGCGGCGCGTTTCCAGCGGGCGAGCTCGGCGGTGATCTTCGGGTCGCGGTTGGTCCAGTCGCCGCGGAGGGCGGCGACCTTTTTGTCGCGGAAGGTCTTCAGGACTTCGCCGGAGCCGGGGCCGGCGAAGACGGCTTTTTTGTTGGTCTGGCAGGTGAAGCACCAGCGGGCGGTGAAATCGACGTAGACGGGGCGGCCCTCCTTTTGAAGTTCGGCGACGCGTTCGGCGCTCCACGGCTCCCAGACGATCTCGTCGGGCGCGGCGGCGCGGGGCCAACCGTAGGCGAGGGCGCCGGCGGCGAGGAGAAGTGAGAGGGCGAGAGTTTTGCGGCGGGGTTTGCGCGCCTCGGGCGCGGTGGCGCGACCGTAGAGCCAGAGGGCGAAGGCGAGGCCGGAGAGGGCGAGCAAGGCGGAGAGCAGGCCCTCGGCGGAGAGTTGTCCGGCGAGGATCCAGACCATGAGCGCGACGGTGGCGTAGAGGAGGAAGGCCATGCCCTGCTTGAAGGTCTCCATCCACGCGCCGGGGCGGGGAAGCACGCGGATGGCGGAGGGGACGGCGGCGAGCACGAGGTAGGGAGTGGAGAGGCCGAGGGCGATGGCGGTGAAGACGGCGAAGCTCGCGGCGGTCGGGAGCGCGAGCGCGGCGCCGAGGGCGGGCGCGAGGAACGGCGCGCTGCACGGGGTGGCGACGACGGTGGCGAGCACGCCGGTGAAGAAGGAGCCGGCGTAGCCGTCCTTTTGCTGGAGCGAGCCGCCGACGGCGGTGGCGCCGAGGCCGAACTCGAAGGCGCCGGACATGTTGAGCGCGAAGGCGAGAAGCACGACGGCCATCGCGAAGACGAAGGCGGGTTCCTGGAGCTGGAAGCCCCAGCCGAGCTCGGAGCCGCCGGCGCGGAGGACGGCGAGGACGCCGGCGAGGAGCCAGAAGGAGAGGAGCACGCCGGTGGTGAACACGAGCCCGTGCGCGGTGATTTTTTTGCGGTCGTGGCCGGATTGCTGGACGAAGCCCATGACCTTCAGGCCGAGCACGGGGAAGACGCAGGGCATGAGGTTGAGGATGAGGCCACCGACGAAGGCGAGGGCGATGAGGCCGGCGAGCGAGGCGCCGGTCGTGGCGGAGGCGTCGCCGGAGACGGGCGCGGGAGACGACGAGCCCGAGGCGGTCACCGTGGGCGCGGCGGCCGAGATCGGAAGGTCGATCTCGTAGGCGGGGCCGCCGGCGAAGGTGAGCAGGCCGCGCAGGTGTTTCGGCGCGGGTTCGGCGTAGTCGGAGACGGTGAGCTCGAGCCCGCCGCGGTCGGGGCGTTCGGCGAAGGCCGGCTGGGGCTTGTCGTAGGCGATGGCGGCGTCGGCGTCGAAATACCAGGCCTCGCCGCGCGGGGCGTCCTCGCCGTTCCAGGCGAGGCGAAGGAGTTTGCCGGCGGGATCGGCGCGATAGGCGGTGGCGCGCCAGCCCTCGGGGAGCGGTTTCGGAAGGTTTTCGAGGGTCGCGAGCAGGGACTCGCCTTCGGTGGAGTCGGTGACGTTGGCTGTCGTGATCGCGCCCGGTGCGGTGGGCGTGAGCGTGAGGCTGACCTCGGCTTCGCCCGGCATGCAGACATCCTTGCACATGAGCCACTCGGCCTTGGCGCGGAGGGTGACCGGCAGGCCTGCGGGGAGGCCACGTGGCGGGGTGAGGGTGACGGGGAGAAACACGACGCCCTCGTAGCCGTTGCCGGCGAGATTCTTGGCGGTGTCGTAAACGCGATGCGGCGCGGGCCAGCGGATGGGGCCGGCGGACCAGCCCGCGGGGAGTTGCCAAGTCAGGCTGGTGGGCAGGCCGGTGCCGGGCTGGAGCCAGTAGGTGTGCCAATGAGGTTGGTGCTCAAGGCGGAGCCCGACGACCACCTCGGCGGCGTCGGCGGGGAAGTTCGCTTTGAGCGCGTGAAGGGAGGCTTTGACCTGGGCGCGGAGGGCTACGGGTAGGGCGCAGAGGGCGACGAGCAGGAACAGACGGAAGGCGCGGGCGAGCATGGTGGCGGTCACGAAGACAAGGGAGATACGCGCGGGGCGCAAAAGGTCTCCGCGAAAAGTGGTCCGCCGCTCGGGACGGTGCCCGAACGGATCGGTGAAACGAGGGGCTCAGGGTGCCGGCGGGGCGGACAGCTCCACCTTGCCCGAAAAAACGGGACCGCCGACGCTGGAGGCGGGGAGGAGGAAAAAGCCTCCGCCGATCAGGCCGGGGAGATCCGCGGGCGCGGCTTGGAGCGCGACGCCGGAGTAGGTGACGCTTCGCTTGAGGAGGGGCGGGATGGCCTTGAGGGTGAAGGCGCCGCTCAGCGCGCCGGTCGTCACGTTCACTTTGGCGGTGAAGAGCGCGGAGCTGTTGTCGCCGACGACGGCGAAGGCGTTGGCGGAGGAGAGGGACAGTTGCCGGGGAAGGCCGTAGAGGTCGGTCTCGTCGTTCGCCACGCCGGTGGCGGCGATCGCGACGGTGAGGCTGGCGGGGGAGCCGAGGATCGGGAGCAGCGGCGCGGTCGCGGTGATCTTTGTCCAAGGCTCAAGGCGCGCGGTCAGGGCGAGGGGACCGAAGCCGTCGGCGTAGTGGGTGGTGGCCGCGGCGGGATCGGGCTTGCGCCAGTAAAGATCGGAGCCGGCTTCGGCGGCGACGTGCCAGCGGGACGCGTCGTCGGCGCGGGGCGAGAGCGGCAAGGTGCCGGCGACGTAGCCGCCGACGAGGGTGGCGTAGGGCTTGGCGTAAATTCGGTAGGCGTGGTCCGCGCCGAGCGGGAAGCTGCCGGAGAGCTTGGTGCCGTCGGCGTTTTTTCCGGTGAGCGAAAGCGCTCCGGTCGCGGCGAGGGTGACGGTGGCGTAGCCGTCTCCGCGGGGATGTTCGGCGACGCCGTCGAGGCGAGTCGGCTCGGCGAGAAGCAAGGTGTAGCGTCCGGCGGCGCCGACGGGGGCGGCGGCGAGGATGCGGGCGCCGTCGTTGGCCACGCCGACGGTGTCGGGGCCGGCGGAGAGGGCGGCGGAGAGGGAGGGCGCGGCGGCCGAGGCGGTGAGGGCGAGCAGATAGGCGGGGAGCGTCGCGCCGCGCGAGAGAGTGAGCGAAGCGGAGCCGGCGCCGTTGTCGGCGGCGAGGCCGAGCCGGCCCTTCAGGGTGAAGGCGGCGAGATCGGACGCGACCAGTTTTCCGGTGAAGGTGCCGTTGGCGGCCACCTTGAGGGAGACCTTGCCGGCGGGGAGCGGCGCGTCGCCGGGCGTGTGGAGCAAGGCTTCGTAGGAGCCGACGAGTTCGGCGGGGAAGGCGCCGATCACGAGCGTGGCGGTGTTGACGGCGCTCTTGGTGGTTCCGGCCTGTGTCCAGGTAAGAACCTTGAAGGTGCCGGCGGCGGCGGTGACGAGGCCGGAGATGCGGCCGGTGGCGGGGTCGAGTTTCAGGCCGGCGGGCAGGCCGGTGGCCTTGTAGCCGAGACCGGCGGGCACGGGCTCTCCGCCGGCCAGTTCCCACGAGACCACGCTGCCGGTGCGGAGCGTGCCGGTGACGGGAATCGGTGCGGGCGCGGGAACGAAAACGGACAGCGTCGCGGCGGGGGCGGGGACGTCGAAGACGGAGTTGCTCGCGGTGACGACGTAGCGTCCGGCGTCGGCGAAGGTGACGGAGTCGATGACGAGGGTCGGGCCGGTCTGGCCGACGAGGGGGACGCCGTTTTTGGTCCAGGCGTAGGTCGGGGCGGGATTGCCCGAGGCTTCGGCCGAGAGCGTGACGGAAGTTCCCAGACCGACCGTCTGCGACACCGGAAAAACGGAGAAGGCGGGCGCGTAGAGGACGGTGACCGTCGCGGTCTGGGAGGAGACGCCTTGCGGGGCGGCGGAGTTGGTGGCGACGACGACGTAGGCGCCGGCGTCCGTCGGGTCGACGGCGCCGAGCGGGAGACTGGCCGCGGTTTTGCCTTCGAGCGGGCTTCCATCCTTATACCACTGCAAGGCGGGCGCGGGGGTGCCGGTGACGGTGGTGGCGAGCGTCACGCTGGTTCCGGACAACACGGTGCGCGAGACGGGCTGGGTGGTGAAGACGGGGACGACGGGAGTCGGTTCGTTCACGACGAGAGCGGCGACGCCGGACGACACGCCGGAAGGGGCGGCGGAGTTGGTGGCGACGAGCGTGTAGGAGCCGGCGGCGGAGAGCTGGACGTTGGTCAGGGAGAGGGTGGCCGATGTTTTGCCGGAGAGGGCGCCGCCGTCCTTATACCATTGCAGGGTGGGAGTCGGGCTGCCGGTGACGGTGGCGGTGAAGGTCACGTTGTCGCCGACGGTGACGGTCTGGGCCGCGGGTTGTTTGGTGAAAACGGGCGCGGTCGCGGTGGAGCCGGTGATGGTGAGCGCGCAGGTGACGGAGGTGTTGTTGCCGGTGGCGTTGGTGCCGTCGTAGGCGGCGATGGTAAGGGTGCCGCTCGAGGCGGCGGCGGGGGTGCCGGAGAGGGTGAGCTTGAGGCCGTTGTAGATGATGGCGCTTCCCGAGGCGGTGCCGCCGCTCACGCTGATGCCGGAGGGAATCGTGCCGGTGACCTTCCAGGATTTGCAGGTGCTGGGGGCGCCGGTGACGTTGATGGCGAGGTTGAAGGCCGAGCCGGCGGCGCCGCCGACCGTGACGGTGGAGCGCGCGGAGGCCGCGGTCGGGCTGGCGGTCGTCGGGCTGGTGGGGGTCGAGTTGAAGGTCGTCGCGCCGGTGACGGAATTGTAGGCGCCGAGCGCGGCGAGGGCGAAGGCGGACTTGAGGATGTCGGCGGAGCGGATCGCGATCCCGGGTCCCTCGGCGGCGAGCACGCGCAGCACGGGCGTGCGTTGCAGCAGCATGACGAGCAGGGTCGTGGGCAGGTGCAGCCAGCGGAAGCGGTGGAAGAGAATCGGGAAATGCATGGGGCGGGGGAAACGGGGCGGCGGGAGAAGAAGCGGATCGATAACGGGTCAGTTGCAGCCGCAGCCGCTGCCGCCGACGCCGCGACCGCCGGAGGAGGCTTCGCGGGAAAAATAGATGTGTTCGCTCATCGCGGCGCGGAGCGGGTCGCGGTCAGGGTTCATGGTCGGGCCGGCGAGGGTCTCGCGCTGCCAGGGCTGGACGCGCGCGAGTTTGGCGGAGGAGCAGCCGGCGGCCGCGGAGAGGGTGAGCACGGAAACAAGGACGGGGAGGCCGAGACGGCGGCGCGACGCGGGTCGGGCGGGGTTCATGGTTTTTCCTCCAAGAGCAGGGCGATTTCGGAGCGAAGCCGTTTCACGTCGTCCTCGCCGTGGAAGCCGGCGTGGACGAAGCGCAGCGTCCCTTTGCGATCGACGAGATAACAGGTCGGCATGGCGGGCGGCGCGACGGCGGCGACGAGTTTTTGGTCGGCGTCGCGCACGGTGGCGAAGCCGGGCGCGAGCCGTTTCACGAAATCGGCGTAGGCCTTGGCGGTCTTGTCGACGCTGACGGCGACGAGGGTGAAGCCGCGCGGGCCGAGCTCGGTCTGGAGCGCGCCGTAGAAAGGGAAGGAGACTTTGCAGGGCGCGCACCAGGTGGCCCAGAAGTCGACCATGACCACGCGTCCGGCGAGATCGGGGACGGCGCCTTCGAGTCCCCGGTTCGCGAGCGTGGGAAAGGGCTCGCCGACCTTCACCTCGGCGGAGGCGAAGAGCGCGGTGGAGACCAGAAGGAGCAGGCAGCGGAGGAGCGTTGGCCTAGGATACGACATGACGAAAAAAGCCTCGGGTTTGGTGGAGGGCGCGGTCGGTGAGGATGCGGGCCTCGACGCCCATCATCTCGCCCGCGAGACGAAGCCCCGCCTCGGGGCCGAGGACGAAGAGCGCGGTGGAAAGGGCGCCGGCGAGCAGGCAGTTGGGCGCGACGACGGTGACCTGGCGGCAGCCGTTGTCGACGGGCCGGCCGACGCGGACGTCGACGATGTGGCCGTAGCGTTTCCCCGCGACGGTGAAGCCGCGCAGGTAATCGCCCGAGGTGGCGACGCCGACATCGCGCGCGGCCAGGCTGCCGCGGCAGGGGCCGGCGGGATTCGCGGGGTCCTCGAGTCCGATGTGCCAGCCCGGTTTCCCCGGCGCGGCGCCGACGGCCATGATGTCGCGCCCGAAATCGACCAAGGCGCGTTCGATGCCGTGCGCGCGGGCGAGGGCGGCCACGGCGTCGACGGCGTATTCCTTGCCCCAGCCTCCGAAGTCGAGGGCCATGCCGCGTTCCGGCAGGCGCACGCGGCCGGGCTCGCGGAGGACTTTTTCCCAGCCGACGAGCCGGCGGGCGGCGTCGATCTCGTCGGGCGAAGGCACGCGGGGCGTCGATGTCTGGTAGTTCCAGAGACGAAGCAGCGGTCCGGCGGTGACGTCGATGACGCCGCGGGTCATGAAATGCAGCGAGGCGCAGAAACGCAGCAGGCCGTCCATTTCGTCGTCGATGTCCACCCAGTCGCGGCCGGCGGCGGCGTTGATGCGGCTCAGCAGGCTGTCGGGGCGAAAGCGCGAGTAGCGGGCCTCGAAGCGCTCGACCCAGGCCACGGCCTCGTCCTCGAAGATTCGGGCGCGGTGCTCGTCGGGGCAGGCGTATTGGATCTCGCAAATCGTGCCGAGGGCGGACCAGCGGCGCCGGCGCGGCGGGGCGTCCGCGTCGACCGCGGGCGCGGCGGCGGGGAAGGCGGAGTTGTCGAACTCGGCGCACATGGCGGAGGCGGCGGATCAGCGGCTGAGCTTCATGCCGATCGTGAAGACGTCGGCGTCGGCGTAGGCGCTCTCGGAGGTGGCGCCGTCGAGGCCGCGCGCGAGGTAGCGCTCGTAGGCGAAGTCGACGGAGAGGTGATCGTTGACCGAGAAGGTGGCTTTCATCCCCAGGGTCGTCGTCTGCATCCGGGACAGGCGGTAGTCGGAGGAGTAGTAGGGGGCGCGGCCGGTTCCGGTCTCGAGCAGGGGGTCGTAAGAAGTCACGACTCCGTCCGCATCGAGGTCGGCGTGGTGGAAATCGGCCGCCGACTGGCGGTAATAGCGGACGGAGGGCTCGAGCAGCCAGCGGGGACCTAGGCGCTGGACCCACTTCAGGTCTAGGGTGTGGCTGTCGATCCCGAAGCTGTCGTGATAAAATCGATACGAGGCGTCGAGGGCCCCGTCCAGCGGATCGAAGTGCCGGTTGGCGCCGAGGAAGAGGGAGACCTTGTCCTTCTCGCGCGGACGGTTTTCCGGCGGCGTGTAGTAGGTGCCGGGGTCGAGATCGAGGCGCGTGGTGGAGACGATTTTGTAGGGGTCGTTGAGAAAGCCCTCCGCCCGTCCGTAGGAAAGGTTGGCGGTGACGGAGAGGACCGGGGAGAGGAGCTGGGTGACTCCGACGATGAAGTCGTCGCCGGTCTTTTCGCGGTCTGCGGACCAGAAGGTCTCCATGATGCGATCGTCGGTGTGGCCCCAGCCGGCGAGCAGGACGGTGTTCTTCTGGTTGAAGTCGGTGAGCGTGTTGAGCGAGCAGCCGGTCGAGACGTAGTCGCTCTCGCGGCTGTTGCCCGCTCCGACCGCGACGTTCACGCGGGGGAACTGGTAGGCGAGGTTGGCGTCCCACGCGGTGCGGCGGTCGTCCATCTTCGCGAGCGGGACGGGGGCTCCGGGCGCGGCGGGTTTTTCGCCGGTCGGGGTGGCGCCGGTGATGGTGTCGACCAGCCCCATGAGCTTGAGACGGGCCTCGGTCGTGAGGTCCGTCTGCAGGAGCGCGTATTGGGAGTCGACGCGGATGCGCTTGTTGTCCTCCTGCCACGACTGGGCCTTGCCGGTGACGCTGTCCTCGGCCTGCGCGAGGCGAGGGGCGACTACGGAAAAGAAGGAGGCGAGAATCAGGCCGGAGCTGGGGCGAAGCGGGGTGGGCATGAGCCGTGGGAGCGAAACGCTCAAACGACTCTAGATGGCGAAAATGAACGCAGGATGAACGCGGAATGAATTTGGGCGTCGGTTTGGCCCTTGCGTCACCCCGGGCCCTGTTGCCGATCGTTTGTGATCGCCGGGTGGCGACCCGGATGGCCGCTCAACTCGCTTTGGCGGCGGGGCGCTTGGTCATGAAGATCACGAGCAGCGTGAAGAAGCAGAGCACCACGTTTTGCAGCGGGAGTTGGAGCGCGGTGGGCAGGACGTAGATCACCGCCACCGCCGGGACCCACACCACCCAGGTGGTGACGAGCAAGGGCAGCACGCAGCGTGCATACCAGCCGGGTCGGCGCCATTCGGCGGCGAGCGGCGCGGTCGAGAAACCGTTTTCCACCCAGGTGTAGACCAGCCAGGTGACGGGCGCGGCGAAAAGCGGGCAGTAGACGAATTGGTCGTTGAGCGTCTTGAGCACGACGGTGCCGACGCCCTTGCCTTCGCCGAACCAGCCCGCCTGCCACGCGTAAAACACCGAGACCTCGAGACCCTTGTAGGCCCAGTAGACGACGAGCGCGCCCAGTTGCGCGAGGCCGTAGCGGCTGCGCCCGGGCTCCATGAGCCGCAGCACCGCAAAGGGGATGAGCGCGCCGAAGATTGCGGTCGACACCAAGGCGAAGGGCAGGCCGATCTCGGTGCGGAAGGCGGCGAGTCGCTCCAGCGCGGCGCGCGAGGGCGTGTGCAGATAGTAGGCGGCGACCAGCGCGGTGGCGAAGGCCTGGAGGATCAGGCCGGAGCCGAGATTGGCGCGGGCGGCGCGGAGGGACTTGCGGAGCGGTGAATCGGACACGGGAGGACAGAGCGGCAGAACGACGGAGCGACAGAAGGACAGAAGGACGGAGCGACGGAGTGGCGGAGGAGGGAGCGGAAGAATGCGGAGGGACGGCAGGAGACGCGTGTGGAGGGGACGGTGATGAAGCGCGCAGCGTTTCCCGGCGAAGGGGGACGCACAATGTTTTCCAAAATACGCGCGCAGGGCGGCGTTGCGGCGCGGGGCTTGGGCGACGAAGGTCCAAACATGGAACTCGATCTCGCCAAGCTTTCGGCCCGCGAGGCCTACACCTGGATGACCGATATCATCACGCCGCGTCCGATCGCGTGGGTGTCCACGGTCGACGCGCAGGGGCGGGCGAATCTCGCGCCTTTTTCGTTTTTCAACGGCGTGACCTCGGTGCCGCCGACCTTGCTTTTCGTGCCGGTGAATCTCCGCGACGGCGCGAAGAAGGACACCGTGCTGAATCTCGAGGCCGTGCCCGAGTGCGTGGTCAACATCGTGCCGCAGGCGCTGGCGGCGAAAATGAACGCCTGCGCCGCCCGCCTGCCGCACGGCGAGAGCGAGTTCGCGGCCTTTGACATCGAGGCGGCGCCGAGCACGACGGTGCGGCCACCGCGGGTGGCGGCGGCTCCGGCGGCCTTCGAGTGCCGCGTGCGCCAGATCGTGCCGGTGGGCGAGGGGGCGATGGCGGCCCATGTGGTGATCTGCGACATCCTGCGTCTGCATGTGCGCGACGAGATCCTGGGCGAAAAGGGCGCGGTCGACGCGGCCAAGCTCGACGCGATCGGACGGCTCGGCGGCGAGGACTACGCCACGACGCGCGACCGATTCCAGCTCGAGCGCCCGGACCGGCGCCGTTAGGCGGCGGTCGCGCGGGCGCAAAGAGCGACGGAGGGGGCGGGTGAGAAGGCGACAAGCCGAGGCTTGTCGTCAAAAGCGGCGACATGTCGCCGCACTCCAAGAATACGGAGATCCGGGCTCGCGCCGAAGCCTCTTGCCGGAATAGTCGGGCGGCATACTGGCCATCGCCATCCTCTATGGGAACTCGCACGCGCCGCGCCGACGTTTTGCCGACCTTCGCCGATATAAAACCGGAGACGATCCGGGGCGAGGCGGGGTTTTTCCGGCTCGGAAAAACAGTGGAGGGCGTGTGGTGGCTGCTCACGCCGGAGGACGAGCCGGTGTTGTTGCGCGCCGTCGCCGGGGTCAACCGCCACGGGCGCGCGGGTCCGCCGCCGACCTTGCGGGGCGCCTACGCTCGGTCGGTGGAGCAACTTTTCGGCGCGGGGCCGGGCGGCGCGCAGGCTTGGGCGCGTCACACCGCGACCCGGCTGCACGGGTGGGGCGTCGACACCGCGGGTCCTTGGGCGGACGCGGAACTTGTCGATCGAGGCTTTTATTTCACCGCGCTCGCGGACTTTTGCCGCGCGGGCGCGCCCCTGTTGCACGGGCCGGGCCTGCGGTTGCCGGACGTGTTCGATCCGCGCTGGCCGGAGGCGGCCGAGGCGCATGCGGCGGCGGTGGCGGCGCCGTGGACGGGGCGGCGAGAGCTGGTGGGGTGGTTCACCGACGACGCGCTCGGATGGGGCGTGGCCGATGGTCGGCAGCCCGGGCTTTTCCAAGCCTGCCTCAGCCTCGAGCCCTCGCTGGCGGCGCACCATGCGGCGTGGGAGTTCGCGCTGGCGGCCAACGGGGGCACGCTCGAGGAGCTTTCGGCGCGCTGGGGGCTGCCGATCGCGCACCGGGAGAACGTCCGTCAGGCCACCCGCGAGGAACGCGTGATCGAGGGGGCGGCCTTCGCGGAGGACGCGGCCCGTTTCGCGCGGGAAGTCGCGCGGCGCTACTTCTCGACGACGGCCCGGGCGCTGCGCGCGGCCGATCCCGCGCATCTGGTGCTGGGGTGCCGTTTCGCCGCGACTCCGCCGGACGCGGTGCGCGCGGCGTGCGCGTGGCCCGACGTGGCGGCGGTGTCGTGGCGCTTGCACGCGGGGGCGGGTTTCGAGGCACAGGCGGAGGCCTCGGCCGGCGGGGAGCCACAGTGGGTGACGGGCGGAGGCTTGAGCCACGGCGACTTTCGAAATCTCCCCTTGCGTGATGGCACGGGACCGACGCGGCTGGAGCGTCTGCTCAGGGCGGGGCGCGAGGGCCTGGTCGCCGCCTGCCGTGATCCGCGCACGGTCGGCATCGAGTGGGCGCACTGGGCCGACGGAGGCGACGAGGCGCCGCCCTTCGGCGCAGGACTGGTGCATGCGGACGACGACGAGGCGGTGGAGCACACCGAGTTGCTTGCGCACATCCATCTGCGTGCGCGCGCTCTGCACGCGCGAGGCGACGATTGACGGAAACGCCCGTGGCGGGTGCTTGCGGAGGGGCGGGCGGTCTGCGTTAAACATCCGCTTTTCCGCAGTGTCCCTGTCATCCCACAACATCGCCCGTCATCTCGTCGCGCAGGCCGCGGCGCATCCCGCACAGGCCGCTCTTAAGGTGCCGCGGGGGCGCAAGGGCGGGCGCATCGATTATCTGGAGCTGTCCTACGCGGAGCTTTCCGCCGAGGTGGCGGCCTGGCGGGCGCGGCTCGCCGCGCGGGGCGTGGGGCCGGGGGACCGGACCCTGGTGATGGTGCGGCAGGGGTTGCCGTTGATCGCGGTTGTCTTCGCTTTGTTCGAGCTTGGCGCGATGCCGGTGGTGATCGATCCGGGCATGGGGCGGGAGGCGTTTTTGCGCTGCGTGGCGCACAGCCGACCGCGCGTGCTGGTGGGCATCCCGCTGGCGCGGGCGCTGGCTTTTGTGTTCCGCAAGGCCTACCGCAGCGTCGAGGTGAAGGTGGCGGTGTCGGGCGCGACCACAGCGCGGCTGACCTCGCGAGGCGCGGCCCGGCCGGCGGACGACGCGGGGGCGCGGGATCGCGCGGCGGACGAGCCGGCGGCGATTTTGTTCACCAGCGGATCGACCGGCGCGCCGAAGGGCGTGGTCTATACGCACGGGCAGTTCGAGGCGCAGGTGCGGATGATCCGCGAAGCCTACCGCATCGAGCCCGGCGAGGTGGACCTGCCCTTGCTGCCGCTGTTCGCGCTTTTCGCGCCGGCGCTCGGCATGACGGTGGTGGTGCCGGAGATCGACCCATCGCGGCCGGCGCAGGCGGATCCGGCGAAACTCGTGCAGGCGATCCAGCAGGAGTGCGTCACGAATTCCTTCGGCTCGCCGACCTTGTGGGGAAACCTGGCGGCGCATTGCCACCACAAGAAGATCATCCTGCCCTCGCTGCGGCGCGTGCTGTGCGCGGGCGCGCCGGTGCCGCCCTGGCTTTGGAGCGCATCTTTGCAATTCATGCCGAACGGCGCGATGCACAGCCCCTACGGCGCGACCGAGGCGCTGCCGGTCAGCACGGTTTCGGCCGAGGAGGTGATGGGCGGCGCGGTGCACGCTACGCTCGCGGGCGCGGGCGTGTGCGTGGGGCGTGTGCTGGCGGAGAACGAAGTGCGGATAATCGAGCCGCACGAGGGGCCGGTGGGCGACCTGGCCGAGACGAAGGCGATGCCGGCGGGCGAGATAGGCGAGATCATCGTGCGCGGGCCGACGGTCACGCGCGACTACGACGGACTGCCCGAGGCGAGCGCGGCGGCGAAGATCCGCGACGCGGCGACGGGGGCGGTCTGGCACCGGATGGGCGACCTCGGTTATCGGGACGAGGGCGGGCGTCTATGGTTTTGCGGTCGGAAGGTGGAGGCGGTCTGGACCGATCGCGGGCCGCTGTATCCGGCGCAGGTGGAGCCGATTTTCGAGGCGCACAAGGAGGTGCGGCGTTGCGCGCTGGTGGCGTTGCGCTCGGGGAGCCGAACGCGGCCGGCCGTCGTGGTGGAGCCGATACGCGCGGAGATGGCGGAGTCCTCCGAATGCCGACGCATGGCGCGCGAACTGCGTGAACTCGGCCAGGCGCATCCGGGCACGGCGGGCATAAAGGTCTTTTTCTTCAAGGATCGGCTGCCGGTCGATGTGCGGCACAACGCGAAGATCCACCGGCTCACGCTGGCGCGCTGGGTGAACGAGGAGGGCGCGGTCGGTTTCGAGTCCGATCCGAAACGATGAACGCCGACGCGAAGGTAACGCCCGCGGAGGGCGCGGCGGGGCCGGTCCTGGTGACGGGCGGCACGGGTTTCCTCGGTTCGCATCTGGTGGACCGCCTGCTCTCGGAGGGGCGGCGCGTGGCGGTGGTGTCGCGCTCGACCCGACCGGAGCTGGAGCGGCGAGGTGTGCGCGTGGTGACGGGCGCGTTGCACGATCCGGCGGTTTGCGCCGAGGCGGCTCGCGGGGCGGAGACGGTGTTTCACGTGGCGGCGCGGGTGGGTGTGTGGGGACGCTTCGACGATTTTTTCCGGGACAACGTGCTCGCGACCCGCTCGCTCCTGCGGGCGGCGCGGCAGGCGGGCGCGACGCGTTTCGTGCACACGAGCACGCCGAGCGTGGTCTACAACGGCCTCGATCTGGCGGGCGCGGACGAGTCGCTGCCGCTCACGCGGAATTGTCCGAGCCCGTATCCCTTGACCAAGGCGATCGCGGAGGGCGAGGCGCTCGCGTTTTCGACGGCGAGCTTTCGCGTCTGCGCGCTGCGTCCGCACCTGATCTGGGGCGTGGGCGACCCGCACCTCGTGCCCCGGATCCTCGCGCGGGCGCGGGCCGGGCGGCTGCGCATCGTCGGCACGGGGAAGAACCTGGTAGACATGGTGCACGTGAGGAACGCGGTCGACGCGCAGATCCTGGCGGAGCGCGCGCTGGGCGAGCCGGACGCGGCGCCGGGGCCGGCGGCGGGCCGGGCCTATTTCATCACGAACGGCGAGCCGGTGAACCTGTGGGACTGGGTCAACGACCTGCTGCGCGCGCTGGGCGAGCCGCCGGTGACGAAATGCGTGTCGCTCGGGACGGCCCGGGGCGTCGGCGCGTTGTGCGAGGCCCTGTGGCGCGTGTTGCCTTTTAAAGGCGAGCCGCCGATGACCCGCTTCGTGGCGGCGGAGCTGGCGAAAGACCACTGGTTTTCCATCGAGGCGGCGCGGCGCGACCTCGGCTATGCGCCGCGCGTGAGCATGAAGGAAGGGACGGCGGAGCTGGTGGCGGCGTTGCGGGCCGGATGCGGCTAGGCCGGCGCCGTCCGCGTCGCGTTCTCCGGCGGCCTGCTCAGGCGCCGGGCGCGCCCGCCATGGCGCGGCCGGCGAGCCAGCCCGTGGTCCAGGCGGCCTGGAAATTGAAGCCGCCGGTGACTCCGTCGATGTCGAGCACCTCGCCGGCGAAGTGCAGGCCGGGCACGAGGCGGCTCTCCATGGTCTTGAAATCGACCTCCTTCAGGCGGATGCCGCCGCAGGTGACGAACTCCTCCTTGTTGAGGCTCTTGCCCTCGACCTGGAATTCGGAGGCGCCGACCTGCGCGGCGAGTTTTTGTAGGTTATCCTTGGATACGCCGGCCCACTGCGCGGTCGGCGCGAGGCCGGGGACGGCGGCGATGAGACGATCCCAGAGCCGCGAGGGAAGGGCGAAGGGGTTGAGCGTGGCGACCTGCTTCTTCGGGTTGGCGTCGCGCCAGGACTGGAGGGCGGCGAAGGCCTGGGCGGGCGTGTGGCCGTTCCACGAGACGTGGAGCGGGAAACGGTAGTCGCGGGCGGCCAGTTCGCGCGCGCCCCAGGCGGAGAGCTTGAGGATGGCCGGGCCGCTGAGCCCCCAGTGGGTGACGAGCAGCGGGCCGCGCTCGGCGAGCTTGGCGCCGGGGACGGAGGTGGCGGCGTCGGGCACGGAGAGGCCCTCGAGGCCGACCAGGCGCGGGTCGGCGATATGGAAGGTGAAGAGCGAGGGGACGGGCGGTTCGATCGCGTGGCCGAGGGATGCGGCGATGGAGAGGCCGGCGGAGCCCTTGTTGCCGCCGGTCGCGAGGAGCACGCGGTCGAAGCGGGCCTGGGAGTCGTCGGTGAAGGTGACGTCGAAGCCGCCGCCGATGGCGCGTTCCAGGGTGCGCACGCCCATGCTGGTGTAGAGGCCGACGCCGGCCTTGTCGGCGGCGGTGCGGAGGGCGGCGATGATGGTGGAGGAGTCGTCGGTGTCGGGAAACATGCGCCCGTCGTCCTCGGTCTTGAGAGTGACGCCGCGCTCGGCGAACCAGGCGATGGTGTCGCGCGGGCCGAAGCGGGTGAAGGGGCCGAGGAGCTCGCGGCCGCCGCGCGGGTAGCGTTTGACGAGTTCGCGCGGCTCGAAGCAGGCGTGGGTGGCGTTGCAGCGGCCGCCGCCGGAGACGCGGACCTTGGCCAGGGGGTGGGCGGTGGCCTCGTAGAGGTGGACGCGCGCGGCGGGAGCGGCCTCCGCGGCGGCGATGGCTCCGAAGAAGCCGGCGGCGCCGCCGCCTACGACGAGGATGCGGGGAGGGGGCGGGGGGACGGAGGCGGGATCGGACACGCGGGCAGGCTGGAGCCGCGGGCGGGGGGAGTTGAAGGCAAATTATCGGGCGGCGGCGAAGAGCGGGATTTTTCGCGCGGATGCAAAAAGGCCCGGCGCGCGGAGGCGGCCGGGCCGGGCGAACGCAATCGGGGATGAGTTGCGGAAAGGGCGGCGCGGAGGGAAGCCGGGCCGGGCACGGCGCCGCGGGGAAGACGGAGGCGCGACGCGTTTGTTTTTCAGAGTTTCCAGACGACGCCGGCGGAGACGAAGACGCGGTCGAACTCGCGTTTGTCCTCGGCCGCGCCGCGCAGGTCGTCGAGATTGTCGCGGCCCCAGTCCTGGGAGAAGGAGAGCGTGCAGCCGAGGTTCCTGGTCGCGTTCCACGTGAGCGAGGCGAGCGCGGCGTAGTCGAGGTCGTCGCGTCGGAAGGGGGCGTATTCGGCCTCGGCGACACGGCCGCCGAGGGTGGCGCTCCAGGCGGGGGCGAACACGTGTTTCCACGAAAGCTGGTGGCAGGTCGAGAGGACGCTGTTCTTGCCGGTCGTGGAGAAGGTGCGCGCCTGGCTGGTCTTGAACTGGAGTTCGTCGGCGGACGTGGCGGTCCAGGTGAAGGTCGCGTCGGTGAAGACGCCTTCCTCGTTGGCGCTGCCGGCGTAGTCGGCGTTGTAGGCGTGTTTCGCCCAGCCGGCCTGGGCGTTGACCTTGATCGATTTCACGGGCGAGCCCTCGACGCCGATCAGGTAGCGATCGTAGTGGTTGGAGGCGTTGATGGCGGTAGACGGGGAAAAATCGTTGTCCTGGAACTGGTATCCGCGGCGGTAGCCGAGATACGCCTCGGGGCCGCCCTCACGGAGGGCGCGACCGAGGTCGGCGCCGCCTTGCACGTCGTAGCGGTCGACGTAGTTGCAGCCGCCCGCCGCGGTGGTGCGCATGTCCCAATATTGGAGCTTGCCGACGGCGCGGACGAAGCCGGCGTCGCAGTCGTGGCGGAGCGCGAGATCGGTCTTGTTGTGCCACTGGTCGCGGCGCTCGCGCGGCGCGGGGGTGGAGAAGGCGTTGCCGACGCCTGAGCCGTAGTCGACGGCCTCGTCCTCGCCGTCGACGAGGGCGAACTCGGTCGCGGCGTTGCAGGAAAGGCGGTCGAGTTTGCGGGTCCAGGACGCGCCGAGCGTCTGCTTGAGGTTATCCTCGCGGGCTTCCTCCCAAAACTTCGTGGCGAGGGCGGAGTAGGCGAGGGCGAGTCCGGAGTCGAACTTGGTCCCGACGCGCGCGGAAAGGGTGCCGACGGCGGATTCTCGATTCGCGAGCGGGCCGCGGTCGGCGAGGTAGAGGTTGGAGTCGAAGCCCACCGAGGAGCCCAGCGCGACGTCGAGCGCGGGGCGCGTGTCCGCGGGGGGCGAGGGCGGCCCCTCGGCGGCGCGCAAGCCGCTCAGCGCGGCCAGACCTAGGGCGAGACACGGGCACAGGGACTTCATGGCGTCCGCCATCGCACCACGGCGGGTCCCGTCGCTCAAAAAACAAGCCGGCGCGTCGGGTGGCGAAAAGGGCGCATTCTTTGGCGGCGCCCGGAGCCGTTCGGCTTTTTTGCGTGAAGTCGTGCAAAAGGTGCGGAGGCTGGGGCCGGTCCGAAAGGCTACCTTTAGACTCATGTCATCGATGAACCCACAGGCCCCCAATCCGCCCGGGCCGGCCGACACGGCCGGCGACGCGGCGCGGCTCCGCCAGGCGGAGGCGCAGCACGAGGTGACGCGCCTGTGCGCGCAGGCGGGGCTGCTCCTGCTTCAGCATGGCGCGGAGAGCGCGCTGGTGGAGTCGGTCGCGCGCCGGCTGGGGCTGGCGCTCGGGATGGAGGCGGTGGAAATCGCGTTGATGGCGAACGGTCTGACCATCTCCACGAGCTCGGCCGGACGGACGGACACGCTGGTGAGGCGCAACCAGGATCGTGGCATCAACATGCATATGGTGACCGAGGTGCAGCGCGCGGTGCTGGACGTGGAGGCGGGCCGGCTGGATCGCGCGGGCGTGGCGGAGCGCCTGGGCGGCCTGAAGCCGCTGCGCTACAACCGCTGGCTCGTGTCGCTCATGGTGGGCATCTCCTGCGCGGCCTTCGCCCGCCTGATTTTGCAGGCTCGCGGCCTGCCGATGGATGCGGGCACGGGCGTCTTCACGTTCGCGGCGAGCGCCGCGGCGATGCACGTGAGGCAGTGGCTGGCGCAGCTGCACTTCAATCCGCTGGTGAGTTTCGCGGCCGCGGCGTTCGTGGCGATCTCGGTCGCCGCGCAGGGGGTCATTCACGGCTGGGTCGCGCAGCCGAAGATCGCGATGGCGGCCTCGGTGCTGCTTTTGGTGCCGGGTTATCCGCTGATCAACGCGGTCTCCGACATGGTGAAGGGTTACATAAACACGGGCATCTCGCGCGGCGTGATGGCGATGCTGCTGCTGCTCGCGAGCTGCGGCGGGATCGTGCTGGCGATGTCGGTCTGGAGGACATGGGAGTGGCTATGAACGACGTTCTTTTCCTGCTGCAGGACGGGCTCACGGCGGCGGTCCCCGCGGTGGGCTTCGCGATGATCTTCAACGTGCCGCGCGGGGCGCTCCGCTACTGCGCGCTGGCGGGCGCGATCGGACACGCGTTTCGTTTCGCGCTGCACCATCACGCGGGGATGCCTCTGGAGTGGGCTACCCTGCTGGCGGCGATGGTGGTGAGCCTGATCGGCGTCTATTGGGCGCAGACCTGGCGGGCGCATCCGAAGGTGTTCACGGTGGCGGCGATGATCCCGATGATCCCGGGCATGTATGCGTTCACCGCCTTGCTCGCGCTGGTGGAGATGGAGCGGCGCGGGTTCACGCCCGAGCTGTGGGCCACGACCGTGGACAACGGATTGAAGGCCCTGTTCATCGTGAGCGCGCTCGCGGTGGGGCTGGCGCTGCCCGGGCTCCTGTTTTTCCGCAAGCGCCCCGTCGTTTGACGACGCTAGCCGGTGCGCCTTCGCGCCGGTCCACGCGATGCCCTTGGCGAAGGAAGTAGCGTCCTTTGCTAGGGAACGCGTTCGAAATCCGCGGGCAGAAGCTCGGTGTCCGTGGCGGCGGGCGCGGTCGATTCGGCGAGTTTGCCGGCGGACGTGACCGACTCGGAAAGATCTGCGCGCGCGGGGCTCTCCGCCCGCGCGTCCGACATCGCCGCGCGCGGGGCGAACTCGGGATAAAAAGACTCCGTTTCGGACGGGGGTGGCAAGGTGAGGAGCAGGGCGCCGAAGGCGGCGCCGGCGACCGAGGCGACCACCCAAGGCCGGAAAACGCGCATCGGCCACGGGAGCGGTCGGGCATCGATCGAGGTGCGCATGGCGAGTGGGACGCGAGGCTGGAAGGCGCGGTTACCGGTCGTGACAGGGCTTCGGGCCTTGTCGGATGGCCGGACGCTAGTTGAGTGGACGGCATGGACGCAACATCGGTGCTTCAAGTCGTATGCGCGCTGATCGAGGATGAATCGGGGCGGCTGCTGCTCGCGCAACGCCCCTCGGGAAAGCACCTTGCCGGCCTCTGGGAGTTTCCCGGAGGCAAGATCGAGGCGGGGGAAAGCCCCCAGGCTGCGCTGGTGCGTGAAATTGCCGAGGAGCTGGGCTGCGCGGCGACGCTCGTCGCGGAGCTCACGCCGGTGACGCATGCCTACGAAAAAATCACGGTGCGTCTGATTCCCTTTCGGGCGCGTTTCACGGATCCGGCGGCGAAGCCGGAGACGCGCGAACACGCGGCGCTGCGCTGGGTGGCAAAGGACGAGATCGGGGCGTTGCCGATGCCGGCGGCGGATACGCCGATCGTGGCGGAATGGCTGACGCTGGTCGGAAGATAGCAAGCCCTGCTTGCCAAGCGGGCACTCCTGTCGAATGGTGGGTTTCGTTCTTTGATCACCGGCACGACGCGGCGCAGGCCGTGTCCCGGAAGATCGCCGAAATGAAACCATTTCGGGGGTGTTCTGGATTCGACCCTTGGTTGGAGTGCATGGTCGCCCTCCGCGGTTGAAGGACCCGCGCTAATCTCCCTTCAAAAACATAATCGGCACCTACGAAGAAATGCCCCTCGCTGCCTAAGTTGCAGTGACGATCGACCAGCGATGTTCGCTAGCTGGAAGATCGACGACAGCGAACATAACGCCCAGAGCCACCCGCGGTGTGGGCGTCGTATCTTCGATCCGGGGGTTAGTTGACGTCATTGCGCGTGCAGTCGCGGGGCGTCGGCGAATTTAAATCGGCACTATGAGGGTAGACGCCAGGCGCGAAGGCCAGGGGCACGCGGGTTCAACTCCCGCCACCTCCACCATTTGAGACCCCGGGAAACCGGGGTCTTTTTTGTTTTCGCGGGAGAAATGTATCGGATTTTTTAATACCGTGATCGATTTCCGCACACGGGCGTGGCCGCCTCGTTTTGGGTGAGGCGTGTGTCACGTTCTAGAGCGGTTTAAGTTGAACTGTAGCCGTATCTGGTAGGGCGTGACCGCTGGGCGCGCCGCGTCGGAGTGGTGATTTCTGCCTCTGTGAACTCGCGGCTGGCCCAGCGGTAAAGCCCTACCTAACGCACCCTGACAACCGGCTACGGTTTTAATTAAAAAGCCCTAGGCGCGGGCCCGCACCGGGCCGGAAACGATTCCGGTCATGCACGCCGGGCGCAGGCTTCGGGGGGAATTTGAAATCGCGGGAAGGATTGTTTCCATGTGTCGCGTTCACGCCGGGCTTTACCCTCTTGCGGAGGAGCGTGAAGCCGCTTCCCTTTTCGCTCGCGGTCGCTCCCGCCTGAACTGCGCCTGTCGCCGCGGTGAGGCGCATAAAAGCGCATCGCCACGTAATGATGAATGAGGTCTGTTGGCATCGTTAACCCAGCCACCGTGAAATGAATGCCCCTCGCTTTTCCTCGGCTCTGCCCGTCGTTTTTTTTAAACCCTCCTTTTTTGGGCAGGCCTCGTTTGGATCGGCGAACGGACACCCTTGGCTCCGGCGGCTCCTGCGTCTGCGGTGGAGATGATTGCCTTGATCGAACGAGGCGACTTCGCACCGGTTGATCGGACGTTTCGGCTCGCTCGACTGGCGCCCGCGCCGATCGACGGGTCTTTTCCTGCATTGGAGACGGCGTATGCCGATCTTGCCGATTTGGGCGAACAAATGCCCGTAGGGCGTCGCGCGGCTCTGCTGCGAAGCCTGGATCTCTGGACGCGATCCTCACCCCTCGTCCCTACGCCTCGGCTGATCGCGGCTTACATTCATCTGGAACGCGCCGATCGGTTGCGATCCGGCAGGCCCTTGAGAGACGAGTGAGGACGGTGCCGCTTGTCGCGGTGGAGCCAAGGCGGGAGGTGTTCGTCGGAGTGGAGGTAGGCGCGGGCTTAGGCCTATTCACGGGAGAGGGTTTGGATGTCCGGTGTTGCGGGTTGTAGTTTGCGCACCACCTCCTCCATCTCCCCCAGCCGCTGGGGCAACCTCCTGAAGATTCACATCTAGGACGCTCCACCATTTGAGCAGGCCCGAAAGGGCCGGCTTTTTTGCTGTCCAGGACTAGCGATTTGTCCGCCGAGACGGATGATTCGGCCGGCTTGGGACAAAGGTGAACTGGGATTTATGTTGCATAAAATTCCATTTATAAATCGTGATGACGCGTCCGGAGCGAAGTCGTGAGCGCCCGGCTACCCCACCCCATGAGAGAACACCCCGTTTATTGCACGCGCCCGCAGGATCGCATTCCCGCGGGGGCCCGGCTGGCCTACGGTTTGGGCTCGCTGGTCAACAACCTGCTCGGCGCGGCGATCGGCGTGATGGCGATCGTGCTCAATCTTGGCCTGGGCATGAACCCCGCGGTGGTCGGCACCTTGATGGCGATCCCGCGTCTCACCGACGCCTTCACCGATCCGCTGATGGGTTACATCTCGGACAACACGCGCTCGAGGTGGGGCCGCAGGCGGCCTTACATCTTCGCGGGCGCGATCACCTCGGGGATCTTTTTCGCGGCGTTGTGGCAGCTGCCGGCGGGTTACGGGGAGAACTTCACCTTCTGGTTCTTCCTCATCGGGTCGATCGTGTTCTACCTCGCCTACACGGTTTACGCCACGCCTTGGGTCGCGCTGGGCTGCGAGATGACCCCGGACTACCACGAGCGGACCCGGCTGATGGCCGTATCCAATTTCTTAGGACAATTTGCCTGGGTGGCGGCGCCCTGGTTCTACGTGTTCATGGAGGACGAGCGGCTTTTCAAGGACTCGGTGGAGGGCGCGAGGTGGCTGGCGATCCTGGTCGGGGTGTTCGTCGCGGTGGTCGGCCTGGCGCCGGCTCTTTTCTGCCGGGAGCGCATGGGGGCGGCCGACGGGCGCGAGCGGCCGGCGGCCGAGACGCGGGACGGGGATGGATGGCTTCGGGCGATGGGCCGTAATTTCGCGGGTTTCGTCCGGGGCTTCGCGATCACGATCCGTTTCAAGCCGTTTCAAAAGCTCTGCATCGCGACCTTCCTGGTGTTCAACGGCTTCATGCTCGTGTCGTCGTTTTCGTCGTATGTGATCATCTACTACGTCTACTCGGGGGACAAGGATCTGGGCGGAAAGCTGATGGGTTGGAACGGCACGGTTTCGGCGCTGGCCACGTTTTGCGTGATTCCCCTGGTGAGCCGGGTGGCGACCACGGCGGGAAAGCGGCGGGCGTTCTTCCTCGCGATCGGGCTTTCGATCGTCGGATACGCGCTGAAATTTTTCTGCTACAGCCGGGAGAATCCGCTGCTGCTGCTGGCGGCGACGCCGTTGATCGCGTTCGGGCTGGGCGGGCTGTTCACGTTGATGGGGTCGATGATCGCGGATGTTTGCGACATGGACGAGCTCGAGACGGGGCAGCGCCGGGAGGGCATGTTCGGTTCGATCTTCTGGTTCGCGGTGAAGCTGGGCATGGCGCTGGCGCTCGGGCTTTCGGGCTTTCTGCTCAATGTGACGGGCTTCGACGTGAAGCTGGGCGGGGCGCAGTCCGAGCAGGCCCTGTTTTGGATGCGCCTGCTCGACGTGTGTGTGCCGATCGCGACCTCGGCGCTGGCGATCTGGGCGATATCGGCCTACTCGATCACCGAGGAAAAGGCCCGGTCGGTGCGCGCCGAGCTCGAGGCGCGTCGTGGCGTCGTCTGAGGAGGCTGCCATGGACTTCGTCCAGCTTGGTCTCAGGGGCGTCCGGCGGGCGCTGGGCGCGCTCATGTGCGCGTTTACGCTCGGCGCGGTCGCATCGGCCGCGGGTGTGGAGACGCAGGCCGACGCGGTGGCGCCTATCCGCGATCCGCGTCCCTTGGATCCCGCGGTGTGGGCGCGCAAGGCGATCGCCTATTCGGGTTACCGCGCGGGGCAGAGTCCGGAGGCGGGGCGTCATCCGGGTCGCGCCGAGATATTGGAGGATCTCCGGTTGCTGCGGGCGGAAGGCTTCGGCCTGATCCGCGTCTATGGTTCCGGAGCCCATGGACGCGCGATCGTGGAGACGATCGCCGAGGCCGGGCTCGATATCCGCGTGCAGCTCGGCGCCTACCTGAGCGGGTCGCGGCGCGAGAAGGGCGAGGCGAACACCGCCGAGATCGAGGGGGCAATCGCCCTGGCCAACGCGCATCCCGACCTCGTGGTCGCGGTCAGCGTGGGCAATGAGACGCTGGTCGGTTGGTCCTTCGTGGCGGTGCCGCCGGGGGACCTGGTCGCCTACGTCCGCGAGGTGCGAGGACGGGTGCGGCAGCCGGTGACGGTGAACGACAACTGGGCGCCCTACGCCGCTTCGCCCGACAGCGAGGTGGCGCGGGTCTGGGGGCAGATCGACTATGCCTCGGTGCACACCTATGCGTATTGGGACGCGGGTTTTGAGCTCTGGGATTTTCGCCAGATCGACGCGTCCGAGGAGCGGCGCGCGCGGGCGATGATGGACGCGGCCGCCGCCTACGCGCGGGCGAATTTCGCCGCGGTGCGCGCGGCCCTCGACGCGGCTGGCCGCCGCATTCCGATCGTGATCGGCGAGACCGGCTGGCAAACCCGGCCCACCGCCTTCGTGGCGGAGGCCAAGGTGAGGAACTTCGCCGCCCACGAGGCTCATCCGGTGAACCAGGCGTGGTATTTCGCCGACATGATGGCCTGGGCCTACGGCGAGAAAGGCGACGCGCCCGGCGATGGTTTTTCGCGGCCGGCGGCGATGTTCTACTTTTCCGCCTTCGATGAGCCGTGGAAAAACGCGGACGACCACTGGGGCCTGTGGGATCAGGCGCGGAAGCCGAAGCTCGCTTTGCGGCCGCGCGAGCTCGGCGCATGCGCGGGCGAGGCGGTGTGTTTCCGCCCGGGGCGCCCTTAGTCCCGGGGCCGGCGGAGAGCGGACGAATGCACGAAGGCAGAAAAACAGCGCTCCATAATCAATGCAATAATATGCAATTTAACTTGTCATTCGCAGGCCGTTTCACGTTGGTTTCGTGCATGGCGCTTTCGCTTTCTACCCTGCGATGGTTTGGGCGGTGCGGGCGGCTTTTGAGAGTCGCGACGGCGGGCGTCCTTTCGGTGGCGTCCGGTCTGGCCGCGGTGGTGCGGGTGGTGGAGCAGGACGAGGGCTGGGCGCTGACCCGCGATGGTTCGCCCTATGTGATCAAGGGTGTCGGCGGGCACGCGGATCTGGTTTTGGCGAAGCGGTTGGGCGCGACGACGGTTCGCACCTGGGGCGCGGACCAGTTGGAGCCCAAGGTGGGCGAGGCGCCCTTGCTGGATCGCGTGGCGGAGCAGGGACTGACCGCGATGGCCGGGCTTTGGATCGGACACGAGCGGCACGGCTTTGACTACGGCGATCAGGCGCAAGTGGCGCGGCAACGCGAGGCGGTGCGGTCGACGGTGCGAAAGCATCGCGCGCATCCCGCGCTGCTGGTCTGGGGCTTGGGCAACGAGATGGAAGGTCCGCCCGGGGCGGAATCGAGCCGCCGGATTTTTCGCGAGCTGGAGGAGCTGGCCAAAATCATCAAGGAGGAGGATCCGGATCATCCCGTGTGTATGGTGGTGGCGGTCGGCGAGCGGGCGGAGGTGGAGCAGATCCGCGAGCTCGTGCCCTCTATCGATGTCCTCGGCGTCAACGCCTACGGCAGCGCGCCCGGCCTAGGCGCCGCTTTGGTGGAAGCGGGTTGGACGAAGCCCTTTATCTTGGCCGAGTTTGGCCCGCTCGGGCATTGGGAGGTCGCGCAGGCGCCTTGGGGAGCGCCGATCGAGCCGACGAGCGCGGCCAAGGCCGCGCGTTACGCGGCGACCCACGAGCAGGTGTTGCGCGACGGGCGCGGGCGTTGCGTGGGCACCTTCGCGTTTGTATGGGGCGCGAAGCAGGAGACCACCGGCACTTGGTATGGCATGTTTTTGCGCAGCGGAGAAAAATTGCCCTCCGTCGACGCGATGGCGCGGGTGTGGGGCGGGCGTTGGCCGGAGAACCGTTGCCCGTCCATCGAATCTCTCGAGTCCGCCGCGCGGCTCGCGAAAGTCGCGCCCGGTTCGCGTCAACGCGCCCGCGCGCGGATCACCGATCCTGAGGGCGACGCCTGGAAGGCGGAGTGGTTCGTGATGGAGGAGAGCCGCGACCGGCGCGAGGGCGGCGACCGCGAGGCCGAGCCGCCGCGGGTGGAGGGCGGCGAGATGCGCGCGGAAGGCGGCGAGCTCGAGTTCCTGGCCCCGACCCGGCCCGGCGCCTACCGGTTGTTTCTGGTCGTTCGCGACGGCCGGGGCGGCGCGAGCGCGGAGAACCTCCCCTTTTTCGTCGAATCCCCCGTCCCCACTCCATGAGCCCCGCCTCCGCTTGCGTCTCGTCCCCGTCCCCCGCATCGGAACCCGTCGCCGACGGGTTCGTGGATCGCCCCGACGGGCGCTACTACCGGATCGTCGACGTCGACCGGATGCCGACCTTTTTCATGAGCGTGACCAGCCCGAGCGATGTCTGGCTTTTCATCGCCAGCAATGGCGGGCTGAGCGCGGGACGGGGCGACGCCGAGCACGCGTTTTTCCCTTATCAGACCGTCGACCGGATCTACGATTCGATCGGACATACCGGCGGCTGCGCCGCGCTTTGGGTCGAGACCGAGGACGGGCCGGTTTTGTGGGAGCCCTTCAGCATGCACGGGCCGCGGGTGCAGCGGATCCGGCGTCATCTCTACAAGAGTCTAGAGGGCGACCGGATCTGGTTCGAGGAGGTGAACCCCGGGCTCGGGCTGGTTTGCCGGCAGGGCTGGACCGCGACCGACGCCCACGGCTTGGTGCGCCTGACCGAAATCGAGAACATCGGCTCCGCGAAGCGACGCGCGCGTGTCCTCGATGGCGTGCGAAATCTCATGACGCCCGGCGTGTCGCGTCGGCTGCAGAACGAGTTCTCCTGCCTGGCCGACGCGTATAAGCAGGCCGAGCGCGCGGAGGGTTCCTCGCTCGCGATTTTCGCTCTCGCGGCGGGCATCGTGGACCGCGCGGTCCCGATGGAGTCGCTGCTGGCCACGACCGTGTGGTCGGAGGGCTGGGCGGAGGCGGTCATCACGCTCGCTCCCGACGCCTGCGAGGCCTTTGCGAGAGGGCGGGAGACGCAGCGGATCGACACGGTTCGCGGCGTGCGCGCGGCCTATGCGTTGTGCGGCGAGCTGGAGCTGGGGGCGGGCGAGTCGCGCCGCTGGCGGCTGGTGATCGACACCGACCGAACTCAGGCGCAGGTGAGCGAGAGAGTCCTCGCGCTGCGCTCTGGCGGAGCGTGGCGCGAGCTCGACGATGCGATGACCGAGTCGCGGCGGCGGCTGCGCGCGTTGGTGGGCGCGGCGGACGGCGTGCAGGCCGGAGGCGACGAGGTCGCGACGGCGCATCATTTCGCCAACACCCTGTTCAACATCATGCGCGGAGGGATCTTCGCTTTCGGTCGCGACATCGACGGGCCGGACTTCGCCGACGCGGTGCGGGTGAGAAACCGGCTGGCGGCCAGCCGCCACGCCGAATGGCTGGCCGCCTTGCCGGAACGACTGTCGCGCGAGGATTTGCTGTCGCGTGCGGAGGCGACGGGCGACCTCGACCTGGCGCGGCTGGCCCGCGAGCACCTGCCGCTGACCTTCAGCCGGCGCCATGGCGACCCGAGCCGGCCTTGGAATCGTTTCAGCATCCGGGTGCGGAATGCGCAGGGCGCGCGGGTGCTGGATCACGAGGGGAACTGGCGGGACATCTTTCAAAACTGGGAGGCGCTCTGCCTCGCCTACCCGGAGTTTTGCGAAAGCGTGATCGCACGCTTCGTCAACGCCTCGACCGCGGACGGATACAATCCCTACCGCATCTCCCGCGCGGGGATCGATTGGGAGGCCCCGGAGCCGGAGGACCCCTGGGCCTCGATCGGATACTGGGGCGACCATCAGGCGGTTTATCTCCTGCGCCTGCTGGAATGGTCGGCGCGGTTTCATCCGGGGCGCCTGGCCGGCCTGCTGCGCCGGGAGCTGTTCTGCTTCGCGGACGTGCCGTATCGGATAGCTGGATATGAGAGGCTGCGGGCGGATCCGCGCTCCACCATCCGCTTCGACCACGAGGCGCACACGCGGGCGCTCGCGCGGGAGCGCGAGATCGGCACGGACGCGCGTCTGCTGGCGGGACCCGGCGGCCGCGTGTTGCACGTCAATCTCGCGGAGAAGCTGCTGTTGCTCGCGCTCGTGCGCATCTCGAACCTCGTTCCGGAGGGCGGCATCTGGATGAACACCCAGCGGCCGGAGTGGAACGACGCCAACAACGCGCTGGTCGGCAACGGGCTCTCGGTGGTGACGCTGGCCCACCTGCGGCGCTATCTCGCCCACCTGCGGGAAGAGCTGCTGCCCGCGCTGGGCTCCGGCCCGCTGCGTCTGAGCGCGGCGGTGGCGGCTTTTTTGCGCGAGCTCGACGCGGAGCTCTTGGCGCGGGCGGAGATTGTCGCCGGCGGCTCCTGGACGGACGCGAGCCGGCGCGCCTTCGTCGACGCGGTCGGCGCGGTGGGCGCGCGGCATCGCGAGCGCGTGTATCGCGAGGGTCCGGGGCGGGCCGAGGAGGTCGATCCGGGCGCGCTCGGACGCTTCGTCGGGCGCGCCCTCGCCCTGGTCGACCAGTCGCTGTTGGCCAACCGGCGCCCGGACGGTCTGTGGCACGCGTATAACCTGCTTCGCTTCACGGAGGAGCCTGCGGGGCTCTCGGTCGGGCGTCTGGCCCCGATGCTGGAAGGCCAGGCGGCCATCCTGGGCGCGGGTTTGCTCAAGCCCGACGAGGCGGCGGCGCTGTTGCGGGCCTTGCGGACGAGTCCGCTGTATCGACCTGACCAGCACAGCTACCTTTTGTATCCGGATCGCGCGGCGCCCGGCTTTCTGGCGCGCAACGCGATCCCGGAGGCGCTGGTCGCGGACCGGTCGCCGATGGCGGAGCTGTTGCGGCGCGGGGACGGTCGCGTGGTGCTGCGGGATGCGGCGGGCGTGGCGCGTTTCCATCCGGATCTCGTCAACGGCGACGCGTTGAAGAGGCGCCTGGACGAGGTCGGCGCGGACGCGCCCACGGCCGAGGCGGTGAAGGCGGCCTACGAGGAGGTTTTCCGGCATCGCGAGTTCACCGGGCGGAGCAGCTCGATGTTCGGCTACGAAGGGCTGGGCTGCATCTATTGGCACATGGTGGCGAAGCTGCTGGTCGCGGTGCGGGAAAACCAAGTCGCGGCGGAGCGCGCGGGGGATGCGGCGGCGGCCGAGCTGGCGGCGCATTATCGCGAGATCCGCGACGGGCTCGGCTACCGCAAGACGGCGCGCGTGTATGGCGCGTTTCCCACCGATCCCTATTCGCATACGCCGGGGCACGCCGGGGCGCAGCAGCCGGGAATGACGGGCCAGGTGAAGGAGGAGCTGATCACCCGTCTGTCGGAGCTCGGGTTGGAATTCGAGGCGGGGGGGATCCGCTTCGAGCCGGCGCGGGTGGAGGCGGCGGAGTTCGCGTCGAAGCCGCTGGTCTTCTCGCCGGCGGGCGAGGCGGGCGGGGAGGGCTCGATCGAGGTGCCCGCGGGCGGCCTCGGCTTCACGCTCTGCGGCGTGCCGGTGTTGTATCGCCGGACGGCGGATCGGGCGCCGGCCGGGCTGCGGGTGCGTCTTCGCGACGGCTCGGTGCGGAACTTCGCGGATCGGATCCTGCCACGCGAGGAGGCGGCGTCGCTGATGGCACGCGACGGCGCGATCGTCGGGCTGGAGGTGGATTTCTAGGCCTCCGTCGGGGCGTTTGGCGGCCTTTCGCCGGCCGGATGCCCCGCCGTCGGGGCGACGCGGAGAGGGTGGGGGCGGTCTTCGGCCCCGCGCCGGTCCCGGTCGGCTTTACGCCACGCGGAAAGGGAAGTTGGCGGCGGCGCCTCCGCCTCGGCCGTCTCGCGCGTAGAGAAAAAGTCGATACGCGCCGGCCGTGACGGGCGCGGTCACGCGGCAGCGTCCGCCGGGCAGCGGCTCGACGTTGCGCGACCATTCGGGCGGAACGCTCTCGGGGTCGCCGCCGATCTTGCGGTCGCGGCTTTCCTCGAGGACGCGCCACTCGAGCGCGAGCGGCAGCGGCGAGGCCGAGATCCGCGCGGATATCTCGTGCAGGGAGCCGGGGTCGACCGTCGCCTCGGCCAAGGGCGACACGAGCTCGAGGATGTGCGGAGAAGGGGTTTCCGGCTCCTCGCCGGTCCAGGCCAGCGCCATCGCGTCGACCGCGGGCGTCTTTTCGCCGCTGGGCAGAAACATGCCATACCAAGTCGGCGTGACCTCCTGCTTGTGGCCCCAGAGGAAGGCGAAGCTGCCGAGGCAGTTGCCGGGGGCGCGGGCGAGCACGTCGCGGTGGGTGTCGAGATAGCTCCGGTATTTTTCCCGGCTGTTCGGCTCGATCGGCGCGCCCCAGGGGGTTTGGCGAACCTCCCAGTGGCCGGTCGGTCCGAACTCGGTCAGGATGAAGGGGCGGGTGATACCGGCGCGGGCGAGGGCGTCCGGGATCAGGAGCGCGTCGCCGTAGGCGTTGACTCCGAGGATGTCGACGTCGGGGCAGTGGCGTTGGAAGGAGGCGAGTTTTTGCTCTCCCGGCCCCGCGATCACGATGGCTACGGGATGGACGGGATCCTCGGCTTTGACTAGGCGGGCGAGCGTGTTGAGCTCGCGCCAGACGAGCGGATTCCCCTCGGGGCGCTCGAAACCCTCGGTCTCGTTGCCGAGGCCCCAGATCAGCAAGGCCGGGTGGTCGCGGAGGCAGCGCACGGTGGCGAGGATCTCGGCGCGCTGGCGCTCGACGCGGCGCGTGTCGGCGTAGTCGAAGCCGTGGCGCTCGTGGCCGACGCTCAGGCCCGCCATGACCACGAGGCCCGCGGAATGGGCCTCGTCGAGCACGCGCGGACCGTCGGTGTGCCAGGTGCGAAAGGCGTTGCCGCCGAGCGCGGCGAGCAGGTCGGGGCGGCCTTCGCCGCCGACGCCGCGGACGGTCAGGGGGGAGCCGTTTCGCAGCAGGCTCCAGGTGTGACGCGGACCGGCTTCCAGGCTGACGATCGAGGTGGTTGCGGAGTGCATTTGAGCGCGAAGACGGGCGGCGAAAAAGCCGCGACATGTTGCATTTAGTTGCACAGCAAAAAGAGGCGCATATTTATTTCAGACAAGGTAAAATTACATCATGACATGAGCTTTTACCGGATTTTCGGTTGCATCCATGTTGCCGCTATTTAGCGCATGGTCGAAATGAGCAAAGGAAGCGCCAGCCAGCAGGAGATCGCCACGCAGCTCGGGTTGTCCCGGGCGACGGTTTCGCGGTGCTTCACCAACCACCCGGGGATCAGTCCGGAGACACGGGCCAAGGTGTTCGATTTGGCGTCGCGGATGAACTATTCGCACATGGAGAACTCCAAGCCGCGGGCGCATACGCCCAAGCTGCAGAAGCTGATGGTCGGAACCCTGGTCTGCGTCGATCTGCCGAACTTCGAGAACACGCTCTACGACAACCCGGGGCAGCAGATCCTGATCGGGGTTACGGAATATTTCCGCACGGTCGATACCTCGCTGGATCTGCACTATGTGCACTCCGGCGGCTCGGATCTGGACGCCTCGTCCTATCAGGAGATCGCGTCGTCGCGGAGGCGGAAGTGGAAGGGCGTGTTGTTGATCTATCCCTTCCCGCGCGCGACGGTGGACGAGTTGATGGCCACTTATCCGGTGGTCTCGCTGGTCGAGCAGTATGGCACCGCGCCGCTGAACTGCGTGGACGTCGACCATCATCGCGGGGTAAGCCGTCTGGTCGACGCGCTGCACGAGGCGGGGCATCGGCGTATCGGCTTCCATACCCGGAAATACTCGGTCGAGGCGAGTTGGGCGTTGCGGCGATACGGCGCGTATCTGGAAAAGCTGACCACGCTCGGCCTGAAGCCGCGTCTGGAGGACTGCGTGCTGGCGGATGGCGTCGACGAGGCGGCGATCGAGCGGGCAAACGAGCAGGTGCTGCGGCTGATCCGCGAGGGCGTGACGGCCTTCATCTGCGCGGCCGACCACCAGGCCTATGAATTGATTCCTTGGCTGAAGGCGCGTGGCGTGGAGGTGCCTCGGGACGTTTCTATCACGGGCTTCGACGGCATCGCGCGCCCGCCTGGCCTGCCGGTGTTGAGCACGATCGAGATTCCCTACCGGCAGATCGGCATCATCGGGGCGAAACGACTCGGCGACATGGTGCGCAAGCGTTTCGAGGTGCCGCAGCACATCCTTCTCGATTGCAGCCTGCGGTCGGGCGAGACGATCGCGCCGCCGCGTGCGGCGCGCTGACGAACGGGGTCCTGAGACGAAACGGCTCCGCCGTTGCGCCGGGTGCGGGTGGGGCTAGTCGCGAAGGCACGGAGCCCGTTGGTCGGAGGTCGCGGACAAGTCCGCGGTGGATTTTCCGCCGAGCCCGGATGATGGCCGGGATCGTGGTGGATGGGCGATTTCCGCGCCCGTGCGTGGCGGGTTCTCGGCGACTGGCGCCACGGGCGTCCGTCCATCCGCTGTCGATGGACGGGACGCGGTTGATGACGCCTCAGTTTGAGACGCCGAGCCGGAAGAATACGCGGGGGGCCGTGGTGGCGTTCACCGTCAGCACGCGGCGGGTGAACCCGGTCGGCGCGCCGGTGGCGGTCGTGAGCGTGTAATCGGCCGCGACGGCCCAGCTCGCGAGGTCGTAGCTGATCTGGGGCGTGACGGTGAGGGCGGCGTCGGTGCGGAGATCGAAGGTGTAGGTGTAGGAGTCGCCGTTGCGGGCGAGCGTGGCGGTGGCGGAACCAAGGCCCGGGCCGGCGCCGCCGAAGGCGTAACGGATGCCCTCGGGCACGCCGTCGGAGTCGGCGTCGTCGTTGAAGGCGAGCGAGGTGGAGAGCCCCAGGCCCTGCAGGTAGGTCTGGTAGCCGTTGAGCGCGGGGGCGGCGGGCGCCTGGTAGACGCGGACGTAGTCGACCTCGTAGGTGGCGGAGGTGAGCGCGGGGTCGATGAAGTTGCCGACGTAGTTGCCGCCCATGGCGAGGTTGAGCAGGAGGAAGAACTCCTTCTCGAAGGGGTCGCCGTTCTCGACGGTGGACCAGGTGCCGGTGGTGGCGCCGTCCACGCTGAACGTCACCCGACCGGGTTCCCAGAGGACGGCGTAGGTGTGGAAGTCGGACGAGGGGCCGGCGACGGCGGCGGCGAGGGAGACGGCGTTGTCTCCGTGCCGGGCGGTCGAGTGGGTGGCATGGCCGACCACGGTGGGCGCGGAGCCCTTCCACTCCATGACGTCGATCTCGCCGCAGGCGGGCCAGCCGACGGTGTCGATGTTGGAGCCGAGCATCCAGGCGGCGGGCCAGGGGCCGAGGCCGGCGGGGAGCTTGGCGCGGAACTCGATTTTGCCGTGTTTGAAGACGCGTTTGCCCTGGGTCTGGATGCGGGCGGAGGTCCAGTTCGAGCCGTTCTTGATCGCCTGGATGACGAGGCGTCCGTCGGCGACGCGGAGGTTGTCGGCGGAGCTGGTGTAGGACTGGACCTCGTTGTTGCCCCAGCCGCCTGCCCCCGTGCCGAGGTCGTGCGTCCAGTGGGCGAGGTTGAGCGCGGAGCCGTCGAACTCGTCCGACCAGACGAGGCGGTAGTTCGTGCCGGCGATCGAGACGGACGAGGGGACGGAGCCCAGGCCGATGGAGAGGTCGTCGAGGTAGACCGAGCCGCCGTCGGTGGCGGCGTTCTGCACGAACTCGGAGATGAGCTGCACCTTGGCGGCGCCGGCGGGCACGGTGCCGTTGACCACGAGGGCGCTCCACTGGTCGGCGGTCAGGGTGCCGGCGCCGACGGTGGTGACGTCGCGGCCGATCTCCTGGTTGGAGGCGTCGAGGTATTTGAAGCCGTAGCGGAAGCCGGAGCCGCCGGTGAGCGGGTCGATCGAGAGGACCTTGGCGACGCCGCGGGCGTGGAGGACGGCGCCGGCGGCGAGCGAGGCGTTGTCGAGGGTGGAGAACTCCTGGTAGACGACACCGGTCTGGCTCGGGCCCTGCCAGACGCCGCCCGCGTAGTAGTTTTGTCCATACGCCTTGAGCACCTTGGTGCCGGCGTAGGCGGAGGAGACGGCGACGGGATCGACGCCCTGGAGCGAGGCGTTGTAGAGCGCGGTGCCGTCGGCGACGACGTTCTTGCTCACGCCCTCGGCGGGGAACTGGGCCCAGCCCGAGGGGGCGGCGGCGGTGGCGGGATCGGTGGCGTCGGACTCGAAGCCGCCGTTGCTGAGCTCGAAGCGTTTGGTGCCGAGCGTGAGCGCGATGGAATCGACCTGGACGATGTTGCCCGCGTCGAGATCGAAGTCGAAGTCGCTCATCTGCACGACGAGCCGGAAGGCGGGGGCGTTGACGTCGAAGGATGTGTTCACGCCGGTGGCGGCCAGGGAGCCGCCGACGGTGGTGAAACCGCCGCCTTCGGGGAGGAGCACGGCGACGCGGTCGGGGGTGCCGTCGGGCGCGAAATAGGCGGCGCTTCCGGGCGCGGCGCCGGTGGTGGTCTCGTCGATCGGCGCGCCGAGTTCGATCCGGCCGGTCACGCCGCCGGCCGCGTTGAGCGATTCGAGACGGATCTGGACCTTGTTGTTCGGAAGGCCGGGGTAGACGCCCTGGGCGCGCAGCGCGACTTGAAGCGAGCTGGAGGCGAGGTCGAGCGGACCGGGCGAGGCGAAGGGTTTGCCGACGATGTAGAGCCAAGGGTAGTCGTCGCCGGAGGAGTCGACGTTCATCACCATGGCGCCGTTCGCCTGGGTGAAGGTGCTGGAGGCGGCGAGATTCGCGCTGGAGGCGTAGGTGAACCAGCCGAGCTGGTCGAGGGAGGCGGAGCCGTCGAAGCCGTCGGAGAGCGTGATCGCGGTGGCGGAGAGGGTGACGGCGATGGATTGGTCGGCGGCGTCCTTGTCGTTGCTGACGACGGCAAGGGTGCCGCCGAGCGCGCCGAGGGCGGCGGGGGTGGTGGAGACGGTGACCAGGCGGCTCTCGCCGGGCGCGAGGACGATCGGGAGGCTGGCGCCGGAGAGGACGAAGTTTCCGCCCACGGTGAGAGCGCTGATGGTGAGGTTTTGGCCGCCCTGGTTTTCCAGCTTCACCGCGTAGGGCGTGGTCTTGCCGAGGACGGGGCTGAGGAGGGTGGCGGTGTCGCCGTTGGCTCGGGTGGCGCCGGCGACCTTGACGGCGATCTGCGGGCCGACGGTGGCGGCGTCGGCCTGGGTGAGGACGACGTTGTCGATCAGGGCGCTGGAGAAGGCGGTGCCGTTGGCGGCGCGGCCAAGCGGCTGGATCTTGAGCGACATGAGCCCGTTCATCGCCGCGAGGTTGGCGGCGGAGGCGCGGAAGGTGGCCTGGTAGGTGTGCCATTGGCCGAGGCGGGGGGCGATCTCGTCGCTGATGTCGAGGGCGTGGAAGGTGTTCACGCCGCCGCCGTCCATGAAGGCGACGATGGTCTGGTCGGCCTTGTAGTTGGTCTCGAACTTCGCGCGGAAGGTGGCGGTGAAGAAGTCGCCGTTCGAGGCGGAGAAGGCGACCGAGTTCTGCATGAATCCGGCGTAGGGCGTTCCGCCCCAGCCGGGGATGAGGGCGAAGGCCGAGCCGTCCTCGCTCCAGGCGTCGGTGGAGACGTAGGCGCCCTCGAAGAAGGTCCAGTTGGCGTCGCCGGTGTTGAAATCGGCGTTGCGCAGGAGCTGCGAGGGCGTGGTGGCGGCGACGTAGCCGGTGGTGGCGGGGTCGGTGACGACGAGCTTCACATCGTCCACCTCGACGCGGATGCCGCTGGTGAAACCGAAGCCCGGGTTCTTGCGACCTCCGTTGGAGACGCCGGCGGGGGTGTTGTAGGCGACGTAGCCGGTGGCCCCGAATTGGTTGAAGCCGCTGACCTCGACCAGCGCGGTGTATTGGGCGGCGGACGCGGGGAAGGCGTAGGTGGAGCCCTTGGCGGCGGCGAGGCCGGCGGTGTCGAGGGTGCCGCCGATGGTGGTCCAATCGTTGTTGGCGAGGAAGACGGGCTCGAAGCGGATGCGTTTGTAGCCGGCGGTGGGGATGTTGGGGTTGTCGCCGCTGCCGCGGAGCTCGAGGATGACGACGGCGCCGTTGGCGGGCATGCCGCGGGCGCGAACGCGCGCGGTGTAGGCGATCTTGGAGAGGTCGCCCTGGCCGAGGCCACCCGCGGTGTAGGGGCTGTTGATGGTGGCGAGCGTGACGTTGGACGCCCATCCGCCGTAGTAGGTGGTGGTGGTGACGGCGGAGGCGTTGGGCGTGAGCGCGAGGTAGCCGCTGGTCGGGGCGGTGGCGAAGAGGGGGCTCGCGAAGCCGGCGTCGGTCGGGAGCGTGGGGTGGATCGTGGACACGCCGTTGCCGGGCGTGCCGGTGAGCGCGGTCGAGCCCCAGCCGGCGTAGCCGGTGCCGGCGCCGTTGAAGTTGAGGTCGAGAAGCGTGCTGGTGGCGGCGTAGGTCGCGTGCGCGCAGGCGCCGGCCAAGGCCAGCGCGAGGAGCGCGCGGGTTTTGGAGAGAAGGGGGTTCATCGGGGGTGGGGGCGAAGAGAGGCGGAGCTAGGCGGATCGCGAGCGGGTGGGCGGGGCGGCCTACTCGCCGTAGATGACGTGACGGTTCTTGATCTGGCCTTTGCTGAAGGAGGTGGCGTGGCCGTCGATCATCCCGACATTGACCCGGCCCTTGTGGCGGTAGCGCATCCACTTGTTGTTGCCGGTGTCGTCGTCGGTGGCGGTGCTGATGACGTCGTCGAGATTCACCGAGCCGCCGCGGCCGCCGCTTTGGGAGGCGAAGATTGAAGGCTGCTCGATCGAGTTGGGTGTCCAGCCCTTGTTGTTAGGATCCTGGCACATGTCGGCGACGAGAATGACTTCGCTCGGGCGTTTGACCTGGCTCATGACGAGCGCGGTCTGGCCGCGCGGCATCAGGCCGGCGTGCATGCCGTAGGTGAGCACGATGTCGCCGGTCGGGTTGGTGGAGCTGTAGGGGTTGCTGGATTCTTCGACCGGAATCGCGGAGCCCGGGCAGACGAAGATGGACGACTTCTGGCTGGCGGGCGCGTTGATGTAGGAGGAGAGGGTGCGGGCCCAGAGCGGATCGGAGCCGACGCCGGCGTCTGGCAGGCGGCCTTTGTTTTCGTTGGCGTAGACGGTGCAGGCCATGGCGATCTGCCGGACGTTGGACAGGCAGACGGAGGCGTGGGCGGTCTGGCGCACGCTGGAGAGGGTGGGGATGATGATCGCGGCGAGGATGCCGATGATGGCGATGACGGTCAGGAGCTCGATCAGCGTGAAGGCGCGTCGAAGCGTCCGCGGGTGGGTCTTCATGGGTGGGGTGGGGTTGACGGCGCTGAAATCGGACTGATCGGCGCCTGTTCCAAAAAACTTGACGAATGCAATTCTATGTAACACAAAAGGGTCACCCCCGGCTTTTTTAAAGCAAAAAAGAAGTCGGCCACAAAAAAACCCAACCCCAACTAATATGACCAAGAAGTCTTCGCTCTTCGCCCTGATCTCGACCTTAGGGCTCTTCGTTTCCGTCGCCCGCGCCGAGGGCTGGACAGGCTACATGAACGTGTTCGACAACAACTCCGGCTCGCAGGGCGGCTATCTGTGGGGCAACCCGTGGGGCCTGGGCGATCTGAAGACGACGGTCGCGATCTCGAACACCGGCACCTACGTCGGCGACAAGTTGATTCTTGAGCCGAATTTCAACACCTACGACTCGGCCAACGGCTATTGGGCGAATGGCGCCCTGGGTAACAAATTCATGGAGGCGAACACGTTTGTGGAGACGACTTCCATCGCCACGAACTCGGTCAATTTCTCCGGAGTCATCGACAGCTACACTTTGGCGAGCGGATACAGCGCGTCGGCCTTCATCAAGGTCCTCAATCCTGGAAACGGCTACTCGCTGGATGTGTTTCAAACATCGAACCTGTCATCCGGCTCGTCCTTCGACCTCTCGGCCGATCTCTCTACGCACCAAGGCAAAATTCTGCAATTGGGATTCATGGTGTCCGGGCTGAACGCCAATCCGGCGGGCGGCAGTCTGGGTGATGTCACGGTGACGGTGGGCGCGCCGATCCCGGAGCCCTCGAGTTACGCGGCCCTTTGCGGCGTGATCGCCGGCTGTCTCGGTTTTGTCCGTCGTCGTCGCTGAAGGCGAAGACCCGTGTTCACGTGCGAACGGCCGCCTTCGGGCGGCCGTTTTTCGTTTTGGTGGATCGCGCCCGGAAGCGGACGCGCGATGGGGCGGCCCGGAATCCGACGTCCGATCCCGGCGGGCTTTGCGGGCCGTGGTTGTTCACGCGGGAGTCCGCGTCGGGATGGGCGGCGGCTCAGGGGGCGGTGACGAACACGCGGAGGAAGAGGCGCGCGCCGGAGCCGAGGTGGCGGGTGAAGCGGACGCGTTGGACGCCGTTCGCATCCTGCACGATCTGGGAGTTCCCGGTCGCCGTCGTCCAGGCGGCCGACAGATCCGTCGTCTCCTGGACGGTGAACGAGAGATCGGTCGCGGCGGCGGCGCGGCGGTAGACGAGGCTCAGGGTCGGGGCGGCGCCGTCGACCACGGGAACGAGGTCGGCCTCGGCGACCAAGGGCGAGCCGCCGAAGGCGCGTTCGAGCAGGTTCACCACGCCGTCGCCGTCGGGGTCGGCGTGGTCGGCGGCGTCGCCGGTCGCGGCGATGGTTCCGAAATGGAGCTGGCGCCAGCTCTGGGCGGGCGAGAGCGGAGTGGCGGAGACCTCGGGGGAGTCGGGGCTTTCCGTGAGGCTGTTGATCGCGCTGACGACGTAGCGGTAGGTGGCGCCGTTGGTTAGGGAGGCGTCGGTGTAGGTGGTCGCGCCGATCCCGCTCGCGATGGTGGCGTAGGGGCCGCCGGCGACGGTGGAGCGCTTGACGCGGTAGCCGGTGGCGCCGGAGACGGGGCTCCAGGCGAGCGAGATCTGGGCGTTGCCGGCGACTGCGCCGAGACCGGAGGGGGCGGCGAGCGGGGGGATGGAGTAGAGAAACGCCTCGGGAACTAGGGCGGCGGAGCTGAGACGGATGTCGTCGAGGTAGCCGAGGAAGCGGTCGGTGTGGGCGCCGTTGAAGAGGCCGCGGCCGACGGTGATCACGCCCGCGTCCCAGGCGGAGCCGTCGCCGGCGCCGGTGGAGAGCGAGGGATTCGCGTCGGCGGAGATGTCGAGGGTGCCGAGGAGCGCGTAGGCGGTCGCCCCGGCGCCGATGTTGCGCGAATAGAGGCGCAGGGTGTCGCCGTCCGAGCTGGCGGCGACGGCCTGCCACTGGCCGGCCGTGACGGCGCCGGTCGCGGACTCGAGGTTCCAATTTTGCCCGTCGCCGTCGGTGAAGGAGAGCGCGAGAACGCCATTGGGGCGGACCGAGAAGTAGAGGGCGGAGAGGGCGGGGTTGCCGTCGTTTGCCCCCTGGCTGTCGCGGCCGACGAAGGTCTGGTAACCGGTGACGCCGTTGGGCCGGATGGCCGCCTCGAGGGTCCACTCGCTCGGGTTCCAGGCGGTGAGCGAGGTGCCGATGGCGGACAGGCTGGGGACGGTGTTGGCGTTTTGGATACCGAGGGTGTTGGCCAGGCCGGTGCGCGGGGTGACGGACGAGGGGACCACGGCGCGATACCAGTGGAGGTTGGCGCTCCAGGGGGAAAGGGGGTTGGCGTTGCCGGAGATGTCGCGGATGGCGCCGTCGTAGGCGCCGGCGGCGGGTTGGGAATAGGCGACGTAGGTGTTGGCCGCGCCCTCCTCGAAGTTCCAATGGGCCACGGTGGGAGAGGGGCGGTAGAGGAACTCCGAGGGGGCGAGCGCGGCGTCGGAGAGGCGGACATCGTCGAGGTGGCCGAGGAAGCGGTCGGCGTGGGCGCCGTTGAAGAGGCCGCGGCCGACGGTGAAGACGCCCCGGTCCCAGGTGGCTCCGTCGCCCGCGCCGAGGGCGAGGGCGGGGTTGGCGCTGGCGGAGATGTCGAGGGTGCCGAGAAGCGCGTAGGCGGCCTCGCCGGCGGAGAGGTTGCGGCGGTAGAGCCGCAGGGCGCGTCCGTCGGAGCTGGCGGCGACGGCCTGCCATTGGGCGGGCGCGATGGCGCCGGCGACGGATTCGAGGTTCCAGTTGTTGCCGGCGGCGTCGGTGAAGCTGATCGCCAGCACGCCGCCGGGGCGCACGGAGAAGTAGAGGGCGGAGAGGGCGGGGTTGGCGGCGTAGGCGCCCTGGCTGTCGCGGCCGACGAAGGTCTGGTAGGTGTCGACTGCGTCGGGGCGGATCGCCGCCTCGATCGTCCAGCGGGTCGGCAGCCAGGACGTGAGCGAGGTGCCGATGGCGGAGAGGGCGGGGAACGCGTTGGAATTTTGAAGGGCGAGGGTGTTGGCGAGGCCGGTGAAGGGTGTCGTCGCGGCGGGGGAGGCGGCGCGATACCAGGCCCAGCCCGTCGACCAGGCGGAGAGCGGATTGCCGTTGCCGGAGACGTCGCGGACGGAGCCGTCGTAGGCGCCGGCGGCGGACGGGGCGTAGGGGACGTAGGCGTTGGCGGAGCCCTCCTCGAAGTTCCAGTAGGCGACGCTGCGCGTGCCGCCGACCTGGACTCCGGCGAGCTGCGCGATCTCGCCGCCGCCGAGCGCGCGGCCGTGGACGCGGAAATCGTCGATCGAGCCGCTGAAGTAGGGATCGGTGGAGAACTGGCTGCGGCCGAGGTAGAGATTGCGCGCGAGCAGCTCCCAGGGACGGACGGTGATGGCGCCGGAGGCGACGGGGGCGCCGTTCAGGTAAAGCACGCCGCGGGAGCCGTCGAGGGTGACGGCGACGTGGCACCACTGGCCGACGGGGAGCGCGGAGGGCGCCTCGAGGATCTGTTCCGATCCGCCCTTGGCGATGGCGAAGCGGAGCTTTCCGGCGGCGGTGCTCGGGGTCAGATAGAGGTAGTTCGAGGTGTCGGCGCCGAAGTCGAGGATGCGCTGCCAGGCGGCGCCGCCGTTCCACTTCACCCAGGCGGAGAAGCCGCGGGCGTTGGCGACGGAGAGGGGCAGGGTGGCGTGCTGGCCGGAGCCGGCGAGGGCAAGGATTTTTCCGCGTATCGAATCCGTGGTTACGGATGCGCCGCCGGCGAGGGTGGCGGCGTATTGGCCGGTTTGTTCGCGGCCGTCGATGTCGAAGGCGTAGCGCGTGCCCCAGTCGCCGCGGACGACGGGCCAGCCGTCGGCGCCCCAGACGAGCTCGCGGATGCCGAGGAGGGCGACGCCGTTTTGGACGCCGTCGTAGTAGTGGTGGCTGAACCAGAATCGCCCGTTTTCCTGGAAGATGCCGGCGTGGCCGGGGCCCAGGTGGCGGCCGGTGCTGTCGAGGAGCAGGGTGCCGCCGCCGTTTAGCATGTTGACCCCGTTTTTGTCGAGGTAGGGGCCGGTGACGCTCGAGGAGCGGCCGACGCGGATGTTGTAGGTGCTGCTGGTGCCGGAGCAGCAGCCGCCGAAGTTGAGAAAGAGGTAGTAGTAGCCGCCGCGCTTGTAGACGTAGGCGCCCTCGGTGGTGTTGCTGAAGAAGACCGGGCCGTTGTTGGCGATGCGCGTGGCGGTGGTGTTGAGGCGTTTGCCGGTGAGGGGGTTGATCTCGGCCACGACGATGCCGTTCGAGTAGGAGCCGAAGATGAGCCAGACGCGTCCGTCGGTGTCGACGAGCACGCTGGGGTCGATGCAGTTGTATTGGGTGTAGTCGGTGTCGGCCGTGACCTCCCAGGAGGCGTCGGACTGGACGACCTTGCCCTGGTCGGTCCAGACGGGGTTGGCCAAGGTCGGGGTGGTGACGAGACCGATGGCGGAGTCGATGGTGCCCCAGTTGGAGACCGAGTAGTAGACGTGGTAGCGACCGTTGAAATAGGCGACGTCGGGCGCCCAGAAAGTGCCGGTAAAGCTGGGGACCGCGAGGGTGGTCCAGTCCGGCGGGGTGGCGAAGATCCGGCTCGCGGTCCAGGCGCGCATGTCGGTGGAGGACAGGATGCGGATGCCGTCGCCGGTGCCGAAGGTGTAGTAGCGGTTGCCCTCCTTGATCAGGGTCGAGGGGTCGTGGATGCCGTAATCGCCGGAGAGGGGCAGCTGGGCGGAGAGCGGCGCCGCGCACGCGAGCAGGAATCCGAGCGCGAGGCCGCAACACGGGAAAAGGGCGGCGAGGCGGCGGAAAATAGGATCGAGCAGGCGCGTCATCGGGGGCGGGGGAGCAGGGAAGGGCCGGGGCTCGCGAACCGCGAGGCTTGGGCGGCCTGCGCCGTAAGGGTATTAGCGCAAATCTCGCCCATTTCGCGCCTCGTGCCGAGGGGGCAGTTTCACGCAGATACGAAAGTGCAACGACGCAGGACTCCGCCGCGGCGCCGCATGACGCTCGCGTGGGGGCGGTTCAAGACGACGCGGAAGCCTTTCCCTGGTGCTCGGCGAGGCGCGGAGCGCTCCGAAGCCGCGCCACCCACCGCGCGACGCGGGGGGCTTGAATAGATGGGCTTCCCTGTCCGTCCCGATGAAAGCGCCGCGGTCCGCGGCTAGGACATGGCCGTGGGGGTGACGATGCGCGGCGGGCGCGCCGGCGGGGGACTCCCCGCTCAAGGAGCCGAGGCTTCGGACGGCGTGGCGGCGGATTCCGCGCTTTCGGCCGGGGCGGATTCGACCCGGAGCTCGAGGTCGAGGTTGCGGCGTTCGTCGTAGATGGCGTTCACGTTCAGGGAAAGGGGCGGATCGCCGGGGCGGGACGGGAGCGCGAGCTCGCCGGGTTGCCCGGGCTGGATGGCGGTGTCGCCGGAGGCGAGGAGGCGGGCGCCGGGCATTTGCGCGAGGACGCCGGTGATCTCGCGCAGTTCGTCGCGGATCCAGACCTCGCCGTGCTGAAGCGTGTTGGCCGCCTCGGTGGACAGTGTTTGCAGGCCGAGCGGTTGAACCAGCTCCTCCGGCACCGCGAAAAAGCGGCTCTCCACGCCGATGCCGCCCTCGGCGCGGGCGTCGGTCTCGACGAAGGCGAAAAGGCGGGTGCCGTCGGGCAGTCGGTAGCCGCCCGTGACCACGCCTTCGCCGGGGGCCAGGTTGGCGCGAAGGGTGGCGCTGGCCATGTCGACGTCGAGCGGACGTCGGAGCCGCTCAAGCTCGCGCGTGGTCCGGGCGAGCGTCTCCTGGTTCTTGTCCAGGGAGCCGCGGGCGGTTTCCAGCTCCGCGCGCAGGTTCTTTATCTCCGCGCGCAGCCGGGCGAGTTCGGCGTCGTCACGGATGACGGGCGGCGCCGGCATCGGCGTGGCGGGCGCGGGCGGTCCCGGCGCCTCGACCGGAAGCGGGGCCGGGGACGCTTCGCGCCGGGCCGGCCAGAGCGCGGCCAGGCCGACGAGCGAGAGCGCGGCGAAGAGGGGGAGAAGGGGCGACGCGGACGAGGTGCGCACGGAGGGAATGCGGGCAGCCTGGGGCGGCCGCGGGCTTTGGCAAACCGGCGCCGGGCCGTCTCGCAGAAAAACCGCTTGGCCCCCGGGCCGCGGCCGGCGGAGGCTTCGGGGATGCCCGTCCCGCATTTCGACCTGATCAAGACCGACACCGCCACCGCCGCGCGCCGCGGTCGCCTGCGCACGCGCCACGGCGTGGTGGAGACGCCGATCTTCATGCCGGTCGGCACGCAGGGGACGGTCAAGGGCGTATCGCCGGTGCAACTACGCGAGCTCGGCGCGCAGATCATCCTCGGCAACACCTACCATCTCAATCTCCGCCCCACGAGCGAGCTCGTGCGCGAGCTGGGCGGGCTGCACAAGTTCATGGGCTGGGACGGCCCCATCCTCACCGACAGCGGAGGCTTCCAGGTCTTCTCGCTCGCGAAGCTGCGCAAGATGCACGACGACGGCGTGGAGTTCCAGAGCCACCTCGACGGGAAGAAGCTCTTTCTCGGGCCGAGGGAGGTCATGACGATCCAGGCCAACCTCGGCAGCGACATCGCGATGGTGATCGACGAGTGCCCGCCCTGGCCCTGCGAACGCGACGCGACCGCGGAGGCCTGCGCGCGTTCGCTGCGCTGGGCGAGGCGTTGCAGGGAGATCGCGACCGAGAACGGCTTCCTCGGCGCCGGGCACCACGTCTTCGCGATCGTGCAGGGATCGACCTACGACGATCTGCGGCGCGAGGCGGCGGAGCAGCTCGCCGAGCTGGATTTCCCCGGCTACGCGGTGGGCGGGGTGAGCGTGGGCGAGCCCGAGCCGGAGATGTTGAAGCAGGTGGGCGCCACCACGCCCTTCATGCCCGCCGACAAGCCCCGCTACACGATGGGCCTGGGCACCCCGCCGCAGATCCTGAAGATGATCGCGCTGGGCGTGGACATGTTCGACTGCGTGCTGCCCTCCCGCGTGGCGCGCAACGGCCTCGTTTTCACCCCGGACGGTCCGCTCAACCTGCGCAACGAGCGCTACCGCGCGGATCCGGCGCCGATCCATGCCGAGGTGGACAACTACACGACGAATTTTTCCCGCGCCTACCTGCGCCATCTGATGGTCGCGGGCGAGATCCTCGGCTGCACGCTGCTCACGATCCACAACCTGGCGTTCTACCTCGACCTGGTCGCCCAGGCCCGGGCGCATATCGAGGCGGGCGACTACGGCCCGTGGCATCGCGCCTGGGTCGCGCGCTACGAGGCCGGCGCCGCCGCGCGGTAAACGTCCGCGCCGCACGCCGGGACGGCGCCTGATCGCCGCCCCGGTGAGCGCGGATGACGCGGCCCGGGCTTGTCGCGCGCCGCGTCGTTGTCTTCATCACCCAAACTCTCTCCAGTTTTAAATCCTTTATGCGTATCCTCGTCACCGGCGGCGCCGGCTTCCTTGGTTCCCACTTGTGCGACCGCCTTCTGAAAGACGGCCACGACGTGATCTGCCTCGACAACTTTTTCACGGGACGGAAGGCCAACATCGCCCACCTGCACGGCCGTCCGGACTTCGAGCTCGTGCGCCACGACGTGATCGACCCGTTCAAGTTCGAGGTCGACCAGATCTACAACCTCGCCTGCCCGGCCTCGCCGCCGCACTACCAGTATAACGCGATCAAGACGGTGAAAACCTCCGTGATGGGCGCGATCAACTGCCTCGGCCTCGCCAAGCGCACCAAGGCGCGCGTTTTCCAGGCCAGCACCTCCGAGGTCTACGGCGACCCCGCGCTGCACCCCCAGCCCGAGAGCTATTGGGGCAACGTCAACCCGATCGGCATCCGCTCCTGCTACGACGAGGGCAAGCGCGTCGCCGAGACGCTCTTCATGGATTACCACCGGCAAAACCAGGTGGATATCCGCATCGTGCGCATCTTTAACACCTACGGCCCGCGCATGCACCCGAACGACGGCCGCGTCGTGTCCAACTTCATCGTGCAGGCCCTCAAGGGCGAGGACATCACGATCTACGGCGACGGCACGCAGACGCGTTCCTTCTGCTACGTGGACGATCTCATCGAGGGCTTCATCCGCCTGATGAACCAGAACGCCGTCACCGGTCCGATCAACATCGGCAACCCCGGCGAGTTCACCATGTTGCAGCTGGCCGAGCTCACGTTGAAGCTCACCGGCAGCAAGTCGAAGATCGTGCACCGCCCCCTGCCCGGGGACGACCCCAAGCAACGCCGGCCCGACATCACGCTGGCGAAGAAGCACCTCGGCTGGGAGCCCTCCGTCCCGCTCGAGGAAGGCCTCAAGCGCACCATCGCCTACTTCAAGACGCAGGTCTGACGTCGCGGGCTTTCGTGCCCGGACTTCTTCCGCCATCGCGCGGGCGTCCCCGGGAGGGCGCCCGCGCCGGGGCCCCGCTCTCGCCCGGGGCTGGTCGCGTTTCGACGCGGCAACTCCGCCCGCATCCCTCGCTTGTCGCCGGTTCCACGCGAAGGCGGACGGCTGATTCGGTGATTTAAAATTTTCCGATTTCGCGTAATAAACCCCTTCGGTCGGGTGTAGTTTCCTTGGCATCCCCTGTGCCTTGTTCCGCCCGCACCGCGCATGAACCCCACCTCCACCGACTCCTCCCAGTCGATCGTCGTTCGCGCCCAGCGCGAACACGAGGCGGCCCTTCGGCGCTATGCGACGCGGCTCCTGCGCGACGAAGCCCGGGCCAACGACGTCGTGCAGGAGTCTTTGCTCGCCCTCGGGCGTCAGCCCGAGGGCGAGCGCAAGGCGCTGCGCTCGCGCCTCGCGTCCTGGCTGTTCACGGTCTGCCGGCGCAAGGCGCTCAACGTCCTCCGCCACGAGCGCCGTCTCGGCCCGCTCGAGGACGCGCCGACGATCGCGTCCCCCGACGCGAGCCCGGCCAGCGCGATGGCCCGCTGCGAGGATCGCGGCCGCCTTCTGGCGCTCGTCGCGCGCCTGCCGGAGCGCCAGCGCGAGGTGCTTCGCCTCCGCTATCACGAGGGGCTCTCGTATCAGGAAATCAGCGACGCGACCGGCTGCTCCGTCAGCCACGTGGGCGTCATCCTGCACTCCGCGCTCCAGGCCCTGCGCCAGGATTGGGGCCATTCCTTTTCGCCGTCCACCCCGCCTCCGTCGTGAATCCCGCCGACCCCCGCCTCACCGCCTACGCCGACGGCGCCCTCTCGCCGATGGCTTCCCTGCGCATCGAACGTGAGCTCGCCTCGGACCCCGCGGCGCGGGCCGAACTGGACGACATCCTGGCCTTGCAGCAGGGCCTTCGCGAGGCCTTCGCCGGCGGGCCGGCGGTGGCCTGGGGGCGGCTGCCCATGCGCGTCGCGCCCCGCGTGCGCCGTTTCCGGTTTCGCAACCTCGTCGTCCCGCTGCTGGCCGCGGTCTGCGTCGGCGTGGTCGCGGTCGCCTTCACCTTTTCCGAGATCGGGATGACCCGCGAAAAGGCGCGGCGCTCGGTCGACGTCGTCAATCTTCGCCAGATCAGCCTCGCCTGTCGCGTCTACGCCGGAGCCCACGCCGGGAACATTCCGGTGGCGCCCAACATCTGGGACTTCGCCCGCCAGCTCGCCATCGGCGGCGGCCTCACCGAGGGCGGCATCTGGCTGACGGAGGCGGAGGGCGCCGCCGCGGGAGGCGGGGCCGATTCCGTGCTGACCCCCGACGGAAAGCGTCTTTCGACGGCCTTTGTGCAATTGCGCCCCAGCTTCGCGGTTCTCCTCTCCGGATTGAGCCTCGACTCCCCGGAAACGACGCCCGTCGCCTGGACGCGCGGCCTGCGCCCGGACGGCACCTGGGCGCCGGACAGCCCCTACGCGGGGGAGGGCGGGCATGTCGTTTTTCTGGACGGAAACGTGGTCTTTTTCCGGCGCATCGATGGCGGGCTCAGGCGTTTCGACGGCAAGGGCATGACCAGCAACATCCTGGAGGCCTTGCCGCCCGGCGCGCGCGTCGGCGAGGCCGCTCCCTCCGCCTTGGCCAGATAGACGGCTCCCGGGACGCTCTGGCACGTGCCGTGCGAACTCGGGGCGGCGCCATGAGCGACTTGTTCATCTCTCGGATTTTTCGTTTCGCGCTGTTTGTCTCGTTATTTTCCCTGGCCGCGGCCTGGAGCCCCGCGGCGGAGCCGATTCGCCCGAAGGTGCTGGTCGTGGCGACCTTCGAGCAGGGACAGGACTCGGGGGACGAGCCGGGCGAGTTCCAGTTCTGGGTGGAGCGCGAGAACCTCGCGGAAACGCTGGCGGTGCCGGGTGTCGACCGCCCGGTCCGCTACAACGCCGATACCGGCGTCTACGGCGTGGTCTCGGGCACGACCGTTCGCGCCGGCCTTCAGATCCTCGCGCTCGGCCTCGATCCGCGTTTCGACCTTTCGCGCAGCTACTGGCTGGTGAACGGGATCGCGGGCGTGAATCCGGCGGTGGCCGCGGAAGGCAGCGCCGCCTGGGCGAGGCGGGTGATCGACGGCGACATCGCCTACGAGATCGACTCGCGCGAGGCGCCGGCGGACTGGCCCTGCGGGATCATGGCCCTGGGAAACAAGAGCCCCCTGCAAAAGCCGGTCATACCCGACTGGGCGCCCAGGCCGATGTCATGGGCGCTGAACCCCGGGCTCGTCGGATGGGCGTATTCAAAGACGAAGGACATCGTGCTCGCCGATTCGCCCGCGGCGGCGGCGCACCGGGCGCTCTACGCGAAGGATTTTCCCGCGGCCGCCCGCGGGCCGGTCGTGTTGATCGGAGACAGCTTCGCCTCCTGCCGCTACTGGCACGGGGCGGTGATGCAAAGGTGGGCCGACGCATGGACCGCCCTCCACACCGACGGCCGGGGCGTCTGCGCGATGAGCAACATGGAGGACCACGGGATCGCGAACGCCCTTTCCCGGCTCGACGCGCTCGGCCGGGCGGATTTCGACCGCGTGTTGTTTCTCCGGACGGGAAGCAATTTCTCCATGCCTCCGAAGGGCGAGTCCGCGGCCGCGAGCATGGTGGCGGAATATCAGGGCATGTCGCCCGCGCTCGAGGCCGCGCATCGGGTCGGCTCGGCGGTCGTCCGCGAGTTGCTCGCCGACTGGCCCGCCCACGAGTCCGCCGCGCCGACGGCTCCTGGCGTTATCCCGTGATTTCTTTCGTCGGGGGAAACCGGCCCGCGATCGCCGCGAGCAGGCGGGTCCACTCGGCGGGGGCGAGATCGTCCTTCCGTCCGGGGGCGATCTGCCGGTGGTCGGTCATCCACTTGAGGCTCCAGGCGTGGCGTGTCCAGCGGGGTTCCAGCCATTCGAGCGCGGAGGCGAGCTGCGCGTCGGTCAGGGGCGCCGCGTAGCTGTCGCCCGCGAAGGCGACTCCGAGAAGAAAGGCGTTGCAATGGGTGCGGCCCCGAAATGCGGAGATCCCGGCGTGCCAGGCCACGTGTCCCTCGTCGACGAGCCGGGCGCGCGCGCCGTCGGGGGCGATGACCAGGTGGTAGCTTACCCGGCTCGCGGGGGATCGCATGAAGGCGAGGGTCTCCGCGAAGGACAGGACGGTATGATGAAAACAGACCCCGAGCCGCTCGTGCGGCTGTCCGGAGAAGTGCGGCGAGGGCGCGTCGAACTCGGGGAAGGCCATGGGGCGGGGCTTGCGCGGCGCGTTCAGAGCGCGCGCCACGCCGAGCCGAGCATCGACACCATGAGCCCCATGCGGAGCGCGCCCTCGATCGTCAGGATGACGAGGACCCAGCGGAGCGTGCAATTGCTCCGCAGCGTGAAGCCCAGGAGCGTGACAAGCAGCACGCAGAGCGCGTGGACGCGGAGGGTTTCGTGGCCCAGCAGCCAAAGCAGCCAGGCGCCCTCCGCCAGCATCGCGCCGGTCCAGAGCGCGGAGGCGAGTTCGCCCGGTCCCGAGCGTCGCGGATCGACGCCCGCCTCGATCTGCCGGATGCCGAGCAGCTTTTCCGCGGCGACGAGCTGGATGATCTCGAAGGCGATGAACAGCGGGGCGATGAACACGGAGAGAGGCGGTTCCGTCATGCGTCGAGACTGTGGGAGCGAGGTAACGCGGAGAAAACCCTGTAATTCGCGTGATTTCGGCGGGGGCCGTGAGCCGGTTCGTTCGGAGGCTTTTTCGTTGTCGTCGCGTGGTGGCCGATCCGCCGTGAGACGTCTCCGTGGCCGCGCACCCTTGCCACCGAATCATGGCAAGAGTCGGCGTGAGGTCTGTTGGTGTTTTCCCTCTGCTAGATGACTCTTGCCACAAACCTTGCCTTTTCATGCATCCGGCTGCATTTCATTGCACCGAACATGAAAACCGCAGAGGTGCAAAAAACGCCTCTGACAAAGGTGTTAGCGGGAAAAATCCCGACTTGCGCTAAAACGGAAGCCGAACCGCTCAATGGCTCGACTCCCGCCCGGGGCACCACTCGACAGGCCGCCCCGCGTGACGCGGGCGTAAAGCGCCTCCGCCCCATGCGCTCGAGGACGGCGGCGACGAGGTAATGGATGCCGGGGACCTCTGCGTTACGCGGTCATTTTAGGTTTCGTCGTTTTTCCCCTTCCCACCGCCTTCAGCCCTTGCCGAAATGTGAGCGCGCTCAGTTACTTGGGCGTGCTCGAAAAGCAAAGAGCCGGAACCTTTGCAGAGGTCCCGGCTCCCCAGCTTGAGAGGTCGTTCTTTGGAGAGACGACGCGCTCGCGCGGTCACTGTGCATTATCTACACATTTGGTATGTAACAGACCGAGGCCGCGGGGTGTCAAACTTGGTGTAAGACACCTGTCCGGCAACTGTCCTCACCTCTCCAAAAGGCCGGTTGTCCGACGGAAAGGCCTGCTATGCCTCGCCGAAAACGGAGTTGGCCGCCGGGGAATTGTTTCCCCCGCGAGCCGTCCCCGACGAAGCCGAAACCACGCGCGAACGATTGAACCGTTCCGCGGGTAAGTCGCAGTCGAGCCCCGTCGCTTAACCGCGGCGGGGCTTTTGCGTTTCTGTCGCCAGTCGCCCGCCCTGCGTGACGCGGTAGCAGGCGATAGGGCGGCGTGTGGCGGCGTCGACAAGCCGGACGTGGCGGAGTCGACCTCCCCGGTTAGCGAGTGAAAAAATGAAAAGCCCACCCTTCCGGGTGGGCTTGATGTAGTGAAAAATTGGTTACGCAGCCTCCTGCGATTCTAGTCTGTGACACAGGTCAGCGAATTGCCTGCACGCACGCTCTAGAATCGGAAACTGCGCTTCTGCGTCCTTCGGTGCCGGGGTAATCCTGCGCTGCACGCACTCGAGCAGGCCGCGGACGTTATTCCATGTCTTCTTCGATTTACCCCGCGTCGCCATGAAGGATTCCAGCTTCTCCGTCGTCAGCGTGTGGACGTGCCGCTTGGTGAAGAAGTTTTGGAGCGCGGTAAGCAGCACCCGATAATCGTTCTGAACGTGCGAACACACGTCGGCGTCTTTGGCGGTCCGGAACGTCGTTACGGCATCGGTGAGCAGCTTCTCCACCGTCGGCGGGCGGTAGTTGTCGAGAAACCAGTCGACGGCGAAGGTGATAGAACGATCCCCCAGCCGGAGAAACGCGGCCTCCGTCTGTGCCACCTGCGCCGGAGTTAGGCGGGTGTTTACCGGCCGGATTGAGCCGTCAGCGTTCGCGGCTTCGATCTCCAGACGGTCTTTTTCGCCCTCAGCCTCTTCCTTCGATTTGAAGTCCTTTCGGATGCGCCGGCCAACTGAACGGCCGGCGACGCGGAAGGTGTCGTAGGAGTAGCCGTTGGCCTGAAGAGTTACCCGTTTGACGGTGAATCCGCCTTTGCTTGCGCCCATGCGCAGGCGGCGTTCGTCAACTCTTGCCAGTGATTTCTGGCAAGAGTCGGGGGTCTTTTCCGTGTTTCTCCTCTGACAAAAGGTGGTGCCCCGGGCGGGAGTCGAACCCGCACGCTCTTTCGGGCAAGGGATTTTAAGTCCCGTGTGTCTGCCATTCCACCACCGGGGCGCGGTCGGGAAGGCGGGCACGTTCGGGCGGCGGGCGCGGCGCGTCAACCTCGGGCCGGCTGAGGGCTTGAGGAGGGCGCGGCGTCGCGGCAGAGGAGAGAAATGCGCATCGGCATTCTCGGCGGCAGCTTCGACCCGGTTCATTTCGGCCACCTGGGGGTGGCCCGGGCGACGGCCGACATCCTCGGCTTGGACCGGGTGCTCTTGATCCCCGCGGCGCAAGCGCCGCTGCGGGACGCGGGGGTGCGCGCCACCGGCGCGCAGCGGGCCGAGATGTTGCGTCTCGCGGTCGAGGGCTTGGAACACGCGGAGGGGGAGCGCCGGCTGGGCGTCGACGAGATCGAGCTCAGGCGCGGCGGCGTGAGCTATGCGGTGGACACGTTGCGGGCCTTGCGCGCAAGTCGTCCGGGGGACGCGTTCACCTGGATCGTCGGCGCCGACCATTTGCCGCGGCTGGCTTCCTGGCGGTCTCCGGATGAACTCGCCGACCTGGCGGAGTGGGCGGCCTATGCGCGCCCCGGTTTCGATTGGACCCGCGTGCCTCCTCCCGCCGTCATCGGCTTGCGTGTCAGGCGCGTGGAGCCGGCGGAGGGCGGGTTGTGGAATATCAGCTCCAGCGAGGTGCGGGCGAGGCTGGCTCGCGGCGAAAGCGTGTCGGGCCTGCTGCCGGACAAGGTGATTGAATACATCCGTGAAAACGGCCTCTATCGGCCGGATTAGCAAAATCCACATGGCCACCGACCACGCTCCCGACGCCCAGACGACCGCGCTGCTGCGCAACCTGATCACCGCGCTGGAGGACAAAAAGGCGGACGATCTCAAGGTGCTGAAAGTTGGAGGCGTTTCCGACATCACCGACTATCTCGTGCTGGCCACGGGCAACAGCGAGCCGCACCTGCGCGCGCTGCGAATCGAGGCCGAGAAGATTTTTGACGCGGCCAAGGCGAAGATCGCCGGCATGGATTCGGGCGGCTTCAACAGCGGCTGGACGGTGGTCGACGCCTACCAGATCATGGTCCATTTCTTCACCGCGGAGCAGCGCGAGAACTACGCCTTGGAAAAGCTCTGGAAAGACGCCCCCGAAGTGGATCTGAAGACGCTTGCTCCGAAGGCCGTTCCTGCGAAGGCCCCGAAAACAAAGGCCGCGTCCGCCAAGGCGAAGAAACCCGTCGCGAAAAAGAAGGCTTCCGCGACCAAGGTCCGGAAACCCGCCGCAAAGGTCGCGAAGGCGAAGCCCGCGGCGAAGAAAAAGCCCGCTTCGAAAGCGAAGAAAAAATGACGAGGGCCGGCTTTGGCTTCCGTCGCGATACGGCCGCGGAAGCAAGACGGGGCGATCGTTGAGGCGAGGCCTCAGAAAGCGTAGCCGATCGAGCTGGTGAGGCGCTGCGTTTCGCGGGCGTCTTCGACTTGGATGGCGTTGTCCAATTCGTATTCGAAGCGCAGGTTGACCGAAACACGCTCGGTGACCTTACCCTGGAGGGTGCTGTTGAAGCGCACCTTGTAGTTTTGCTCCTCCGGGTTGACGAATTTCGGCGAGTTGCGATTCGGAATGTTGAAAGCCCGGTCGGAGGGCGAGTATTGGGCGACGGCGTCCTGGTTGAAGGTGATGCGGTCGTTGATCTTGAAGGTGTAGTCTTGGAACAGCTCGGCGTAGGGCGCCCAGCCGTTCGTGCCGGCCTCCCATTCGCGGTATTGCGCGGTGACGCCGCCGCCCACGTTCACGACCTGGCGGGGCTGGTCGACGATGCGGTAGCCCAGTCCGAGGTTTTGCTCGAGGTTGGTTTGGATCTGGATGATCGCGTCGCCGTAGTAGGTGCTTTGCGCTTGGGCGAAGGTTCGCTTCGACAATTGGTATCGCCAGCGGAAGGCGGCGTCCTGTCGATCGGCGCTGGGCCGGTCGTTTTGTTCGGCGTAAAGAACGCGACCGGTGGCGCGCAGCGTGTGCCTGCCCGTGTTTTTTTCGGCTTCGCCGCGAAGATTGTAGCTCAAGGTATCGGCGCGCCCGCTTTGCTGGACGGAGCCCAGTTCCACTTTTCCTTTCCAGCGTTCCTTGGCGGGGGCTGCCGCCTGGGCGACGGCTTTGGCCGGGGAGGGGGTGTCCCCTGTCGCGACGGGTGGGATGGACGAGCGCGCCGGGACGGTCGCTTTTGGCGCGGGATCGTGCGCGGCGGCCGCGGGATCGAGGGCTTCGGGCAGGGTGAGAAGGGCGGCGTCGGTCTCGGACACGGTGAGATCGCCTAGGATGGGGGATCGGAAGCGGATTTTGCCGTCTGCGCGCCAGATCAGCTCGCCGCTGAGTTTGTCGCCATTGGCGAGCTGGAGCTCGACCTTTTGGCCCGGGCGCACGGATTCGGCGGGAACGTCCGCGATCAAGGGGTGGGTGGCGTGGAAGAGGAGGACGAAAAAGCCGCAGAAAAGACGAAGGCGATGATGGGCCGATGGCATTACGACACCAGAAAGGCGGGCGATGAGGGATGAAATCGAGTCGAATTCCGTCCCGGTTGGCGAGACGCACCCTAGGAGTGGTAGGGAAAGCTTCCGCGAGAATCGCCTTGTCTTTGCGGCAGGGTGGCGCACACACCTACGTCGTTCGCCGTATTGGCGGATGAATATCCATAAACAAATAGATCCGTTCCTACCATGAAGAATCGCAAGACTCAGGGCTTCACCCTCGTTGAAATCATGATCGTTGTCGTCATCATCGGCCTCTTGGCCGCCATGGCGATTCCCGCCTTCCAAAAGGTCCGCGCTTCCTCGCAGGACAAGGCCGTTACGAACAACCTCCGCCAGATCTCCGCCGCCGCCGACCAGTATTACCTCGAGACCGGTCAAACCACCGTCCAGTCGGCGCAGCTCGTCGGCACCAACAGCTCCAACTACATCAAGGCTGTCCAGACCGTCGCCGGCGAGGCCTACACCGCCGACCTCCAGCAGGGTTCCGCCATCACCGCCACGCCCGTGGCCGGTCAGCGCACCATCACCTACTCGAACTAATTCGAGAAAAGGTTTCACTTCCGGCCGCCCGCATCGCGGGCGGCTTTTTTTTGTCCGAGCAACCGGCTTCAATCGGCGCCGGTTGCTTGTCGCGTGCGTCTCTTTCGGATGGCGAGGTTTCTCGCTTCTGTTCGGCGGTCGCGGCGTTAAGCGTGCGAAACGGTATTATGCGGAAATCACTTTTGGCGGATCGCGCTTTCTGGCTGCTGAGCTTGATCGCCCTCTTCACCCTGGTCCTCGGGCGCTTTTCCCTGCCCGACTCGGTGGCGTTGCCCGCTGTCATGAAGACGGGCTACTGGTGGATGTTTCTTCTCGCCGTCGCGTGGGTTTGGTCGCTGTGGCGGGTCCTGTCGCCGGTCTTCGCCCGGCTAGGCGCGCTTCGGGGGGCGCTTTGGCTGCCCCTGCTGCTTGTCGTCGGAGGCGGGCTGGTCTGGCAGGCGCACGAACGGCACGAGTTCAAGATTCTGGCCGACGAAGCGCTGCTTTTGGGAACTTCGCAGAAGATGCATCTCGACCGGGGCGTGGGTTACGCCCTGCGCACGACGGACATCCAGGGCACTTTCCAGATCCTGCAGTCGTGTTTGGACAAGCGTCCGCTGTTCTACCCTTTTGCAATCTCGGTGGTGCACGACGTGACGGGCTACCGGACCAGCAATCCGTTTTGGTTTAATACCGCCCTGTCCTTCGTTTTTCTGGGGCTCTTGTTTTGGCTCGGTCGGCAAGCGTCGGGAAAGGACTGGGGCGGATATCTTCTGGTGCTGCTGGCGGTGGGTTCGCCCCTGTTGGCGCAGCAGGCGACGGGAGGCGGCTTCGAACTGCTCAACCTGAGTCTCATGGTTTTGTGGTGGCTCTTGCTGATCGGCTATCTGCGTCGTCCCGGCCCCGGGAGCCAGGACGTGTTTGTCCTCACCGCCGTGGCGCTGGCCTCCACCCGCTACGAGTCGGTTTTGGCGCTGGTGCCGACGGCGGGCGCGCTGCTGTTCGTGTGGTGGCGGCGGGGCGAGGTGTTGCGCAGTCGCTGGATCTGGCTGGCTCCGCTGCTGCTGCTGCCGACGCTTTGGCTGAATCAGATTTTTTCCGCCAACGAGCAGCTATGGGAACTGAAGAGCCTGGGGGCTTCGCGGCCTTTCGGGTTTGAGTTCGCCACATCGAATCTGGGACACGCGCTCGCGTTCTTTTTTTCCACCGATGGCTATCAGCCGAACTCTCTGGTCCTCTCCGCGCTCGGCTTTCTGGCGCTGCCCCTTGCCTTGCTTTGGGGTCTGAGAACGGCCCGGGACGGGGTTCGTCGGTCGGACGAGGCCTCCTTGGAGGCGTCGGGCATTCTTCTGGGCGCGGCCGCGCCGTTGCTGGTGACGGGGCTGATGATGGTTTATTTCTGGGGCCAGTTCGATCACCTCGTCACCCGGCGTCTCGGGCTGCCGACGCATCTGCTCCTGTTGGCGGCGATCGCGGTTGTCGCGGGCCGCGTGTTGCCGGATTGGCGGCGGAAGTCGTCGGTTTTGATCTGCGTCGCGCTTGTCGGGCTTGCGGCTTGGAGCATCCCGGTGATGGCCAAGAACGCCTATGGCCGGGAATATTCGCCGGCGCTGGCCCATGTCTGGCGGGCGAAGTTGATCAACGACGTGCTGCCGCACGGCCCTCTGGTCATCGACAAGGACTCGATCTTTTGGAGCGTGAATCGCATCTCGGTCACGCCGATCGCCCAGGCCAGGATTCGGCGGGAGGGGATCGCGTATCATCTTCGAAACCACAGTTTCGACGGTGTCTACGTGGTGCAGAATCTCACCTCCGACCCGGACACGGGGGAACTCAAGGTGTTGCCGGAGGACGATCTCGGGCCGGACTTCACGCTGGAGCCTGTCGCCCAGCAGCGTTTGCAGTTGCTCGAGTTTATCCGTCTTAGCCGCGTGACGGCCATTCGCGACGAAAAGGGCGGCTGGTCGCGCCATGTCGATTTCGTTCCCGATTCGCCCGCGCCGACGGCGTTCGGTGAAAAGGAACGCGACGCGGCGAAACAGCGCTATTTTGAAAACTGGCTGAAGCAGTTGCCGTGAGCGAAACGCGCCTTCTTGCCATTTCCGTCCGGCGTATTTCCGAGGCGGTGCGCGACCGGTCGCTGCGGCACGGGTTCCTGTGTCTGGCGCTGGCCGCGGCGGCGGCCATGTGGGCGGGTTTTTTCGCCCTCGACGCCCGGACCGCCGGCATGTGGATCCGGCACGGCGGCTACGCGGTGACGGCGTGCGTGTTCGCGGGGTGGTGCTGGGCGCTGGCGCGGGAGTGGGCGGTCGGCGGCGGTTCGGGGCGGATCTCGGCGCGCGAGTGGATCCAGGCGAGCGCGCTCATCGGCGGGCTTCTGCTGGTGGCGGTGTTCACCGCGCCCTACGCCTACAAGGTCCTTTACGACGAGCATGTCTTGCAGAGCACCGCATGGAATCTGCACATGGAGCGGGAGGTGGGCTCGCTGGGCCGGGCCTACGTGGTCGACGGCTTGCTTCGATCCATCGACATCTATCTGGACAAGCGGCCGGTGCTGTTCCCCTTCCTCGTCTCCTTGGTTCACGATGCGACCGGTTATCGCGAGGGGAACGCCTTCGCGCTTAACACCGCGCTCTTCCCGGTGGTGCTGGGCCTCGTGTATGTGGTGGGCAGGCGGCTGGGCGGGCATTTGGCCGGTCTGGCCGCGGCCGCGGGTCTTGGCGCCTTTTCGCTGCTGGCCCTGAACGCCACCGGCGCGGGGATGGAAATGGCCAACCTCGCGTTCGTGCTCATTCTGGCGTGGGCCGGCGCCCGCTATCTGGAGCGTCCGGACGAGCGCTCGCTTTCTCTTCTGGCCCTCACCGGCGTGCTGCTGGCGTATACGCGTTACGAATCCGCGCTCTACGTGGGCAGCACCGGCGGCTTGATCCTCCTCGGTTGGTGGCGCGCGGGCCGTGCGCTTTTGCCCCCCGTGCTTCTGGTGACGCCCCTGCTGCTCATACCCAGCGCCTGGCACAACACCTACCTCTCCGGCACCCCGATGCTTTGGGAACTGCGCGACGGCTACGAGGCGAGGTTTTCGTTTGATTACCTCCGGGCCAATCTCGCGTTCGCCGTCGACTATTTCTTCGCCGCGGGAGGTCTCGTGGCCAACTCGCTCTGGCTCAGTGTGGCGGGAGGTCTGGCGGGGTTGGTCTGCGTTTTTCACGCGCTGCGTTCGCTTCTTCGTCGCGAGAGTTTCTCGCCCGCCGCCGCCGCGGTCGGTTGCTGCGCGTTGGGCGCCTTTGGCAACATGGCGCTCTTGATGGCCTATTATTGGGGGGATCTCAGCGATCCCATCGTCTCGCGTCTCTCGCTGCCGTTCCATGCGATGCTGGCTCTCGCGATCGCCGCCGTTCTGGGGCGTGTGCCGCAGGGACGTCGCGAGCGTCTTGCTCGCTGGAGCGTGGCGGGCGCCCTGTTGGTTTACCTGGGCGTCCACCTGCCGGTAAACCAGAGGCTGACTGAGCTGAACACCGTCGAGACCGCCCTTGGTCTGGAGCGCGAGCTCCTGGCCAAGCGAGGCGAGGGCAACCGTCTGATCGCGACGGACAAGAGCCCGCTCGCCTGGTTTATCCAGGGTTCGAGCTCCACGACGGTTCGCCGTCTGGAAATGCGTCGCGAGGGCGTCGAGTTTCATCTGCGCCAAGGCACCTTCGACGAGATCATCGTCACGCAGACTTTGCGCCCTCTCGGGGCGGAGGGCGGCTTCGCGGTCATGCCCGACGACCGTCTGCCGCCCGAGTTTGTCCTCGAGCCGCTCGCGGAATGGCGGATCGGCGCGCGGTTGCAGCGGGTGAGCCGTCTGCGCGAGATCAAGGTGGACGCATCCGACGCCGCCCGCGTTTCCTCGTCCCTTGTCCCATGAGCGTTTCTTTTCCATGCCCCGATCGGGCTGCTCTCCCTGGTTTGAAGGCGCATTTCGATCATGTGGCCGTGCACGATGATCGGGCCCGCCGTGCGCAGCGTGGATTCCATGCGCAGCTGCGCGCGCATTTCCGGCATCGGATCTCGGAGGGCGAACGCGTGCTCGAGCTGGGCTGCGGGGCCGGGGATTTGCTGGCCGCCCTGCGTCCGTCGCGCGGACTGGGGCTCGATTTCAGCCCGGCGATGGTCGAAAAAGCTCGGGCGCGTCATGCGGGTGAACCGGGTTTGGAGTTCCGCGTGGCGGACGCCGCGGATCTCCCCGAGGGGGAGGTGTTCGACCACATCGTCCTCGATTACCTGACCGGCTACCTGGACGACATCCAGGCGGTGCTGGAACGTCTCGCGCGCTGCGCCCATCCTCGCACGCGTCTGCATCTGACCTCGTTGAACACCCTGTGGAAGCCCGTGCTGCGTGTCGCGGAGCACACCGGTCGCGTGATGCCGCAGCCCCCGAGCGCGTGGTTGGCGGACGGGGATCTGGCCAATCTTCTGGAGCTGGCGGGATGGGAAGTCGTGAGTTTTGAGCGTCAGCAGCTTTGTCCGTGGAATATTCCGGTCCTGGCCCCGCTTTTGAACCGATTCGCGGTGAGGCTCCCCGGCCTGCGGCATCTGGGGATCACCCTGTGCTTCACCGCCCGCCCGCGTCGCGCCCCCGCGGGAGCCGAGGCGTTGACCTGTTCGGTGATCGTGCCCGCGCGCAACGAGTCCGGAAACATCCGGCCCGCCCTGGATCGCATCCCGGTGCTCGGCGCGGGAACGGAGGTCGTCTTCGTCGAGGGCAACAGCAAGGACGACACGTGGGAGACGATCCAGCGCGAGGTGGCCGCGTATGCGGGGCCGCTCAAGGTCCGGGCGATGAAGCAGCCGGGCAAGGGCAAGTGGGACGCGGTGCATGCCGGCTTCGCCGCCGCCACCGGCGACGTGTTGGTCATCCAGGACGCCGATCTGACCGCGCCGCCCGAGGATCTCCCGAAGTTCTTCGCCGCCATCCGGAGCGGCGCGGCGGAGTTCGCCAACGGCAGCCGGCTGGTGTATCCGATGGAAAGTCGCGCGATGCGGTTCCTGAATCTTCTGGGAAACAAATTCTTCGCGACCGCCCTCAGCTTTGTCCTCGGGCAAAGCGTGAAGGACAGCCTCTGCGGCACGAAGATGCTGCTTCGCGCGGACTATGATCGCGTGCTGCGCCGCATCGCGCCGTTCGGGGACTTCGATCCCTTCGGCGACTTCAACCTGCTCTACGGCTCCGCGTTGCTCGGGCTGCGGATTCGCGACGTGCCCGTGCGCTACAAGGACCGCACCTATGGGGAGACCAACATATCCCGGTTTCGCCACGGCTGGATTTTGCTCCGGATGACCTGGTTCGGAATCAGGAACCTGCGGTGCTTCCGCCAGCCGGAACACCGCGCCAAATCGTGAGACCATCGTCCATTTTTGGCTCCCGTGCCTCGAGCAGGCGTGCGAATGCGGTTATCGCGTGGGTGTGCGTCTGCGGCGCCGTCACGGGGTTGTTCGCGGCGTGCATCCTTCTGCCCGATCTTTGGGATTGGCTCGGGGTGTTTCACATCCGGCCTTATTTCGCCGATCTGGCCGCGATCCTGGCCGCGAGCGACGCGCATGCCGCGGGTTTGGATCCCTATGCGATCCCTTCGCCCTTGGATCCTTTCGGTCGTCCCCACGTCTACGGGCCCTGGTGGCTTTACCTGCATAAGCTGGGGCTGGGGATGGGTGCGCTGTCCTGGGCGGGCGCGCTGCTGTTTTTCGTCTCGATCGCCGCCTTGGCCTGGGTCCTTCGCCCGCAGTCGGCGCAGCAGCGCCTGCTGACGATCCTGCTTCTCGCGTCGCCGCCGCTGCTGCTGGCCTATGAGCGCGGAAACAACGATCTCGTCGTCGCCCTTTTGTTGATCGTCGCGGGGGCGTCGGGTGCGTCGAGCGCGGGATTGGCGTGGCGGGGCGTCTGCGTCTGGGCGGCCGCGATGTTGAAGTTTTATCCCGTCGCGGCCTTGGGATTGTTGACGCACGGACGTGTGGGCGGCGGACGCCGCGCGTGGTGGGCGCTCGGACTTGTTGGCGCGGCCGGCGCGGCCACCTGGTGGATCTGGCGCGGTGATTTCGCGCGCGCGGTTTCGGCCGTCCCCCAGCCTTCGACGCTCTATAGCTATGGCGCGCGTCTGGTTGTCGAGGTATGCTTGGCGCTCGCCTCGGGACCGCGCATCGCGGTTTATCTGGGCACGCTGGCGGTGGGGGCGTGGGTGGTCTGGCTTAGCGGCGCCCTGTCCGGCGGCATGGTGCGCGCGATGACGCGGGACACCCGATGCGGCGCCTGGTTTGTCGGCGCCGGCGCCTGCTGGGCCTTTTGTTTTTTACTCAACAACAATTTCCCCTACCGGGCGGTGTTGCTGGTGCTGGCGGCGAGCGTTTGGTTCGAGCTTTGGCGGGAAGGGGCGGCCGGGGAACAGGTCGTCGCGCGGCGACTGATTTGGATTTTGGCGGGCATGCTGTGGCTGAGGTCCGGCCGGGTGTGGCTCGCATGCCTGGCCTGGGATCATTTTGATTACCCGGGCTTGGTGCTGCTCGGTCTGGAGCACGGTCTGGCGGTCGGCCTGACCGCGGTCGTGGTCTGGAGCCTGGCGCGGTTCGCCTGGGAGCGCGCGCGGAGCCCCGCGGTTTAGTCTCGCTGGCGGAGCGCGTCGCCTTCCGTCCGGCGCTCCGGGTCCAGGGCCGCCCAGACCTCTGCGTCCGTCAGTCGAAAAACGAGGATGCTGTTGCCCGGCCGCGCGATCGGGTCGCGTTGTTCGAGAAACCGGCAGAGCCGTCCGAAGCGCAGGTGCTCGAGCTCCCGCAGGCGACTTTGTATCGTCGAGGCGGGTAAGGGCGCGCCCCCCTGCGGATCGCGGGAAAGGTCGTGCTGGGCAAACCACCGACTCAGCTCCCCGTAGGCGGATTCGTAGCGTTCCGACCATTCGCCGCGGACCCGGGTGTAAACACGGCGGAATTGCGTGGCCCCGAGGCAATAAAGACCCCCGCGCATCGGCGCCGGCATGGGACGGTTTCCGTGGTCGAACAGCTCGTCCGCGATGCGAACGAAACTCCAGGGGAAGCGGCGCGGTTCGTCTGAACCGAAGTAGGACAGGTGGATGGTTTCGCCGCGGTGGTTTTGGCGCAGCCAGCGGTCCAGTTCGGGCAGCCCTTGGCCCCAGTCCAGCGAGCTGTCGACAAAAAGGCGGTCGCCGCGCTCGGCGCCTCCCGATGGCCCGTTGAAATACGTGAGGTAAAACGGCGCCGCCGCGATGGCGGCCAGCGCCTGGCCGGCGAGGAGGAGCAGCAGGGCGGCGCGTCCGATGGTTTTCCGGGCGGCGAACGGAGCGACCATGGCTCCGGCTAGGATCCAGACGGGCGGGAGGATCGGAAGGAGGTGACGGTAGCCGATGTTCAGCCGGCTGGAGAGCGCCGCGGCGAAATAGATCGCGATGCCGGCCAGCAGGGGCGCGCAGCGATAGCGATGGGGCCGGCCAGGCCCGCGCCCGGCGGCGATCAACGCCAGCGACGCCGCCAGGGCGACAAGGCCCGCCGGCGGGGTCTTGGCGAGAAACGCGACGGGGAAAAACGCCGGCCAGCCGGTGAGGCTGTATTCGCCGGCGAAATACGACATTCTCGCCTTCGCGTTGCGGGCCACGTAGGCGAGTCCATACAGCCAGCCTTCGGGCAGGATGCGATGGTCCCTCGACCAGCGGATGCCGTCCTGGAGGGCCCCGCCCCGGATGGTCGTGAAGTCGGACGCGTCCGGAGCCCCCGCCATGGCCACGCCCACCGCGTCCGGTTTTTCCAGCAGCACGACCGTCCACTCTTTTTCGAACCGGGCGGAATTCGGTGAGATCTCGTAGCGGAAGCCGTAGGCGGCCCAGATCAGGATCCAGGCGAGAAGGCCCGCGGCCAGCGCGGCGGGGACGAGCGCTCCCGCCCGGCGCTTTCCGGAGAGTCTTGCGCGCGCATTTCTCCAGGCGAGAGGAAGCGGGGCGCGCCGGGCCAGCCGAAGCAGGAGCAGCGCGACGACCATGGGGCCCAGCAGAAGCGCCGAATATTTGCTGAGCGCGACGAACGCCGTCGCCGCGCCCGCCGCGGCCACCCGTCCGGGGCTCACGCGGTGCAAAAGGCGCCACCAGGCCAGAAGCGCGAGCGAAAATCCGAGCGCGGCGCTCGTGTCCGACGTGGCCAGGCCGGCGTTCGCGAGCAGGTTCGGGCAGAACGCGGCGAGGGTGAGGGAGAAAAATCCCCCGGCGTTCCCGAACAGGGAGCGGCTCCACGCGAACACCACTCCGCACACGCAGGCGCCGAGCAGGGCGTTCACAAGGCGAGCCCGGGACAGAAGGGCGGCCGGATCCTCGCCTGACTCGAAGAACCAGAGGCGCGAAAGCGTCCACGGATCCGCATAGGTCCAGGCGATCAGGGCGCGCCGGTCGTCCGTGCTCAGGTTCATGTCGCGCCCGACGAGCGGCAACGCGAGAAGCCGCTGGGGCAGCATGCCGTTCTCGGGCTGAAACCGATAGTCCGCCGTCTCCCAATACGCCCGTCCGGAGGCGACATGGATAAGCTCGTCGTAGGTGGGGCCGTTGCGTTCGCCCGCGGAAAACGCCATCCAGGCGTGAAGCAGGCACAGCGTCAGCGCGGCGAGCGAGGCGAGGAGGCCGAGACGTGGGCGTGGCTCAGCGAGGCGCATCGGGAAGCGGGCCGTTCATCGCTTGATCGATGGACGACGCGTCGAGGCGGTAGACGAAAAACTGGTTCGCGACGATCGCGTCGGGCTGCCTTTGCCGGAGAAAGCGGCAAAGCCTTCCGAAACGCAGATGTTCGTAGTCCTCGAGCAGGCGATAGCGTTTTTCCGGGGAGGCGGTTTCGCGGGTGTCGCCATCCCGGGCCGGAGCCGGCGAGGCGTGCCAGTAGCGAACCTGGTCTTGGTAGGCCTTTTCGTAGCTGTCCCTCCACGGACCCCGGACCAAGGTGTAGACCCGCTGCCACATCGTGGCGCTGATGATGTAGGTTCCCGGGCCCCAAGGCGCGGAACTCAGGCTGGATTTTTCGCCGGTGCGGAAGAAGGTATCGCCCAGTCGGGTGAACTCGATGCCAAGCCGGGAGGGCCGGTCCGATCCGAAATAGCTCAGATAAAGTTTTTCCCCCTTGGGTTGGGTCGCCAGCCAATGTTTGAGGGCGGGCAGGCCTTGTCCCCAGTCCAGCGAGCTATCGACAAAGAACCGATGGCCGTTTTCCGGGCCGCCCCCCAGGCTGTTGAAATAGGTGAGGTAGTGGGGACGGACCGAGGCGGACGCGTAAGCCTGGCCGGCGACGAGCAGGATCATCGACGCTCCGGCCGTCCGGGGCCCGACCTGGCGCACGAGTCGCGCCAGACCGAGCGCGGAAAGCACGAAAAGAAACCCGTAAAGAGGGAGGATGTGCCGGTGGCCGATGTTCAGGCTGCTGCTGATCGAGACCGCCCCGTATATCGCGATGACCACGCAGGGCGCCGCCGCGCGGTAGGCCGCCCGTTTGTCCGAAGGACGGTCCGCCCTGCAGCCCGCCCCGAGGCTGGCGAACCCCAAAAGCGCGAGCAGCAACTCCGCGGGGGAGCTTTTCAGCAGGGCGGCCACGGGGAAAAAGGCGCGCCAGCCGCTCGCCTTCCAGTCGTTCGCGAAAAACGCGAGGCGGTAGCGCGAGTGGCAATCCACGAAGGCCAGGCCGTAGATCCACGCCTCAGGCAGCAGGCGGTGGTCGCGCGCAAACCGGGCGAACGTCTGCACGACGCCGGGTCGCAGTTCCACCTGCTCGTCCAGGTTCAGTCCGTCCGCCATGGGGATGCCGCGGGGACCGCTTTGCTCCAGCAGGACGGACTCCCACGACTTCACGAAGCCGGCTTCGCCGGAGAATCCTTGTCCCCGGGCTTCGTAGCGGAATCCAAAGCCCGCCCAGATGACGAGCCACGCCACCAGGGCCGCGGACAGGCCTGCGCCCGCGAGAGGAAAAAGGCGGGCCGCGCCCCGCACGCGCCGGCGGAAACCCGACGTAAAATGAACGGGAAGCGGGGCGCCGCGGGTCAGTCGGACGACGAGCAGAAGAAGCGCGATGGGACCGAGGAGGACGGCCGAATGCTTGCTCAGCGCGAGCAGGCCGGCCGACAGGCCGGCGGCCGCGATGCGACCCGCGGTGACGCGGTGGCACAGTCGCCACCACGCGGCCGAGGCGGCCAGGAACCCGAGCAGCGCGGCGCAGTCGGATGTCGCGAGCCCGGAGTGGGCGAGCAGGGTGGGGCTCAAGGCGGCCATGGCCGCCACGGTCAGCCCGGGGCCCGGCCCGCCCAGGCTCCGGCCCCAAAGACCGATGAGCAGCACCGCCAGTCCTCCCATGGCCGCGACCATCAGGCGGGATCGACGCAGCAGGGAGGCGAGATCGTTGCCCGATTCGTAGAAGAAGCGCGCCCCGATGCTCCAGACGTCGGCTTTTTTCCAATCCGCCTCCATCCCGGGGTTGTCCGGACCGGGGAACCGCAGGTCCCGGGATAACCAGAGAGGCAGGGCTTCCAGCCTCTGCGGCAGCAGCCCGTTCTCCGGCTGGAGCCGATAATCGCCGGTTTGCCAATAGGCGTAGCCCGCGGTCAGGTGCGCGATCTCGTCGGCCGACACGCCGATCTGGTCGGAGACCGACGACGCCAGCCAGCCGTGAAGGACGGCGAGCGCGACGAGCAGCGGGTGAAAAAGACGCCGGAAAGACAACGGGGTGGGGCCTCTCATCGGGAGTGCGGAGGGGGGCGGACGAGGTAGGTGGGACGTTGCTTCACCTCGTCGTAGATACGCCCCAGATATTCGCCAAGGACGCCGATCGCGACGAGCTGCACGCCTCCGAGGAAGAGAACCAGGGTGACCAGGGTGGTGAATCCCGTGAACGCCTCTTCCACGCCGAGGATGCGTTTGGTGGCGAAGAAAATAGCGATCACGAAGCCCATGGCCGCGCAAAACAGGCCCGAGTAGGTCACCAGCCGCAGGGGGAGCCGGGAGAAGCTGAACACGCCGTCCAAGGCGTAACGCACCAGGCGCCGGAACGTCACGGCGGGCCGCCCGGCCGCCCGTTCCTGGCGGTCGTAGAAAACCTCGGCGCGGGCGAATCCGATCCACGAGCGCAGTCCGGGGAAAAATCGATTCCTCTCCTTGAGCCGAAGAAACGCCTCCAGCGCCGTTCGGGAAAGAAGCCCGAAGGTGCCGGTGTTCCTCTCGATCGGCTGGTCCGCGATCGAGCTGAAAAACCGGTGGAACAGGTCGAAGCCCACGCGGCGCAGGCCGCTCTCGGCCCGGCTTCGCCGCACGGCAAGCACGACCTCCGAACCCGAGCGATAAGCCTTCAGCAGCTCGGGCACGAGCTCGGGCGGATCCTGCAGATCCGCGTCCATGGTGATCACGGCGTCGGGGCTTTCCGCCGCGGCGCTCTCGATGCCCGCGCAAAGCGCGGCCTGATGGCCGAAATTTCGCGAGAGGCGGACGAGCGTCAACCAGGCTTCGCCGCCTTGCGCGCCGGGGTGCGCCGCCACGATTTCCGGCGAGCGGTCCCTCGATCCGTCGTCGACGAACACCACCTTCAGATGCACGTCGTCCAGACCGGTCCGCAAAGCGCCGAGACGATCAAGAAGGAGGGGCAGGACCGTGGCTTCGTTGAATATCGGGATGACGATCGCGAGGCGCATAGGCGGTCCTATAAGCCGGCAGCATCGGGTCCGGGTCAACCCCGTCGGGAGGGCGCCTGGCAACTAGGGAGTGTTTTCAAACCCTGGATGAGGCGGCGTCCGGTTGCGCATCCGGCCCTTCGCTTCACGCGGCCCATGCCGGGTTTTAAAACACTCCCTCAACAAGGGCTTGACCCCGTCGCCGCTTCTTACGCGTGTCCGTGCATCGGCGATGACTCACCAGATGCCCAACCGCCCGGCGCGGCCGCTCACCCGTCGGATCGGGATGCCCGGCGTAGCCGCGATCGCCACCTTCCTGCTGATCGCGGGGGTCAACCTGCCGCGTTTGGAGTGGGGCCCGCCGCGTTACGAGGGGGTCTTGATAAACGAGTATTGGCACGTGGCCGCCGCGTGGACGGACGGGCGCGGCTTCGCGGATCCCTTCGGCATGGCGTCGGGTCCGACCGCGTGGGTGCCTCCGCTGCTCGTCTGGATCTATTCCCTCCTGGTCCTCGTGTTTCCCGGTCAGGCCGCGGCATTCCTCGCCGCCGGCTGCCTGAAGGCGGGCGGGTATGCGCTGAGCGCCTGGCTCTGGTCGGATCTGGTCCGCCGGCGGGCGGGGCATGGCGCGGCCGTTTGTTTCCTGTTCGTCTGGCTGGCGTTTCTGGCGCCGACCCAGCGGCTGCACCTTTCGCTCGAGTTGCACGATCCCTGGCTGGTCGGGCTCCTTCTGGTGTTCACGCTATGGTCCTTCGACAGGCTCCGCCGCCGGCGCGACGGGCGCTGGTCGCTGGCGGCGGCCTTCGCGCTGGGGCCCTTGGCGGGTCCGATCGTGGCGTTCACGCAGCTCGGCCTGGCGGCGACGCGTCTCGCGGTTTGGGCGTGTCCGTCCCGGCCCTTTCGGTGGCGCGCCGCGGCGCGCGCCTTGGCCCCCGCGTTGGCGGCGTTCTTTCTCGTGGGCGCGGCCTGGAGCCTGCGCTGTCGCATGTCCATGGGGGCTTGGATTCCGATCAAAAGCAACGGGGCTTACGAGGCCTGGCAGGCGCAGTGCGCCACCGAGGACGGCGTGCCGAGCTACGGGACTTTTTTTGATCATCCCTTCCTGAGCGACACGGAGGCGGCGCGCTTCGTGCGCGAGGGGGAGCTGGCCTATGTGCGGCGACACGGGGAGGTTTTTTTCCGCGCCCTGCGGGAGGCTCCGGGGGACTTCGTCCGCCGGGTCGGCCACCGGGCGTTCAACGCGCTGGTCTGGATGCGGTCGCCCGCCGACAACGTGACGGTCGAAAAGCGCGCCGATATTCGCGCCCTGATGCCTGCGCTGCGCGACACCGGCCTGGCCCGGGAGACGGGCGGCCCGGGCGGGTGGACGTGGGTGCGGATTTCGCGCTCCCCGGAGGAATGCTGGAGGCTCCTGGCTGAAGCACCCGGGCTGGATGAAAAAGCCCGGCTGCTGTTGTTCGGGGCCTGGTCGAGGGCCCATGAGGCGCTGGAACGGCATCGCGCGAGCGTCTCCGAGCGCGTTCGCGGATTCGCGATGGCCGGGCTGCCTTTTGGCGCCGCGCTTGGACTTCTTCTCCTTGATCGCGTCGGGCGGCGCGCGTCGGAGGCGTCATTCTGGGCGGCGGCTTACGGCGTCTATCTCGCGCCCTACATCCTCATCTCCCATTATGAACGGTATCAGGTGCCCCTGGCCGGTCTGCAGGCGGTTTTGACCGCGGTGCTGATCTGGCGTCTCGTCGAGCGCACGCGGCGGGATAGGGTGATCGCGCCTTCCGCGCGCTCGGGCGAATCCGTTTGACCCGCGGGGCTTCGCGTTCGGCATCAGCCGCCACAACGATGGCAACGCGGGTCTCGTCACCTCTTCGCCCGCCGGGAAGGCGCATGCCGGTCTGGATCGCGATGCTCGCGACCTTGGCGCTGGTGTGCGTCTTCCACCTCAAGGAAGGCGTGGCGGGTTATGCGCGGCCCGGCTTGAACGAGTATTGGTTTGTCGCCGAGGCGCTGGCGTCCGGTCGAGGCTTCGCCGATCCCTTCGGCGTGGAATCGGGTCCCACCGCGTGGGTCGCCCCGTTGCCGGTTTTTATCGTTCATGGCCTGTCGAGCCTGGCCGGCGGGATTCAGGCGGGCTTTCTCGCCTTCGGTCTGGCGAAGGCGGCGGGATACGCTCTGTGCGCGGGGTTGTGGGCCCGGCTGGCCTTGAGGCATTGCGGCGAACCGGCCGCGTGGGCGTTCACCCCTCTTTGGCTGGCGATCCTCGCGATCGGCCAGGGCCGGCATCTGAACTACGAGTTGCACGATCCCTGGCTCGTCTGCTTGTTGCTGGCGCTGACGCTGGAGGCGGCGGACCATTGGCGGACGCGAGCGGGAAGGTTGGCGACGGCGGCGGTTTTCGCGGCCGGCGCGTGGTCCGGCCCCGTCTTGGCCGCTACCCAGGCCGCCTTGGTCTGCGGGCGTCTGGCGTGCTGCGCGCGCGGCGGAAAAAAACTGGCGTGGCGCGCGGGGCTGCGGCCTTTCCTCCCCGCCTTGGTCGCGGCGGCGGTGGCCGGCGGGGCCTGGATGACGCGGAACCGCATCGAGCTGGGCGTGTGGGCTCCGATCAAAAGCAACGGCGCCTACGAGGCGTGGCAGGCGCAGTGCGCGACCGAGGACGGGGTTCCGGGTTACGCGACGTTCATGGGGCATCCTTTCCTGAACGAGGAGGCGCGCGCGGCGTTTGTGGCCGAGGGCGAAGTCGCCTACGTGCGCCGGCACGGCGAGGTTTTTGGCCGCGAGCTTGCGCGTCGACCGATGGATTTTCTTCGGCGCGCGGCCTGGCGGGCCGTCAACGCGGGCGTGTTTTTGGAACAAGCCGAGACGCTTCGTCCGGTCTACGGGTCCCTGCGCGGCGTCGTGAGTCCCGGCGCGGTGCAGGCGGGGCTGCTGGTCTTTGGCCCCGGCGGAAAACTGGCGTGGGGCGGGCTGGACCAGCCGGAGCGGGAGTGGCGCGGCAGGCTGGAGGCGGTCTCCGACCTGGATGCATCGAGGCGCGAGGTGCTTTTGGCCGGATGGCGCGCGGCGAAGACGGAATGGACGACGTGGCCGCAACGGGCCCGCCGGTCCGCCGCCGGCGTGCTGCTCGCCGGCTTGCCGGCCTGCGCGTGCGCGTGGCTGGCCTGGACGGCGTGTTTCGGCGGGAAGGGCCTCCGGCGATCGACGATCGGCGCGTGGCCGTTGGTTTACGTCGCCTATCTGGCGCCCTATGTATTGGTGTCCCACTACGACCGCTATCAGGCGCCGCTCGCGGGCATCCAGGCCCTGTTTCTGGCGGCCGCGATCGGCGCCCTCATCCGCCGAAAAGCTTCCGGGCCAGCGCGCGGAGGCGGACTTGCTCGGGCGTAGGCGAGGCCGACGTCTCGGCTTCACGCAGCAACGAGAGGGCGCCGGCCGCGGGGCGGCGTGCGTCCGTCGGGGGCGAGGGCGAGGCGGAGGCGAGCGCGAGCGCGGCCTCGGCCTCGGGGTCCGTCGCGGCCAGTCCTGTCCAGAGGGCGATCGCCGCATCCCGTTCGCCGTTTCGCCAGAGCGCGAGCGCGGCGAGCGTTCTCAGGCGGGGCGGAGCGTCCGCGCCGGCCAGCAGGAGCTTCGCCTCCTCGGCCCAGGTTTGCTCCTCCCTCGGGGACGACTCCCCGGCGATCAATAGGTTGAAGCCCGACGTCATCCGGAATCCGAGGGCGGCCGGGTGCGCCGGGATATCCTCCAGCACAAGGCCCGCCTCGTTCCAGGTAGTCCGATCATCCCCCGCCCGTTCGCAGGACGAGGCGACGAGAAGCCGGTCTTGCGTGAACGTGCGCTCGTCCCTTGCCCCCAGCGGATTGCCGAGGGAAAGCGCCGCCAGGCAGAGGCCGCCAAGAAGCGCATGGAGTCGCGGCCATTTTCCCAGCCGCGGGGCGAGCGCCCACGCCCCCGCGGCCGCGCACAGCAGAGCGGTGAGCGGGATGCGAAACCGGCCGCTGACGTAGGTGATCAGCAGACCGGAGACGAGGGCGGCGGCGACGACGAGGAACCCGGCGGCGAGTCGTCTTCCTCCTTCGTTCGCCTGAAGAAGCAGGAGAATGGCCAGCGGCGCGGAAGTCAGGAGCGCGGCCCAGCCCAGGGGATTCGGACGCAACCAAGGAGACCGGTCGCGATGAAACGCGTAGGTCTTGTTGTTGTAAGGGTCGTGGTCGGCGAAGAGGTAGACGGTTTTTCTGCCCATCAAGCGCAGCCATTCGCCCGGTTTTTCCCGAAGGGCGTCGATCAATCGGTGTCTCCAGTGGCGGTTGGCGCGCTCCAGCGTGGCCTCGGCGAGCGGGGTCCCCGTCTCCCGGGAAAAGAGGACCAGCGTCTCGTGGCGGGTGGGGTTCTCGTGGACGGCGCCCGGAGGCAGAAAGACGGACTGGGTGAAGTATCGGCCATCGGCTCCGGGACGGTTCGCCGCCCACAGGTTATAGGCGCCCTGGGTGGGCATGAGCCTGAATTCCCCGCACACGCGGGTTTGCGCCAGGCCGAGGATCACCCACGGGACCGCCGCGGTGGCGGCCATCGAGGCGAGAGAGGACGCGGCGAGCTTTCCGCGAATCAAGATCCACGCCAAGGGCAGCGCGGGCAGCAGGAGCAGCAATTGGGGGCGCGTCAGGGCGGCCAGGCTCCACGCGAGGCCGGCCGCGGCGGCCTGCCGGATCGCGGGCGCGGGCTTGCCCCCGGCGGCGGGTCCGACCAGCGCGATCAGACCGAGAAGGATAAGCGTGTTGGCCAGCGCGCCGTCGAGGATCTGGGTCGCGTAAAAGAGAAGGACCGGGTGCAGCGCATGGACGCAGCCGGCGATCATCGCGGCCGGATTCGAGCCGAACACCCGGCGCGCGAGGAGGGCGACAAGGGCGCTGTTCGCCACGTGCAGCAAAAGCCCCAGGCCTGTCGCGGCGAAAGGAAGGGCCGCCGCGGGAACGCCCAGGGCGGGCAGCAGGGCGAGGAGGCATGGGTAGCCGACCGCGCGGTAGAAAGGCTCGTGCGGCAGGGCGCCCTTCGCGATGGCGACCGCGAGATCGAGATTTTCCCGCTCGTCCAGGACCGGGAAACGGCCGAGCGGGGTCTGCCAATACCACGACAGGTAGGCCAGGCCGTAGGCCAGGGCGACCAAGGCCGGCCAAAACCAGGCCGGGGCGCCCCCCGCGTGTCCGTTCGCCTTCGCTTCCGAAAACCTACCGGAACACGTTGTATTTGACGATCGCATACAAGGCGCGGAAGCCGTCGCGCCAGCCGATCTTTTTGCCTTCCTTGTAGGTGCGTCCGTAATAGCTGATGCCGACCTCGTAGACCACGACGTCGGGGATCTTCGCGATCTTCGCCGTGATCTCCGGCTCGAAGCCGAAGCGGTTCTCCTCGATGGAGATCTTCCCCACGACCTCGCGCTTCATCACCTTGTAGCAGGTCTCCATGTCGGTGAGGTTGAGGTTCGTGAACATGTTCGAGAGCAGGGTGAGGAACTTGTTGCCCACCATGTGCCAGAAATACACGACGCGGTGCGGGCCGCCGCCCGTGAAGCGGGAGCCGAAGACGACGTCGGCCTTGCCGGCCTCGATCGGGGCGAGCAGGAGCGGATACTCCTGAGGATCGTATTCCAGGTCGGCGTCCTGGATGAGCACGATGTCGCCGGCGGCGGCGGCGAAGCCGGTGCGCAGCGCCGCGCCTTTGCCCTGGTTCACCTCGTGGTAGATGATCTTGTCCACCAGCGGGGCGATCTCGGTCCTCAACTTGTCGCGCGTGCCGTCCCTGGAGCAGTCGTCGACGATGATGATCTCGCGGTCTTTCACCGGGGCGGCGCGGACCGCGTCCACGATCATGCGGATCGTGCGGACCTCGTTGTAGCAGGGGATGACGATGGAAAGCTTCATGCGCTGGGCGTTTCCCATGCGGTCAAAGCCGCGGCCAAGTTACAAGGCCGCGCTTCGCCTCGGGCTCGTCAAAGCAGCCGTTGCAGATAATCGGCGTAGGCGGAGCGGCCGTGCAGGGCGATGGAGGCCTCGAGCCCGGCGCGGTCGATCCAGCCGCGTCGGAAGGCGATCTCCTCGAGGCAGGCGATCTTCAGGCCCTGTCGTTGTTCGATCACCGCCACGAATTGGGCGGCGTCGAGGAGCGACTCCGGCGTGCCGGTGTCGAGCCAGGCGGTGCCGCGGCCGAGGGGCACGACCCGGAGGCGGCCTTGCTCGAGGTAGAGGCGCTGCAGGTCGGTGATCTCCAGCTCCCCCCGCTCCGAGGGCCGGAGCGTCCGGGCCAGCGCGGGGGCATGGCGGTCGAAGAAATAAAACCCGGGGACGGCGAAGCCCGATTTGGGTCGCGTCGGTTTTTCCTCGAGCGAGATCGCGCGGCCGTCGGCGTCGAACTCGACCACGCCGTAGCGGCGGGGATCGGCGACGGGCGCGGCGAAGATGGCGGCCCCGTCGACGCCGGCCGCCACTTCGCGCAATTGGCGGGGGAACTCGTGCCCGTAGAAGAGGTTGTCGCCGAGGGCGAGGGCGGAGGGTTCCGATCCGCTCAGGAACCCCGTCTCCTCCGCGATGAGCAGGGCCTGCGGCAGGCCTTCCGGGCGCGGTTGCCCGGCGTAGCTCAGCCGGATGCCGAAGCGGGCGCCGTCGCCGAGCAGTCGTTCGAAAAGGTGGCGTTCGTGCGGCGTGGTGATGACGAGGATGTCGCGGAGTCCCGCGAGCATGAGGGCCGAGAGCGGGTAGTAGACCATCGGCTTGTCGTAGACGGGAAGGAGCTGCTTCGAGACCGCCGAGGTGAGCGGGAAGAGCCGTGTGCCGGTGCCGCCGGCGAGCAGGATGCCTTTGCGCGTGGACATGGGGGCGAGGGGGAGGGGGCGGGTCGCGTGAAGGGTCGGGGAATCAGGCGCGGCCGAGGCGTTCCCGCGCGTAGCGCGTCGCGGTGATGGCGTCGCACCAGGCGCGGTTGGCCAGATACCAGGAGACGGTTTCGGCCAGGCCGGCGGCAAAGTCGCGACGCGGGCTCCAGCCCAGGTCGGAGCGAAGGCGGGAGAAGTCCATCGCGTAGCGGCGATCATGGCCGGGACGGTCGGCGACGTGGGCGATTTGCGCCGCGTAGGGACGCCCGTCGGGGCGCGGCGCGAGGCGGTCGAGCTCCGCGCAGAGCGACCGGACCAGATCCAGGTTGGCGCGTTCCGCGGCGCCGCCGATGTTGTAGACGGCCCCCGGCGCGGCGTGGAGGAGGATCAGCCAGAGCGCGTCCGCGTGATCGTCGACGTGGAGCCAGTCGCGGATCTGGAGGCCGTCGCCGTAGATCGGGAGCGGTTTGCCCTCCAGCGCGTTGAGGAGGACGAGGGGGAGGAGCTTCTCGGGAAACTGGCGGGGACCGTAGTTGTTGGAGCAGCGCGTGGTGATCGTCGGGAGTCCGTGGGTGTGGTGCGCGGCGCGGACCAGGAGGTCGGCGGAGGCCTTCGACGCGGCGTAGGGGGAATTCGGAGCGAGCGGGGTTTCCTCGGTGAAGGCCGGGTCGGCGGGGCCGAGGCTGCCGTAGACCTCGTCGGTGGAGACCTGGAGAAAGCGAAACGCGGAGCGGCGGGGCTCCGGCAGGCGGTCGAGATGGGCGCGGGCGGCCTCCAGCATTTGCTGGGTGCCGAGGATGTTCGTGCGCAGAAAGGCGGCGGGCGCGTCGATGGACCGGTCGACGTGGGTCTCGGCCGCGCAGTGCAGGACCGCGTCGAAATCATGCTCCTGAAACAGGCGGGCAAGCAGCGCGGCGTCGGTGATGTCGCCGCGGACGAAGCGGTAACGGCCCTCGACCGCGCCTTCCGGCAGGCCGGCGAGCGGATCGGGATCGGCCGCGTAGGTGAGGGCGTCGAGATTGACGATCAGGTCCGGAGCGGTCGCCCGGTCGGGCGCGAGCAGCCGTCGCCGGATGAAGTTGCTGCCGATGAAGCCGCAGCCGCCGGTGACGAGAAGTTTCATGACGCCTCGCCGGACGGTGGTGGCGGGCGGCGGGCGCGGGAAGCGGAATTTTCGGGCGGGGCGGGATCCATGGCGCGTGTGAACGGCGCCGCCGGGTGGGGCGCTTGACCCGGGGCCGGGGCGGCGGGCAGGGTGGGCGAATGGACTCTTCGGAACTCACGGCGACGCGACATCGGCGGCGGCGTTTGGCGGCGCTCGCCGTCTGCGCGGCCGCGGGCCTCGCGCTGGCCGGCTGGGGCCTGGCGCAGCCGCCCGAGACCTGGGCGCGGCTTCGCGAGGCGGCGGGGGCCGCCACCGATTGGGTGCGCGGGCTGGGCGCGGGCTGGTTTTTCGCCGCCTTCGCCGTGCTGCCCGCGCTGGGTTTCCCGGTTTCCGCCTTCGCGGTGGGGGCCGGTTCCCTCTTTGGTCCGGTGTTGGGCCTGCCGCTCGTCCTGGCGATCTCCGGCCTGAGCATGGCGGTCAGCATGACGATCTCCTACGGCCTGGCGCGTTTCGTGGTGCGGCCCTGGGTGGAGCGCCTGCTCGGCTTTTTGGGTTACGGCATTCCCGAGGTGCCGGCGGGGCGGGCCCGGCTTTTTGTTTTCATGGTCCGGATAACGCCGGGCGCGCCCTACGTCTTCCAGAGTCTGCTGCTCGGCCTGGCGGGCGTGTCCTTCGGCACCTATCTGGCGATCTCGTGGATCGTCTCCACCGCGACGGTGTCGCTGATGATCGTTTTTGGCGACGCGCTCATGAAGGGGAAGGGCAAGGTCGCGCTCGCCGCGCTCGCCGGCGTGATCCTGGTCGCGCTGGCGATCAAGGTCGTCCGCGGCAGGCTCGCCGGGCGAGGCCCGGCGCTCTCCGCCCCGGCGGAGGGTTCGGCGGAGGGCCGCTCGGGGGACGGGGTATGAGCGGCGGGCGTGAAATCGATCTCGGCGGAGGCGCGGCGCGGGCGGAGAGCGTGACGGAATTCACCCGCCGGGTGAAGGCCCTGCTCGAGGGCGGCCTCAGGCCGGGATGGGTCCGCGGGGAGGTGTCCAATCTGCGGATACAGGCGAGCGGCCACGTTTATTTTTCCCTCAAGGACGCCGGAGCCCAGGTGCGCGCGGTGATGTTCCGCGGAGACGCCGCGCGGCAGACGACGCGGCTGCGGGAGGGCGGGCAGGTGGTGGTCCATGGCGAGGCCTCGGTCTACGAGGCGCGCGGCGAGTATCAGCTCATCGTGCGCGCGGTCGTCGACGACGGGACGGGCCGCCTTCAGCGGGAGTTCGAGGCGCTGAAGGCGCGACTGGCGGCGGAGGGGCTTTTCGAGAAGGCGAGAAAGCGCGCGTTGCCGCGGTTGCCCAGGACGATCGGGTTTGTGACCTCGCCGACGGGCGCGGCGGTGCAGGACTTCCTGCGGATCCTCGGCCGTCGCGATTGGCGGGGACGCGTGGTGGTGCTGCCGGCCAAGGTTCAGGGGGATGGCGCGGCGGCGGAGTGCGCGGCGATGATCGCGGCGGCGAACGATCCGGCGTCGTGCTGCGCGGGCTTCGACCTCCTCGTGGTCGGGCGCGGGGGCGGCTCGTTGGAGGATCTGTGGGCGTTCAACGAGGAGGTCTTGGTTCGCGCGGTGGCGGCATCCCGCGTGCCGGTGATCTCCGCCGTGGGCCACGAGATCGATTTCACGCTTTGCGACTTCGCGGCGGACGCGCGGGCGGAGACGCCGAGCGCGGCGGCGGAGCTCATCTCCAGCGGGTTCGTCGCCGAAGCCGAGCGCCTGGCCCGGCTTGGCCGTGCCCTGGAAAACGAGGCGGAGATCGCGCTGGGCGCGGCGCGGGATCGCCTCGACGGACTCGGGGCGCGCCTGAAGCTGCTCTCGCCCGCGGCGCAGGTGGAGCGCGGGTGGCTGAGGCTCGACGATTTGCGCAACCGCGCGGACTCCGCGCTCGCGCATGCCCTTCAGGCGCGCCGGCACGACGCGGCCTTGCTGGCGGGGCGGCTCGCGGCCGCCTCCCCGCAGCGCCGGGTGGAGACGGAGTCGCAACGCCTCCTCGGACTGTGGAAGCGGCTCCAGGCGGCGAGTCCGGCCTCGGTGCTCAATCGCGGGTTCGCCATCGTGCGCGACGCGGACGGGCGTCCGATCACACGCGCGGCGGCGCTCGAGGCGGGAATGCGCATCGGGCTGGAGTTTGGCGACGGCCGCGGCGCGGCTCGGGTGGAGCCGACCGGCGGGCCGTCCTAGCGGGCCGACGCGTCCGTCTCCGTTATCCGGAGACGCACCAGGCGCGCGGCTCGCTGCGAATCGGCGGACGGTTCCAGGCCGATTTCGTTTTCCCCGGCGCGGGCGGCGACGTCGCCGTCGAAGACCAGTTCCCCTTGGGCGACGTTCGCGTGAAGCGGGGTGCCGTTTAGCCGGATGACCGGAGGCGCCTTGTCCGGTTCGAGGTCGGCCAGGGCCAGCGTCAGCCGGAAAGTCTGCTTTTTCACGGACCGGAAGAAAACCTTCCCGGTCTCGGACGGGGCCACTTCCCGCCAAGCGGGCGGGTCGTCGGGCGTTTGCGCCACGGAGAAGCGGAGGCCGGAGTGGCGCGACCATCCGACGAACGGGGGCATGCGGTTTTCCCAACCGAGTTTTTTCACGGTGTCCTCGGGCAGGTAGAGGGCGTCTCCGGCCTCGTCCCCGACCAGACGGTATTCGGTGCCGTCCGTCCATCGTTTACGTGCCGGCGGCGGCCGAAAATGATCGCACAGCAAAAGCGATTCCGGCGCGGCGCCCGAACCGTCCGCGAACCGGAAGCCCGGGATGTCGCGACGCAGGCGGCGCATCAACGGGTAGACGCTGTCGTGGACGTAAACCAGGGCGCTTTCCTTGACGCCGGCCTGCCGGACAAGGGCGACGGCGTGGGCGTCTCTGCGCACCAGGGCGGGCAGGTGCCGGTGCATCGCCTGTTCGCGCTCCAGGGTCCAGACGGTTGGCGCGGTCCAGAGCGGGCGAAGCCTCGTCTCGCGCGCGGGCCACCACGTGACCAGGCCCGCGCCAATCGCCGCCCAGGCCCACGCGAGCGATCGGCGCGGGCGCGTCGTTTTTCCAACCAAAGTTCCCACGGCCACGATTCCCAACGTGAAGAGCGGCAGTTGCAGGCGAGGGGCCCAGGGCTGCCATTTGAGGACGGCCAGGTAGGCGAAGGCCGAGGCCGCGAGGCAGGCCGCGAGCCATCGTGCGTTTTGTCGCGCGCCGCCGACCGCGATGACTGCGACGGAGATCAGGATGATAAGCGCGTGTCCCGCGGCTCCCGCCTGCGTCTCCTCATCGGGGGCGTAATCGACCGCGTAGCGCGTCACCCACAGGGTCGTTCGCGGATCGTTTTCGTCGAGGCCCAGCATCGCGTGGGCTTTTTTCACCGCGGTCTCCAGGGCCGCGTTCCAGCCGGGCCAGGGGCCGGCGGCATGGAGCGTGGCGACACGCATCGCATTGGAGGCCCAGGCGCGCGGCCCCTGGATTTCATTCGTCTGCCGTCCGCCATCCTCCGCGCGGTGCTCCCCGAGCGGGGTTCCATACCGAGCCAGGTTGCGGGCGAAAAACGGCGCGGTCAGCAGCGCTGCGATCAAGGCTGCGACGGCGCTCGCGCGGCCGGCGGCCGGCCATCCGTCTTTTTTGCGCCAGACCAACACGCCCGCCACGACCAAGGGCGGGAGCCAGAGAAATGCCGTGCTTTTGGTGAGCAACGCCAGGCCCGCGGCCGCGCCGGCCCAGGCTCCCGATTTCCAGTCGGTGCGTGCGTCCGCGCGCGCCCGCAAGAGCTCCGTCAGAATGATCATCATCCAGAGCGCCCCTTGGAGGTCGTTTTTGGCGTTGGATGCCTCGTGCCAGGCCATCGGCAGGGTGGCGAAAAGCCACGCCGCCGTCCATGCGCCCACGCGTCCGCCTCCTAGGCCGCGGACGGCCGCGAAGACGAGAAACGGTGTCGCGGCGTAGGCGAACCATTGCGGCATGTTCGCCCAATGATCGTCTCCGGTGAGGGCGAGGAAGTGCAGCCCGATCACCTCCGCCAAAGGAGGCATCATCAGCATCCGGTCGTTCGTGGTGGCGAAATGCTGCAGGCCGCCCTGTTGCAGCCACATCAGCTGGCGGGGCAGGTGGTAGTTCAGCACGTCGACCGTGGCGGGCGGAGACACGGCCGCGGTGACGCCTGCCACGATCACCAAGCTGGCGCAGCCAAGCGCCATCGCGCCTTCCAGGGCGCCCGCCGGCCAAAAAGGTGCGACGACGGGCGCTCCCCCGGGCCGGCTCCCCGAGCGCAGGATCGGCGCCCACGCGACGACACCCAGGCCGAACCACCAAACGCGAAGCGTCGCCGTGGACACGGCGCCGAAGGCGCCCAGCGCGTTGGCGCCTACCCACGCGCACGTCGCCCAAAGGATGGCTCCGCGCGAGAGGGCGGCGGCAAAACCCGATCCGGCCCGGACCAAGTTCAGCACGATCGCGGCAAATACCAGGGGCGGGAGAAGGCCCCATACGTCTTGCAACCCGTGAATCATGGACGGCGCCTGTCGGCGCGGCGGGTAAACACGTCTGCAATCGTGTTTAAATGCGGGGGATCTTTCGCCATTGTGATGGCGCAGAGGCAAGGTCGGCTCGTGTCGTAGTCGATGGAGAAGACGGTTGGGATGCGTATTTACAAGTAGGTCATTCGGATGCGATCAATCGCGGCCGGGGCTCCCTCCCGCAGGCGGCGAGTCTCGTTGCGGAGCAGGCGGATGTGCGGGGCGCGGTATCTGGATAATCCAGGGTCGCGCGGAGTTTATTACCGATTGGCGGGCCTGGCGGGCGGCGCCGATCGAGCGCACGAACCGCAAGGCGCTACTTTGCCCGGACAAAGCCGGCGTCGGATGCGGCGAACTTGTAGGTCAGCGGGCGGCCGGGCGATACCTCATAGCGGGAGCGGAGGGTGAATCCTCCGTCGGGGGTGGGGGTGGTGACGAAGCCGGCGTTTCCCTCGCCCCACGGGTCGAGCTGGACGTCGCCGGTCGGCTCGGCGCCGATCTGGATCATGCGATGTCGGATCGCCGCCTGCAGCATCGAGCTTTGGGTGGCGGCGTTGTTCATCGTCCGGATGACGCGCCCGATCGTCGGCGTCGTCATGGCGATAAACGGATCGCTTGCGCCGGGCGCCGCTTCATCGGCGGCTGGGGCCTGCGGCGAGTCGGCCAACCTCAGCTGTCGGTCGATGCCGGCCTGATATTCCGCGCGCAGGTCGCGGAGGTAGCCGTCGACGCCTTCGGGATGGTTTCGCGCCCGAGCGAGGACCTTTTGCATGGACTTTTCCCCGCTTCCCTCGCCTTGGAAAAGATCGAAGGACTTGAACGTCTCGCGAAACGTGCGGGCGGGATTCGCGCGTTCGATGATGCGCTTTGACTCGAGAAGGACGACCGCCTCCCGGGCGCCGCGGCGAAGGACGGCGAGGCGTTTTTCGTAGTCGAGGGAGACGAGTTCGATGCCGTCGACCGTCCGGCCTGGCTCCAAGGAAAACGATTCGCCGTTCCGGGTGTTTTCCAAAATGACCCTGTGCGATCCCTCCCCGAGCGAAACGAGGCCGCACAACCGGAGATCGCGCGTGAAACCGGCGTCGGGGGAGGCCGGCTCATCCGCGGTCCCGGCTTTCGAATCGGCGAGGAGCGCGCGGAGTCCGGGAGCCAGCACATGCTCGAGGATCGGAAGGAAAAACTCGTCTCGCTCGCCCGCCACGGCCTTGGCGTTCGCGGGGGGCGGAGTCAGGGCGGACCAGAGCGAGGCGAGCCGGTTCAACCCCGCGGCGTCGAGCTCGCCGAGCCGTTTCGCGGCCTCGGCTTGAGCGATGTTTTCGATGGCTATCCCGGTCAGCTGCTCGATGAGCGTGGCGCCGGAGCGCTGTTGTCTGCCGAGCTGGGCCGCCGCGGCATAGACGGCGCAGGCTTCGTCGGCCGGCAGCGAGGCGGCCCCGGCGATGGTGAGGCGGGCTAGGGTCCTCAGCGTGCCCACGCCCGGCAACGTGACCGCGGCGGGGTTTTCCGGGTCGTCGGGGTTGGCCATGAGCGGCCAGTCCGAGCGGGCGGTGGCGGGGGCGCCGGAGGCGGCGATGATCGCGGCGGAAAGTTCGGCGGCCACGCGGGCCTGCTCGGCGGAGAGGGCGGGTGGGGGTTCGTTTTCGCCTCGCCCGTCCGCCCATGTCTTGAGGGCTTCGCGATCCGCGGCGGGAAGCGTCTGGTAGCGCAGGAGGGCCGCGCGGTAGGGATTCGAGGCGGGAAGATTCTGAAAATAGGCGAGGGCGTCGTCTCTCGGGGACGAGGCGGAGTCCGCCGCGTGCACGTCGGCGACCATCCCGAGGACGACGATTGCCGAGAGCGCGAGCGCGAAGAGGCGTGGACTGAGGTCGGGCATGGCCCGGAGCGGAGGCCACAACAGGATGGCGGGCAAGGGCGGGGCGGTTTCCGCGCGAAAATTTGACGGCTTGGCTTCCGGTTCCGCGGATGGAATGGAAGGAAATGCGCATCGCTTCCTGGCGAGAACCCGACGCCTTTCCTCCTCCGCCTTCGGATGCGGACCATGGCTGGTGGGAGAAGGGCACGCCGCGGGCCGCGTCGCGCGAGGAGCTGCTGAGTCATGTCCGCTCGACGCGCGGGCGGGCGCCGCTGCTGGTCTGGGCGCCGGAGTCGGGCGCGAGGACGCTCGCGGATTGCGAGCTGGAGTTTTTGCGCGAAGCCGTCCGGGAGCGAGATCGGTCGGCGGCGGAGCGCGCGGCGTATGCGGGCGCGGGCTATTTTTTCCTTTGGACTCTGTTCTGGCTACTTCTCGCAAAGGGAGGCGGCGGCACGGCCGAACGCTTCGGCGCATTTTGGATGTGGGCTTTTTTCGGACTGCTGCCGCTCGCGATCGGTGGATGGCGCGTGTTTTGGCATCGCAGAAAGGCGGGCCGCGGAGACGGCTTTTCGAACGAAGACGCGGACGAGGCCCGGTTTTTCGGATGGGTGGGACGGCGGCGCGCGCCGGTGACCGTCTGTTGCTCGGGGGGGCTTATCCTTGTCTGCCTTTGCGCCCTGTTTGCCGGAGGAGTGGCGGCGGCGGACGCGGCCGGTTTGCGGAAAACCGCTTTCTGGGGCGGCGAGTGGTGGCGCCTGGCGACGGGCCCGTGGCTGCATCTGCAGCCGATGCACGCCTACTTCAACCTGGCCGCGCTCTGGTATCTGGGGCGCAACGTGGAGGCGCTCTTCGGCTGGCGATGGCTGGTGGTCGTGCTGGCCTCGGCCTTGGTCGCGGGCTCGCTGGCGAGCGCCTGCTGGCTCGATGCGACGAGCGTGGGTTTTTCCGGCGCCATCCTGGGCTTGCTGGGCCTTCAGCTGGGCGTGCAGTCGAGGAGGCCGGGGTGCCTTCCCCGGACTTTGCGGAGACAGGGATGGCTTTCGGTCGTGTTGACCGGTCTTGTCGGCGCGTTGGGCTGGCGGATCATCGACAACGCCGCGCACGGCGGCGGTCTGCTGGCCGGCGCGTGGCTGGGCTGGATGCTCGCCGGAAAAATGGGCGATGAGGGCGTCGTGCCGGAGCCGCGCGCGTGGGCGACTTCGATCGCGGCGCTGGGGCTTGTGGCAAGCGGGGCGGTAACTCTCGCGTTGCTGATCGCGCGGTTCGGGTGAGCGGAACGGATCGGGTCCCGGGCCGGCTCACCGTTTCGGATATCTCACCCACTTCGCGCCGAGCTTCGCGCTTTTCACGACCGTCTCGATGAAGGTCATGCCCTCGACGCCGTCGTCGATCGTGGGGAAGTCTAGGTCGCTCGGTAGTTTTTTACCGGATACTTCGGCCCGGATGGCGCGGAAGGCCTCGCGGTAGAGGTTGCCGAAGGCCTCGAGGTAGCCCTCGGGGTGGCCGGCGGGGATGCGCGCGGCGGCCCTGGCGGCGTCGCTCGCGAGGTAGGCGTTGCCGCGGCCCCAGACCTCGGTCGGGCGATCGGGATGCTTCACGAGGAGCTGGTTCGGGTGTTCCTGCCGCCATTCCAGCGCGGCTTTCTCGCCGTAGACGCGGAGCGAGAGCGCGTTTTCCTCGCCGACGCAGATCTGCGAGGCGTGGAGCACGCCCTTCGCGCCGCCTTCGAAGCGGAGGAGGACGTTGCCGTCGTCGTCGAGGGCGCGTCCCTTCACGAAGGCGGTGAGATCCGCGCAGAGCGCCTCGATGCGGAGTCCGGTGACGTAGCGGGCGAGGTTTTCGGCGTGGGTGCCGATGTCGCCCATGCAGCCCGCCGCGCCGGATCGCGCGGGATCGGTGCGCCAGGCGGCCTGTTTCTGGCCGGATTTCTCCAGCGCGGTGGAGAGCCAGCCTTGGGAATACTCCACCACGACCTTGCGCAAGGCGCCGAGCCGGCCGGAGCGCACGAGATCGCGCGCCTGTTTCACCATGGCGTCGCCGGTGTAATTGTGGGTGAGGGCGAAAACCTTCCGGGATTTCGCGACGATTTTTTTAAGCGCGCGCGCCTCCTTGAGGTCGAAGGCGACGGGCTTGTCGCAGACGACGTTGAAACCGTTTTCGAGGAAAAGCTTCGCCGGGGAGAAGTGTCGGTCGTTGGGCGTGACGATGACGACGAAATCGAGGCGCAGGTCGGCCGGCAGGCGGGCTTCGGCCCCGGCCATTTCCCGATAGGAGCCGTAGACCCGGGCCGGGTCCAGGCGGAGGTCGTCGCCGGAGGCGCGGGAGCGGCCGGGATCGGAGGAGAATGCGCCGGCGACGAGTTCGGCCTGTCCGTCCATCTGCGCGGCGATGCGGTGGACGGCGCCGATGAAGGCGCCGCGGCCGCCGCCGATCATGCCGAAGCGAAGTTTGCGTGAGGGAAGGGTGGTCATGGGCGCGTGGTTGCGAGGGGTGGTTTGGGCGGTCGGTCGGACGAGGCCGGGCCGGAGGGTGGTCGCGTGGTTGGAGGGCAAGATTTGCGGGAAATCCGGACGGGTTCCCGGCGGGGTGGGGCGCGGCGGCGGGCAGGCCGCGCCCGAGGGGCAGGCAAGCGCGAAAAATGTCCCGGAGCAAGGGCTTGCGGCGTCTTGCCGCGGAGGACAGTATCCGGGGCACCCAACCCCAACACCCCATGATGCTGCACACGTTTTCGACCTTGGGCTGCCCCGAGATGGACCTGGATGGAGCGATCGGCCTGGCCGCGCGCCACGGCTTGCACTCGTTGGAGCTGCGAACGCTCAACAACACGACCGATCTGCCGGCCTGGTTCGAGTCGCACTACGGCTCGCCCCCGGGTCTGGCGGCGCATCTGAAGCAGCGGCACGTGAAGGTGTGCGCGCTGGGAACCTCGTTCAAGCTGGTGGGGCATGACGACATAGACCGCGCGCAGCTGGAGATGTTCGTGCGCTGGGCGGACGAGGCGGACGTGCCGTGGCTGCGCGTTTTCGACGGTGGCAAGCGGGGCGACGCGGCCGAGGTGACGGAGGCGATGGCGACGCTCAAGTGGTGGCGCGAGCAGCGGATAAAAAACAACTGGGCGGTGGAGCTCATGGTCGAGACGCACGACGGCTTCGTGACCTCGCAGGCCCTGCACGAACTGATCTCCCGCGCCCCGCAGATCAGCATCCTTTGGGACGCCCATCACACGTGGAAAAAAGGCGGCGAGGCGCCGGCGCACACATGGAAGTCGATCCGCAACCACGTGGTGCACATCCACGTGAAGGACAGCGTCAGCCAGCCGAGCCCCAACGGGAGCCATCCCTACACCTACGTGCTGCCGGGGGACGGCGAGTTTCCGATGTGCGAGCTGCGAAATTCGCTCAAGGACGACAAATACAACGGCGTGCTGTCGCTCGAGTGGGAGCGCATGTGGCACACCTACCTGCCGGAGTTGGACAAGGCGCTCCACCACGCGCAGCAGATGCACTGGTGGTGAGCCCGGAGCCGAAGCGCCCGGACGGCCCGGGCGGCGCGGGGCCCGCGCGTCGGGCGGACGGAATCTCGGGCGGGCCGCCTACTGGTAAAGCCAGTAGCGTCGGGTGAGCTGTTGGTAGACGGCGCAGCGTCGCGCCCAGTCCGTCTCGAAGCCGTCGAGGTCCACCTTGGCGCCGTCGCGGGAGAGGGCCTGCCACCAGGCGCTGCTGCCGACGTGAATGTTGAAGGAGCGCGTCTCCTTGGGCCCGAGCTTGGCGAAGGGATTGGGCGGGTCGTAGCGGCAGGCGAGGCGCATGAGCTCGAAGCTGAGCTGGGTGGGGCGCCAGGCGTTCCAGTCGGCGACCTCGACGTAGAGCGCGTTGACGGGTTTGCCGGCCGCGTCGTTCACGGTGACGAGACGGTAACCGAGCCCGGGGATGGCGAGGCGCTCGAGGTCGGCCTTGAGTTGCGCGGGGGTCTTGCCCTTGAAGCTGATCGCGCGGAACGGGTAGTCCTTGCCGGCGCCGTGGCGAAAGCCGCTGTATTCGCAGCCGAGCCCGGTCATGGCGTAGCCGACCACGGAGGGAAAATCCTGCACGAGCGGCGAGGTGGGCACGAATTTGAGTCCGGTCTCGGGCCAGCGCATCGAGCGTCGCCAGCCGCGCATGGGGATCACGGTGAGTTTGCCTTTGACGCGAACCGATTCGGGCACGTCGAGCACGCCGGGGGCGGAGGCGGCGATGCGGGCGAGTTCTCCGATGGTGAGACCATGGACGTAGGGGATGCGGAAGGCGCCGACGCCGCTCATCCACTCGCGGTCGAGGTGGGGGCCGTCGACCTTGAGGCCGCCGAGCGGATTGGGGCGATCCAGGACGATCACCTCCACGCCTTGCGCGAAGCAGGCGTCCATCGCGTAGCGCATGGCGACGTTGAACGTGTAGCTGCGGACGCCGATGTCCTGCAGGTCGATCACGAGCGCGTCGATGCCCTGGAGCTGGGCCTTGGTGGGTTTCCGGTTGGCGCCGTGCAGGGAGTAGACGGGAAGGCCGGTGGGACCGTGGGTCTCGTCGCCGAAGTTGACGCTCGCCTTGACCTGGCCGCTGAGCGCGTGCTCGGGGGCGAAGAGGGCGACGAGCTTCACGCCGGGAGCCTTGAAGAGGATGTCGATCGTGCCGCGACCGTTGCGATCGACGCCGGCGGGATGGGTGAGGAGCGCGATGCGCTTGCCCCGGACCGCGGCGAAGTTGTCGGCCGCGAGCACGTCGATGCCGAGCATCACGGGGTAGGCCGAGACGGGGCGGACGGAGGAGGCGACGACGGGCGAGGCGGGTTTGGCGGGTTTCGGCGCGACGGGGACGGCCGGTTTCACCGGCGTCGGCGCCATGGCCTTGGTCGGCGCGGAACGGCTGCTGCAGCCGAACAAGCCGATGAAGAGCAGACCAAGCAGAAGAAGGGGACGGTGGGCGCGGAGCATTAGGGGCCGATATGCGGCGGGAAATCAGGGGGCGGAGGCGTCGCGCGGCGGCATGGGCGGCCGCGAGCCGTCGTGGGGAGTGACGACGGCGGTGACGGGATGTTTCTTCGCGGCGTGGTGGAGGGCGGCGGGCAGCACGAGGTAACGCCAGAGCAGGTCGAGCCCCGCGCCAAGGGCAAGTCCGGCCAAGACCGCGCCGATCAAGAGTGCTCCGAAGAGATGGCCGAGCAGGCCGATCCAGTCGCCCACCGTCATCGGCTGCCCGCGCGGCGGAAGTTGTTCGCCGAAAACCTCGTAGATGCGGTCGGTCCAGGTTTTTTTCTTCGCGGCCGCGGTCTTGTCTCCCGGCTCGGCGCGCGTTTCGGGCGCGTCCGTCGCGGGGAGCGGCAGCGATTCCGAGAAATCGAGGTCGGCGGCGGCCACCGGCGCGGGGGCGTGGGCGGATATGCCGGTCACATCCAGCACCAACGAGCCGAGTTTGTAGGTGCCCACGACGAAGGGCAGGGAGGTGGCCGGATTGCTGACGAATTGCAGCCCGCCCAGGAGCATGAAATTCGTGCGGAAAACCAGGCAGAGCACGAAGGCGATGGGCAGCTGGCCCGGGATCGGGATCAGCGTAAGGACGCTCCCGAGGTAAAGCGAAGGGCGCACCTGGGCGTAGCGAAAGGACCAGAGATAGTTTCGTTTGCGCGCGAATTCGGCGAAACGGCCGACGAAGGGGTAGGTGTGAAAGCGCGCGCGCCGGGGCATGAAGCGCAGCCAGAACTTTGCCCGACGGATGCGGGCGAAGCGGAGCAGGCGCTGATGGTGGTGTTCCTCGGTCATCGGGGCGGACGCGGCAAGGCGCGACGTTCGGGCAAGCGTCGCCGGAGGTAAAGCGCGGGCGCGGAAAATTCAGGTGACTCGATGCGTCCGCGCGCTCACGGCGCGGCGACGGGGGCGAAGCGAGGCGTGATCCGCCCCTGATGCTCCACCGGCTCGCTCCACATCCGGTGGGGGCGGACCCAGAGCTGTCCGTCGGTCGGACGGCCCTGCTCGTCGAGGCAGCGGTAGAGCACGCAGGGCGCGAGCTCCTCGGAGTGGCGCGCGACGCCGAGGACCTCGTAAAGGTGGCCCTTGTAGTGGCGGTAGACGCCGGGTGCGGGGGTGGAGGGAAGGGGATCGAGCGGGTCGCCGCGTGACATGGGTCACCGCTATGGCGAAGCGGATTTGGGATGGAAGTTTATGTTTTGGCGGCTGGCATGGGATGCATGGGTCCGAACGCGCGCGCCTCCATCGCCTGCGAAACCCCGCCCGCCCTGATCGAGCCGGCGGCGGAGGAGGCGCGGCGTTTTTTCCGCCCGTCGGCGGGACGCGGCGCGGGACGCGGCTGGCGGGCCGCGGGCGGAGGCCGGGAGTCGCTCGCCGCGGGCGGCTACTCGCAGCGCAGGGATTTTCCGTATTGGGAGATAGAATACATCGTGGGCGGCCGTGGGCAGGCCGAGGTGGCGGGACGGCGCGAGGCGCTGGCCTCCGGCGCGGTCTACGCGATCGGGCCGGAGACGCGGCGGGGTCGCCGGAGCGACGCGAGGCGTCCGTTGCGTCGCTATTACCTCTGGCTCGAGGGGGCGGGCGCCGAGGCGGCCCTGGCGGAGATCGGGCTGGCGGACGGGCGGGTGCGCCTGATCGAGGCGCCGGGCGAGGCGCGGGAGGTCTTCGAGTGGATCCTGCGCGAAGGGGCCCGGCCGGGCGCGGCGTCCGAGGCGGTGCTCGGGCACCTCGCGCGCGTCCTGCTGCTCAAGCTCGCCGCGGCGAGCGGCGCGGCGCCGGCGGCGGGCCCGGGCGGGGCGGATCCGGGCGACGATTCGGCGCGGACGAGTTTCGAGCGCTGCCGCGCTCTGGTCGACGTCGAGGCGGCCCGCTTGAAAAGCACGGCGGAGATCGCGGCGGCGGCCGGGTTGCGCGGCGAGACGGTGTGCCGGCTCTTCAAACGCTTTCTCGGCGTCACGCCGGGCGACTATCTGCGGGGGCGCCGGGTTCGCCTGGCGGCGGAGCGACTGCTCGAGCCGGGGGCGCGGGTGAAGGAGGTCGCGGCGGCCTTGGGCTTCGCGGACGCTTTTCATTTTTCCCGCGTTTTCCGGGCGGAGACCGGGATGTCGCCGCGCGCGTGGCGGGCGGGCGGCGGCGAGCGGCACGCCTGAGCGGGCGGGAGTCGGAGGCTCAACGCGTCTTCGCGAAGGCGACGGCGCGCCCGAGGCGATGTTGCACCGGGCGGCGCTGCTCCGGCGTGAGCGGAGGCAATTCGGGCAGTTCGGTGGCGCGGGCCTCGCCGAGCAGACGGGCGGCCAAGGCGCGGGCTTCGTCCCAACGCTCGCGCAGCGACCCGGTGGCGAAGGGCAGCCCCGTGGGCAAGGGTTCCGCGGCGACGAGGCCGCGCAGAAAACTGCGCCACTCGGTGAGCAGGCGGTCGATGTCCCCGCGGCCGGCCTGGGCCATGTCGCCGGCGAGGGTGTGGGCGAGCGCGCCGCGCGACGCGGTGCCCTCGGCGACGGCCTGGACGATCTCGCTCGCGCCGTAGCCGTAGGCGGGCGGAAGGCCCTCCTCGAGGTAGCCCTCCACGCTGAGCCGGCGGTAGGTTTTTTCGCAGATCGCGGCCAGCCGGCCGAGGCGGCGCGGATTGGTGCCGGAGAACCGGTCGCCCGCGAAGAGGTTGGCGCAATCGAAGAGGAGGTGATCCACCGGGTAGCGGCGATCCTCCAGGCCGGCGGCGAGCGCGAGGCCCTCGGGACCGAGGAAAACCGAGACGATCGCGCCGCGCGCGGTGAGTCGCAGGCCCTTGTCGAGCACGCCCACGCGGTTCCATTCCCAGAGCGGCGTGGGGTCGGCGGAGAGCGCGAGACATTCGGCTCGGTGGACGCAGGAACGGCAGCCGGGGAAGGGCTCTCGCTTGCGGCGAACGAGGCGCGCGCGGCCGGTGTCGGTGAGAAGGCCGCAGGGCAGGGTGGCGGGATCGAGCGCGGAGGTGATCTCGGCGCCGAGGCGGAGGGGGGCTTCGGTGAAAAAGCGGGTCGCGGCGTCGCGGGCGAGGTCGAGCGCGCTGTCGCCGGGGGCGAGGCGGCGGAGCAGGGCGGCCCAAGGGAGCGGGGCGGCGCGTTTGAGCCGCAGCGGGGCGGCGCGGCGCAGGCGGGGGGTGCGGCCGGAAACGAGCATGTAGCCGGTCTCGTCGAGGCCGCGGCGGCCGGCGCGACCGATCATCTGGAGGAGCTCGTGCGGCGCGATGTCGCGCTCGATCGCCCCGACACGGTAGCTCGCGGCGGTGAGCATGACGGAGCGGAGCGAAAAGTTGATGCCTGCGGCGAGGCCGAGGGTGGCGACGACGGCGCGCAGCTGGCCCGCCTTGGCGAGCGGTTCGACCAGACCGGCGCGTTGCGCGTAGCTGAGTCCGCTGTGGTGGTAGGCGACGCGGCGTTGGAGAAGCCGCGCGAGGGTCGGTCCGGCCATCGATTCCTGCTCGGGCGTGAGGGCGAGCGGGTCGGCGAGCGGGAGCTCGCGGGCGAACTGCCGGGCGAGGCGCTCGGCGTCCGCGCGATGCGGGGCGAAGACGAGCACGGGGGCGAGCCCTTCGCGGAGGGCTCCGGCGACGCGGCGCGACCAGAAGCCCTCGATCTCGCGCGGGAGGCCCTGGACGAGGTCGTCGATCTCGACCTCCTCGAGCGGCACGGGGCGGAGGGCGGTGCGAACGACCTCGACGCGGCGACCTAGCCGGGAGAGCCAGGCGGCCACGTCCTCGGGGTTGGACACGGAGCCCGAGAGAAGAAGCAATCTCACGGAGGCGGGCAGGGTGGCGAGGACGCCCTCGTAGTGGTTGCCGCGGGCCGGGTCGCCGAGCCACTGGTATTCGTCGATGACGAGCAGATCGGGCCGGTCTCCCGGCGTCGCGGAGACGGTGTCGGCGCCCGGGGCGGATTGTGTATCCGGATATCCGTTACAACGTGCCGGCGCGGCGCGGAGCAGGGCGCCCTGCGCGGCCTCGAGCGTGGCGACCACCACGGGGGCGCGCGGGGAGACGGACAGGTCGCCGGTGGTGATGCCGACGCGCCAGCCGCGGGCGATCCACTCGGCGTATTTGTCGTTGGCGAGCGCGCGCGTGGGGACGGTGAAGACGGCTCTCCGGCCGAAGTTTCCCTGCTCGATGAAACGCTCGAAAACGTGGGTTTTTCCCGCGCCGGTGGGCGCGTCGACGATGACGTCGAAACCCGTCTGGAGCGCGTGCACGGCGTCTCGCTGCCACGCGTCGGGCAGCATGAGCGTTTGCAGTCCTTGGAGGTCGCCGAGACGCATGGGCCGCGCACCGTAGGGGGCGCGGCGGGGCGGTCAAACGCGGGCGGCGTTCACTTCGCGGGCTTTTTCGCCTTCGCGGCCGAGGTCGCGGGAGCCGCGTCGTAACGGCTCTGGGTTTCGGCCACCGCCTGGACGTAATCGCGCACGGGTTGCACGCTCACGGGAAAGGCGAACCAGCCGTTTTCCTCGTAGAAACGCAAACCGGCCTCCACGAGGCCGCGGATGAACTCGGGCGGCGGGATGCGATGTTTGTCCTCGATGGAGCGGAGGGCTTCCCGCCATTCCGGGGATATGCGCACGCTGACTTGGTCGCTGAGCTTCGGCACGCAGCAGAAATGCGCCGTCGGCGAGGCGATGAAAGCTCCGAGATTGACTGTTTGGTGGGCAAAGACACGTATGCATGCAATGAAACCAATGCCTTTTTCACGGCGCGCGAGATGGCGGAAGCCGGCCGGTCGGACTTGGGCGGGCGCGGGAGCGTCCACGATATGAAAACGCGCGTGCTGCTGGCGGAGGACGACGCGCAGGTGAGGGCCTTCATGGCGGAGGCCCTGGCGTTTTTGGGCTTCGAGGTGGTGGCGGCGGAAGACGGCGAACAGGCGTTGGCGAAGTCGCGCGGAGTCGCGGTGGATATCGTGCTCACGGACCATCGGATGCCCGGGCTGGACGGCCTGGGGCTCGTGCAGGCTTTGCGAGGGAACGGCTTCGCGGGCCGGATCTATGTGGCGTCCGGCGTGCTCTCGCCCGCGGAGCGGGCGGAGTATCGGTCGCTGGGCGTGGATGGAATCGCCTCGAAGCCGATGGCCCTGGCGGAACTCAACGGGCTGTTGCGCGGACGGATCGTCATGCCTGCGTCGGGCGCGGCGTGAACGCGGACAGGCGGGTGCCCGCCGTTTATTCGACGGGGGCGGAGGGTTTGAGCGAAAGCGGCAGAAGGATGGCGAGGCCGGCGGCGAAAAAGAGCGCGTTGAGAAGGATGGCCTGTCGCACGTCGGTCGCGGCGACGATCCAGCCGAAGGCAAGCGGGCCGACGACGCCGGCGAGTTTGCCAAAAAAGCCCCAGTAGCCGAAAAATTCTCCGGCGCGGCCGGGGGGCGTAAGCGTGGCGACCACGGCGCGACCGGCGGATTGCAGGGATCCCATCGCGGCGCCCGCGACGACGCCGATGAGGTAAAACTCGGTTTTGGTCTGACATCGCCAGGCCCAGACGCAGACGACGATCCACTCGACCAAAGAGAGAACCAGCGCGGATTTGGCGCCCACCTTGTCCTGGAGGAATCCGAAGCCCAGGGCGCCCGCGACGCCGGCGAGTTGAAGAACGATGAAGAGACCGATGATCTCGGACTGGTCCATGCCCAGGGCCTTGGTGGCATAGACGGCGGCAAAGGCGACCACGGCGGACAGGCCGGCGAGGAAGAGCGTCATCGCCCCGAAAAAGACGGCGAGCGTGCGATGGCGCGGCACCTCGTGGCGCATCCGTCCGAGCTGCGCGAACGCGAGCCCGGCGTAGCTCTCGCCGGAGGCCAGGGGCCGGGGGCGGGCTCGTTCGCGCAGGAGGAGTTGGGTGGGCAGGCTGGCGAACAGGAAGAACGCGCCCGTCATCAGGAACGTCCAGGGCACGGGCCAGCGCAGGCTTTTGAGCATCACTAGGGCCAGCACGAGACTGAGAAGGCCTCCGAAGTAACCGAAGCTCCAGCCATAGCCGGAAATGCGACCGGCGGTGGCGGGGGTGCTGATTTCGGGAAGGAACGCCGAGCACAGGTTTTCGCTGAGCGAGAAGGCGAGGTTGGCGACGATGACGAGGCCTAGGGCGAGCGCGATTTCGCCAGGACCGACGAAGCAAAGCGCGGCGGTGCCGAGTGAACAGACGAGCGCGGTGAAGAGAAGGAACCGTTTTTTGCGGGCGGTGACGTCCGCGATGGCGCCGATGAGCGGGCCGAGAATGATCGCGCCGAACTGCGACGCGGCGAGGGCCGTGCCCCACCAGCCTTCGGCGTGTTCGTCGCCCGCGGCGACGGTCTGGGTGAAATAAACCGCGTAGACGACCGTGATGATGATCGTGGTGAAGGCGGAGTTGGCGAAGTCGAAGCAGCACCAGCCGAAGATTTCGCGGCGGGTGGCGGGTGGGTAAGCGGGCGTCGGGTCCGGGCTTGCGGAGGGATCGGCGGCGGAGGCGCTCATGGGCGCCGAGGGGAACGGGCTCGCAGTTGGCTGGCAAATGTTCTCGGGCACGAGGCTTCGGGCGTCTCGCGCACACCTTTGCAAAATCGCCCTTGATTCAGGCGCGGCTGGCCGGCAAGTTCCGCGCTCCCCGATAGCCGGACGCCTAGCTCAGTTGGTTAGAGCACATCCTTCACACGGATGGGGTCACAGGTTCGAGTCCTGTGGCGTCCACCATCGCTAAGTAACGTCTTTTCAATTGTTTCCACAACCGCGGAAATGGCCGCATAACGGCCGGCAATACTTCTTTCGTGGGCGTTTTGG
>CAYTLL010000004.1:0-141701 GCA_964438755.1 uncultured Akkermansia sp. | reverse complement strand
ATGGCGGCGTGAAGGCGCGAGGAGGGGGCGCGGAATTGACCGAGGGATGACATGGATGTGATCGGTTGGGTGGGGGAAGTTGCTTATATGTCTTTTGCCTTCGACGGCGCTTCCGGCTTAGTTATAGCGTAAATGACGGGACGCGACCGTTGGGCCGAGTGACCGTTCGTCTCTTTTTGCGTCATCAAGCGTAGGTTTACGCTATAGCCACGGCGCTGTTGTGCGGTGTTTGGGTTCGAGTGGATCCTGCACGGGCTTCACCCTATATGAATAAACTAGCACTCCCCTCGCTCGCAGCGGCCACGCTTCTGAGCGCTTCGGCTGCTTCTGCGGCTCTGATCAATCTAAACGCCTCCGACGGCCTCAACGCGTCTTCGTTCGCCGCTGGCACCAACTGGGTTGGTGGTGCTGCTCCGATCGCCGGCAACACCTACTCGGTTGGTTCCGGTCTTCGTCTCCGCACTCCGGCTTCGGCCAACCCCACCGTGACCTTTGCGGGCGACTCGCTGACGATCGCCAACGGGTTTACGACTTCGAACATGAACGGGGCAAGTTCCACGGATCTGTTCGGATTCACTTACAAGAGCACGGGAACGAGCGGGCTCATCACTGTAAACAACCTGATCCTCAATGCAGGTGCGATCAGTCATCTCAATGGCGTCGGCGATTTGTTCAATCTCGCCGGCTCCATCTCCGTGATTGGCGATTCCTCCATTCGAGCGAAGCAGGGTAATATCAATATCAGCGCCGCCATTTCCGGCACCGCCAAGCTGTATCTTGGCGCGACGGACGGCCTGGGCTCGAATCGTGCCGTCAATTTCTCCGGCAACAACTCGTTCACCGGCGACCTTATTTCGACCTCGACCTCTACCTACTTCACGCTGACCGATACGGGCAAGTTCTCGTTCGATATCGGCGCAGCAGGTGTCAACAACAAGATCTCCGGCATGGCCAGCACCAACGGCACCGCGATCTTCAACGGCACCTTCTCCTTTAATCTCGCCAGCGCCTCCACCACCCAGGGAGCCAGCTGGACGATCGTTGACAATTCCACTCTCTTGGAAAGCTACGGCGCCAGCTTCACCGTCGCCGGCTTCACCAACAATGGCAGCGGACTCTGGAGCAACGGCAGCTACGAGTTCAGCCAAGCCACGGGTGTTCTTACTTCCGTCATTCCCGAGCCCTCCTCGTTCGCCTCCTTCTTTGGAATCGTCACGCTTGGCTTCGCAGCCATGCGCCGCCGCCGCACGGCGTAATTTGTTTTAAAGGATTGTTCGCTAGGCCGCTCTCGCAAGGGAGCGGCTTTTTTGTGGGTATTCTCGACTGACATGGCGCATGCCGCAGTTGCGCGGAGTGTTTTTGGTCCACTTGCGGCGGGTGGTCTATTCAAGCCAGATCTCGGCCCGAAAAAAAGCGGCGGCCTCTGGCATTGCGAACGGGATGGCTAGGTCGATCCCTTCCCCTCGCGCCGCTTCATAGCCCGGGAGCGCGGACCACGAGCCGGGGGTCAGGTCGGGGCTGCGGAGCACGCGGTAGCGGCGGACCTTGTCCAGGTAGCCGGGCCCGAAGGCCGGCCGGGCGTTCAGGCGCAGTTCGGGGTGATCGCTCTCCGCGGAGCGGCGAATGACAAGCGCGCCGTCCGTGACCCCGGATTCTGGCGTCAGGCCCGTGATGTAGGCGGATCGGAGCGAGGGGCTTTGCCCGATGGCGCCGTAGTGGCGGATTTCCCAGGAATCGGGCAGGCCGTTGGCGTCGGTGTCGGCGGAGTCGAGAATCGCGGGGAGGGGCAGCGAAAACTCGGTCAGGCTGTTCCAGGCGCTGGCGGTGTTGCCGTGGCCGAGGTAGCGGACGTGGCGGACGACGCGGGAGGGGAATACGAAGCGTTCCAACCCCGCGCTCGCGCCGCCGCTGGATCCGCTGAACAGCGTCTCCCATGTCTGGCCGTCGAGCGATGCCTGGAGATCGAAGAGGCTTCGGCGGGTGTCGCCCAGATAGAAAGCGATGTCGACGTGGTCCAGCGCGGCGGCGACGGGAAGCCGGAACGAGATCCACTGTCCGTCGCCCTCCTGGGACCAGCGGGTGGCGGGATCGCCGTCGAGGACGTTTTGAGGCGTATTCGGAATCTGGCTACCGCTGGCGGAGGCCTCGAGCTCGAGGGCGGGCGCCGGGCGGACGCGGATCGTGGTCCGGTCCAGGCAGGGCGCGTCGGAGCCGTGCGCCACCGCCAGCGTCACGTCGTGCGCGCCGAGGGGAAACTCCACGTCGAGGGACCGGCCCTCCCCGAGGAAAAGGGAGCCCAGCCACCAGGTGAAGCGGGCGGGCGAGGCGTCGCGCAGGACGGTGGCGGACGCGTCGAGCCGGAAGGTTTCGGCGTAGTTTCCGTCGGCGTCGGCCCGTGTTTGCGCCGGGCCGGCGACGGCCGAGACGGGGGCGGGGCCTCCGTTCATCCTGAGCAATTCGCAGCCGGTGAGGAGAAAGGCGCCGTAGCCGTAGTCCTGGCCGCCGTCCGCGGTGCTGGCGGCGGGGGCGGCGCCGATGGCCTGGACGTAGCCGAGGCGGCCGGCGCCGTTGAGCGCGGTGGAGACCATGCCGTCCCAGGCCCGCTCGACGACGGGCGTGTAGACGGCGGGGTCCAGAAGCCCGGCGTTGACGCCGTAGGCGATGGCGTAGGCGAAGAAGGCGGTGCAGCTGGTCTCGGGCGTCGGATATTGCGCGGGGAACAGCAGGTTGGAGCGCCAGAAGCCGTCGGCGCCTTGAAGGGGCAGGAGGGAGGCGGCCATGGTTTTCAGCATCGCCTCGAAATCCACGCGGCGGGGATCGCCCGCGGGGAGTTGCTCCAGCACCCGGGCGCAGCCCGCGATGATCCAGCCGTTGCCGCGGCCCCAGAACTGCGGGGTGTTGGCGCCGGTGCGGCCCTTGGCGGTGGCGTCGCGATACCAGAGCCCGCGGGCGGGGTCGAACAGCGCGCGGGTGTCGCGCATGTGCCGATACATCGCGAGCATCTGGTCGAGGTAGGCGGGGTCGCCTTCGATGCGTCCGAGCCGTGCGAACGTGGGCGCGGCCATGTAGAAGGCGTCGATCCACCACCAGTCGTCGGTGGATGTGGCGGGGTTGGCGACGAGCAGGTCGACGCGGCTTTTTATCGACGCTTTGCGGACGGGCTGGGGATCGATTTCGTAGAGGTCGAGATAGGTCTGGCCGCAGGTTTGGGAGTCGGCGTCGGCGCTGCCGCCGGCCTCGGGGCCGACGGTCCATGCGTTGGACTCGGCCCAGCGAACGGCGTAGGCGAGGTCCGGCGCGAGGCCGAGGGTTCGCCACGCCTGGATGTTGCCGCCGTGATAGGCGCCGCGATTCCAGACGGCGGTGCCGAGGGCGAAGTTGGCCTGGTAGTAGGCGTTGGCGCGACGCATCGCCTCCTCGATCGAGCGTCGGCGCTCGAGCGACGACGAGGTTTGGCCGTGGGTCGCGCCTGCGATGAGGGCGAAAATTAACGCGAGACGGAGCGGGACGGACGAGCGCATCGGGCGGGGGTCGGGCGGCTACGACATGGAAGCGGGCGTCGCATCACGACGACGCCCGCGAAGGACTCCGCCGCCTTCGCCGCGACCGTGGGAGGGCGCGGCGGGATCGAGGCGAAGGGCGGAGGAGACGAATCCCACGAATCAGCGCCGGACGGGATTGCGCATTTGCTGGCCGTCGGCGGGCGCGGGCGCCTTGGGTGCGGCGGGGACGGGTGTGGGCGCGGCTTTGGCGGGGGCCGGCGTCACGGCGAGGACCGGCGGGGGCAGCGGCTTGCCGATGCGGCCTGCGATCTGAGCGGCATAATTGGTGTAGCTGCGGTAGTTGCCGTAGAACCAGAGGACACACTCCGTGCGCCCATGGTTTTCGGGAACGATGGGACGCAGGTTGTCCGCCTCGGAATCCACCGTGAGCTGCGTCCAGGTGAAGGTGAGGCCTCCGTCGGCGGTGAAGCCCCGCCAGATCTCGTAGCGGTTGCGGGGGCGAAGCGGGACGTCGGTGGTCTCGGAGAGCTTGAACGGATCGGCGGCGTTCGAGGAGATGTAGACGACGCGGGGGTCCTGCGGATCGATGGCCATGCCGCCGCCGTAGTCGTCCTCGGCGGCGTAGAGCGGGCGGCCGGCGTGGGCGATAAATCGTTTTTGCCAGGCGGAGCCGGTCCAGCGGGCGTAGTAGTAGTAGATGCGGTCGTTGCTCCAGCCGAGGTTGTCGCGCTGGACCTGGAAGGCGACCACGGGGCGTCCGGCGGGGTCGTATTGGACGTCCCAGTTCCAGGCGCGGCCGGTCGGGATCCAGTCGTCGGGGCCCTGGCCCGCGCCCCAGGGGGCGTCGTTGTATTGGTAGATGACGGAGCCGCGCTCGCCGGCGTCGTGGTCGAGGGGGATGGCGGAGATGGGCTTGATGACCGAGCCGTCGCTGCGGCGGAGGGCGCCGCCCGAGTAGTAGAGGTGGTAGAGCGAGTTCTCGACGTCGCGGGGGTGCCCGTCGGTGTAGGTCAGGTCGATGCGTTTCTCGTGGTCGGAGACGAGGCGGATGTAGGGCCGGGTGCGGCCCGATCCGCTGCCGATGAACTGGCGCGAGGGCTGCCAGGTGGCGCCGAGATCGTCGGAAACGGTCAGTGTAGGGTTAAAATTGATACACCGATGGAAGTTGTAGATGCGGTTGGCCTCGCCGTAGAGGCGGTAGGTGTTGGCGTAGGTCGTCGCCGCCGGGGTGGGGCGAGCGATCTCGGGGCCCCAGTCGGCGTCGGACGAGGGGCGCGGAACGAGGGAGGTGCGCTGGTAGAATTGGTTTCCGGCGATGTGCTTGGAGTAGAGGGCGAGGATGCGGCCGTCGGGGAGGACGGTGAGGGAAGGGTTGTTGTGGTCGTCCTGCTGCCGGGAGGCGTCGGTGCTGATCACCATGTGGGAGGACTTGCCGTCGGCGAAATCGTAGCGGGTGACGCCGTAGCGGCCGTCGGCGAGGACGTAGCCGGAATAGATCGAGCCCTGGTGGACGATGGCGCGTTCGTCGTTGAACCAGGTCCACGCGCCGTCGGGGGCGATGCGGACGGCGCCGGCGGGGAGCGCCGCGGACGGCGTCTGCGGCGCGGGGCGGACGGCGGGCGCGGGTTTTGCGACGACCGCGGGTTTTTCGGCGGCGATCGTGGCGGGCGCGGTCGTGGCGCCTTCCCGGGGGGCGGCGAGATGGAAACCCTCCAGCCACGTGCGGGCCGCCCAGTCGGTGGAGACGCCGTCACCATCATCCGAATACAGACGCAGGACGCCGTCGTCGGGCACGGTGACTTCGCCGATATAGCCGAGGTATTGGTGGCGGTTGGAATCGCGTTCGGCGCTGAGGCCGAGATCGATCACCCGGCCCGCGGGGCGGGTGCGGGTGAAGGTTTCCAGCTTGTCGGGCGAGAGCCCGGCCTTGACCTGCCAGCCTTGGGTCGGGATCGAGAGAAACGCGACGTAGACCCCGTGCCGGGCGCCGGGCTTGAGGCCGGTGACGGTCGTGACAAGCGGGAGCGCGTCGCCCACGCCCTCGTTGGCGTCTTTCTCGAAAACCTCGCGGTTTTTCGCGGCGTCGAAGCCGAAGCCGGGGCGTTTTCGCCAGAGGGGGCCTTTGGTGAAGCCGGGATCGGCGGGATTATCGGTGAAGAAGGGGCCGGGGGCGTCCGAGGCGGGCGCGGTGTTGCGCGCGTCGATGTCCACGAAGACGCCCGGCGGAAGCTCGGCCGCGCGGGCGGCGAGCGAAAGGGCGAAGAAGGAGATGAGTCCGGGGATGAAGCGAAAGGTCATGAGGGTGAAATTAGGCGGGTGTCGGTGCGGGGGGATCATTCGCCGACGCGGGGGGCGCCGAGGAAGAATCCGTCGAGCCAGGTGCGGGCGGACCAGGTGAGGTCGGTGCCGTCGCCATCATCCGAATACAGCCAGAGGGCGCCCTCCGGGCCGACGGTGGCGTTGCCGATGAAGCCGAGGTATTGGTTGCGATTCGACCCGGCCTCGGCGCTCTGGCCGAGGTCGATGACGCGGTTGGCGGGGCGGTTGCGGCTGAACAGCGCGAGGCGGTCGGCGGAGAGGCCGGCTTTCACCTGCCAGTTTTGCGCGGGGATGGAGAGGAAGGCGACGTAGACGCCGTAGGTCGCGCCGACCGGGAGATCGCGGGCGATGGTGACGAGAGGGGCGGCGTTGCCGATGCCCTCGTTGGCGTCCTTCTCGTAAATGTCCCGGTTGCCGCCCATGTTGAATCCGAAGCCGGTGCGCTGGCGCCAGAGCGGGCCTTTGACGAAGCCGGGGTCGGCGGCGTCGGTGGTGAAGAAGGGGTCGGGAACGCCGCTCACGGTGGTGGTGTTGGCGTAGCCGATGTCGACGAAGACGCCGGGAGGGCTTTCGGGTTCGTCCGCGGCGCGGAGGTGGAGCGCGTTGAGGCGGACGCGGTTGTCGTCGTTGCCGTCCTTGAAGGTGAGTTCGTAGCTCGTCTTGCCGTCCGACTTGATGGTGTAGAGCGCGGGCGTGGTGGAGAAAACGTGCCGGGGCACCACGATCTCGGGCTTCTGGCCCGCGGGGCCGAAGCCGATCTCGATGGCGCCGGGGTAGGAGCGGTCGAAGTGCCAGGACTCGACGACGTAGTTGCCGGCCGGAAGGCCGTCGATGCGGACCGTGATGGCGGCGCCGTCGCCGTCGATCATCGCGAAGTCGCGCAACATGGGATCGTGAAACTCGCGGTTTCGCGAGGCGATGCCGTCGCCGAGCAGGGTGAAGCGCACGGGGCCGTTGACCGCGCTGGCTCCGTTCGCGGCGGACAAAATCTGATGGAGCGTGGCGACGGGCGAGTCGGCGGACTGGACATCAAGCCAGGCGATGTCGGCGCGGGCTTGGACGGCGGCGAAGCCGGCGAGTGCGAGCAGGGGGCGGAGGGCCGGGATAGGTTGCATGGGATTGGACGATGGAGGGAAAGGAGGCGGTCGAGGGCGTTTCGGGTGAAAACCCCGCCTTCCGCCCGGCGAGCGGGCGGTGGCCACGGGGTCGCGGCGCCAGGGGCGACGCCCCGTCGGATCGGAGGGGGCGGAGGATGTCTAGCGCGTGACCGGTTCGATGCGGAAAGTGTAGCGGTAGGTCCGGTCGGCGGGCAGCATCGCGGCGGGACGGGGCCAGGCGCCCCACGAGTCCTCGCCGCCGACGCCCATCTGGGCGTGGGCGATGTGGATCGTCACGAAATCGCGCAGCGGGATGTCGGCGGGGTGGCGACGTCCGGCGGTCTGGAGATCGTCTTGGGCGAACGGATACGCGCCGACCTCGAGGGGGCCGCCGTCGACGGCGCGGAAGCGCAGCCCGGCGCCGCGGTCGTCGAGGAACCCGGCCCAGCGCACGCCGGTGCGATTGGCGGTCTCCTGGGGTTCGCCGTAGGGGAACCACAGCTTGGCGACGTCGCCGCTCCAGACGCCGAGCGGACAACCCTCGGCGCGGTCGCGGTAGTTTTCCTGCGGGCCCCGGCCGAACCAGGTCCATCGGCGCAGTTCGGGGGCCAGGGCGGCGCTGAGGCCGACGCGCGGGATCGCGGGCAGCTTTTCCCCCTTGGGACGAAGCTCGAGGCTCACGTCGACGCGGCCGTCGGCGGCGAAGAGGTAGGCGAGCGTGGCCGAGCTGTCGGCCACGGGGACCGCGAGCTCGTAGGCCAGGCGATAGCCGCCGCCGGTTTTTTCGCCGGCGCGGGAGCTCGCCACGGCGTTCGGCCCGGCTTCGCGCCACGGGGCGCAGGTCTTGGGCATGCCGTTGCCCCGATCGTTGTCGGTGGGCGGGCGCCAGAGATTGAGATGGAGCGGACCGGCGAGCAGTTCGCGGCCGGCCAGCTGGTAGGAGACGAGCTGGCCGTTGCGGTCGTCGAGCACGGCCACGAAGGCGTCACCTCGCACCGTGGTGCGGTTTTCCTCCGAAGACCGGGTGACGGAGGCGAGGGCGGGAGAGGCGGACGGAGCGAGCGGGGCGGGCGCGGCGGGCGTGGTCCACGCCAGCGTCAGTTGTTCGCGCGAAACGACGTGGTCGGCCGGCGCCCAGGGACGATCGACGCCTTGGAAGAATTCCAGGTTGAGGTGATACTCGGCGTCCCGGCGGCGTTGGACGCGGGGCAGATCGACGACGTAGTCGACGGAGGCCTGCGGGGCGATCCGGGGCAGTCTGGCGGTTCCCGATCGCAGGGGGCGGCCATCCTCGAGCAACGTCCACCGGACGCGCTGGCCCTCGAGCTCGAGGAAGAAGTTCTCGTTGAAGACGGAGACGAGCGGCTTGGCGGCGGCGAGGTCGAGCCCGCTCACGAGGATGTTGCGATATTGGTGGGCGATCGCGACGGCGTGGGGGTTTGGGACGAGGTCGGGGCCGACGATGCCGTTGAAACAGAAATTGTTGTCGTTGGGCTTGTCTCCGTAGTCGCCGCCGTAGGCGAAGTAGCGCAGGCGGCCGTCGGGAGCTACGAAGCGGAGCGGGTCGAGCGCGGCGACGGCGGCGGCGGCGGGAGACGGCGTATGGCCGGCGGGCTTTTCGCGGAGATGTCCTTGGTCGCGCCAATCCCAGACGAAGCCGCCCTGCAGGAGACGTTCGCGGCGGATCAGCGACCAGTATTCCGCGATGCCGCCGGCGGAGTTGCCCATGGTATGGCTGTATTCGCATTGGATGAGCGGCTGCTGCGCGGACAGCGGCTTCTTTTCCTCCCGGCGGCACCAGGGCTCGAGCGAGCCGATCTTGAAATACATCGGCGAGTAAAGGTCGGTGTAGGTCCGGTCGTAGTTGCCCTCGTAGTGGAGAAGTCGCGACGGATCGCGATGCTTCACCCATCCGGCCATGCGTTCGAAATTCGGCCCGTCGCCGGCCTCGTTTCCGAGCGACCACATCAGGACGCCGGGATGATTTTTGAAGTGCTCGACCATGTTGACGAGCCGGTCGAGCATGGCCGGGCCCCATGCGGCGTCGGTGGCGATGAGGTTTTTCCGGTTGGTGCCGTAGCCGTGGGTCTCGAGATTGGCCTCGGAAATGACGTAGAAGCCGTATTGGTCGACGAGATCGAGGAAACGCGGATCGTTCGGGTAGTGGGAGGTGCGGATGGCGTTGATGTTAAGCCGCTTCATCGCGTCGAGATCGGCGCGCATGCCGGCTTCGGTCACGTATTGTCCGGTGAGCGGATCGTGGTCGTGGCGGTTGACTCCCTTGATCAGGACGGGGCGTCCGTTGACGAGCATCTGGCCGTCGCGGATCTCGACGCGGCGGAAGCCGATCTTGGTGGCGTAGTGGGCGAGATCTTTGCCTGAGGCGTCGCGGAGGGTGAGGAGCGCGGTGTAGAGACGGGGCGTCTCCGCGGTCCACGGTTGGATATCTAGCCCGTCCACCCGGGCGGACGCCTGGTGGTCTGTCCCGTCGGCGGGCGCGGCGCCGCCGAAGGATAGCTTGGCGAGGGGGCGGGAGGCGGAGCGGGCGTCGGAGGCGAGCAGACGCAGCTCGACGCCGTAGTTTTGGCCTTTGCCTGAGAGGTCTCGGGCGCGGGTGGTGACGGCGAGCGAGCCTTGGCGAAAATCATCCGAGAGCGACGCGCTGAATTCGAAGTCACGCAGATCAAGTGGCGACGACGACCAGAGATAGACGTCCCGGAAGATCCCGGAGAGACGCCAGTAGTCCTGGTCTTCCAGGTAGGCGCCGTCGCTGTAGCGCCAGACGGACACGGCGAGTGTGTTGTCTCCTGCCTGGAGGTAGGGCGTGAGATCGAATTCCGCGGGTGTTCGGCTGTCCTCGGAGTAGCCTACCTCGCGGCCGTTGACCCAGAGACGGAACGCGGACGCGACGCCGTTGAACACGACGAAGGTGCGGCGTCCGTCCCAGTCGGCGGGAACGCGGAAGGTCCTGCGATAGCAGGCCACGGGATTGCGCTCGATAAAGGTGGTCCAGCCCGGTTCGGGTTCGCCCATCACGCGGGGGGCGTCCCGGTGGAAGGGGTAGGTGACGTTGGTATAGATGGGGGTGCCGTGGCCCTGCATCTCCAAGTTGGACGGAACCGGGATCCGGGACCAATCACTGTCGTCGTAGCCGGGGCGCTCGAAGCCCGCGGGCACGCCGGCCGGGGTGGGCGACCAGTGGAGGTTCCATTCGCCATTGAGCGAGAGTCGCCAAGGGCTGGCGGCGGGAGCGGAGGTGAGCGCGGCGCGTTCGGTGGGGAAGGGGGTTTTGGCGGCGCGCGGCAGTTCCTTGTTTCGTCGGAACACCGCGGGATTTTCCCAATCCGGTGGGGCGGGGGATTCGGCGCGGGCGGCGAGGGCGGGGCCGAGCAAGGCCGTCGAGATGGCTGCGAGGCCAATGAGACCAAAGCGATGAAATCGGCTCGATTGACGGAGGCGGGGTGTCGGGGGCATAGGGTGAATCTTGCCTGGGTGAAGGCGGCGAAAGGGTAGGGGCTATCCGGCGAGTGGGTAGATTCCTCCCGGTGGCGGGCAAAGAAAACGTCCGAAACAGTTTAGCGTATTCCCTTTGCCATTCGAGTGCGGGAGCGAGGCGCGCGCCTTTCGCGATCGATTCCGGCCGAGCGGGGGCAAGCTGGGCTAGCGACCAACTGGCGGGGTGGCCGGAGGCCCGGACGCGGCGCCGCTCGGCATGGATCGGTCGGCGCGTCCAGTGACCGCTGTCGTGTGAATGCGGGCGCGCGTTTGCCGTGCGACGGATCTCAGGAAAACTCCGTTCGAGCATGAAAAGTCCCGTTTTTTGGCGCACGGGATTGGAGTCGGATGCCGCGCGCCGCGCCCGGATCCTATGCGGCGCCGGTCGCGATCCCGGGGGCGCTGGGAAAAGACGTATTCTTAAAAAGAATACAACGATGCCGTCGGGGGTTCGCACGCGGCCGTCGCGGTCGTCGCCTCTTGATCGCGCCTCCCGCCGATTATCGTCGTGATCGGAACCGTGAAGTTGGACGATGGACGGTGTCCGGGCGCGTCCGGCGTGGGCATGGCGGGCCTCGCTTGCAACCCGGTTCGGGACGTTTGCGGGACGGCGAGATCGTTCGCCGGGAAATCGCCGCCGCTCCGCCGCGTGCGCGGCCCAAACGGAGGCGTCTTGTGATCGGATAAATCACGGTCGGGCCACATGGCGTATCGAGCACCGGATCGCGCGGCTTTATCGCGGTCGCGTCGACGGGGACGACTCGTGATTTGAGGAAACCCGGTCCCTGTTTTTCATGCCGCGCCCATCCGTCCCGACAGGATCCCATCCAAAAGGCGCCCTTGGCGTTTGCCTACCCGCGTCGTCGGCGGTTTCGCCGTCGCAGGCGGGTTTGCGGGTGGATCGAAGACAGGCGCGCCCCTGTTGATGCGGCGGCCGGGATGTTCGTCCGACGAGGCGTGGGCGCCTGTCATGTCCCGAGGGCGCGTGTGTAGTTTATTTTATGATACTATTTGGTTCGCGCGTGGGACGTGGGCCGACGGGCGGGCTGGGGCCGATGTGCGCGCCGCGGGTCGCGCCGGCGACGATTTTTTCCAGGGCCGAATTTGCCAAGCTATGCTCGTATCTTGGCCGCGCGAAGCCCGCGGCGCGCCGGCTTTCGCGGGCATCGGGGATTTTTCTGGATGCAACACCGGAATCGTCGGGGAGTTTGTGCGTGACGCTGAGGTGCGCTTGTCCAATCTTCCGCGCCTCCCCTCATGAAGATACCTTCGCCCCTGGTGCTGCTTCCTCTTCTGGCGTCGACCGCGGTTCCGATCGGTGTCTTCGCGCAACCGGCGCCTGCGGCCGTGGCGCCCGCCGAGGTCGGGGAGCACCACGTCGAGGTGACGGACGTGAAGTTTGTATCGGCCCGCAGCGTCTTGGGCGATAATTGGCTGGAGGTCCTGGTCGAGGTCACCGCACGCCCGGGAGGCAAGGCGGTGATGGGCGAGTTTGTCGACAACGTGCGCGTTGTCTTGAATCTTGGCTTCGAGCTGGGCGACGGTCCGTCGAAAAAATGGAGTTTTTATCGTGCGAGCGCCGAGGCCGCCAGTCTTGAAGGCGGGGTGAAATCGGTGTTCCGTTTTTATCTTCCGCCCGAGGTTGTGAAGCGTGATCGCCTCGTGGCTGGCGAGACGGGCAAACATTTCCTGGTCGAGTTCGAAGTGGGCGGGCGGCCGATTCCACCCATGCGGGGAAGCGCTTCCGCCAAGGTCGCGGATCCGGACAAGCGCGGCGTTTTCTTGTCGAAGGTTTCCGCCGAGGGCGCGCGCAACGAGGGCGTTCTTGTTCCGCAACATCTCTCGCCATTCGCCTTGGACTCTCAACGCCGTGCGCCGAGCATCGTCCGTCGCGAGGTCTCCCGCTGATTTTCGGGAGCCTTAATCCACATTCGTGGCAAGTTTCGGCTTGCTGCGTTTTCCTCCTGCTGAAACACACAATTTTTCCCCTATGTCTTTACCCCGCGTTCTCGCCGTGGACTGCGGCGCCGGTCATCTCGCCTGCGGGCTCGTGACCAGCGACAAGTCCGGACGTCTGCAACTCGAGAAAATCGCACTCGACGCCTTCAACCCCGACGCATCCCTCGAGTCCGATTGGACCGGGATGATCGCCCAAGCCCTCGCCGAGTCCGCTCGTCGGGAGAAATTTGTCGGCGCGGCGTCCATTGGTCTTCCGGGACATCATATCCTTGGGAAGTTCATCAAGACCCCCTTGGTGGAGGAGTCGAAGCGCGCGAAGATCGTCCAATTTGAGGCGCAGCAAAACATCCCCTATTCCTTGGATGAGGTGGTTTGGGATTATCAGGTCGTCGCCGAGCAGGGACTGGACTTGGAGCTCATGCTTGCGGCAGCCAAGAAAGAGGTCGTGCAGGGCGCATGTGACGCGCTGGCGGGCTCGGGCCTCAGCGTGGTCTCGGTTCAGCCTTCCAGTGTCGCCGTTCTCCGCTGCTTTCGCTACAATTACCCGGAGGTTTCCGGGAGCGTCATCATCGCGGACATCGGCGCCCGCTCGACCAATCTGATCTTCGCCGACAACGAACATTTTTTTGTTCGCACCATCCCGCTCGCGGGCAACACGTTGACGCAGGCGATCGCCGAGGAGTTGAAGCACGACTTCACCCATTGCGAGACGATCAAGGTTCAGGTGTTGAGCGGCGAAAGCGAGCTGCCCGCGTCTTCCCCGGCCCGGGCCGCCGTGGCCAACGCCGTTTCCGGATTCGTTTCCAAGCTGCACCTCGAGATCACGCGCTCCGTCGTGAATTATCGACGTCAGAGCGGCGCCGAGCAGCCCTCCGCCTTGTATCTCACCGGCGGTGGTTCCATGCTCTCCGAGTTGCCCGGACAACTTCAGGAGCGTCTCAAGATCGGCTGCGAGCGTCTTGATCCGTTGCGAAACGTCACGATCGCGCCAGGAGCCACCCAGGCTATCGAGGCCGCCTCGGTGCTCAGCAGCCTCATCGGCCTCGCGATCCCCGCCGATCCCAAGCGCAAGACCATCAATCTCCTTCCCGCCGCGTTGGCCAGCAAGCTCGCCTTCAAGCGACGCCAGCCGGTCTTGCTCGCCGCCGCCGGCCTTGTCGCGGTCTCGCTTCTTCCCTTGGTGATCCAATCCGGCCGCTCCGTGGCCGCGGCCCGCGACCAAATAGATCTCATCAAACAGGAGACGCTTCCGCTGCAGAACAGCCAGAACAAGATTCGCGGCCATTTGACGGCGCTCGAGGAGGCGCGGTCGGAAATTCTGGCCGTGCAAAGCCTCGCGGAGTCGAAGAACAACTGGATCAATTTCTTCTCCGACCTTCAGGATCGCCTGATCAAGGTCGAAGACGTCTGGCTCGAGAGCCTCTCTGTTCTTCGCGCCGGCAACGGATCTTCCGGTGCGGAAGGCGGCGGCGGATTGTTTGGCGGCGCCGCGGCTCCCGCCGAGCCTCAGGCGACTAATCCGGACGGCACTCCCGTGAAGCCGGTTTTGCGCCTTCAGCTGAGCGGTCGTCTGCTGGACCGCAAAAATCCGGTCACCCGTGTTTCCCCCGACTCCTACGAACGAGTGAAGAGTCTCTTGGCCAGCTTCGTGGACTCCCAGTTCATCTCCGCGGTCGAGCGCGAAAGCTTTGATCCGAACACGCCGGGCATCCTCCGCTTCGACTTCATTCTCGTGATCGATCCCGCTCGTCCCCTCTGACCCCATGGCCAGCTTTAAATCACATCCTTTTTTCTACACCTCGCTTCTCCTGATCGGCGCGGTGACCGCAGGGGAGGCTTGGCTGGTCTTCAGCCAGCGCTCGCAAGCGGCCAAGCTTGCCGACGAGATCATCCAGAAGCGGGAGGAGTTGGACGCGTTTTCACGCCAAAAGCCCTTTCCATCTCGGGAGAACGTGGCGTTGGTGGAGACCGATCGCCAGGAGACCGAGAAAACCCGCGACGAGATTCGCAAGTTGCTTCGCGCGACGGGCGAAACCGCCGCCAAGCTCTCCGCGGCCACGGTCCCCGCCTCGTCCACGGACGCGTGGTATGAGATCGCCAACTACGTCGAACGCGTCCGCGGTTCGGCCCAAGGATCCGGGATCGCGCTTCCCGCCGAAAACCGGCTGGGCTTTTCCCTCTACGCGAGTTCGGGCCCGGATCGCGATTTGATCGCTCCGGTGTTTCGTCAAAAGCAGTTCGCCGATTATCTCATGAGCGTGCTCATCGCGGCTCGTCCTCGTGAGATTCTCTCGCTTCAGCGCGAGCGCCCTCTCACCCCGTCCGAAAAACAGGCGGAGGCCGACGCCATCGCCGCCGGGCAGCCCTCTCCTTTCGCGGCCGCGGGTAGCGGCACCGAGGGCGGCGATTACTTCGTGATCGATCCGCGCACCTCCGCGCGTGTTCCCGGGTTTGTTGAGACGACGCCCTTTCGCATCAGCTTTGTCGGCATCTCGAGTTCGCTCCGCTCCGTTCTGAATCAGCTGGCCAAGTTTGAGCTGCCCGTGGTCGTTCGTTCCGTGGAAGTCGCGCCGCTTGACGGCCCCGAGACGGGGGCTTCCCGCGCCAGGGCGAACACCACCCCGGCTCCCGCAACCCATTTCGGCGGCGGCTTTGGCGGCGATATCCCTTCGGCCACCCAGACGGTTGAGGCCGTCAAGCCGCTCGTTGAGCAGACCGACTCCCGTTTCGTCGTCACAGTCGAGTTTATCTCCCTTGTGGAAAAGACCCCCGCCAACGCCGAGGCCCCGGCAGCATCGAATCCCTGAGCTCCATGTCCGCCAAGACCAACGACACTCTCTTCCTCGCCATCGGCGGCCTTGCCATCATTTGTGCCGGCGGCTGGGCCTTCGTCCAGCAATCGAGCATCTCCGAATTGCGCACGCCTCCCCTCGCGCCTTCCTCCGGAGCCGCCTACGAACCGAGCGCGATCAAGATCATCACGCCCGAAACCCGTAGCTGGGCCGAGGCCACTCCTCAAAAAGCCGGGGAAAAGTGGATCTACGACGTTTTTACGCCCCCGAAAATCTACTACAACACCCAGACCAAGCAGTTTACGGTCGTCCCCCCCGAACCCACTCCCCTTGTTGAGATCGGGAAACCCGACGAGACCCTGCCTCCCCCTGTTTCCGAGTTCGGATTGGACCTTGTTAAGGTTGATCAACCCTTGTTTCGCCTTCAGCTCGTCGGCTATGTCGGCGAAGGCGCGCAAGCCCGCGGCAACTTTCTCAATGTTCGGACCGGAGCCGTTGTTTTTGGAACGACGGGCAAAAAGCTTCCCGACCTGAAGCTTGAAATCGTGCGTTTTTCCGCGGAGCGCAAAGTCGTCCCCCAGGCGGGTGGCACGACCTTGCGGTATGTCGAGGTGGCCGCGGTTGTTCGCGACACCGAAACCGGTGCGGAAATCGTTTTGGATCCCAAGGGACGAGTTCCCGATGGGCCGCCGATCGTGACCTTTAAGGCCGCCGACGGCGCGGAGCGTGTCGCCAAGTCCGGCGACGTTTTCATCGTCGGCGACACAACCTATCGCGTCGGCGATTTGGTGGTCGAGCCGCCCAGCGCGGTGGTAACCCGCGAAGGCCCCTCGGTGCCGGCCCCCGAGACCAAGACATTGGTTATTCCGCCGCCAGCCCCGCCCGTCGTTTCAGATCCCAACGCCCCTACGCCCCCCGCAGGCGCACCCGCGACTGGCGCGGCGTTTCCTGCCTTTTAAACGCTCGTTTCGACTTTTGGATGGTTTTTAATCCGCCCCGCTTTTAGCTCCTACACTTTATCCCCTAATGAACTACACCAAGCTCCCGAAAAAGGTGCTCCTGCTCCTTGCGACCCCCGTGATGCTTTCTCTGGCGGTTCCCGCCAGCAAGCTGGTGGCGCAGAGCCAGACCGAGACCAAGATTCGCCTGATGGCCGAGGCCTTGCGCGCTCGTGACAACGGTGATCTTGCCACCGCCAAGACGAATCTCGAACAGCTTCTCGTTCTTGCTCCGAATGATGTCACGGTGCAGAGGCTCCTTACGGGAGTGAACGAGGTCATCGCGAAAGGAGCGGGAACCGCCGAGTCCGCCGCTCCCGCCGTAGTCGCCTCGGATTCTCTTCCGGTGGTTGTTTACGATCCAAACAAGCCTGTCGCGCCGGCGGTTGAGGCCGCCGCTCCCGTGGCCGATGCCGCAGTTCCCGCTGCCTCCGAGGTCGCCGCGCCCCAGGCTCAGGTCCAACCGCCTGCGACGCCTTCTCCCGACGCGGTCTCCGCGGAGCTTGCCAAGGCTGAGGAAGCCCGCGTCAAGGCGCTTCTCGCCGCCGCCAAATCCGAAAGCAAACTTGCCGCCAAGCTCGCCAAAGACGGTGATTTTGACGGTGCCGCGGCCAAGCTTACCGCCGCTTCCGCTTCGCTTCCCACCAACACGTTGACCCAAGGCACGCTGGCGGATCTTTCCAAGCAAAAGAACGATTTGCTGCTCCAGCGCTCCCAGCGTCTTCTTGAGCAAGGCGACACCAAGGGCGCGAAAGACGCTTTGGACGCTTATATCGCCGCGACCTCTCCGGATGGCCGTGCCGCCAAGAAACAGTCAGCGAAGATCGAGGAGACCGAGCTTCGTCCGCCGCTTCAGTCGATCGAAAAGATCAATCCCGAGTTCGTCGCCGAACAAAAGAACCTCGCGGCGCTTTCCTCCAAAGGTCGCAGTCAGTATGCCGCCGGCGCGTATGATGAGGCTCAAGAGACTTTCCGCACGATTGAGACCATCGCCGCAGATAACGCCGAAGCCAAATATTTCCTTCGCCGCATCGCGGAGGAGAAGGCCCGCATCGGCGTTTTGAATCGCGAAAAGACCCGTTCGCAGCTCCTCGAGGAAGTTGCCAAGTCCTGGCAGCGTCCTGGCGTCTTTATCGAGCAAAAGACCGATGAGACCCAAAAGGTAAAGATCGCTACCACCCTCAGCGCCAAGCTTGAGTCGATTATTCTCCCCAGCGTTTCGTTCAACGGGGCCGAGCTCAGCCAAGTGGTGAGCACTCTGAGCGCGCTTTCTGAAGAATACGATCCCGCCACCACTGGAACGAAGGGCGTGAATTTGGTGCTCAGCAGCCCCTTGGCCGGCACCAACGTGCCCAAGGTCAACATCACCCTCCGCGGCCTTTCGCTTAAGCGTATTCTCGATATTGTCACCGAGAACACCGACTACGAGTATGTCATTGATGCGGATCTTGTGCAGATTCGCCCGAATGGCGGCACGGCCAACCTCACCACCGAGCAATTCCCGATCAACAAGGCGACGCTCACCCGTATGACGGGCTTGGGCGCTTCTTCGGCCAGCACGCCTGCCGCCACTGCCTCCGCCGATCCTTTCGCCCCTGCACCCGCCGCCGCTCCTTCCGGAGGTGGTTCTTCGGGCGGCGAATCCGATGCCATCCGTCGCTTTCTGCAAGCCGCGGGCGTGGGCTTTGATGGCGTTCCCAACTCCAGCCTCGCTTATGACGGCGCGGCGATCATCGTCACCCAGACGCCCCGTAACATCGAGAAGATCCGTAACATTCTCGCTCGCTACAACGACATCCGCCAAGTGGAGATCGAGGCCAAGTTCCTCGATGTCAAGGAGGGCACTCTCGACGAACTCGGTGTTTCCTGGAACAGCCTCTCGTTTACCGAGAATGGCAACGAATACACCTTCCAAGCCGGCAACTCCGGCGCGGTTCGCAGCTTGGGCGGCGCGTTTGTCAGCTCCTCTTCCGGCTCGCAAGGACGCGTGATCAGCTCCGGCGGATTGAGCGGCGAGCCGATCGATTTGACGATCGACAACGCTCCTCCTTCTCCTCCGGGAACGGTTGATCTGGGCGGTGGCGTGGCCGCGTTGGGGGCGTTCTCCGGCATCATCGGGGATATTTCCATCGATGCTTCCCTTCGTGCGCTTTCCCGTCGCAACGGCAGTGATTTGCTGAGCGCGCCGAAGGTCACGGTCATGTCGGGGAGTCGCGCCACCATCACGGTCGCCCAGGAATTGCGCTATCCTCAAAGCTACGGCGAGATTCAGTCCGACGTAGGCACGTCCGGTGGCAGCGACTCGGGTGGCTCCGCGGGTGTCACGATCACCGCCGGCAATCCTTCCGATTTCACGACTCGCAACGTCGGTGTGGAGCTCAGCGTCACGCCCACGGTTGAAGAGGATGACTATTCCATCAGCTTGGAACTCAATCCCCGCGTCACGGAGTTCGAAGGTTACGTCGAATACGGCGGCACCTCCGTCGCCATCAGCGGTGGCACGACCGTCACGATTCCCTCCGGATTCTATCAGCCGATCTTCTCGTCTCGCGAAATCAACACCCGCGTGACCGTCTGGGATGGCGCCACCCTGGTAATGGGCGGCCTCACCCGTGAAGAAGTCCGCCGTGTGAACGACAAGGTTCCGGTTCTTGGTGATATCCCGTATATCGGCCGAGCCTTCCAGTCGAAGGGCGAGGCGTCCGAAAAGCGCAACCTGCTTGTTTTCGTGACGGCGAATCTGGTTTCTCCCGGAGGCTCTTTGAAGAAGCAGCGCTTGAAGGGCGTCGAGCCCAGCTCGCTGTTCCAGAACCCGACCGTGGTTACCCCCGGAGGCTCGGAGTCGCGTCTCCGTGTCACCACCGAGAAGTAATCTCCTTCGGTTTCGTTTGGGTTTAACAAATCCCGGCCGGTTATTCCGGCCGGGATTTTTTTGCGCCCGGCGGCTTTTAAGGCTGCCGCTTATCGCGTCGGGCTTCACTTCACTGTTTTCAATTCAACATGTCCCGCTGGCTCCTCATCGACGGCTTCAATCTTGTTTACCGCTGCTTTTTTGCCACGCCGGCGCTGACCCGCGCCGACGGATTTCCGACGAATGCGCTGCACGGGTGGGCAAAGTCGATTTGGCGCTTGATGGATCAGGAAAAACCGGATCACACCGTGGTGTTTTTCGACCTAGGCGGGTCTCAGGATCGTCTTGCGCTTCATCCCGCTTACAAGGCGCAGCGCGCCGAAATGCCCCCGGAGCTTGAGAAGCAGATAGAGCCGGTGAAGCGCGTCACCCGCATGCTCGGTCTTGCGGCTGTCGAACAGGACGGGGTGGAGAGCGATGATCTTCTGGCGTCCTGTGCGGTCGTGCGCGCGGCTGCCGGAGACGATGTCTTGATCGTCAGTTCCGACAAGGACTTCGCCCAGATCGTGAGCGAGCGTATCAAGATTTTGCTACCACCTCCGAGCGCGCAGCCAAAGCTGGGCTGGCGGCTGCTCGACTCGGTCGGGGTAGGGGAGAAGTTCGGCGTGCCTCCGGCAAAGATCGCCGACTACTTGGCTCTCATCGGAGATACTTCGGATAACATTCCCGGCTTGAGCGGCGTGGGACCGAAGACCGCGGTGAAGTGGTTGGGGAAATACGGGGATTTGGAAGGCATCCTTGGCGCCAGCGCTGCGATCGAGCCCGAACGCTTCCGCGTGCCCTTGGCAGAGGCGAGCGCCCGTCTAAGGCTCAATCGCCGCTTGGTCACCCTAAACCTGGGCCTGTCTTTGCCTGCGGTGCATCAAACGTCCGCCGACGTTCCGTCGCTTCTCGCTTTTCTCAAGGAGATGGAAATGCGGACCACCTTGGCCGAGGCGGAGAAACGCTACGGGCAACCGGAGCTGTTTTAAGTTGTTCGCGGGGGGGGGCGAGGTCGCGAGCATCCTCTTGTATTCGCTATCTTGCGACGCGGCTCATCGGCGTCGTGGCCGAGGATGCGAGCCGTGCGGCTTTACGCCGCGATGGCGCGGTGTTTGCCTTCGGGATCGAAGATATAGCCGACCCCGTGCACGGTCCGCAGGGCATCCACGCCGGCAGGGGAGGTGCGGCAGAAATCGCGAACTTTCACGATATATTGGTCAAGGGAGCGACTGCGGACATTGGCATGTATACCCCACACGGCGTGAATGAGCGCCTTTCTCGGGATCACTTCGCCCTCGTGCGCTTTCAGGTGGGCCATGATGCCGATTTCCTTCCGCCCTATCTTCACCACGCTGCCATCAGGCAGGGTCAGTTCGAGACGTTGCGGATTCACTTTTCCTCCGCAAAAGTCGAAGGGATCGTCCACCACCGTTACATTGCGGGTGAGCGACAGGTCTCCGCTGCTCTCCGCGCGACGCAGCACGGCTCGAATGCGGGCCACGAGTTCGGGGTAGCTGAAGGGCTTGGTGATGTAGTCGTCGCCTCCCATTTCCAATCCGCGGACCTTGCTTTCCTCGATGCTGTTTCCCGTCACGAAAATGACTGGAATTTGCATGTCTTCTGCCCGCAATTGCTCGAGTAGCTCAAAGCCGGATTTGTCCGGAAGGGTGATGTCCAGAAGCAGGAGATTGGCGAAATTGTTCTTGAGGAAACGCAGGGCGTGCTGGGAGCGATGACAGACCTGCGTGCGCATCCCGGCTTCCTCGAGATAGCTTGAAATCAACTTGGCCAGCTCGGGTTCGTCCTCGACGATCAAGATAAGCGGAATCGGCTCGTTGCTCATTTGCGAATGGGAAGATTCTTTGGGGCTTGGTTTGGGTCTCGTGGATGATTTTTATAATTCCACTAGGCCTTGTTGGCCCTGTTTTTTACATTTGCGGCAAATTGTAAAGAACCAACCTCGCAATCTTTTTGCGGCCTGGGGCGTGTGCTTGTTCACCTTTTGGCAAGTTCCCCGCGGGTGGCGAAATTAGCCTTGAAGGGCCTTGTCGCCCGTCGCTCCGTTGGGGCATGTCCGCCTCCACGCCTCTCCTTATGTTGGGTCTGCCCAAGGGCAGCCTTGAAGAATCCACCAAGGCGCTTTTCGCCAAGGCCGGTTGGAAAATCACGACCAGCTCCCGGTCCTACAAGCCGTCCATCGACGACCCCGAGCTCGACGGGCGTTTCGTGCGCGCCCAGGAAGTCGCCCGCTACGTCGCGCATGGTTTCTTCGATTGCGGTCTCACCGGCTGGGATTGGGTGCAGGAGAACAACGCCGACGTCGTCGAGGTCTGCGATCTCGTCTACAGCCGCGCTTCCACGCTCAAAAGCCGTTGGGTGCTTTGCGTGCCCGAGGCCTCGCCGGTGAAAACCGCCGCCGATCTCGCCGGCAAACGCGTCGCCACCGAATTGATGGAGACCACCAAGCGCTGGTTCGCCGCGCGCAACATCCCCGCGCTTGTGGAGTTTTCCTGGGGCGCGACCGAGGTGAAGGTGCCGGATCTGGTCGACGCCATAGTCGACATCACGGAGACCGGCTCCTCGCTTCGCGCGAACAAGCTTCGCATCGTCGACACGCTGCTCGAGACCAACACCAAGCTCATCGCGAACAAGGCCGCGTGGGCCGATCCGGCCAAGCGCAAGAAGATCGAGACCATCGCCCTCATGCTCCGCGGCGCCCTCGAGGCCGGCAGCAAGGTCGGTCTCAAGCTCAACCTGCCCCGCGCTTCGCTGGAAAACGTCATCGCGCGCCTGCCCGCCTTGCGCAATCCCACCATCTCGCCGCTGAGCAATCCCGACTGGGTCGCCCTCGAAACGATCATCGACGAGAGCGTCGTGCGCGAAATCATCCCGGTGCTGAAGTCCTACGGGGCGGAAGGCATCGTCGAGTATCCGCTCAACAAGGTCGTCTACTAGGCCGCCGCGCCGCGCGCCGTCGCGTCCGGCCGCGCTCGTCCGACGTTTACGCTCTCGCACCTTCCGGCTTTCGCCGGTTGATCGGCGCTTGAAAAATTCCGGGTCGCGGGCGGGAAATCCGCTCGCGACTTTTCTGTTTCCGTCTCCCGTTCACCGCTTCTCTTTCCTCTCATGCCCAAGTCCTCGATCGTGAAGCTCGGCCTCCTGCAGCACGCCTGCGTCGCCGACCCCAAGGCCAACTTGAAGAAGGCCGTCGCCCTGGCCGAGCAGGCCGCGAAGAAGGGCGCCCAGATCATTTGCACCCAGGAGATGGTGACCTCGCAGTATTTCTGCCAAAGCGAGGAGCATCGTTTCTTCGACCTCGCCGAGCCCATCCCCGGCGGACCGAGCACCGTCGCCTTCCAGAAGGTCGCGAAGAAATACGGCGTCGTGATCATCGCCTCCCTCTTTGAAAAGCGCGCCAGCGGGCTCTATCACAACACCGCCGTCATCATCGACGCCGACGGTTCCGTGCTCGGCGTGTATCGCAAGATGCACATCCCCGACGATCCGCTCTTCTACGAAAAATTCTACTTCACGCCCGGCGACGTCGGCTTCAAGGCCTGGGACACCAAGTTCGGCAAGATCGGCGTGCTCATCTGCTGGGACCAGTGGTATCCCGAGGCCGCCCGTCTCACCGCCATGCAGGGCGCCGAGATCCTTTTTTATCCCACCGCGATCGGCTGGCATCCCAAGGAGAAGGCCGAATACGGGGTCAACCAGCACGGCGCCTGGGAGACCATCCAGCGCTCGCACGCCGTCGCCAACGGGTGCTACGTCGCCGCGATCAACCGCGTCGGCCACGAGATCATCGACGGCGTCGGCGGCGATGGCCTCGAGTTCTGGGGCCAGACCTTCGTCGCCGGCACGTCCGGGCAGATCCTCGCGAAGGCCTCCGTCGACAAGGAGGAGATCATGATCGTGCCCATCGATCTCTCCAAGGTCGACGTGACCCGCACGCACTGGCCGTTCCTTCGCGACCGACGCATCGACGCCTACGGCAATCTCACCAAGCGCTTCATCGACCAGACCGCCTGATCATGGCCAAAGCCTCCTCCGCCGCCGCCAAAAAAACGGCGTCCGCCTCCGTCCCGGCCTCCGCGCCTTCCTCCAAGCCGGCGAAAAAAGCCGCCAAGACCGCCGCGTCCGCGGCGTCCGACACGCCCTCCGCGCTCGGTTTCCGCATGCCGGCCGAGTGGGAGCCGCAGGAGGCGATCTGGCTGTCATGGCCGCACAACTACGCCTCCTGGCCCGGCAAGTTCCGCCCGGTCCCGTATAACTTCGCCAACATCGTCGCGACGATCAGCCGCTTCGAGCCGGTCCGCATCAACGCCTCGAAAAAGCTCCACGCCCGCGCCCGGCGCCTTTGCGAACGCGCCGACGCGAACCTGGACAACGTTTCCTTTTACGACCACCCGACCAACGACGCCTGGTGCCGCGACCACGGACCGATCTTCGTGAAGCACCAAAAGACCGGCGAGGTCGCGCTCACCGACTGGGCCTACAACGCCTGGGGCGGCAAATACCCCCCCTACGACCTCGACAACGAGATCCCTCCGTCGATCGAGAAGGCCACCAAGCTGCGTCGCTTCGTGAAGGACATGGTGCTCGAGGGCGGCTCCATCGACGTCAACGGCCAGGGTTTGCTCCTCACCAGCGAGCAGTGCCTGCTAAATCCCAATCGTAATCCGCATCTCACGAAGGAGCAGATCGAGCAGGCCCTGCGCGATTATCTCGGCGTGACCGACATCTACTGGGTGGGGGAGGGGATCATCGGCGACGACACCGATGGGCACATCGACGACATGACCCGCTTCTTCAAGCCCGACGGTTTCATCACCTGCGTCGAGCCGAACACGAAGGACAAGAACCACGGGATCCTGGCCGAAAACCTCGCGCGTCTGAAAAAGTTCCGCACGCCCGCGGGCAAGAAGTTCGACATCGTCGAGGTCCCCATGCCGCGCCCCTTCGGCTTCAATCGCCAGCGAGTGCCCGCCAGCTACGCCAACTTCCTCATCGTGAACGGCGGCGTGCTCGTGCCCACCTTCCGCCAGCCCGGCCCCGACGCCCGCGCCTTGGAGATCATCCAGGGCTGTTTCCCGGACCGGAAAGTAGTCGGCGTCGACTGCTATCATCTCATCTGGGGTCTCGGCACCTTGCACTGCATCTCGCAACAACAGCCCGCCGCCGGAGTCTCCTCCTGATGTCGTTTCGTCGTTTCCCGGTGATGCTTCGCCGTCTCGCCCCCTCCGCCGGCCTCGCGCTTTTGCTTCTCGGCGGCTGCGCCTCAGGGGCGTCGTCCTCCTCCGCCACTGCCCCCTCGCGCCTGCCCGGCGTCTTGGGCTCGCGCTGGGCGACGCCCGACTTCGCCACGCGCGTGATCGACGCCGAACGCGCCGCCGTGCTCGACGCCTGCGTCGCGAGCGCCAATTCCCTCGGCTACGCGGTCAACCGTATCGACGGCGCGATGGGGCGCGTTTCCGCCGCCCGCCGCCAAGCCTCGAATTTTGACGGAGCCCGCCAGGACACCTTGGAGATCACCGTCACGACCTTGGATCCCGGTTCGACCAAGGTCGCGATGACGCTGCGCGAGGCCTTCGAGTCGGACGCGCGCGACGAACGCTCCGCCGGGATGGTCACGACTTCCTTGGTCCGTGATCGCGCTCCTTACGACGTCTTTTTCTCGCGGCTCTCCGAGTCGCTCGCGTCGGCCGCCGGGGCGACCGCGCCTGCGCACTGAACGCCGCGGCTCCGGCGGGCGCGGCGCCCTCTTGTATCGTTCGTTGCCGCTTGTCTGAACGGTGTGCTTCCGTGACCGCACGCGTCCGTGCGATGCGTCACTTTCCCAGATCCGCCGGACCGAAGGCCCCCGGCAGCAACGTTTGGATCGCCACATCGACGATCTCCTTGCCGTCGCAGCAAGAGATCACGCGCGCCTCCGGGCCGAACTCGAAGATGACCTGGCGGCACGCTCCGCAGGGTGCCGTCGCGCCCTTGGTCGGGGTGTAGACCACGACGCATTCCAGTTTTCGCGCGCCGGCCGCCGCCGCGGCGAAGATCGCGGTCCGTTCGGCGCAGTTGGTCAGCCCGTAGGACGCGTTTTCCACGTTGGCCCCCGTGAACAGGCCTCGGTCCGTCCAGATCGCGGCTCCCACGCGAAAGCGGCTGTAGGGAGCGTAGGCGTTGGCCGCCGCCGCCTTTGCCGCGCGTTTGAGTTTCGCCAGATCGGGACCGGATTTCGCTTTGGCCATGCCGGGATGCAGCAGCAACGCGGTCTGTTTCGCAACCTTCGGGGATGGCCGGGCATCGCCTTGGCCGGACTCGCCTGCGCCCGTGGAGAATTCGCCGGCGACAGCCGCATGCCTTCCCTGGCCCGCTTTCGTGTGTTTTGCAGGAGCGTGGCTTTTGTCGTTTTCCAGGGACTCGCGGCTTTGGCCGGCGAGGCGGGCGCGACGGACTCCGCGCCCCTTATCTTCCTGCGGAAATTCGCCGGTCTCGTGCGTTTGATCGAGGCTGCGGTCGGGCGCGTGAAGGCGGCGGGGAGGGCGCCTTCGCCGAGTTTGGCGAGCGAGGGTCCCGCTGGTTCGGCGCCACGCGCTATTTTTGCGTCCATGGGGAGAACGGCGTCTGCGTCGTCCACCCGGTGTCGCCGCATTGGGTGGGGAGGGATTTGAGCGGCGCGAGCTCAGCGTCGTGTCGGATTTTTTGCCTGGCCCCCCCCCGATCTGGATGCGGATGCGCGCCGTTCCTCGTGGGCGGACACTTTATGCTCTATGGGTTTCACCCAAGGCGAAGAAGGCTCTATCGCTCACACCCCGGCCTGTCATGGAGTGATCGTCGCCTTTGTCGCGTGTTGCATGATGCTCTCGGGCCTGCGGATTTTTCTCTCCCGCTCATCTCAAGCCCGCACGATTTTCGTCGTGGGCGTGGCGCGCGATTTTCCGCCGCCGCGCTTGCTAGACCCCGAGGCATGCCCATGCACTCGCCTGATCCCCAAAAGCATGAAGTCCCCCTCCAGCCTGATCCGATTCCTCGCCCTCGGCGCCTCGCTTGTCTTCCTCGCCGGCTGTGCCAAGCAGTCTTCCTCTTCCGACTCAGTCCCCGCCGCGATCAAGATCGGGCTCAACGCCGAGATCACCGGCGAACTCTCCGCCGTCGGCACCTCCAGTCGCAACGCCGCCCAGCTGCTTGTCGCCGAGCTCAACGCCGCCGGCGGCCTCGAGGTCGCGGGCCAAAAGCACTTGGTCGATCTCGTCGTCGGCGACAATGGCGGCAAGCCCGACCAGGCCGCCGCCACCGCCCAGCGCCTCATTTCGCAAAACGAGGTCCTCGCCATGGTCGGGCCCAACGCCAGCGCCTGCGCCATTCCCGCCTCCGCCATAGCCGAGTCGATGGGCGTGACCATGATCTCGCCCTGGTCCACCAACCCCAAGACCACCCTCGACGCGGCCACCGGCAAGCACAAGGCCTTCGTCTTCCGCGGCTGCTTCACCGATCTCTTCCAGGGCCGCGTCCTCGCCAAGTTCACCCTCGACACCCTCAAGGCGAAACGCGCCGCCGTGCTCTACGACGTCGCTTCCGAGGCGCCCAACGGCCAGGCCACGCTCTTCAAGGATGCATTCGAGAAGAACGGCGGCCAGGTCGTCGCCTTCGAGACCTACACCACCGGCGATCGTGATTTCTCCGCGCAGCTGACCAAGATCCGCGCCGCCGATCCCGAGGTCGTCTTCATGCCCGCCTACTACAACGACGTTCCCCTCATCGCCCAGCAGGCCCGCCGTCTCGGCATCGCCGCGCCTTTCGTCGGCAGCGACGCCTGGAGCACGCCCGAGATCATCAAGCTCGGCGGCGCCGACGTGGAGGGCTCGTATTTCTGCAACCACTACTCGACGCAGATCGCCACGCCCGCCGCGCAGAAATTCGTCGCCGATTACACCGCGAAATACGGCCAGGCTCCGGACGACGTCGCCGCGCTCACCTACGACTCGCTCGGCCTCCTCCTCGACGCCGTAAAGGCCTCCGGCAAGATCGACGACCGCAAGGCCGTGCGCGACGCCCTCGCCGCCGTGCCCGCCCGCGACGGCGTCACCGGCGCGATGCGCTTCACTCCCGAGGGCGGCGGCGATCCCGTGAAGAGCGCCGTCGTCCTCCAGATCAAGGACGGCAAGTTCTCCTGGGTCGCGAACGCCGCGCCTTGATCGTCCTGAGCCTCCGTCTTACCGCATCTCGCGCATGGATTACCTGGTCCAGCAGGCGATCAACGCCCTCCAGCTCGGCTCGATCTACGCGCTCATCGCGCTGGGCTACAGCCTGGTCTACGGGGTGCTGACCATGATCAACTTCGCCCACGGCGACGTGTTCATGCTCGGCGCCTTCGTCTGCCTGCTGCTCGTGCTCTGGATTCCGCTGCCTTTCGTCGCGGTGCTCCTGCTCGTCATGTTGATCAACGCCGGACTCGGCATGCTCATCGAGCGCCTCGCCTACCGCCCGCTTCGCCACGCGCCGAAGGTCTCCGCCATCATCACCGCGCTCGGCTGCGGTCTGGTGATCTCCAACGCGGTCAACAGCCTCAGCCCCTATTCGCGCTCGATGCCGCGACTGCTCGCCGACCACGCCTACACGCTCTTTGGCGACGTGAAGGTGTCCGCGCTGCAACTCCTCATCACGGGCGTCGCGCTCCTGCTCATGGCGACGCTCGACTATGTCGTCCGTCGCACGCCCTTCGGCATGGCGATGCGCGCCATCGCGGTCGATCGCGCAACCGTGCCGCTCCTCGGGATTCCCGCCGATCGGGTGATCGCGCTCACCTTCGGCGTCGGCGCCGCGCTCGGCGGCGCGGCCGGCGTGCTCTACGCTCTCGCCTATCCGGTGATCGCCGCGCCCATGGGCGTGCTGGTCGGCTGGAAGGCGTTCATCGCGGCCGTCATCGGCGGCATCGGCAACATCCGCGGCGCGATGCTCGGCGGCTACATCATCGGGATCGTCGAAGTCGTGGCGGTGATCGCGTTTCCCTCCACCTACCGCGACCTCATCGCCTATTCGCTGCTGCTGGTGATCCTGCTTTTCAAGCCCCACGGTCTGCTCGGCCGGCCGGTGAACCAGAAGGTCTGACGCCTGCGACCGCGCGCCATGTCGTCTCTCCGTTCGTTTTTCGCCGCCGCCGCCCGCTCGCGTTCCGCGCTGCCCGTGGCGCTCGCGCTCGGCTTCGCCTTCACCGTCGTCCATGCCTTCCACCCGCTGGTCAACGGCTACGCCGAGTTCGTCCTCGCGACCATCGGCATCAACGTCGTCCTCTGCGCCAGTCTCAACCTGGTCAACGGCTACATGGGCGAGTTCTCCGTCGGCCACGCCGGCTTCATGGCCCTCGGCGCCTACGCCGCCTCGATCGGCACGGCGAAGTTCGGCTTCGCCGCGCTCGTGCCGGGCGCGCCCGTGGTCGGCTTCGTGTTTGCGCTCCTGCTTGGAGGCGCGGTCGCGGCGTTCGTCGGCTTCCTGCTCGCGCTGCTCTCGTTCAAGACCCGCGGCGACTACCTCGCCATCGTCACGCTCGCCTTCCTTATGATCGTGAAATCGGCCTTGGAAAACCTTTCCTGGGTCGGCGGTCCCCGCGGCCTGCTCGGCATCTCCCGGCTGACCACGCTGCCGGTCGTCTTTGGCGCCGCCGTCGTCACCATCTGGGTGCTGCGCAACCTCGTGTATTCGAAATTCGGACGCGCCATCGCCGCCATCCGCGAGGACGAGATCGCCGCCGTCGCCATGGGCGCGCGCACCCGCGAGGCCAAGATCCTGGCCTTTTCCGTCTCGGCCTTCTTCGGCGGCGTCGCGGGCGGATTGTTCGCACACCAGATTCAGTTCATCAACCCGGCGACCTTCGACATCGTGCGCTCCACCGAGATCCTGCTCATGGTCTACCTCGGCGGCGTGGCTTCGCTCGCGGGTTCCGTCGTGGGCGCGGGCGCCTTCACCGTGCTTTCGCAGCTTCTCATGCCCCTCGGTCCCTGGCGCCTCGCCGTGCTGCCGCTGATTCTTGTCCTCCTCATGCTTTTCCGGCCCCGCGGCATCATGGGGATGCACGAGTTGCCCTGGATAAAGCCCTTGCGCGAACGTTTGCCGCGTCGCCCGTCCTCCGGCTCCGCCGCCCGCTTGCCATGACTTCGCTTGTCTCCGATCCCCGAGAATCCGGGCCGTTGCTCCGGCTGGACGGCGTCACCAAGCGCTTTGGCGGCCTTTGCGCCGTCTCCGGCTGCGATCTTTCCGTGCAGGCCGGCCATGCGCATGGCATCATCGGCCCCAACGGAGCGGGCAAGACCACGCTCTTCAATCTCATCACCGGCATCTACCGCCCCGACGCGGGCGACATCCGTCTCCGCGGCCAAAGCCTCGTCGGCTTGCGCCCGAACCAGATCGCGCGGCGCGGCATCGGGCGCACGTTTCAAAACATCCGGCTCTGCAAGGAGCTCAGCGTGCTCGACAACGTGCGCCTCGCCTACGACACGCGCCTTTCGACCTCGCCGCTTTCCGCCTTGTTCGCGCTTTCGGCGCTTCGTCGCGACGAGGCGCGCTCCGCAGACGAAAGCCTCGCCCTGTTGGAATCCTTCGGCCTCGGCCACCTTGCCGGCCAACCGGCGCGTGCCTTGCCCTACGGGCTCCAACGCCGTCTCGAAATCGCCCGCGCCATCGCGCTCAAGCCCGCCGTGCTTCTCCTCGACGAGCCGGCCGCCGGCCTCAACCACGCGGAGATGGACGAGCTGCTCCGTTTCCTCAAATGGGTGCGCGACCACTTCGCGGTCACCATCGTTCTCATCGAGCACCACATGAAGCTCGTCATGGGGCTTTGCGACCGGATCAGTGTCCTCGACTTCGGCGTGAAGATCGCGGAGGGCACGCCGGAGGAGATTCGCGCGAACCGTCGGGTGATCGACGCCTATCTGGGCGAGGAGGCAGTGGCGACGAAGGAGACGCGTGGCGCCGCCCCGTCCGCCCCGGTCTCCTCGCACGCGGAGGCCGGCTCCGTTCCCGGTGCGGCCTCCGACGCGGGCGCGGACGTGGCGCTTTCGGTCGTCGACCTGACGGTGAATTACGGCGATATCGCCGCCGTCAAGGGGATCGGCTTCGAGGTGAGGCGCGGCGAGATTTTCACCCTGATCGGCGCGAACGGGGCGGGCAAAACCTCGACCTTGCGCGCCCTCTCCGGACTTCGTCCCTACGGAGGCTCCGTGCGTCTGGACGGACGCGATCTCGCCGGTCTGAAGCCGGAGGAGATCGTCGCGGCCGGACTGGTCCAGGTGCCGGAGGGGCGCGGGGTTTTCGGTCCGCTCACGGTCTGGGAAAACCTTCGTCTTGCCTGCTGGCCGCGACGCGACCGCGCGGCCGCCGCCGCCGACCTCGAGCGCATGTTCGCGATTTTCCCGCGCCTGAAGGAACGTCGCGACCAGCACGCCGGCACGCTTTCCGGAGGCGAGCAGCAGATGCTGGCCGTGGCCCGGGCGCTCCTCAGCGGGGCGCGGACGCTGGTGCTCGACGAGCCCTCGATGGGACTGGCGCCCAAGCTCGTGAAAGAAATCTACGCGATCCTGCACGACGTAAACCAGACGGGCGTGACGATCCTGCTGGTCGAGCAAAACGCCAATCTCGCCCTGCGTCTCGCGCACCGCGCGGCCGTGCTGGAAACGGGCCGCGTCGTGCTCGAGGGAACAGGCGCCGAACTGCTCGACCATCCCCGTGTCAGGGAGGCCTATCTCGGCGTCTGAGCGCGTGCCGCGGGGGCGACCGGGCGCGTGGCGCTAGCGACACCGCCCCCTGCGTTTAGCGGAGACGGCTTTTCCGGCGGCCATAGCATCGGCAGCACCGAGCCGCCGACGATGAGGAGACCGCCGACGAGGTCCGCCCAGCCGAGCGTTTCGCCGAAGAACAGCAGACCGCCCGCCGCGATGCCCAGCGGCACGAGGGTCTGGATCAACGCGCCCTCCGCCACCGCCAGATGGCGATAGGCGCGCGTCATCGCGAGCTGCCCGGCGCCCGCGAACACGCCGCCCAGCACCAGTCCGGCGCAGGCCTTGGGCTCCGGCCAGGAGGCGTGGGCGACGAGGAACGGCGCGCTCAGCAGCAGGCCGTATACGCATTGTGCGGCGAAGATCGTGGCGGTGGACACGCCTTCCTGGTGAAGCTGGCGGATCGTCACGACCACCCAGGCCGAGCCGAGCACGCAGACCAGAGCGACGCCGTCGTAGGGACCCGTTTGCAGAAGCCCGGAGAAGGCTCCGGTGAGCAGCCCCAGGCCGGTGAGCGCCGCGACCGCGCCGAGCGCGAGCGGTCGGCGGAAGGGCTCGCCGAGCATCCATACCGCGAGCAGCGCGGAGACGACGACGTAGAGATTGTTCAGGAACGTCGCGCGCCCCGCGCCGAGTTGCACCACGGTGAGATAAAAGCCGTAGGTGGTCGCGCCGCCGAGCAGCCCGCGCAGGATGAGACGCGGCTTGGTGAAAAGCGCCTCCGCGTCGAGTTCGCTCCGGTGCAGGGCGAGGCACAACACCAGCCCCGCGGCGAAACGGAGGGCCGCGATCGTCCACACGTCCGCGCCACCGCGGCCAAAGGCTCGAATGATGAGCACGTTCGCGACGAAAAAGGCGGCGGCGAGCAGCATGAGTCGGCGTCCGGAGCGGGTGGAGTTGGCGTGGTGTGACATGGTGGTCGGTGGCGGCGGTCGTCCGGTGCGGAGACGAAAAAACCGCACCGGATTCGGGTGCGGTTTTGGCTGATTCGTCTGCTGTTTTTCTCAGCACGTGTTGGCCAACGCACACCCGGGCTCGCGCTTGATGGCGCGGGCGATTCGGGCGAAGGCGACTTTGGCGAGGCGAGACATTCGAGAGGCGCACGCTGCGGCGCTTCGCGCGCCTCGGCAAGTGCGGACTCTTCGTCGCCCTGCGCCGCGTCGGCCGATGTTCGTATTACGAACATCGGGTCCGGATGCGCGGCGTGGATCGGGCACGACTTTTATGCGGTCGTCCTTTTTCTCGCAAAAAATCTCGTAGACGTCGGGCGCCTTGGTGAGCGGGACACGGTGCGCGACGACGTAGGACGGATCTATTTGCCCGTCCGGGATCATATCGGGCGGCGGGCGCAGGTAGCGGTGCGTGTGGGTCTTGCCCTGTTGGATGCTCCCCCTTGCCGACGACGGCTCCGCAGGGACCCTTGTCGCTGAAACCCGAATACACGCCGGGAACGGAGAGCACGCCAACTCTGCGCACGGTGCGCATGGCCAGGCGTAGCGCGTAGGCGTGGTTGTTCTGGTTTGCTTCAATTGGTCGTAGGCCGAGCCGTGGGCCGCCCGACCGCGTCGATCGCCAGGTCCGGGCCGCGTCCGCCTGTTTTTTTCGGCATGAGGCGCGCGGGGAAGCGAGAGGCGACAGGGGCCGGCGATCCTAGCTTGCCCCCGTGTTTGGCTCCATCGGGTCGCGGTCCGAGCGATTCTTGGAGCATTTGGCGTCTTCATTCTGGCTCGCCTCAGGGGGGGCGGGGTTGAAGCGCGGGTGCGCTTGGGGGCTCTCGTGTCCGCCGCGTCGGTCCCCGCCTGTCGGTCAATCCCTGCGCAGTTCCGTCTTCGGCAAAGTGGGCCCACGCGAAGCGACTTGGGCTCAGACATCTTGCGCGCTTGTCCGTCGGATACGCGATCCGACTTAACGTGCTTCAGGTTATCGAGGGAGCGAATCCGGTGCGTTCGGGCGCGGTTTTTTCCTAATAATCCGCCAAAAGTCCGGTCGCGTGATCCGCCGTGGTCGGGGGCTGGCATGATGAACGCTATTCCCGGGGATGTCTCCGCCCGGCGCGGCGCGGTTTCGCGCGGCGCGGCCGGACCGGGACATCCGACTCACGTAAACTCGAAGCATCTCTATGATAACAGCCAACGAAGCCCCCGCCCAGTGGTCCTCCCTTGTCTCGAACGTCTCGGCGCCGAGCGGGGGCGCGGCCGGTCTGCGCGCCACGCCTGCGCGGACGCCCACGCTCGATCCGGTGGCGAATTACGTCTTTCAGGACTACGGATCCAGCACGCGGCATTTTCACGTCTATCCCTACGACAAGACCGCCGATCCGCGGAATTTGCGTCACGTCCCGCATCGGCACGATTTTTATCAGATAATCTGGCTGCGCGAAGGCTGCGGCGAACTCGAATGCGATCTGCGCCGCGCCCGGTTTCGCGCCGACAGTCTCTTCTTCTTCGCTCCCGGCCGCATGCATTCGTGGCGACACGAGGTGGCCACGCGTGGCGTGATGGCCGGCATCACGCCGGAGTTTTTCAACGCCGACGCCAATCATCCCGGGTTGCTGGGGCGCATGCCCTTCCTGCACGACATGGCGATGCCGATGCTTTCCCTCGAAGGGGCGGCCGCCCGCGAGATGGACGAGTCTTTCCAGCGACTGCTCGAGGAATCGAGCCGTCCCGATATCGGTCTGGAGGATATCGTGCGGGCGCTGATGACGATCATCCTGAGCAAGGCCCGCCAGCACATGAAGCGTATGCAGGACGCGGAGGTTTCCGTCGGCCCCGTCGGCCGGGGGCGGGCCGAGGCGGTGCATCCGCTGGCGCAGCGCTTCCGCGTGGCCCTGGAGCAGAATTTTCCGAAACTGCTCAAGGTTTCCGACTATGCCGCGCTGTTGCAGGTGTCGCGCTCGCATCTCAACGAAGATTTGCGCCAGCACACCGGACGCACCGCCAGCGACCACATCCATGATCGGCTTCTCCTCGAGGCGAAGCGGCTGCTCGTCTACTCCTCCTTCACCGTTTCGGAGATCGCCTACCAGCTCCAGTTTCAGGATCCGTCCTATTTCGGGCGCTTTTTCCGCCAGCGCACCGGCGAGTCGCCCGGCGCGTTCCGGGCCCGCGAACAGGGCATGCTACTGAACGGCTGACCCGCCGTCTCCGGCGCGCCGGGCGCTGGTCGTTCCCTTGTCATGTCGTCGGTCTAACAACTCGCCGCAAAGTTCGCCGACTGGCGCGGACGCGACGATCGCCATTTCCTCGGCGTCGATCCGGCCACGCTGTTTGCGGACGCAGGCGAAGGCGGAAAACTTGGTGCGCGGATCGGCGGATTTCGCGCGGAGAACACCTTCGCCTCGGCCGTCTTGGTTTTTTCTCGTGCGACTGAGTCGGGTTTTAACAGCACCATAGGTCCGCCGGTTAATCCCAGGGTCTTGGTCCGGTGCCGGCGGATCTCGCTCTCGATTCCTCCGATGGCTTCCCGACGCATTCGTGTGTCTTCGGTCGTATCGACGGTCTCGCGGTGATGTGCCTCGGTCTGGCTGAATCGCGGGTCACGCGGAAAAAACATCCGCCTCCGGGCCGGGAGGCGGATGTGTAACCGACCCTGCGGCGAACCGTCGGGCCGGATGAAGGCTAAGTTCGCGCCTGCCGGTTTGGATCAAGCCGCGGCGGCCACGGCCGTGCGTTTCGGGATGCGGACGCTGAGCACGCCGTCGGCGAGTTCCGCGCTGAGGCTGGCGTAGTCGAGTTCGCGGCCGAGCCGAAGGCGGAGTTCGTAGTCGCGCTGGGCGTGTTCGAGATGGGCGGCGGCGAAGTTGACGCGCACGAGGTGAGTTTTCCGTCCGATCACGACCAAATCGGGGCCGCGGACGACGATCTCCACGCCGGCCGCGTCCACTCCGGGGAGGAAGACGGTGAGGTCGATGGTGTCGCCGTGATGCTGGCAATCGTAGTGCGGGCTGCGGGTCTCGCCAAGGGCGGGGACGGCGCGGCCCGGGCGACGGTTGCTGGTCAGCGTGGGCGGAAGGATCGTGTTCATGGTGGGAAAGGAAAAAAAGGGATTGGTCGGGGTGGCGAAGGTAGGAGTCTGAACGGTCAAAGCCCGGAAGGGCCGTCTGCGGGATGGCCACGGAGGACCGAACGGGCCTCGTGGAGGCCGCCGGGAGCGAGAGTCTTGTCTCAGGGAGCGAACGCGCTTTTGAGCTGGCGCGTGCTCAGACTCGTCGGCCCGGAGCGGCCGATTGGTGTTTTTGACACCAGTGGCATTGACGGCCTTGCATCATGCCGGCGGAACGCTTCGCGGTCTTCGTTTTCGAAGCACCGGAGCGGCGGTAGGCGATGATGGAGGAGAGGGACGTCATTTGGATGAGCTGGATTTGAACATGCATAATGCAGACCGCATGCCAAGCCCCGGGTTCGTTTTTCCAGGTTAAGACTTTGTGTCGGTCCGACGCCATAAGTGCCGGCGCGCGGGAATGTTTTCCGCGTTGGACAAGCGGGCGCGGCTGTTTCTCCGTGTCTGCTTCCCATGGCCCAATCCACTCCAGTCGACACCGCCGAGCCGGGACTCGAGGTCCGCACTTATTTCGTGCGCGGCCGAAACGTGCTCGTGGCGCGGGCGAACCTGTCGGACCTCTACGTCGATTATTACCTTCATCTCGGGAGCCACGGCGTGAAGCCGGCCGAGGCGCACGACGCGATGTTCAAGCGCGCCTTGGCGGCCTTCGTCCTGCACTGCGCCTCGCGGCCGTGGAACGAGATGACGGCGTGGACGATCAACATCCAGGACCCGCGGGTGAATCTGTTCCTCACCGGGGACAACGAGACGGGCGCGGTGACCGGGCGGATCTTCGACGAGAACGTGAAGGAGTTTCCGGAAAATCTTTTCTACTCCGACGTGGTGCGCGGGCGTCAGCCCAAGCGGCGCAGCGTGGTGCCTTTCGCCGGCTCCGATCCGATCGCGGGCATGGAGACCTTTTACGCCCGCAGCGAGCAGCGGCCGGTGCGCTTCTTCGCGCTTTCCGAGGAGGAGTTCGCGCTGGTGTGCGAGCATCCCGATTGTGATCAGGCTTGGTTCGCCGCGCTCGACGCGGACACGGTTCGCAAGCTCGCGCCCGGCGGGGAGGGCTCCTCCGAATCCGTCGCCGAGATGGAGAAACGAGTCTATCGCTGGCACTGCGGGTGCAATCAGCAGCGCATGCTCGAGGTGCTCGCGCCGGTGATGAAAAACGATCCGGCGGGGCTGTTTGGCGAAGGAAGCGCGATCACCCTCCAGTGCCCGCGCTGCGCGGCGCGGCACACCGTGACGCGCGAGGCGTTGGAGGCCTACGTGGCCGGGCACCCGTGAACGCCTGGTTGTCGAACATCTGGGCCGGGATCACGGGTTCCGGGCCGCTGGATTTGGCCAACCTCGCGCTGGGCGTGGTCGGCGTCTGGCTGATGACGCGGCGCAGCCTCTGGGCCTTCCCGGTCGGGCTTGCGGCCGTGTCGGTGCAGGGCGTGTTGTTCTGGCGGTCTAAATTCTACACCGACGCCGGACTGCAGGTGTTTTTCTTCGCCTGCCTCGCCTACGGATGGTGGCACTGGACCCGGCACAAAGGAAACGCCCCCGAGCTGCCTGTGACGCGTTTGAGCGGCGCGGCGCGGGCGATCGGCGCGGGTGTGGCGGCTGTGCTGACGGTCGCCTGGGCCGCCTGGCTGGACAAGCACACCGACTCCCCTATGCCCTATCGCGACGCGTTCATCGCCGCCTTCAGCGTCCTCGGGCAGGTCTGGCAGGTCCGCAAGCGCGTCGAAAACTGGCCGGTGTGGGCGATCGTGAATCTGGTCGCCATCGTTTCCTATTGGTCGGCCGAACTGGCATTCACCGCGTTTCTCTACGGCATATACCTCGTGCTCGGGCTGATCGGGTGGCGGGAGTGGACGAAAGCTCTGGCGGTGCGGGGCGAGACCGGGGCGCGGGCGGAGGGGGCCGCATGAACGCGGTCGGGGCGGGGCCGATGCGCGTGGTCCTCTTTGGCGCCGAGTCCACCGGCAAGTCGACTTTGGCCGAGCGTCTCGCGGCGCGTCATCGGGCGCCTTGGTCGGCGGAGTATGTGCGGGAATACTGGGACGCCCACGCGGGCGTGATCACCGCCGCCGATCTTGACGCGATCGGACGCGGGCAGGTCGCGGGCGAGGACGCGGCGCGTGCGCTCGCCGCGGAGTCCGGCGCGCGCGTGGTGTTTCACGACACGGACCTTCTCACCTGCGCGATTTGGGACGATCTGCTGTTTCCCGGCGCCTGTCCGGCGTGGGTTCGCGCGGAGGCGGCGAGCCGCGCGCGGTCGACCGACTTGTTTTTGTTCTGCGACACCGACCTGCCCTGGGCCTCCGACCCGCAGCGCTGCTTTCCGGACGAGGCGGGGCGGGCGATGTGCCGGCGGGTCTTCCTGGAAAAGCTCGAGGCGACCGGCGCGCGGTGGACGCGCGTCTACGGCGCCGATGCGGAACGCGAGGCGCGGGCGGCCGCGGCGGTGGACCTGCTCATGAACCGATGCGCGACGCGATGAACCAGGCATCCCCCGACGATTACGAGTCGCGCTTCGGCGGCCTCGCCCGGCTTTACGGCCGCGACGCGCTTGAGCGGTTGCGCGGGGCTCACGCCTGCGTGGTCGGCGTCGGCGGGGTGGGTTCGTGGAGCGCGGAGGCGCTGGCGCGCGGCGGGGTGGGGGCGATCACCCTGGTCGACCTCGACGAGATCTGCGTGAGCAACGTCAACCGCCAGCTCCATGCGCTCGACGGCCAGATCGGACGCGCGAAGGTGGATGTATTGGCCGAAAGAATACGCCTGATCAATCCCGGCTGCCGGGTGGAGGCGGTGCAGGAGTTTTTCACCGCTTCCAGCGCCGGACGCCTGCTCGCGCCCGGGCTTCCCTACGACGTGGTGGTGGACGCGATCGATTCCGTCTCGCACAAGGCCCGCCTGCTCGCGGCCTGCGTGGAGCGCGGCCTGCCGGTGGTCACCACCGGGGGCGCGGGCGGCAAGCGGGACGGCACGCGCCTGCGCGTCGGAGACCTGGGCGAGTCCGGCGGCGACGATCTTTTGCGGCAGGTGCGCAAGACGCTCCGGCGCGATCACGGCTTTCCGGGCGGGGAGGGGCATCGTTACGGCATCCGGGTGGTCTGGAGCACGGAGCCGGCGGTCTACCCTTGGGCGGATGGCACCTGCTCGGCTTCGCCTGAGCCCGGTTCGAGCACGCGTTTGGATTGTTCCGCCGGACTCGGGGCGGCGGCGTGGGTCACCGCTCCCTTCGGGTTCGCGGCGGCGCAGGAGGCGGTGGCGCTGATTTTGACCGCCAAGACGCCGGTGCGATAAGCGGCGCGGTCGGCTTTTGGCGTCTTGGGCCCCTCCGTGCCTGCCGCCGCGGTGGTTTGGATGATTATGGCACATTATACGTAGCTTACTTATGATTCGCGCCTGAGGTGATGCTTCGAGCTACGTTAATAATTTACCTATTTCACAATAGGTATTTATGGTTTCTGACCATTTTACATAAATCCTGCGATAGTGGTGTATTTTTCATTGTAGGAGTGGAAATACTTATTCACTCCACTTCGCCGACAGGAAGTTGCACTAATGGCGGAGCCCAGAGATTTCTTACACCAGCCCCGGGGGTGCTTCCATGCGGAGGTAACCGGCTTCCGTCTGTCTGGGAATAAACCCGAGGCGCCGGTAAAGTCTTTGCGCGGGCAAGTTGTCCGTTCGCACGCCGAGGGTCACGGGCACGCGTCTTTCCTTACCCTCGCGGAGCAAGCCTCGGATCAAGGCGCCTCCGACTCCTCGCCCTCTTTGCTCGGGGCGGAGCTCGATGTTCACGAGACGGATCTCGGCCGCGTTTCGCCACACCATCCACACGCCGGCGTCCGTGCCCTCGATCACGACGATGGATTCCTCCGCGCCGAAAAAGCGGGCGCGGTGATCGGCGCGCCGGGCTTGGAATTGCTGGCGGAGAAAGGCGTCGCGTTGCGCGGCGTCCCAGCCCGTGCCGGCCAGCTCGCGCGCGCGAACGTCGGCGTAGATTCGCAGCAGAAACGCCTCGTCGGGCGGAGCGGCGGGGCGGAGCGAAAATTCCGGAAGCTTCTTGGCGGCTTTTTTAGTCACTCGCCCGTGGCTTCGTCGGACCGGCCTTCCGCCGCAATCCAGAAAGCCGCGCGCGTCCGCTCGCCGATCCCCCTTTCGCCATCCGTCCGGGCGGCGATTTCCCACGCATAACCCGCAACCTCCTATCCAAGGCCTCATCATGTCCGAACCCTTCATCGGTGAAATTCGTATCTTTGCCGGCAATTTTGCCCCTCGCGGATGGCAATTCTGTCAGGGCCAGATCCTCGCCATCGCCCAAAACACCGCGCTTTTCAGCATCTTGGGCGTCACTTACGGCGGCAACGGCCAGACCACTTTCGCTCTTCCCGATTTGCGCGGACGTTATCCGATGCAGCAGGGGCAGGGGCCGGGTTTGAGCCCGCGCGCGCTGGGCGAACAAGGGGGCACGGAAACCGTGACGCTTTTGAGCAATCAGATGCCGGCGCATAATCACGCGCTGGTTTGCAGCAACGTCCAGGCGGACCAAGGAACCCCGGAGGGCAACGTGCTCGCGGCCGACCAAGGCGGAACGACCTTCAACTTCGTCGCGTCTCCGATCAACGCCACCATGAACCCCGTGACGATCGGTGTCGCCGGCGGCAGCCAGCCCCACTCGAACATGTCCCCGTTCCTCGCGATCAACTTCATCATCGCGCTCGAGGGCATTTATCCCTCGCGCAACTGACGCCCCCTTCAAGGAGCCGCGGGACCACGCTCCCCGGCTCCTTTTGCCGTCGCCCGCTTTTTCCCGAGAACCTTCCGACCCTGGATCGCCCATGAAACGCGTCTCTTTTTTCCCGTCTTTAGCCGCGCTTGGCGCCGGCCTCTTTTCCCTGGCCGCATTGCCCTCTGCGGCGAGCGCCGGCCTGTTTTTCACCCAAGGCAGCGCGACGACGTCCCTGGATGCGCTCAAAAAGGCGAACCTCGATGGTTCAAGCGTGAGCGTCCTCGCCAACGACGCGGCCAATTTCAGCCAGCCCAAGGGCATCGCGGTCGACTCGACCAACGGCTATGTCTACGTCGCGGACGCCTTGGTCGGGGGCGGTGGCATCATCCGCTACAACCTGAACGGAACGGGGCGGACGGTGGTGATCCCCGCCACGGCCTCCGCCATTTACAACGACGTCGCGGTGGCGGGCTCCAAGATCTACTTTGTGCAAGGCAGCGCGACCACCTCCCTCGATGCGCTTAAGTCGGCGAATCTGGATGGCAGCAACGTCACCACGCTGGCTTCCGACGCCGCGAATTTCGCCCAGCCCGGCGGCGTGGCGGTCGACGTGGGCGCGGGATATATTTACGTCGCGGACGCCTTGGTCGGCGGTGGCGGGATCATCCGCTTCAATCTGAACGGGAGCGGTCGAACCGTGGTCGTGGCGCCGACCGCCTCCTCCATCTACAACGACGTCGCCGTCGCCGGATCGAAGATCTATTTCACGCAAGGCAGCGCCACCACGTCCCTGGATGCGTTGAAGTCGGCCAACCTCGACGGCAGCGGCTTGGTCACGCTGGCGTCGGATGCCGCCAATTTCGCCCAGCCGGGCGGCCTGGCGGTCGACCCCTCGGCGGGTTACATCTACGTCGCGGACGCGAGCGCCGCGGTCGCCGCGCAAGGCATCCTGCGTTTCAACCTCGGTGGCGGCGGCCGCACCGTTTTGATCGGCCCCACCAGCGGCTCGCTCTACAACGACGTGTCGCTCGAGGGCGGCGATGTCGTTCCCGGCGTCCCCTCCGTCCCCGACCTCTCCACCGCCAGCGACACCGGAGCCTCCGGCACGGACAACATCACCAACGATTCCACGCCCACGTTCACCGGCACCGCCGAGTCGGGCAGCACCGTGGCGATCCTTCGCAATGGCGTCTCCGTCGGCTCCGGCGTCGCCACGGGGGGCAATTATTCCGTCACCACGTCGTCTTTGGCGGACGGCGCCTATTCGATCACCGCCACGGCCACCAATCTGGCCGGAACGAGCGCCGCTTCGTCCGCGCTCGCCGTCACCATCGACGCCGCCGCGCCCACGATCACGATCGGGGCTCCCTCCACGTCGCTCACCCGGAGCGGACCGGTCAGCTATACCGTCAGCTATGCCGGGCAGGACACCGTTTCCCTGGGCTCGGCCAACGTGACCGTGAATACGACGGGCACCGCGTCCGCGGGCGGCGTCTCCGTTTCGGGCACCGGCTCGACCCGGACCATCACTCTTTCGTCCATCGCCGGAAACGGAAGCCTGGGTATCAGCGTCGCCGCGGGCACGGCCGGCGATACCGCCGGGAATCTCGCCGCGGCCGCCGGACCGGCGACCACGTTTGTCGTCGATAACGCCGCGCCCGTGATCACCAGCGCCACCACCGCGAGCGGCACCTACAACGTTTCGTTTGGCTATACGATCACCGCCTCGGGCTCGCCGGTTTCCTTCGCGGCGTCCGGCTTGCCCCCGGGTCTTTCCGTCAACCCGGTTTCGGGCGTCATCGACGGCGTTCCGACCCAGGCGGGATCGTTTTCCGTCACGATAAGCGCCACGGATGCGGCCGGAAACATCGGCTCCGCGACCCTTGGCCTGGGCATCGCAAAGGCGACCGCGACCGTGAACTTGGGCGGCCTGAGCCAGACCTACTCCGGCGGCGCGCGGGTGGCGACGGCGACGACTTCGCCAGGCGGATTGACGGTTCACTTCACGTATGACGGTTCCGGATCGGCGCCGACCAATGCGGGAACCTACGTGGTGGTGGGGACGATCAGCGACGCGAATTATCAGGGCGAAGCGTCGGGCACGCTGACCGTCGCTCCGGTCGCGCTCCTGGTTTCGGCGGACAACAAAATCCGCCCCTACGGTTACGCCAACCCGACGCTTACCGCCTCGATCAGCGGCTTCGTCGGCGGCGATACGAGCGCGGTGCTTTCCGGGGCTCCTGCGTTGAGCACTCCGGCCTCCACGGCCAGCAACCCTGGAGCCTACGCGATCTCGGCCTCGATCGGCACGCTGAGCGCGGCCAACTACGGCTTCAATTTCGCCGATGGCACCTTGACCGTCCGGAAGTTGGTCTACGACGACTGGCGTCTGGAGAACTTCTCCGGCGCGGAGCTGTCCGAACCTGGCGTCAGCGGCGCGCTCGCCGATCCCGACTCCGATGGCTTGGCGAACTTGATCGAATTCGCTTTTGGCACGAACCCGCGGAGCGGAGCCTCCGGTCCTCCTTCGCTCTCCTATGTCGGAAGCCTGGCCGGAGGGGGCGCTCTCTCCACCTATGGCAATCCCATCCTGGTGTTCGCGCCGTCGGGAACGGGAACAGAGCTCCGTGCCCTCTTCCTGCGTCGCGCCTCGGCGTTCACCGAGGGCATCACCTACGCGGGCCAGTTTGGCGCCGATCTCGCGACGTGGGAAAACGTCGCGGAAAGCCCGACCGTGCTCGCCACCGACGGATTGTATGAGGTCGTGAGCGTTCCCTGTCCCGTGTCGGTGGCGGCCGAGAAAACCCGCTTCTTCCGCGTCAACGCCCAGATCACGGAGTAGGTCGCCTCGAGGTTTCACCCTGACGTTTCGCTGCGTCTGTGCTCTTGGCGGTCTTGCTTCCTCGCGCAGGCGAGCGATCGGAGCTGAATAAGGATCGGGCTGGGCGCATCTGAAACGCCGGGGCTCTGCCCGGACGATTTAATCAAAGGTCGGTTCATCCCTCTCTTCCATGTCAGACGATTCATGCCGCATCGCGGCTTCCTTGTCCGCGTGTGTTGCGCCGACGGCGGTGCCCGCCAGTCTCAAGCTGCGGTCGCGATTTGATGTGGCGCGTCTGCAGGCGGATCTCGCCCGCATAGTCGCCGCCGATTTCGTGCCTCATTTCAACACCCGCTACTACGAGGGCGACTGGAGCGTCGTCGCGTTGCGCGCCATCGGGGGTGACGCTTCCAAGATCTACCCGGATCCGACCCGCACCGATTTTTACGACACGCCGCTGATGGCCCGCTGTCCCTACATCGCCGCGGTCGTGGATTCGTTTCCCTGCCCGAAGCTCGCGGTTCGTTTTCTGCGCGTGCGTCCGCGTTCGGTGGTAAAGGAGCACCGGGACTACCGGCTTCGGTTGGAGGACGGGGAATTGCGCCTCCATATCCCGATCACGACGAATCCCGAGGTGCGCTTCATGGTGGCCGGAAAGCGGGTCGTCATGAATCCCGGCGAGTGCTGGTATAATGATTTCACCGAGCTGCACAGCGTTCATAACGACGGCGACGGTGATCGCGTGCATCTGACGATCGACTGCGTGGTGAATGATTGGCTGCGTGATGAGATCTTGGAGGCCGCCCGCGCCGAGGCGACGAAGGCGCGTTCCGACTGACGGGGGCGCGACGTCTCGAACCGTCTGCGAGCGGGGCTCCTGTTTTCCCCATTTTTGAATCGCGGGCCTCCGTGTCCTTGCTCGCGACGGGCGCGTCGAATGCGGCCGGACCGTGGGTGCCCGCAGACTTTGGCATTGCTTCGTCAAGACTCTCGGTGGGGATATGATCCGATGCAGGGCGGACCGCTGTGTCCGACTTTCGGGATCAGTAGGTTCGTCGCGACGGGGACGGAGTCCTTCACTCCACAAAAAGTTAGGCGTTAGCGGAGTGGTGCCGATCTGCGCCGCCGGGGGTGTCGGCGTCCGCGATGTTTCGGTGCCTAAGCAGTGCGCGCCGGCTTTCCCCGAGCCAGGTTTCCGCGAGCGTGCGAAGCGTCTCGTCCGCCTCACGTCGCTTTTGCTCGCTGTCGTCGGAGAACGGGATCCGCGGGTTCTTCGCGTTTCGCGTGAGCGCCTCCTGCACCGCGGACCATTCCTGCGCGTCGGTGTCGGACAAACCGAAGGAGTGTCGCAGAAGGCCGGGTATTCGCTCGCGCAGATCCGGATAGTCCACCGCGAAGGCGGGCGAGGCGGGGTTGGCGAGCGCCCTTGTCGCCGCGGCCGCGCTCGCTCCAAGCACACGCGCGGTGTAGCGATCCAGGTCGCAGGCCGGGATTTCTTCCGGCGCGATGCCGAAGGGGCGCGGATCCATCGCCCCCGGCAGAAATTGGTAACCACGTTGCCGTCGCTGTGAGACAAGGATCTCCACCGGGTCGCGGTGAAGGTAGACCCACGGTGTGCGCGGGAACGCCGCCTGGATGAGATCCAGATGAAGGGTATGCCAGGCGTCCCATTTTATGAACAGGCGGCTTTCGTCTCCGGCGCGCTTTCGGGCGTAGGCGTTGACCACGGCCCGCAGCCTGCGGATGCGCCGCTCGCGGGGCAGGCCGATCCCGGCGTCGTGCGCGAGGAGTTGGTCGATGGGAGGCGCCTCGGACAGCACCCGGTTTCGCGGGCTCGCCGCGAGCACTTGCGCAAGCAGGGTCGAGCCGCAGCGGGACAGGTGAAACACGAACCCGGCCGGCGCGAGCTCCGGTTGCGCGTCGCCGATTTCGTCCTCCAGCGCGTCCACCGTGCCGCGCCAGGGAAAAAGCAGCGCGCCGGGAGCGCGCAAGGCGGCGCCTGCGCTTTGTTCAAAAAAGGGATCGAAAAGCCGGCGCGGTCCAAAGCGCGCCCATTCGAGGACCGCCGGGCTGGCGTGGGTGTGAAGGTGGACGGGAAACCAGTCCGCAGGCGGAAGGGCGGACTCGCGCGCGCTCGGTCGAGAGTGGCCCGACACCACGGGCTCCGGTAGATGACGCTGCCCCCATGCTCTCCGCGACGCCGCGACGGCCGCGGCGATTTCGCCCGCCTGAAGCGGTATCCGGTGCGCGTCGGCGAGTTCGCGGCAGGTTTCCTCGAAACGAGACGGATCCTGTTCGGCGAGGAGTCGTTCCATGGCCTCGTGATCGCCTGCGGCCCAGGCGAGAAATCGAGAGGGCGCGGCGGTGGTTTCGGACATGAAACGAAGCGGCATGTCGGGGTTCGACGGGAAACGTGACGGGGCAGTTAAAAACAGCGGGCTGTCATCGCGCGGAAAAAAGCCGGTGGAAATTTTCCGCCACCCGTTGGGCGAGCGATGCGGTATCTTCGCCTCGTAGGGCCGCCAGACCGGCGTAGGCGGCCTCGATATTGCCGGGATGGTTTACCGGAGATCCGTCCGCGGACGGGGGCAGTTTGTGTGTGCGCCAAGCTTGTGGCGGAAGCATCGCGGGCGCGTCGGTCTCGCAGAGCAGACGGTCGGGGGGGATGAGCTTGAACGTATCCCGTTGGCGCGCTTTGCGCGGGTCGAGAAAGGAGGGATTGAAGGAGAAGTAGGCACCCAGGCCGACAAGCTCGGGCACGAGCCCGGGCGGCCCGCCAAACGCGTGGAGCAAAAAGCCGCGGGCTGGAAGCGGCCGGTGGCGAAGCAGAGGAAGCAGGTCGTCGTAAGCGTGGAGACAGTGGATCGTGGCCGCCCGATCTCGGGATGTCGCGAGAAGAAGCTGCTCGAGAAAAATCTCAATCTGCTCCGGCATCGACGCGCGTCGGACCCCCGCGAGACGGGGATCGTCCGGCCTGGCCATTTCGAGGATCCATCGATCCAGGCCGATCTCGCCCACCGTCGCTCGCGGGTCGGCGTCGAGCTTGGCGGCCAGCTGTTCCTTCCAGTCGGCCGGACGCGGCGCCCCGGCATCCCACGGATGGATGCCATACGCGGGGCGAACAAACGCGTGTCGCTCCGCCAGGGCCGCGATCCGGGGCCAGTCCGTCGGGTGCGTGCCGTTCACCACCATCAGGCCGCTCGCGCCCGCGACCCCCGGCCAAGCCTCCGCGATGCGCGGGAGATGTGGCTCGAGCGCGTCGTCCTGAAGGTGGTTGTGTGCGTCGTGTAACATTTCGCCAGCTTACGCTTGGCGAGGCGGGTGAAAAGCCGCGCCCGTTCTTACTGAGGGAAAAGAAGCGCGATTGGGCCTGAAAACTCTTTTACACTCCCGGTCGCATTGTCGAAGGTCGGGAAAATGAAGTCTTCCATCGTTTGGCTGGCGCGCCTCGGCATCGATCAGGAGATCTTCAACGTGAAGTCCGCCCTCGCGGTGCGCCGTAAGCTCGGCGAAGACGTCGATCTCCTCGGCTTCGCACAGGAGTTGGTCGACGGCGGCCATGTGCCCGAGGCGAAAATCGAGGCGCTCGAGCTGGCCGCCGGAGTGGCGCAGGCGAAGGGAAAGATCGGGCCGCCGGACGACGATCCCTTCGTCGAGGACAAGGCGGCCGATTCGCCTCTCCCGCGCCCCGCGGAGCCGAAGGCGCCGGTGCCGAGTCTGCATCGTTCCGCTTCGGCTCCGTCGGGCGCGGGTGTTTCCGTTCTCTCCGGAACGCCCGGCATGCCGGGGGGGGCGTTCGCGACGATTCCCGCCAACGTTCCGCTCACGGTTCCTCCGTTCACGTCGATTCCCGAGCCCGAGCCGGCCGGGCGGGAACCTGCGCCGGTCGGCGGCTTGGACGGATTTCCGTTCGGCGACATCGCCCGGATGGACGACGCCTCGCTGGCGGTGATGTTGCGTGATCTGCTCCGCTCCTGCGCCCGTGAAGGGGTGAGCGATCTTCATTTGTCGGCCGGCTCCGCGCCGTTCATCCGCCAGCAGCGCGTGCTGCGCCCCATCGGGTCCCACATCCTCGGCGGGGACGAGGCCTTGCGGCTTAACACCGTGCTGCTCGCGCCGCACCAGCGAGCCCTCTACCTTGAGCGAAAGGACCTCGACTACGCCTTGGCCCTCGACGCCCGCAACCGCTATCGCGTGAACCTGATGTTTCACAAGGGCGGCCCGGCCGGCTCCTATCGCATGGTGGCGGCCAAGATTCCGAAGCTCGACGATCTGGGACTGCGCAATCTCGACGCCGTCCTCAAGCTGCTCACCTACCACAACGGCCTGATCCTCGTCACCGGTCCGGTGGGCGCGGGCAAGACCACCACGCTCGCCGCGCTCGTCGACGAGATCAACGGACGCCGCAACGACCACGTCATCACGGTCGAGGATCCCATCGAGGTCGTGCAGGTCGCCCGCGGCTGCAACATCACGCAGCGCGAGGTCGGCCCGCACACGAGGTCGTTCGCCTCCGCGCTCAAGGGCGCGCTTCGCGAGGACCCGGACGTCATCGTCATCGGCGAACTCCGCGACTTGGAGACGATCGAGATGGCGATCAGCGCTTCCGAGACCGGCCACCTCGTGATCGGCACCATGCACACGAGCGACGCCGCCACCACGCTCAACCGCCTGCTCGACGTGTTCCCTCCATCGCAGCAGACGCAGATCCGCGCCAGCGTCGCCGAAAGTCTTCGCGGCGTCGTCTGCCAGCGCCTTCTTCCCGGCGTCGACGGCGGACTCGTTCTGGCCTGCGAGATCCTCGTCGGAAACCCCGCCGTCTCCGCTCTTATCCGCGAGGGCAAGATGCAGGGCCTGCGCAACATCCTGGAGACCGGTCAACGCGAGGGCATGTGCCTCATGGAGACGACGGTTTTCAAGCTTTACGAAGAGGGGCGCATCTCCGCCGAGACCGCCCGCGCCAACATCAGTAACCGCGTCCTGAAGGCTCGCATCGTCTGAACCCATCGCACCCCGCCATGCCCGCCATCGATTCCCTCCTTCGTCTCATGCTCGAACGCGGCGGTTCCGACCTGCATCTCACGGTCGGCCAGCCTCCTCGCGCCCGCATCTCCGGCGGTCTCGCCGATCTTCAGGAGCAGGTTTTGGACGCCGCCCAGATGGAGACCTTTCTCAGGGAGATCTGCCCGCCGCAGCGCTGGGCCGATTTTCTCGAGCGCAAGGACCTTGACCTCGCGCACGAGATCCCCGGGCTGGCCCGCTTCCGCGGTAACTACCTCTACAACCATTGGGGCCAGGCCGCGGTGTTTCGCCAGATCCCCTCGAAGATACTCTCCTTCGACGACCTCAAGCTGCCAGAGACGCTGAAGAAGCTTTGCCATCTGAACGAGGGCCTCGTGCTCGTGACCGGTCCGACCGGTAGCGGTAAATCCACTACGCTCGCGGCGATGATCGACTACATCAACGCGAACCTCGCCCGGCACATCATCACGATCGAGGACCCGATCGAATTCGTTCACCAAAACAAGAAGTCCACCATCGTCCACCGCGAGGTCGGCGAGCACACCCGCACCTTCGCCGACGCGCTCAAGGGGGCGATGCGCCACGATCCCGACATCGTTCTCCTCGGCGAGATGCGCGAGCTCGAGACCATCAAGCTCGCCCTCGGCTGCGCCTCCATGGGCATGCTGGTCTTCGGCACGCTCCACACCAACAACGCGCCCAAGACCGTCGACCGCATCATCAACACCTTCCCTGCCGACGAACAAAACCAGGTGCGCGTCATGCTCTCCGGCTGTCTCGCCGGCGTCGTCTCCCAGCTCCTCTGCAAGAAAATCCCGAAGGGCCGGGTGGCGGTGCACGAGATCCTGCTCCAGCACGAGGCGCTGCCCAACACGATCCGCAGCGGCCAGATCGCGAACATCCGGGCGATCATCGAGAACGGACGAACCGACGGCATGATCACGATGGACCAGAGCCTGCTCGCCCGCGTGAAGGACGGCAGCGTCGCCGCCACCGAGGCCTACATGAAGGCGGCGGACAAATCGCTCTTTGCCGGCCTGCTCAAGCCCGGCGAGATCGAAGGCGGCGCGCACTGAGCGGGCCCTGATTTTTTGGGGGGGCGCGGATCTGGCTGCGTCGCGTTGCGTGTTTTGGCGGGCACGGCGGCCCGCCCTCCAGTGCGCAATCCGCGAACGTTCCTCACCAGCCGAACTGCCGTTTGATCCGCAGCGGCTCGTAAAGGCCGGGCGATAGCTCGGTGATGAAGCGGCTCGGCACGAGCATCATACCGCCGGGGCCGGCGCGCGACGCGATCTTCGGATAACAGAGGTAGAGCTCGTTCTTTGCCCGGGTCACCGCGACGTAGAACAGGCGGCGCTCCTCCTCGACGTCGCCGTCCTCGATGGCGCGGCGACCGGGAAACATGCCGTCGGCCAGGCCGATCACGAACACGGCGTCGTATTCGAGCCCCTTCGACTGGTGCACGGTGGTGAGTTTGATCGCCTCCTGGTCGGGCGCGACGGACTTGTCGGTCGTCTCGCCGTTGAGGAGCACGATCTGCGCGAGCAGGTCCTGCATGTCGTCGAAGCGCGCGGCGAAGCCGACCAGCGCCTTCAACTCCTCATGGCGGTCGGTGTAGTCGGCGAAAGCGCCCTTCAGGTAGTCGCCATACCAGCCCTCGATCGAGAGCTCGATGACGCGTGCCGGCTTTTCGTCGCGCATCGCGTGGGCCACCTCGCGGAGCGAGGCGCAGAACTGCGCCCACTCGTCTTTCGCCGCGGGCGGCACCTTGGCCTTCACGTCGTCGCTCGCGAGCGCCTCGATGAAGTCCTGCTGGAGGAATTTCGCGTGATCGAGCGCCGCGGAGTGGATCTTTTGCGCGCCTTTCTCGCCGACCTTCGGGAGCAGGCAGGCGAGGCGCGACCAGGCGAGGGTGTTGCTCGGGTTATAGACGAAATTGATCAGCGCGATCAGGTCGCGGACGTGCTGGCGTTCGAAGAACTTCACGCCGCTCGTGATGGAGTAGGGGATGCCGGCGCGAGAGAGCGCGAGCTGGGTCTCGAGCGCTACGAAATGCGAACGGTAGAGCACGGCGATCTCGGCGGGCGACACGCCCTCGTCCTCGATCAGGTAACGCACGCGTTTGACGATGAACTCGGCCTGCTCGCGGTCGTCCATCGCCTGCACCACGCAGGGCTTCTGGGAGTTGGCGCGGGCGGCGATGAGCTTCTTCTCGAAATGCCGCCCGATCGGCTGGGCCTCGAGCACGCCGTTGGCGAGGGCTAGGATCTGCGGCGTGGAGCGGTAGTTGGTCTCGATGCGGTGGATGGCCGTTCCCTCGTGGCGGTCGGGAAAGGTCATGATGTTTTCGAAATTCGCGCCGCGCCACGAGTAGATGCATTGGGCGTCGTCGCCGACGGCCATGATGCGGTGGTGGGAGCCCATGCGGTCGACGATCTCGGACTGGAGCGTGTTGGTGTCTTGGTATTCGTCGACAAGCAGGTGGCGGAAGCGGTTGGCGAAATACTCCGCGAGGTCGGGGCATTTCACGAGCAGGTCGAGCCACAGCTCGAGGAGGTCGTCGTAATCGAGGACGTTCTGCTCCTTCTTGGCCGCGGCGTAGGCGGCGGCGAAGGCGGGGAAACGGTGCGCGATATCGGTGTATTGCGGGAAGTGGCGCTTCACCGTCTCGTCGAGCGTGAGGCGGGTGTTGCGCGCGAGCGAGATCACGCTGTGGAGCGGGCCGGGCTTGGGGTGGGTCTTGTCCTTGAAGAACACCTTGTCGTCCGCCTCGACCGCGTTCTTGAGCAGCGTCTCGGATTCGTCGGCGTCGAGGATGGTGAAGTTTTTCTGGAGCCCGATCGCGTCGCCGTAGATGCGGAGGATGCGGGCGCCGATGGAGTGGAAGGTGCCGCCCCAGAAGCGGCGCGGCTCCACGCCGGTGAGCTGGTCGACGCGGGCGAGCATCTCCTTCGCGGCCTTGTTGGTGAAGGTGAGGAGGAGGATCTCGCCGGGCTTCACGCCCATGGAGAGCAGGTAGGCGACGCGGTAGGTGAGGGTGCGGGTCTTGCCCGAGCCGGCGCCGGCGAGGACGAGCAAGGGGCCGGGCTCGGCGGTCACGGCGTTGAACTGCTCGTCGTTGAGTTCCGCGCGAAAATCGATCTGCGGGACGGGGCTCTCGGCGAAGGGCGAGCTGTTTTCGAAGGGGGAATCCATGACGCTTTGGCGCCCAAACCTCGCGGCCCCGGCCCCGCAGGCAACGCGAAAGGCGGGCCCGGACACGCGGGCCCGACCGCGGGGCGGGCGTCCGACCGGTGCGTCGAGCCTGACAAAGACCTGACAACTTAACGCTGAACAAGCGCCGGGATTTCTGGTCAGTCTTTCCGCAAAGCCATGAAAACCATCACCCTCGCTTCACTGCTCGCCGCCCTGCCGCTCGCGCTGCCGGCGGGCCCCGCGCTCACCATCTACAACCAGAATTTCGCCGTGGTGCGCGAGACGCTGCCGCTCGATCTCAAGGCCGGGGTCAACGCCGTGAACTTCTCCGGCGCGACCACGCAGGTGGAGCCGGACTCGGTCGTCTTGCGCGACGCCGCGGGCAAGATCGGCTTGCGCATACTCGAGCAAAGCTACCGCGCCGACGCCGCGTCGCAGGGGCTGCTCTTGGCGATGAACGAGGGCAAGGTCCTGGAGTTCATCGTCACCGACGACGAGGCGAAGGAATACACCGTGAAGGGCCGCGTGATCCGCAGCGGCTACAAGGCCGGCGGCGAGGCCGCCACGCCGATCATCGAGGTCGACGGCAAGCTGCGCTTCTCGCTTCCCGGCCAGCCGATTTTTCCGGGTCTCGGCGACGACGCCATCCTCCAGCCCACGCTGTCCTGGCAGGTCAACGCCGAGCAGGCGTCGAAGCTTCAGGCCGAGCTCGGCTACATCACCGGCGGCATGAGCTGGCAGGCGGCCTACAACCTCGTCGCGCCGGAAAAGGGCGACCGGGTCGACATCGTCGGCTGGGTCACGGTGAACAACCACACCGGCAAACGCTTCGACGACGCGACGATCAAGCTCATGGCCGGCGACGTGAACCGCGTGCAGCCGGAGATGGATTTTTCAGGAGGCCGCCAGCGCAAAGGCATGGTCCTCGCCGCCATGGCCGCGCCCGTCGCGGAGGTCACCGAAAAGGCATTCGACGAATTCCACCTCTATTCGCTGCCGCGCCCGGTGACGTTGCGCGACCAGGAGACGAAGCAGGTCGAGTTTCTCCGCGCCACCGGCGTGACCGCGCCGCAGCTCTACCTTTTCGACCAGAACAAATACGGCGCGAAGGTCGCCACCGTCCGCGAATTCAAGAACACCAAGGAAAACGGCGGCCTCGGCCTGCCGCTGCCGAAGGGGCGCGCGCGTTTCTACCGGCAGGATTCGTCGGACGGACGGCTCGAGTTCGTCGGCGAGAACAGCCTCGACCACACCGCCAAGAACGAGACGGTGCGCCTCTACACCGGCGACGTCTTCGACATCGCGGTCGAGAAAAAACAGACCGATTCGCAGATGAGCAGCCACAACGATTTTCGCGAGGAGGCCTTCGAGGTGAAGCTGCGCAACCGCAAGGCCGAGCCGGTCGAGGTCCGCGTGGTGGAGCACTTTTATTCCTGGCCGAACTGGAAACTCGTCCAGCAGTCCGACCCGCACGAAAAGACCGACGCGAGCAGCGCGGAGTTTCGCGTGAAGCTTCAGCCCGACGAGGAGAAGATCGTCACCTATCGTGTCCGCTACGATTGGAAGTAGGCGGTGCATAGGTGCAGCGCCTTGACCTCTACGCGCCCGGATCGGAAAGCGTCTTGAGGTCGTCCGCTTCACCCCGGCCTCCCCGCAACCCCGTCTCGCCTTTGCGCGCGGCGGGGTTTTTTATGAGGCCATGAAAGTGCGCTGCTTCCAGCACGTGCCCTTCGAGGGCCTCGGCCTGATCGATCCCTGGGTGCGCGCGCGCGGCCACGAGATCGCCTTCACCCGCTGGTGGGCGGGCGACGCGGCGCCGGACGTCGACGACTACGACTGGTTGATCGTGATGGGCGGGCCGATGAACGTGTATCAGCACCGCGATCATCCCTGGCTCCTGGCCGAGAAGGCCGCGCTTTGCTCGGCGTTTGCGGAGGGCAAGCGCGTGCTCGGGGTTTGCCTCGGCGCGCAACTGATCGCCGACGTGCTGGGCGGCAAGGTCGTGCAAAACGCCGAGCGCGAGATCGGTTGGTGGCCGGTGCGCGCAACGCCGGTCGCGGCCGTCGCGGCGGGTGCCCGTTATGCGTTTCCCGCTTTCTCGACCGTGCTTCACTGGCACGGCGACACCTTCTCCTTGCCCGCCGGGGCCACGCGCCTCGCGGCGAGCGCGGCCTGCGAGCAACAGGCTTTCGCGTGGGGCGAGCGGGTCCTAGGCCTGCAGTTTCACCTCGAGATGGACGCTGGCGCGGTCTCCGAGATCACCGCGGGTTGCGCGGATGAGCTGAAGAATGGCGGGCGATGGGTCCAGTCCGCGGAGCAGATCAACGCCGGCGTGCGCGAGCACGGGCAGGGGGCGGAATCCTTGCTGCATCGCCTGCTGGGCGCGATGGAGGCGGCCTGATCCAGGCGCGACGCCACCGGGGTTTTCCGGCCTCCGGCGCGGCTCGGAGCAGGTTCCGGCCGAGGAGGGCGGCATCGCTTCGCCGGGAAACAAAGACGGGTGTTTGACGCGAAAAGGGCGAGGTTCCGGATGGCCTCCTCACCGGATCTGCCGGACATGGCCGCGCCGCCCGAGGCGATCCGGAGCTTTTCGTCGCTAAGGTCCAATGGGCGCGCCCGCGGGACTGACGAGACCGTCCGCGATCCGGCGCGGGCGGGGCGGGGGGACGCGCGTTTGTATCGGGCTTTTGGATGCTTCGGGACGAGTCTGACCCGACGGGCGGCATGATACCGTGTCGAAACAACGGGGCCGGCTTGGCTATTCCGCGGGCAGAAAGCCTCGCGCGACCGCGTCGTCCAGGAGGGTGAGCGCGTGGGCCCAGACCGCGCAGGCGCCGTCGTTGGCGTGCTGGTTGCGGGCGACGACCATCTTTTTCGTGACGCCGTGCTCGCGCCATTTTTCGCCGCCCGAGAGGATGTTGAGCAGGATCGGCTGGAGGCGGTCGACCGCGGCGGCGAATTTCGCCTCGGGCGTGGTCTTTGCCTCGAATTCTTCCCAGCACTGGCGCAACTCGATGGCCTGATCAGCCGGCAGCAGGCCGAAGATGCGCTCGGCGGCCTTGGCCTCGCGCTCGTGTTGGCCGACCATCGCGGCGGTGTCGTAGGCGTAGGTGTCGCCGGCGTCGATCTCCACGATGTCGTGGATGATGAGCATCTTGAGCACGCGGGTGAGGTCGACGGGCTGGTTGCTGTGCTCGGCCAGCGTGATCGCCATCAGGCAAAGGTGCCAGGAGTGCTCGGCGTCGTTTTCGCGGCGGCGACTGACGGGAAGCAGTGCCTGGCGAAAGATTTCAGAAAGTTTGAGGCACTCGGTCAGGAAGGCGTATTGCTGCTGGATGCGCGTCATGGAGGGGCAGGCTAGGGGAGGAGTGTGTCGCGCCGAGCTTTTCCTTGCCGGGCGGGGGCGGCGGGGCATTAGGTAGACCCTTTTCTTCCCATGAAAATCCTCGTCGCCGACAAGATCTCACCCAAGGGCGTCGCCTACCTGCGTCAGCAGCCGGGCTTTGAAGTCATCGAGGCCTACGGCTCTTCTCCCGAGAAGATCATCGAGTTGGTCAAGGACGTGCAGGCCATCGCCGTGCGTTCGGAGACGAAGATCACGCGCAACGTGTTCGCCGCCGCGCCCAAGCTCAAGGTCGTCGGCCGCGCCGGCGTCGGCGTGGACAACGTCGATGTGGACGCCGCCACCGAGCATGGCGTCGTCGTCATGAACACCCCCGGCGGCAACACCATCTCCACCGCCGAGCTGACTTTCACCCACATCCTCTGCTGCGCCCGTCCGATCGCCCAAGGCGCCGCCTCGATGAAGGCCGGCAACTGGGACCGCAAGACGCTCAGCGGCGTCGAGCTGCTCCGCAAGACCATCGGCATCATCGGCCTCGGCCGCATCGGCAGCGAGGTCGCCAAGCGCGCCCAGGCCTTCGGCATGAAGGTCCTCGCCTACGATCCCTATCTCACCGCCGCCCGCGCCGCCTCCATGCAGGTCGAGCCCGTCACGCTCGACGCCCTCCTCGCCGGCTCCGACTACATCACGGTCCACATGCCGCTGACCGAGGAGACGAACAACATGATCGACGCCGCCGCCCTCGCGAAGTGCAAGAAGGGTGTCCGCATCGTCAACTGCGCCCGCGGCGGCATCGTCAACGAGAAGGCTCTCGTCGAGGCGCTCAAGAGCGGCCAGGTCGGCGCCGCCGGCCTCGACGTGTTCGAGACCGAGCCCCTTCCGAAGGACAGCGAGTTGCGCTCCGCCCCCAACATCGTTCTCACCCCCCATATCGCCGCCTCCACCACCGAGGCCCAGGAGTCCGTGGGCATCGAGATCGCCGAGCAGATCGCCGACGTGCTCCTGCACGGCGCCGTGCGCAACGCGGTCAACCTCCCCTCGATGGACGCCGCCGCCGCCAAGACGCTCGCGCCCTACATTTCCCTCGGCGCCAAGCTCGGCTCTCTGGTCCAGCAGATCGCGCCCAAGCAGATCGCCAAGCTTCGCGTCACCTACACCGGCAAAGTCGCCGACCTCGACGTCAACGCCATCACCCGCGCGCTCCAGGGCGGCTTCCTCCGCCGCATCAGCGGCGACAGCGTCAACGCGGTCAACGCCCCCACGCTCCTCTCTCGCCTCGGCGTCCAGTTCGAGGTGGTGAAGAATAGCGACGCCGGCGACTACACCGATCTCATCGAGCTCGAGGCCACCGGCGGCGACGGCAGCGTGAACAGCGCCCGCGGCACCCTCATCGGCAAGAACAACGAGCCCCGCATCGTCGGCATCAACGGCCGCGAGGTCGAGGTCGCCGCCGAGGGTTCGCTCCTCGTCCTCGAGAACCTCGACAAGCCCGGCATGGTCGGCGCCGTCGGCACCCTGCTTGGCCAGGACGGCGTGAACATCGCCGACATGTCGCTCTCCCGCCTCACCCCCGGCGGCACCGCCTACATGGTGGTGCGCGTCGACCACGAGCCCAGCGCCGCCGCCCGCGACGCGCTCAAGGCCAACGCGAACATCAAGCTCGCGAAGTTCGTGCAGCTCTGAGCACGAGCAATTTTTACGGGAGGTAACGGAGGAAACGGAGATTTGGTTTCGGACCTTCTCCGTTAACTCCGTTCTCTCCTGTAAGATTCTCCGAGTATGCTGATCCCGCTTCTTCTCGCCGCCGTCGCCGGCTACTTCCTTGGCGCGCTGCCCTTTGGCTGGCTCATCGCGCGCAAGTTCGGCGTGAACATCTTCGAGCACGGTTCGAAGAACCCCGGCGCCACGAACGTGAAGCGCGTGCTCGGTGGCATGTTCGGGAAGAAGGGCAAACGCGCCGGCGATCTGGCGTTTTTTCTCGATGCGCTGAAGGGCGCGGTGGCGGCGGGTTGGCCGCTATGGTGGGCCCGCTACACGGATTTCGCTTTCTCGATCACCAACGATGGCGGTTCAGTCACTTGGTTTGACGCGGGGCACGCACCCGCGATGGCCATCACCGGCCTCGTCTTCGCCCTGATCGGCCACAGCTTCAGCTGCTGGACGCGTTTCAAGGGCGGCAAGGGCGTCGCCACCTCCGCCGGCGGCCTGATCGTCCTGCTCCCGATCCCGACGGTCATCGCGCTCGTTTCCTGGGTGATCGTCTTCCAGTTCTCCCGCTACGTCTCGCTCGCTTCGATCGTCGCCTCGGTCGCGCTTCCCGCCGCCGCCTGGCTGCTCGGCGCGCCGCATGCTTTCGCGATCCTCGCCACCGTGATCGGTTTCTTCGTCATCCTGCGCCACCGCTCGAACATCGTCCGTCTTTGCAACGGCACGGAAAACAAGTTCGTGAAGAAGCCCGCCGAGCCCGTCTCGTCTGGCCAATCCTGATTCGCCTCCCCTAAACCGTTTCCCACATGGCTTCCGTCTCCGTCATCAACATCGGCATTTGCGGCCTCGGCACCGTCGGCCAGGGCGTGTGGAAACACATCGAGCGCGCCCGCCCCGAACTCGAGGCCCGCCTCGGCGCCAAGCTCGTGCTCGCCCGCGCGTCCGTGCGCGACCTCGACAAGAAGCGCGCCGTGCGCCTCAAGGCCGACCAGCTCACGACCGACCCGCTCGCCATCGCCACCGATCCGTCCATCCAGATCGTGTGCGAGTTGATCGGCGGCACCGGCATCGCCCGCAAGGTCACGCTCGAGGCGCTCAAGCGCGGCAAGACCGTCGTCTCCGCCAACAAGGCTCTCCTCTGCGCCCACGGTCCCGAGCTCTTCGCCACCGCGCACAAACACGGCGGCCAGTTCTTCTTCGAGGCCTCCGTCGCCGGCGGCATCCCGATCATCAAGGCCCTCCGCGAGGGTCTGGTCGCGAACAAGTTCCGCCGCATCTACGGCATCCTCAACGGCACCTGTAACTACATCCTCACGCGCATGGAGCGAGAGGGGCTGGCCTATCCGGTCATCCTCAAGGAGGCCAAGGAGCTGGGCTACGCCGAGGCCGACGAGTCGCTCGACGTCGAGGGCTGGGACACCGCGCACAAGGCGGCGGTGCTCGCCTATCTCGCCCACGGCACCTGGGTGCCGACGAAGAAGATGATCGTCGAGGGCATCACCCATCTGACCCAGGCCGACCTGGCCTTCGCCCGCGAGAACGGCTACGCGATCAAGCTGCTCGCCGTCATCGAGCGCGATCTCCAGCGCAACGCCCTCTCCGTCGCGGTGTATCCCGCCCTGCTGCCGCTTTCGAAGGCGGTCGCCAACGTCAACGAGGTCTACAACGGCATTTCCGTGTCCGGCGACGTCGTCGGCGAGACGACCTACATCGGCCGCGGCGCCGGCCAGGATCCGACCGCCAGCGCGGTGATCGGCGACATCATCGACGCCGCCTCGCTGCTTGTGCGCGGAGCCGCCGTGCTCCCGTCCGCGCCCGCGACCAAGCTCGCGCTCACCCCGCCCGAGGCGCTGCGTTCGCGCCACTACCTGCGCCTCGACGTGAAGGACCAGCCGGGGGTGCTCGCGAAGATCGCCAGCTGCACCGCCAAGGCCGGCGTGAGCATCGCCAGTCTCGTGCAGCGCCCGAGCGAGAAGGCCGACGCCGCTTCGCTCCTGCTCACCACCCACGAGTGCAACGAGGCCGCGATCCGTCTCACCGTGAACCGCCTCGCCAAGCTCAACTGCACCCTCGGCAAGCCCCTCCTCCTCCGCATCGCGGATTTCTGATCGGAAGGGACAATAACGAAACACACGAAAGACACGAAACCAGGCCCGCGCACGGCGAGCGGATATCTTTCCGACGTTTCCCCTTTTCGTGTAATTCGTGTGTTTCGTGGTTAATTAAAAAAGCTCCGCCCATGTCATCCCCGGTTCACATCGACATCGACCACCTCGCCACGCTCTCCCGTCTCGCGCTCACGCCCGCGGAAAAAGCGAAGTTTTCCGCGCAGCTCGGCGACATCCTCGGCCACATCGAGCAGCTCAAGCAGGTGAACGTCGACGGTGTGGAGCCCACCGCGCACGCGACGCCGATTTTCAACGTGCTCCAGCCCGACGAGGCGCGCCCGGGCCTGCCGGTCGAGCAGGCCTTGCGCAACGCCCCGGCCCAGCGCGACCACATGGTGCTCGTGCCCCGCGTGGTGGAGTAAGGCGTCCGCTTTGCCTTACGCGCCGCTTGGGCGCGAGTCGTCGCGCCGCCGGATAGGGCCGCGGCTTTTTCAGGCTTCGCTTTTTCTCGCCACGGGGACGGTTTCCGCGGGTTCGGTGGAAGGCTCCATGTTGAGCGGAAAAGCCGGCGAGGAGCCATGTGGCGCTGCGGGCGGCAAGCGGGCCGAGCTGGCGCCGGGGGCGGTCAGGGTGCGCGGGCAGGGAAGCCCCGCGGCGAAGGCGTCGAGCGCTGCGATCGTGGCGCCGGCTATCGACTCCATCGCTTCCCGGGTGAAGAAGCCCTGATGCCCGGTGACGAGCACGTTGGGCAGGGCGACCAGTCGCGCCAGCACTTCGTCGCGCAGGCCCTGTTCGGAGTGGTCCTCGTAGAGCAGAGCGGCCTCGTCTTCGTAGATGTCGATGCCGAGCGCGGAGAGCCGGCCGGTTTCGAGCGCCTCCAGGACCGCGCTTGTTTCGAGCAACCCGCCGCGGGAGGTGTTGAGCAGCACGGCGCCGCGTTTCATCCAGCCCAGGGTGGCGTGGCTGATCAGGTGGCGCGTGTTTGGCAGCAGCGGGCAGTGCAGCGAGACGATGTCGGCCTCGCCGAGCACGTCCTCGAGGGCGCCGAAGGCGAAGCCGGAGGTCCGGGTTTCGGGGCCCGGGCGAGGATCGTAGGCGAGCACGCGCATGCCGAAGCCTTGGAAAATACGTCCCACGCTGCGCCCGATCCGGCCGGTGCCCACGATCGCGGCGGTTTTGCCGTGAAGATCGAATCCAAGCAGGCCCTCGATGGAGAAGTTGCCCTCGCGGACGCGCGAATAGGCCTGCGGGATGCGGCGCACGAGCGCGAGGAGCAGCGCCACCGTGTGCTCCGCCACGGCGTGCGGCGAGTAGTCGGGCGCGTGGGTGACGGTGAGCCCGAGCGCCCGGGCGGTCTCGATGTCGACGTGATTGTAGCCGGCGGAGCGCAGGGTGACGAGGCGCACCCCTTGGTCGGCCAGGACGGCGAGCGCGGCGGCGTCCGCGCGGTCGTTGACGAAGAGGCTCACGGCGGGACGTCCGGCCGCGAGGGCCGCGGTGTGGCGGTCGAGCCGGGCCTCGAGGTAGTGAAGCACATGGCCGGCTCGGGCGTTGGCGGCGTCGAGAAAGCGGCGGTCGTGCTGCTTGGCGCTGAAGACGGCGATTTGCATGGCGTGGTGCGGTGGAGCCGGCGGAGCACGCGGGGACCGTGCGGCGGGGGCGGGGTGGCGGCGCGGGTCGTGGGACCACTTGTGGCAAAGAGTCGAAGGGCTGGCGAGGCGGGACTCGGTCGGGCCCGGCTTTTGACGTCTGCTTATAATTGAGACGGAAGCGGTAAGCCCGGGTTCCGGCTCGCGTTGCCCCGAATGGGCGGAAGATTGGCGGGCATGGTTCAGAAAATGCGGAGTTTGCGACGGGGCCTGCTGCGTTGGGGCGCGATCGCGGCCGGCACCTATCTGGCGGTGTGCGGCGTGGTGGCCTGGAAAAAGGAGGCGATCCTTTTCCCGATGCACGGGCGCGAGCGGGCGGCGGGCAAGACCGCGCCGGCCGGTTATGAAACCTGGTGGCAGACGATGCGCGATGGCACGCGGGTGGAGGGTTGGTGGTTGCCGGCGCGAGGCGCCTCGGCGGAGCGCCCGGCGCCGGCCGTGATCGTCTTCCATGGAAACGGCGAGCTGATCGACGACTCCCGGGACTTCGCCGAGGTGTGGCACGATCTGGGCGCGAGCGTGCTGCTTGCGGAATACCGCGGCTACGGTCGCTCGGACGGCGAGCCGGGCGTCGCGGTTGGCGAGAGCGACTCGAGGGAGTGGTTTGACCGCGTGGCGGCGAGGCCGGAGGTGTGGCGCGAGGTCATCCTCGCGCACGGGTTTTCGCTCGGCGGGATATTCGCCGCGGAGCTCGCGGGGGAGAGGCCGGTGGCTGGCCTGGCTTTGGAGGGCACGGTGGCGAGTCTCCGCGAGGCGGCGCGGGACCGGGGCATCTGGATCTTGTTCACGCGCGAACGCTTCGACGCGACCGCGGTGCTGCGTCGGCTCGATGCGCGCGTGCCGGTCTTGCTCACGCATGGGCGGCGCGACGACGTGGTCGGGTTTCGGCATCACGGTCTGCTCGCAGCGGCGCGGCCCTCGGCGCGGGCGGTGGCGGGGGATCACGACCATTATCCGCTCTCCACGCAGGAGCGCCCGGATCTCTTGCGCGAATTGCTCGAACGGGCGCGGCCCCGGGCCGGGGCGCCGGGCGGGGAAAAGGGAGGCGGGGCGTGATGAAGGCGCGACGTTTGGCGGCATGGCTGGGCGGGCTGGCGCTGGCGGGCTATGTCGCCTTTTGCGCGCTCGTGACCTGGAACAAGGAGGCGGTGCTGTATCCGCGCGACGGACGCGACCGCGCGCGGGGACGGACGGCGCCGGCGGGCTACGAATCGTGGTGGCGGGACTTGCCGCAGGGCGGCCGCGTCGAGGCGTGGTGGCGTCCGGCGGAAGGCGCCTCGGCGGAACGGCCCGCTCCGGTGGTGCTCTATTTCCATGGCAACGCGGAGCTGATCGACGACCAGCGGCAGACGGTCGAGTTGTGGCACGGCTTGGGCGTGTCGGTGCTGGTGTGCGAGCATGTGGGCTACGGGCGCTCGGACGGTATTCCGGCCTTGGAGAACGATATCGCCAACGGCGCGGCCTGGTTCGACATCGTGGCGGCGCGGCCGGAAGCGCGGCGCGAGGCGATCATCGCCCATGGGTTTTCGCTCGGCGGCGCGTTTGCGGCCCAGCTGGCCGCCCGCCGGCCGGTGGCGGGACTGGTTTTGGAAAGCACGTTTTCCAGCCTGCCGAGCATGGCGCGCCGGATGGGCGTTTGGCTGTATCTCGGCGGCGAGCGGTTGGACACGGCGGAGGTGTTGCGCGATCTCGCGCCGGCGGTTCCGGTGCTTTTGACGCAGGGACGGGGAGATACGGTCGTCCCGGTCGGGGAGGGGAGGAAACTCGCCGCCGCGAGGCCGGCGGCGCGCTACGTGGAGGGCGACTATCCGCACATCCCGTGGGCGCAGAACGAGCCGGGGCAGGCGATCTTGCGCCAATTTCTGGCGATGGCGCTTGCGCGGGACGGGACGGTATCGCCCGTGGTGGCGGGGACGGGGTTGGAAACCGCGCTTGCCTCGCCCTCGGGCGGCTCGGCACCCTGACCCCTTACGTAACAGCCATGAAACAACGCACGCTCGCCCGCGAGGTATCCATTTCCGGCCAGGCCCTCCACACCGGCGAAACCGTCACGCTCACGCTCAAGCCCGCCGCGGTCGATTCCGGTTATGTTTTTCGCCGCATCGATCTGAACGGCGCCCCGGAGATCAAGCCCCGCGCGGAGCTCGTCGGCGACCTCGTTCGCCAGACCACGATCCAGGAGGGGCATGCGAAGGTCCACACCGTCGAGCACGTCCTCAGCGCCCTTCACGGCTGCGGCATCGACAATTGCGTCATCGAGATGAACGCCTCCGAGCCGCCGATTCTCGACGGCTCCGCCAAGCCCTACGTCGACCTCATCATGCAGGGCGACCCGGTCGAGCAGGACAAGGAGCGCGAGTATTTCGTCCTCGAGGAGCCGGTCTCCATCCAGAAGGGCAATTCGTCCATCATCGCGCTGCCGCACGACGGCTTCAAAATCTCCTGCACCTCGGCCGACGACCGCGGCATCCACGCGCAGTTCCTTTCGCTCAACGTCGATCCCGACGTCTACATGACGCAGATCGCCGCGGCCCGCACCTTTACCGTCTACGAGGACATCGAGGCGCTCATCAAGATGGGCAAGATCAAGGGCGGTTCGCTCGATTGCGCCGTCGTGATCAAGGGCGACAAGATCCTCTCCAAGGAGGGGCTGCGCTTCAAAGACGAGTTCGTGCGTCACAAGATGCTCGATATCGTCGGCGACATCACGCTGCTCGGCCTGCCGATCAAGGCGCACATCATCGCCACCCGTCCGGGCCACGCGATCAACGCCGAGCTCACCAAGGCCCTCGCCGAGAAGCTCGCGGAGAAAAAGAAGGGTCCGAAGAAAAAGCCCCGCCCCGCGATGGTGCTGCCCACCGAGACCGAGCTCGATATCCGCCGCATCCTCGACACGCTTCCGCACCGCTATCCCTTCCTGATGGTCGACCGCGTGGTCGAGTTCATCGGCGACGACGCGCTCGTCGCGATCAAGAACGTCTCGATCAACGAGCCGTTTTTCCAAGGCCATTTCCCCGGCAATCCCGTCATGCCGGGCGTGCTTCAACTCGAGGCGATGGCGCAGGCGGCCGGCATCCTCATGCTCCGGCGTGGCAGCAGCGAGGGGAAGACCTCGCTCTTCATGAGCGCGGACAAGGTGAAGTTCCGCAAGCCGGTGCGGCCCGGCGACCAGCTCATCCTCAACGCCAAACTCACCAAGACCCGCGGCACCAAGCTCGCGAGCGCCGAGGTGACCTGCACCGTCGACGGCCAGGTGGTTTCCTCCGCCGAGCTGATGTTCGCCATCCTCGACAACAGCGAAGTCGAGGGCTGATTCACGCCTCGCCGCACCGCCCGCTCCGCCATGCCGACCCAAATCCATCCCACCGCCGTCGTTGATTCCGCCGCCGAGCTCGGCGGCGACGTCGAGATCGGTCCGCTTTGCTACGTCGGCCCCGGCGTTCGTCTCGGCGACCGCACGCGCCTGCATCACCACGCCTCCGTCGAGGGCAACACGTGGCTGGGCGAGGCGTGCGAGGTGTTTCCCTACGCCTGCATCGGCGGCAAGACGCAGGACCTGAAGTTCAAGGGCGGCAACCCCGGCGTGCGCGTCGGCGCGCGCAACGTGTTCCGCGAATACTTCACCGTGCACGCGGCGACCAAGGACGGCGAGTTCACCACGCTCGGCGACGACAACACCTTCCTTGCCTACGGGCATATCGCTCACGATTGCGTGCTGGGCAGCCACATCGTGATGAGCAACGCGGTCTCGATCGCGGGCCACGTCGTGATCGAGGATCACGTGGTGGTCGGCGGCGTGTCGGGAGTGCATCAGTTTTGCCGCATCGGCGCCTACGCGATGGTCAGCGCCTACGCGAAAGTCGTGCAGGACGTGGCGCCCTTTTTCATCGCCGACGGCCAGCCGGCGCTGATCCGCGCGATCAACAAGATCGGCCTCGAGCGCAAGGGCTTCACCCCCGAGCAGCTCGAGCGCGTGAAGGCCGTCCATCGCATCCTTTTCCGCGACGGGCTGAACCGTTCTCAGGCCTTGGAAAAACTCGCCGCCGACGAGCGCGCCTCCACGCCCGAGTTTGCCCGCATGCTGGCTTTCGCCAAGGCGAGTGACCGCGGACTGGCTCCGGGCGCCTGAGCCGGACGCCAAGACGGGGACGGTCCTGTCGTCCAGGCTCTGCGCTGCGGCCGCTGGCGAGCCTGCGGATCGCGAAAGGCGGACACCGCGGTCCACCCTCCATCGGATCCCCTCTCCTCTACGAATCTTAACGGAGTTGGGCTAGGACTGCGGGATGGAGAGCGTGAAACAGGCGCCTCCGCCGGGGCGATTCGCGGCGGTCAGACGGCCCTGGTGATTGTCCGCGATGGTCTTGGCGATGGCCAACCCCAGGCCGGTGTGGCCGGTGCCGCCGGTGCGCGCCGCGTCGGCGCGGTGAAAGCGCTCGAAGATGCGCGGCAGGTGCTCCTCGGGGATGCCCGGGCCGTCGTCGCGCACGGTGAGCACGGCGCGGCCGGCCTCGTCGGTGGTCGTTATCCATACCTGCCCGCCGTCGGTCCGGTGATGCTGGATGGCGTTGGCGACGAGATTGGTGGCGAGGATGGCCAAGGCGTCGGGATCGCCGGAGAGCACCGCCGGACGCAGGTCGACGTGGAGCCTTACCCCGCGCTCGGATGCGAGCGGGCTTAGGTGGCGCACGGTCTCGGCGGCGATCGTCGCGAGGTCGGAAGGTTCGCGGCGGGGCTCGGCGGCGTTGTTTTCCAGCCGGGCGAGGAGGAGGAGGGACTCGGCGAGCCGGCGCATGCGCGCGGCGGTATCCTGGCAGGTCCGGATGGACTCGCGGTATTCCTCGGCGCCGCGCTCGCGTTTCAGGATGCGCTGGGTCTCGGCGAGGAGGATGGAGACGGGCGTGCGGAGTTCGTGCGCGGCGTCGGCGGTGAAACGGCGCTGACGCTCGAAGGATTCGCGGAGGCGGTCGAAAGTCTGGTTGAGGACGCGGCCGAGCTGGTCGAGCTCGCTGTCGGTGCCGGCGGTGTCGATGCGTTCGTCGAGATCGCCTTCGGAGATGCGGGTGGCGGTGCGGCTGATGGAATCGATGGGGCGGATGGCGCGGCCGGCGAGCCACCAGCCGCCGAGCAGGCCGAGGAGCCAGACACCGAGGCCGGTGGCGGCGAGCCAGGCGGTGAAGCGGAGGAGTTGTTCCTGTTCGACGGAGATGTCTCGGCCGACGGCGATGGCGATGCCGTCGCGCGAGGTGCGGAGGAATTCGCGGTAGCGGCCGATGGTGCGAAAATCCTCGGCGAATTCGCCCGGGCCGGGGGGCAGGAGCTTGCGGTCTTCGGGGGCGTTGGCGGAGCGGAGCAGGACGCGGCCGTCGGTGTCCTGGATGATGAAATAGGCGTGGCCGGCCTCGGCGCCGGAGAAGCGCGCGAGGGCGTCGGCGGGGAGCTTCACGTCGCCGGCGTGGAGGCGTTCGAGGAGAATCTTGGGCGAGACCGGGCCGTCGGGCTGGCCGGGCGGGCGAGTGGCGTCCATGAGGCCGCGGATCAGGGCGTGCTCGGCGCCGCGGACGTCGCGGTTGATGCGCTGGTCGTCGTTGAAGGAGGCGAGGCGATGAACGGCGCCGCAGAGGGCGATGATGACGGCGAGAAGGATGAGGCCATGCCAGGCCTGAAGACGCCAGCGGAGGGAGTGGGTGGAGAAGAAACTCACGGAATGATGTAGCCCTGGCCGCGGCGGGTGACGATGAGGTCGACGCCGAGTTTTTTGCGGAGATTGGAAACGTGGACGTCGAGGAGGTTGGAAATGGAGTCGTCGTCCTCGTCGAAGAGGTGGGTGTAGAGCTCGGCGCGGCTGACGACCTGGCCGCGGTGCAGGGCGAGGTATTCGAGGAGGGAATACTCGCGGGCGGTGAGCGACACGGGCTCGCCGTCGAGCGTGGCGACGCGTGCGGCGGTGTCGACGGAGAGCGGGCCGATCTCGACGGTGGAGTGGACGCGTCCGGCGGAGCGACGGATGAGGGCGCGGAGACGGGCGAGAAGTTCGTCGAGGTCGAAGGGTTTTGTGAGGTAGTCGTCGGCGCCGTGGTCGAGGCCCTTGATGCGGTCGGGCACGGTGTCGCGCGCGGTGAGCATGAGGACGGGCGTGCGCAAGGCGGGGCGGAGGCGGGAGAGGACCTGCCAGCCGTCGAGCTTGGGCAGCATGACGTCGAGGACGAGGGCGTCGTAGGTGTTTTCGAGCGCCTTGTAGAGGCCGTCCTCGCCGTCGGAGGCGGTGTCGACGGCGTAGCCCTCCTCGCGCAGCGCGGCGGCGAGGCTGCGCTGGAGGGCGGGGTCGTCTTCGATGAGGAGGAGGCGCATGGGGCGTCGGAGATTTTTAACCACGGATGGCGCGGATGGGCACGGATAATGAGCCGAAGCGGCGGACACGGAGGTCCGCCCTCCATGCGTTCGGGGATTATTCGTGGCGGAGGGCGTCGATGGGGTCGAGACGGGCGGCGCGGCGGGCGGGGGCGAAGCCGAAGAGCACGCCGACGGCGGCGGAGAAAAGGAAGGCGATGAGATTGATCCGGGGATCGAAGACAAAGCCCACCTGGATCAGCTGGGCGAGGCCGGCGCAGAGGGCGAAGGCGAGGGCGATGCCTACGAGGCCGCCGATGCAGGATAGGGTGATCGCCTCGACGAGAAATTGAAGCAACACCTCGCGGGCGGTGGCGCCGATGGAGAGGCGGATGCCGATCTCGCGGGTGCGCTCGGTCACGGAGACGAGCATGATGTTCATGATGCCGATGCCGCCGACCATGAGCGAGACGCCGGCGACGGCGGCGAGGAGCGTGGTCATCATCTTGGTGGAGGAGCTGAGCGTGTCGGCGATCTGGCGGGTATCGAAGACGTTGAAGTTGTTGTCCTGGTTGGGCTGGAGGTTGCGGCGCTGGCGCATGAGCGAGGTGATGTCGGCGATGAGGCGCGTGCCGTCGGCGTCGTCGGCGGCGGAGATGCTGATCATGCCGATGTCGTGCTCGGACGTCTTGCCGGCGAGGCGTCGCTGGAGGGTGGAGAGCGGGAGGATTAGGGTGTCGTCCTGGTCGCCCATGCCGCCCTGGCCCTTGGCGGCAAGGACGCCGACGACCTCGATGGCGGCGTTGCCTACGCGGATCTTTTGGCCGATCGGGTCTTCGTCGCCGAAGAGTTCTTTTCGGACGGTGGCGCCGATGACGGCGACGGCGGCGCCGACGCGGGCGTCGCTCTCGTTGAAGAAGCGGCCGTCGGCGAGGGTCCACTTGTTGATCGCGAAGTAGTCGACGGTGGTGCCGGTGACGGAGGTGGAGCGGGCGTTTTGACGCGAGATGGTGGAATAGCTGCCGTTGCGCACGGGGGCGAGGGCGGCGATGCCGTCGACCTGCTCGGAGAGGGCGGCGACATCGGCGAGGGTGAAATTGGGCACGCCGGCGGAGGAGGAGCGCGGGCCGAAGCCCATGCCCGGGCGGAGCATGACGAGATTGCTGCCGAGGTTGGAGATCTGAGCCTTGACCGACTCGGTGGCGCCGTTGCCGAGCGTGACCATGGTGATGACGGCGGCGACGCCGATGATGACACCGAGCACGGTGAGGAAGGCGCGCATGACGTTGCGGCGGATCTCGCGCAGGGCGATTTGGAAGGCGTTGAAGAAGATCATGGCGAGGGCTCGGTCATGGGCTGGGAGCGGGCCGATGTTCGTATTACGAACATCGGGATCGAAGGCGGGGGATCAGCGGACGAGGAGGTTGCGGCGGTTGGGCTCGTCGGAGGCGATGAGGCCGTCGCGGACGGTGATGATGCGCCTGGCGTAGGCGGCGACTTCGTCCTCGTGGGTGACCATGAGGATGGTGATGCCGAGCTCGGTGTTGAGGCGGACTAGGAGGTTCATGACCTCGAGGGTGGTGGCGGTGTCGAGGTTGCCGGTGGGCTCGTCGGCGAAGAGCGTGGTGGGCTCGGTGACGAGGGCGCGGGCGATGGCGACGCGTTGCTGCTGGCCGCCGGAGAGCTCGGCGGGGGTGTTGCGGAGCTTGGTGGGCAGGCCGACGGAGGTGAGCGCGGCGAGGGCCTTGTCGTGGCGCTGGCGGCGGTTGAGACCGCGGTAGAGGAGCGGGAGCTCGACGTTCTCAAGCGCGCTGGTGCGGGCGAGAAGGTTGAAGCCCTGGAAAACAAATCCGAGGGCGTGGCGGCGGAGGAGGGCGCGCTGGTCGTTGTCGAGGGTCTGGACGGCGATGTCCTCGTAGCGGTAGTCGCCGGTGGTGGGCGTATCGAGGCAGCCGAGGATGTTCATGAGCGTCGATTTTCCGGAGCCGCTGGGGCCCATGACGGCGACAAATTCCCCGCGGCGCACGACGAGGTCGACGCCGCGCAGCGCCTGGAAGGCGGCGTCGCCGCGGCCGTAGGTCTTGGTGATGCCGCGCAGTTCGATGGCGGGCGCCGACGGGCCCGGCGCGGGAGCGATTTCGGGATGGAGGCTCATGTGGCGGGGGCCGGCGCGGCGGCCTTGGTGATGACGGGTAGGTTTTCGGAGAGGCCGTCGCCGGAGATCTCGACCTGACGGCCGTCGTTGAGGCCGAGTTTGACCGGGATGGGTTGCGGGAGCCCGTCGCGGAGGATCCAGATGCGGGAGCGGGTCTGGTGAGCGGCGGATTTGGTGTCGTCTTCGCCGTCGGCGGGGCGGGCGGGGCGATTCATGCGCGGCGGCATGGGGGTGAGGCTTTGCACGAAGGATTTCTTCGGGGCCTCGGCGGTCGCCGCGGGGGAGGCGGTTTTTTCGGGATCGAAGCGGAGGGCCGCGGCGGGGACGAGGAAGACGCCGTTGCTCTCGGCGACGCGGATGTCGGCGGTGGCGGTCATGCCGGGGCGGAGGCTGAGGTCGGTGTTGGCGACCTCGAGATCGGTCTCGTAGGTGACGACGTTGTTGGTGACGGAGGAGCCGAAGGAGACGCGTTCGACCTTGGCGACGTAGGCGCGGTCGGGCCAGGCGTCGACGGTGAAGGAGGCGGTCTGGCCGGCGGCGAGGCGGCCGATGTCGGCCTCGGCGACGGTGACGGTGAGCTTCATGTGGTCGAGGTTTTCGGCGATGACGAAGAGCTCGGGGGCGGTGAAGCTGGCGGCGACGGTCTGGCCGGGCTCGACGGCGCGGGTGAGCACGATGCCGTCGATGGGGGATTTGATGATGGCTTTGGAGAGGTCGTTTTCGTTGATGCGAAGGGAGGCTTCGGACTGGGCGACGGAAGCCTGGGCGCTGAGAAGGTTGGCGGCGGCGCGGTCGGCGGCGGCGGTGGCGGCGTCGAGGTCGCTTTGCGAGGGGAGCTTGCCGTCGCTGACGCGGCGGAGCTCCCGGAGGCGTTTAAGGGTGGCGTCGGTCTCACGGACGGTGGCCTCGGATTGGGCGACGGAGGCCTGGGCCACGCGAAGGTTGGCGCGGCTGCTTTCGGTCTGCTGGGCGAGCTTGGTCGTATCGAGCTTGGCGAGCGGTTGGCCCTTGGCGACGCGGTCGTTGATGTCGACGTAGACCTCGAGGACGGTGCCGGAGAGTTCGCTGCCGACGGTGACCTCGTTGGTCGGGGCGAGCTTGCCGGTGGCGGTGATGGTGAGGCCGATGTCGCCGCGGACGAGCGGCGTGGTGGCGAAGGCCGCGGGCGGGTGGTTGGCGGCTCGGGCGCGGCTCCAGGCAAACGCTCCGACGGCGAGAAGCGCGAGGGCGGCTGCGATGAGCTTGGCGCGGTGGCGGCGGAGCCGGCCGGGAGCGGGTGGCTTGACGATGGCGGCGAGGCCGGAAGAAGGGGACGTGGTGTTCATGTCAAAGGGATGCGGCGGGGGTGGTGTCGGCCGCGGATTCGGCGGACCAGCCGCCGCCGAGGGCCTTGTAGAGGCGGATGTGGGCCGATCCGAGGTCGGCGTCGGTGGTGACGAGGCTTTGTTCGGCGGAGAGCAGGCTGCGCTCCGATTCGAGGACTTGGAGGAAGTCGACGGAGCCCGCCTCGTATTGTCGGCGGGCGAGCGTGTCGGCCTCGCGGGCGGCGGCGGCGGCGAGCGCGAGCGAGGCGCGGCGCTCGGTCTGGCGGCGGATCGCTTCGAGCGCGTTTTCGACCTCGGCAAGGGCGTCGAGGACGGTGGATTCGTAGGAAATGAGGGCCTGGCGGGTGGTCTCGTCTTGGGCGCGGATGTGGGCGCCGATGCGGCCGGCGCTGAAGATCGGCGCGGTCAGGCCGCCGGCGATGCTGGCGATGGTGGCGGAAGGCGAGGCGAGGCGGCCGAGTTCGCCGGCGTCGATGCCGAGGGAGCCGCTGAGATTGAGCGAGGGAAGACGCTCGCGGCGGGCGGCGTCGGAGCGTTTGGATGCGGCTTCGACGGCGTGGCCGGCGGCGCGGATGTCCGGGCGCTGGCGAAGGGTCTCGGCGGGGATGCCAACGGCGAGGGCGGCGGGCGCGGCCGGGACTCGCGCGGTGGAAGCGAGCAAGGTGTCGAGCGAGCCGGGCGTGCGGCCGGAGAGGACGGCGAGCTGATTGCGCGTCTCGGTGGCGGTTTGCTGGAGCGCAGGGATGGCGGCTCGGGCCTGCTCGAGCGCGCTCTCGGCCTGGCGGGTATCGAGGATGTCGCCGACGCCGGCCTCCTGACGCCAGCGGGTGAGCCGGGTGGTTTCCTCGCGGCTGGCGAGCGAATGTCGGACGAGGGCGAGCTGGGCCTCGGCGGAACGGAGGTTGACGTAGGCGGTGGCGACCTCGGCGGCGAGGGAGACCTGGGCGGCGTGGAGATTTTCCTCGGTCTGCGCGAGGTCGGCGTCGGCGGCGGCGAGCGCGAGGCGTTGTTTGCCGAAGAGATCGATCTCCCAGCTGGCGTCGAGGGAGGCGGAGTAGCTGTCGCTTTCCGAGACGGTGTCGGAGCCGTGGTCGCGGGCGCGGCTGCCCTGGCCGGAGACTCCGGCGTTGAGCGAGGGGAACAGGCCGGATTTTTCTACGGTCCGGGTGGCGCGCGACTGGGCGATGCGGGAAACGGCGAGGCGGACATCGGGGTTGTGGGCGAGCGCGTCCGCGATGAGCCGGTCGAGAACAGGATCGTGGAAACGCGTCCACCAATCGGCGAGGGCGGCGGTGTCGAGGCCGCCGGCGGGTGCATCGGCCGCCCGCGACCAAGCTTGGGGCGTGGCGACGTCGGACGCCGTCGATGGAACATGGCCGGTAATCGTGCAGCCGGGAAGGAGCAGGGCGAGCGGGAGAATGGCGAGGGCGGACGGGCGAGACTTCACGGTGCGGGAGTGTTTCGCCGGAGCCTAGCAGGTCGCACCTTTAGAGAACGTGAAGAGGGACAAACGGCGGGGGAAATCCCGGCTTATCTCCCTGTTTAAGAGACTAGCCATTTGAGATTTAATGAAGCCCTCAAATGTCAAAACCCGGCACCCTCCTTAACCGGCCCCATGGCGCGTCCGCGTCGTGCGGGTTGATCGCGGCCATCCAGGAGCTCTCCCTGGCCCGGGACCATGCGCGAATCGTCGACATCGTTCGTCGGGTGGCGCGGCAGCTGACCGGCGCGGACGGGGCGACTTTCGTCTTACGAGACGGCGACCAGTGCTACTACGCGGACGAGGACGCGATCGCGCCGTTGTGGAAAGGGCGGCGCTTCGCGATGAACGCGTGCATAAGCGGCTGGGTTATGCTGCATCGGGAGCCGGTCGTGATCGAAGACGTCGACGAGGATCCGCGCGTCACGGTGGAGGCGTATCGGCCGACGTTCGTGCGCAGCCTGGCGATGGTGCCCATCCGTCGCGACGCGCCGATCGCGGCGATCGGGAACTACTGGGCGAGGCCGCGTCGCGCGACGGATGCGGAACTGGAGATGCTGCAGGCGCTGGCGGACAGCACGAGCGTGGCGATGGAAAACGTGGAGGTCTACGCCGAGCTGGAGCGCCGCGTGGAGCGGCGCACGCGCGAGCTGGAGCTGGCAAACCGGGAGCTGGAGTCGTTCGCGTATTCGGTTTCCCACGACATGCAGTCGCCCTTGCGCGCCATGCTTGGCTACGCCGGCATGTTGCGGGAGGATTTCGGGGCGTCGCTACCGGAGGAGGCGATCGGGCATCTGGATCGGATGAAGGAGGCGGGCGGACGGATGGGGATCTTGATAACGGACATCCTCAAGCTGGCCCGATTGCCGGCGGGCGCGCTGGACAGGATGGAAGTGGATCTCTCCGCGCTGGCCTTGGAGGTGGTGTCGCGAATCGCGGCGGAGAACCCCGGGCGCGGGGTTAAACTGGTCGTGCGTCCGGACGCGACGGTGCGCGGGGATCCCGGTTTGCTGCGGATCGTGTTGGAGAACCTTTTCGGAAACGCATGGAAGTTCACCGGTCGAACGGAGGGAGCCTGCATCGAGTTCGGCTTCGAGGACGGTTCGGCGGGCCGGGAGTATTTCGTGCGCGACAACGGCGCGGGCTTCGACGAGCGGCAAGCGGGGCGGCTTTTCAACCCATTCCAGCGTTTGCACGCGCAGGGAGAGTTCAGCGGCTCGGGCATAGGTTTGGCCACGGTGCGTCGCATCGTGGTGAAGCATGGTGGCGAGGTCCGCGCCACGGGTCGGGTGAACCACGGCGCGACCTTTTCATTTCATCTTGCCCGATTGAGCGGCGCGGCGGGGCCGGCGTGAGCCGGAGCCCGGAGCGTGATAGGTTTTAGACGTAGTGCGGGCATGGGGACGGTGGCGTGTCGTTCGCGGAATCCGGACCGGGAGATTCGGATGGGCGACTCCGGTTTGGTTAGGTGATCAGCGGAGCGTGAGCGTCAGCGGGTCGGATAGATCACGCGAAGACGCGCCGGCCTGGATGACGAAATCGCCGGGCTCAACCCGCCATCCGGAGGCGGCTTCGTCCCAAAACGCGAAATCGCGAGGCTGAAGAACGAAGTCGACCTCGCGCGTCTCACCGGCGGCGAGCAGCACCTTGCGGAAGCCTTTGAGTTCTCGCGGAGGGCGTGGAACGCTGGCGGAACTGTCGCCGACGTAGAGTTGCACGACCGCGGCGCCGGGGCGTTTGCCGGTGTTGGCCACGCGCACCCGCACGGTTGCGGCTGAGCCCAGGCGGAGCGAGCCCTCGACAAGTTCCGGCTTTGCCATATCGAAGCGCGTGTAGCCGAGGCCGTGGCCGAAGGGGAACAAGGGTTCGATCCGGCGGGCGTCGTGCCAGCGATAACCGATGAAGACGCCCTCCTCGTAGTTGACGCGCACCGGGCCGTAGTTGCCGAGCGCGTGGGCCGGCGAGTCCTCGATACGGCGAGGCATCGTGAACGGAAGCCGACCCGAGGGGTTGGCTTCGCCGAAGAGGACGCGGGCGAGGGCGGGGCCGCCCTCCATGCCGGAGAACCAATACTGGACCAGCGTGGCGGCCTGGTCGACCCAGGGCATGGCGACGGGCGCGCCGCTTTGGTTGATCACGACGGTGTCGGGGCGCGCGGCGAGCACGGCGGCGATGGCCTCGTCGTCGCCCTCGGGCAGGGCGAGCGAGGGACGGTCGGCGCCTTCGCCTTCGAGGGCGCGTCCGTGGCCGAGGCGGTCGCCGGTGAAAAACAGGACGGCGTCGGCGTCGCGGGTGCGCGCCGCGAGTTGATCGGGCGAGACCGGAATCCGGGAAGGCAGGCGCCAGCCGAAGAGCAGGCGTCCGCCCCGGGCGGGCGGGCGGTGCTCGACTTCGAGGAGGTGGCGACCGCCGGTTTCCAGCGCGACGCGCGCGGCGGTCGTTCGTTCGCTTTCGTCGGCTCCGGACGAGGTCCAGGCGTCGAGGACCACGTGGCCGTCGAGTTTGACGCGGGCGGGGCCCTCGTGGGTGAGGGCGAGCGAGTATTCGCCGCTCTCCGGCGCTTCGATCTGAACGCTCCAGCGGCCGGAGTATTCGCCGGCTTTGAGCGCGGGGTTCTTGGGCGGGCTTTGGCGCTTGAGGTCGAGGCGCTTGGCGAAGCCTTTCAGGATCGGTTCGGCGCGTCCCGGTTCCCCTTCGGCGTAGAAGGCGGAGCGCCAGCCCTTTTGCGCGGCGCCTCGGGAAAGGTCGCGTTGGTCGACGGTTTGGATGACCGATTCGGGCAAGGGCTCGTAGTGGTCGGCGAAGGGGCCGGGGACGTGGTCGATGGCGACGCCCGGGCCGAGGAGGGCGCGCAGGCCCTCGAGCGGCGTGGTTTCGTAAGGGGACTTGCCTTCGGCGCTCCAGAGGCCGCCGTGGTGGCGAGTGTCGGCGTTGACGCCGACGACCAGCAGGTGGCGGACGCGCGCGCGGTCGAGGGGCAGGATTTCGCGGTTGTTCTTGAGCAACACGATCGCCTGCTCCGCGACCTCGCGGGCGAAGGCTTGGTGCGAGGGCGTGTTGCGGGCGCCGGGGGCGCGCGGGTGATCGCCGAGTTTGCCGATCCTGGCCATCACGTAGAGGACGCGCCGCGCCATCTCGTCGACGGTGGCGGCGGGCACGCGTCCGTCCCGCACCGCGTCGAGCAGGGGTTGGCGGAAGTAGCGGATCGCGTCGCCCGCGTTCATCTCCACGTCGAGGCCGCCGAGGGCGCCGGCCACGGTGTCGTGGAGGCTGCCCCAGTCGGTGACGACGAAACCGGGGAAGCCCCAGTCGGTCTTGAGCACCTGGCGGTTGAGGTAGGCGTTGTGGCTGCAGTATTCGCCGCGGAGGCGATTGTAGCCGTTCATCACGGAGAGGGCGCCGCCCTCGACGACGGCGGCCTCGAAGGGCGCGAAGTAGAGCTCGCGCAGGGCGCGTTCGCCGATCACGGAGTCGACATCGCTGCGCTCGAGTTCCTGCTCGTTGCCCGCGAAATGTTTCACGCAGGCGCCGACGTCCTGGGATTGCACGCCGCGCACGTAGGCGGCGGCGAGGCGGGCGGCGAGGACCGGATCCTCGCCCAGATACTCGTAGTTGCGGCCGTTGAGGGGGGTGCGGAGGAGATTCACGCCGGGGCCGAGGAGGAGGTCCTTGCCGCGGTCGCGCGCCTCGCGGCCGAGCAGTTCGCCGAAGCTACGGGCGAGGTCCTCGTCCCAGGTTGCGGCGAGCGCCACGAGGGTGGGGAGCACGGTGGCCTGGTCGTCGTCGCGTTTGGCGGAGTCGAAGTTGTTGCGCGCGAGTTCGGGGCGCACGGTGTGCGGGCCGTCGCTGAACCAGAACTCCTCCGCGAGGCCGATCTTCGGCTGCGCGGCGAGCGACATGGTGCCGTTGCCGGCGAGCAGGGCGACCTTCTCCTCCAGGCTGAGCTGGGCGAGCGCGGCGTCGGCGCGGGCGAGGGCGGCTTCGTCGCGGGAGGCTTGGACGCGCGGCAAAAGAATCCCGGCGGGCTCGACCGCGGCAAGGGCCGGGGCGCTCGGGGACGGGGATTCGGCGCGCAGAGCGGAGAGGCCGAGGAGAGCGGAGAGCAGCAGCACGGCGGGGCGCGAGCCGGGGCGGGGCGGGGCGGGGGGCATGGGGCGAGGTAAGGGTTTCCGCCCGGACGCGCCAAGCTTCCTGAACGCGCCGCGGGGCGGGGGAAGCGGGTGCGATGCTTCGGTTAAAAAACGCTCAAAAACTTCGCGCGCGGCCACGTCGTCCGAGGGCGACGGCGCGGCGGCGAACTTTTGCGATTGGAGCGCGGGAGGGTTCCCGCCTAGGGACGCGAACGGAATGGTTACCCCTCATTCTTTGGTTCGTGGCGCGCCGCAAACCCCCGCGGTCGTGCCGGAAGACATCACGATCATCGGCGAGCGCACCAGCCACCGCGCGGTGCGAAGACCGGACACGCCCGCGCAGGTCTGGTTGGCGGACACGCCGGTGTGCCCCACGCTCGCGCGGCATCACATGCTGCATCTCGGCGTGGTCGAGGCGGCGGAGCCGTATCGCTTCATGCGCCGAAGCACGCGGGCGCTTGAGCTGCTGGCCTGTTTCGGCGGCGAGGGGAGGATTCTGGTCGATGGCGCGTGGCGCAGCTTCGGGCCCGGCAGGGCGGCCTTGTTGCCGCAGAACGCGGTGGCGGGCTACTTCGCGACGGGCGGCGCGCCGTGGAAGCTCGTGTGGGTTTGCTACCATTGGCCGGAAAGCCGGCTGACCTTGTCCTCGCCGGGGGCGTCGGTCCTGGCGGAGCACGATCCGATGCCGCTTTTGCACGCGGTCGAGGGGCTGCGGCACGAATGCCTGCGTCCGGATCCCGAGCTGGCCTGCATGGAGCAGTGGTGTTCGCTGATTCATCTGCAGGTGCTGCGTTTCGCGCGGCCTCGGGGCGCGCGGGATCGGCTGCGTCCGCTCTGGGCCCGGGTGGCGGCGTCCCTCGGCGAGGAGTGGACGCTGGTGCGGCTGGCGGGCGAGGCCGGCTGTTGCGAGGAGGCCTTGAGGCGGCGATGTCATCGGGAGTTCGGGCGCAGCCCGGCCCAGCACGTCGCCTTCCTGCGATTGCGGCGGGCGGCGGAGTTGTTGCTCGGCAGCGACGCGAAGCTCGAGGTGATCGCGGAAGCGGTCGGCTATGGAGACGCCTTCGCATTTTCGACCGCGTTCAAGAAGTGGTGCGGATTGCCGCCGCGCGAATTTCGCGACAAGCGCGGCGCGGGCGCGTCTCCGCGGCTCGCGGGGGGAGTTTCGACCGGCGTGATCTAGGAGGTGTTTAAACACTCCCCAGGAGAACTCTCCGGAGAGCGTGGGTTTTAACCATGCGGGAGTGGGTTTGGCCCATTCAAGTCGGCGTGGCCCGCGGATAGGCTGCACGCACCCCCACCTTGTGGACGCGCCCCGGCGGCTTCCCGAGGCGTCGAGGCAACGTCCGCAACGGTGGACCAACCCCCAACCCCGCAGTCCCTACCCATGAGAAAACTGTTTGCCCTCCTGGCCTTGGCCCTCGCCACGGCTTCCGCCCAGGCCGCGATGACCTGGTATTGGGTGTCGGTCCCGACCGACACCGCCATTCGCGACGAGATCGCCGCCTCGATGAACACCTCCGTCGGGCGTTACAACACCTACGCCAACTACAGCTCCAACATCCCGGTGGAATATGTCGCCGGCGTGCCCACCGCCCAGGCTAGCTGGGGCTGGCGCATCCAGTTCGGAGGCTCGCGCAACGCCCGCGTGGCGCAGCATGAAACGGCCCACTACCTCGCCATCGGCGGCGGCCACACCGCGTGGAACAACAACCGCTCCGGCAACACCTGGATCGGCGTGAACGGCACCGCGCGCGTGAAGGCCTTCGACGGCGACAGCGCGACGCTGAGCGCCGACACCAACCACTTCTGGCCCTACGGCTGGAACTACGACTCCGAGGGCACCTATCCCGAGCGCAACATCGGCATGGTCGGCGCCATGCGAAAGGACATGGGCCTCGACGATCCCACCATCGGCATCGCGCCTGGAACCTACCGCCTGCTGAATCGCGCGAGCGGCAAATACCTCGACAACGCCGGCGCCACCACCGACGGCGCCTCCGTGAAGCAGTATGCCGGCAGTTCGAGCAACAACCAGAAGTGGGTCGTGACGATCGTCTCCGGCACCTACTTCAAATTGCAGTGCGTCACCGGCGGAAAATATCTCGATACGCTGGGCAACACCGCGGACGACACGCCGGTCGGTCAGTGGGCCGGTGGAGGCAGCTACAACCAGCAGTGGACGATCACCCAGACGGACGGCGGCTACTTCAAGCTGACGAACCGCGCCAACGGCAAGTGCCTCGACACCGGCGGCGCGACCGCCGACGGATCGGTCATGGAAAACTGGGGCAGCGGCTCCAGCTACAACCAGCAGTGGAAGTTCGTGAAGTAGTCCTCGTTCGTCTCCTGTTTGATTGATGGTATCCGGGCGGCCGTCCGGCCTCGCGGTGGATCCGCGGGCACGCCACGGCGCGGCCGCCCTTTTCTTTTCCTACGCGTCGACTCACCGGTTTTTCGCCGGCCGCGGCCGGCGCGGAGACGATGTGTTCCCGTTCGCCGCTTTTGGATTTTACCCCGTTCACCCCATGTCATGCCCCCTTGCCCCTGTTTCGACCCGTAAACGCCGCGCGTTTCTCGCCCCGCTCCTGTTCGCGCTCGGCGGCGCCGCGACGGGTTGGCTCCTTCACGGCTCCTTTTCCCCTGCGGCTCCCGCTTCCGCCGTTTCGACCGCGGCGTCGCGGACGAGCGTGGCGCCCGCGAAACCGCCGACGGCGATCGCGTCCGCCGCACCCGCGCCTTCCGGCCCCGCGGTCGAGCCGCTGCTGGATCGGCTCTTGTTCGCCGACTCGACCGACATGGTCGCCTTGGTGGAATCGCTGGGCGAGCTGACGCGTCTCGACGCCGACAATGTTCGCCGCGGCTGGGCTTCGCTCGCGCGCCGACATCCGGTGGACACGATGGGCGGCTCGGCGACGGTCGTATATCTGTGGAGCCGCATGGTCGCTTTGGGCGACCAGGTGACGATCCCTCGTGGCTGGGGCGCGGACCAATTCGCGTCGACGATCGAACTGGTGCGCGTGCGCGAAAACCTGCCCGATCTCCTGGACCGCTTGCGCCGCGGGGAAAATCTTGGCGAGGCGGAGCGCCGGGCGGTGTTCATCGACCTCGCGCGTGAAAATCCGCTCGACGCGGTGCGTCTCTGGGCGGCGAGCACGCAGCCCTGGGATTTCCGGACGGACGCGCGTTGGCTGGGAGCGGCGCTCGCCGACCCGGCCTCGCGCGAGGCCACGATGGCCGAGTTGCGGCGCTGGCAAGGCCAGCAGGGCGGCGATGTCGGCGCCGCCACGCTCGCGCTCGCCTGGGAGTGGATCGCGCGCGATCCCGCCTCGGTTGAAAGCTGGTTGCGCGACCCGGCCCAGGCGGACGTGCGAGAAGCGGTGATGCAGCAGGTGCTGAACGTGCGCGTGCTCTCCGATCCGCGCGAGGCTTGGACTTGGAGCCAGGTCTTGCCTGAATCGGAACGGCGGCGGGCGCTGGGGATGAGCGCGGCGCAGCTTGCCAATCTCGATCCCAAGGAGGGCGCCCGTCTGATCGCGGGCCTGAGCGCGCCCGCCGAGCGCGAGGCGGCGGTTCGCGAATACGGAAAGACCCTGGCGGCCAACGATCTCGAGGGATGGAAGGTCTGGCGGGAGACCCTGCCTGAGGGCGAGCGCGCCTGGGCGAACCGGGCCGCCTTCGATCTCTGGGTCTTCAACGAACCCGTCGCGGCGGTCGACTGGCTGGGCCGCCAGCCGGCGGGGGCGGCGAAGGACGAGATGGTGCAGACCCTGGTCGACGTCTACGCCGGCCGCGATCCGACCGTCGCGGCGAAGTGGATACAGAGCATCGCCGACCCGGCCCGCCGACGCAGCGCCGCGGTCGCCGCGCTCGGCGGGGCGGGACCGGAGAACCTCGAGACGGTGCGGACGATCCTGGCCGCGGCGGGAGCGCTGTGAGGGCCCTTGTCGCGTTCGCGGACGGCGGGCGCGCCTCGTCCGACCGAAAGGCGCTTATGCCGTCGCGCGGTCAACCCGGGAGCCGGTTTGCCACCGCATCCCAAAGCGAGGTCGGGGCGATCCGCGTGACCGCCACGCACCAGGCGGCGAACGCGACCCAGGCGCCGTATGAACCACCGGTCGAGGGTTCGGACGGCGACGCAACGAGCGAGCACCCGCAGGCCGCCGAGCTTTCGGGCTTGGGCGGCTTCGCCCGGGAAGAGAGTGGTTAAGTTCTTTGCAGGTGCGGGCGACGCACGGGCGGCGGAGTCGGGAGGGGCGAGCGCGGACGCGGCTAGCCCGTATGTAGCAAGGGTGCGTAATCGGGATGCCGCTGGATATACGCGGCGACGTAGGAGCAGTCGGGAACGACGTGCCCCTTCTCGGCGCGAATATGATCGAGCGCGGTTTTGACGACAGCGGCGGCGATTCCGGTTCCCCGCATGGATTCGGGCACGAAGGTATGAAACAGGATCCAGCAGGAGCCTTCGCGGCGATACTCGCAGACGGCGAGATCGCCGCCGGCGGCGTATTCAAAACGGGATTGTGCGGGATGGTGCTCGATTTGCATGGGGCGGATGTCGTGGGCCTCTCGTCGGCGACGCGAGATGCTCGCGGGGAAGCAAGGTGGCGGAGTTCGGCGAGAATGTGGCGGGCTATTCAATCTGAGCACGTTTAGCCCCTGTTACAAAACCCTTGTCGGGTTGGCTTGGTCCGCCTGCCTGCCTCTCCACACGCGGAGGCGACTCTCATGCGCTCGATCACATGATGTCGGTTCAGAAGGCGGGCTCGTTCCGGGCGTCGGAAGGGTGCAAGGCGGAGATCCGGCGGATCAGATCGGCGACGGCTTCGCGCGGCCAGCGGGAGACCTCGGCGAGGATTTGCTCGGCGTCGCTCTCTCTGGGCGGGCGAACTACGGAACGTCGCGCGCGGACATGCATCAGGACGAGGAGCAGAGAGCGACCGTAGAGCTCGATGCGCGAAGCGGAGGCGTGGACGGGCATCGGCGCCTCGCCGGGTTTTAGAAGGTGAAGGACGCAGCCGCCCCGGTCGGGAGAGGCGGCGGCGGCGCGGAGCTCGGCGAGCACCGGCACGTCCGTGGGCGACGCGAAGAGGGCGCGGTGGTTCCGGCCGACGAGGTCGCGGCGCTCGCGATGAAGCAGATGCTCGGCCTGGCGGTTGGTGTCGATGACGCGGCCCGCGCCCTCCTCGATGAGGAAGACGGCGTCGCTGAGGGCGTCGAAGAGCTGACGGTATTTGTGCTCGGATTCGCGCATGCCGCGTTCGTTGAGCAACGACTCGCGGCGGACCGCCGCCTCGCGGAGCTCCCGGGAGACTGCCGGGGACAGCCGGGTGAGGCGGTCCTTCATCACGTAGTCCCGGGCGCCGGAGCGCATGGCGTCCACGATGGCTGCCTCTCCGATCGTTCCGGAGACGAAGATGAAGGGCGTGTCGGGGGACAGTTCCTTGGCGATGCGAAGCGCTTCGGCGCCGCTGAAGCCGGGCAGGGTGAAGTCGCAGAGAACGAGATCCCAGCTTCGGGTGGAGAGCGCGACGCGGAGATCGGCCTCGGTGTCGACGCGCGTGGCCTCGACCTGGAAGCCGGAGCGCTTGAGTTCGCGGATTTCGAGAAAGGCGTCGGTCTCGTTGTCCTCGATCTGCAGGAGCTGGAGCGGGGCGCTCATGGGCATGGGGGATGCTTGGTCGGTTGGACGAGACGGAACTTACGACGGACCGTAACGATCACTTCAAAAGACTATCCCAAAGCGCTGTCGGAGCCATCGGGAGCCTATCGTTTATTTGCATCGGAAGTCGGACGCGTCACCCCCCGGGCGAACCGGTCAGGCGAGCGCCCAGCGGGTGGATTTCATGGACGAGCGAGGAGAACCGATACGTGGATCGTCGCGAATCCCGGAGCCCTCGCGGTGAGACTTTTCCGTGACGGGTCAGACGTGGCCGGTCAGGGCGCGCTCGAATCGGGCGTGTCCGTTTCGACCTCAAGAATCTCAAGCAGGCCCGCTTCTTTGGCGCCTCTGCCGTCGGGCAGGTGGAAGTAGCCGCCGATCACGTCCCGGCCGTCCCCGAGCGGGTCTTTGACGAACATACCGCGGAAGCTCTGGGTGCGGAGGATTTTTTTCGCGTTGGAGTCGAGAATGGCCGCGGAGCCGGTGGCGATGCCGGTCTTGGCGTCGAGTTTGACGGAGACGCGGTTCGGATTTTCGGCCGTGCCTGCCTGGGGCGCGGTGAACCCGGTGGAGGTGGGGACGAGGATTTGGCGGATGGGTTTGGACAGGCGGTCGAGACCGCCGCCGGAGAGGCGAAAGCCGGCTTGGCTGGCTTCGTTGGCGAGCGGGGCGAGGGGCGGGCGATTTTTCCCCGTCGCTGGCAGCGGCGCGCCGAGAACCGTGAGTGTGTGCGCGAAGCCTTGACGATAAAAGGAAGCCTGGCGGTTGGTGTATTTGGTCCAGTCGAGCGAGCCAGCGAAACGCGGCTGAGCGGGAACGAGGCTGCGGTCCATCTGGAGCAGCCCCCAGATGTGGTATCCGTCTTGAGGGGAGAAGACGGGAATGGCGCCGTCGCGCGCGATGCTCGTGTGGGTGGTGAAGCGTTGTCCGAGCGCGGTCTCGGCCGCGATGGACACGCCGCCGTCGGCCTCGACGTCGAGGCGAAGAAGGCCTGCACCCTCGGGGACGCGGTATTCGGGCACGGGCGCCGGCTCTCCCGCCGCGATGCCGGTGAAGCGGCCGGTGAAAGGGTGGGGAAAGTATTTGTCATACGACACTCCCCTGCCGGTCTCGCCCAAGGTGGAGGAGCCATACTCGTAGAAGGAGAGCGAGAGGCTGCACTGGTCGGTGAGGGTGTCCCAGGCGAAGCCGGCATAGACATTCACGCCGGAGATGCGGATTTTGAATTCCTTGGAGCGTAGAAGATACGGCTCGGACACGGCGGGGAGTCTGATCTTAAACGAAGACCCGCCGGCGAAGGTGCGAACGTAGCCGGTGACGATGTCGCCCGAGCGAGTGGCGCGCCAATCGCCCACGAGCGGATCTTCGGCGAACCGCTGGAGGCCGGAGTAGCGGGCGCGCGTGTTGGCGGAAGTGGAGGCGGCGACATTGAGGTAGATCGAGTGAGTGAACGAGCCGCCGGCGTTGGAGACGGTGATTTCCACGGCATAGCGGCCGGACGTGGTGGCGGAGCCCTCGAAGCGGCGCGTGTCGGAGTTGAAGGAGAGGCCGGGTGGAAGTCCGGTGACGTTCCAGGTGAGCGACTCGCCGGTGACGGGGAGCTCGAGGGGGAGCGACGATCCTTCTTGGATGGTGGTCGAATACGGCCAGGACGAGTAGTCGTGGGCGGGACGCGCGATGGCGGTGGTGAAGGCGAGGGTGTCGCTCCAGCGCGACAAGACTCCCGCGGAGTTGGAGATACGGGCACGAACCTCGTAGGCGGTCTCGGGGGCAAGGTAGGAGAGCCCCATGCTCGAATAATAATAGGCGTAGGGCAGGGTCCAGGGCTGATCGGAACCGGCGGGGCGATAGGCCAGCTGCGTGATGAGGTAATAGTTTTGCCAGCCGCCGGTGGCGGGGGCCCGTTCCCAGGCGAAGGACGCGTCGACATCGGTGACCTTGACGGCTTTTAGGGCGCTGTCCGTCACCGCGGGCAGCGTGTCGACCGAGGTGAACCGGATGGTCGAGGAATCGAAATAGATCACTTTTCCACTGACCGCGTCATAGTGCCTGCCGCCGTAAAAGGTCATGCCGGGTGGCAGGATGCGGACATCCGAAAGATCCTCGCCGAGATAAACCAGGGCGCCGCCGAAGGCGCAGGCGCCGCTGGCGGCCAAGGCGAGACCCGAGTCGTCGATGGCCGGAATCGGATCGAGGTTCTCGTCGTAAATAACGCCCAGGTAGGAGAGCCGGGCGGGGTTTAGTCCAAATTGGGGCGAGTCGTAGTAGTAACCGTTGGATGGATACGGAAGGGTCTTTTCCGCCGAAAGGGACAGCGCGGAGCCTTCCAAATCGTATCGCTTCAGCGTGAAGGAGCGTGAGCCGTAGTCGTAATGCCAGTTGCGTGTGAAGGTATAGACGTGGCGGCCGTCCGCGGAGAGCATGCTCTGGTCGCAGGCCAGCGCGGGCAGCTCCAGGTCATAGGCGGTGCCGGCGGCGTTGAGCCGGGCGAGCGTGTGTTGGTTGCCAAGGATCCAGAGCCGTTCGTCGCCGGCGGGGCCGACGAATCGGATCGGGGCGGGTTCGCCGGCGAGGGCGGGCACCTGGACGACTCGTTTCAGCTCGAGCGATTCGGGATCGAACTCGCCGATGCTGTTTCCGGATGCCGGGACGTATAAGGGGGATCCGGGGGCAGGGCAGGACGGGAGCAGCGAGCTGGTGAAGGGAAGCGTGGTCGAGGGAACGGATACGCAGCGGAGGATCTGCTCCGATTCCGTGTCGACGGTGAAGAGGAGTCGTTCGACGGCTCCTTTGATGACGACCGACGGGCCGATCGCGAGCAGTCGGGCGAAACCCGGGCGCACGACGGCTTGATTGAAGGCGGGGGCCTGGACGCGGAATTTAAGGGTGATCGGGACCGATCCGTCGGACGTGACCAGCCATACAACGGTGTCATGATCGCCACCGGCCAAGGATTGGGCGTCGACCGAAAATTCGGCCACGCCGGGCCCCGCGCCGGATCCGGAGCGCACGGAAATCCACGGGACCTCGCTGACGATTTTCCATGTCGTGTCGGCGGCGGAGGTGACGATCGGAAGCGAAAAGTCGCGTCGACGGGCTCCGGCGACGGTCGCGATCTCGCAGGGCTGGTTCTCCACGCGGGCCGCGGAAACCGAGAAACTTTGAACGGTGCCGGTCACGAGGCGATCGCCATAGACCGCGTCAACGCGCCAGTAGTAGATTTTGCCGGCGGCCAGCGCGGTGGAGAGATCAAGCGACGCCTGATCCGATTCGCCAAGCAGGTGGGAGGCGGAGGTGGTGTCGTCGGTCAGATCGGAGGCCGTGGTGGAAAGATAAACCCGGTAGTGCGCGGCGCCGGGGAGCGCATACCAGGAAAGCGCGGCCGGCGGCGCGGTCATCTGGCCGTCGACGGGGACCCGGGCCTGATTGGACGCTTGGGCGGCGAAGGCGGCGGGCAGAAAATGGACCCGGGGCAACATGATGCCGTAGTCTCCCTGAACGGCGATCAGATCCAGGCCGTCTTCAGAAAGCCCCACGATGGTCGGGTCGTTATACTCGCCCGGGAGCTTGAGCGAGGAGGAGGACAGGGATTCTCCCGTATCGAGACATTGGACGCCGTAAGCCCCGGCGGCGATGTTTCCACGCGAGAGGAGCGTGGCGTAGGAGGACTTGCCCGACAGGGCCGTCGGCGGCTCCGATGTCGCGTCGAACACGAAGGGCGGGGAGATGGCGTAGCTCGCGCCTGATCGCAGCAGGGTGCGGGCGGACGATTCGCTCCACTGATCGGTCGCTGCGTAGTAGCTCAGATCTTGAAGAAACTGGGGCGATCCGAGCGTGGTTTGAACCAAGCCGGCGGCGTCGAGGGAGAGCCTGCGCAGCCAGACGGACGAGGTGTAATAGGATGTCCGCCGGCGTTCGCGGATCCACGTCTCGTCTCGCGTGGGATGAATCGCAAGGTCGTCGATCGTGGTCGTTTGTTCCGCCGCCGGGAGGGTGTAGGACTGTAACAAGGCGCCGGATACGGCCGATACGACGTCGATGGTGCTCTGATAATGTTTCGGGTAGTAGTAGGAATAGGCGCCGTCCGCGGAGTTGAGGGCGGAGCCGTAGCGAACAAAGTAAAGTTTGCCGGCTTTTTCCCCCGCGAAGACCCGTTGTGCCGCCAATGCGGTCAACGGCGGCAGGGACAGCGGGCCAAGCGAGGCGAGATCGACGGGTGAGAGGCGGAACAGCAGCGGGCACCCGGAGATAAAAACGCGCAGCTGGGTTTGGTCTTCCGAAAAGGACAATACGCGGCCTCCGTCGCTGCTGAACGTGATGCCGGGCGGAGGCGCGAGACGGGCGCTGGCGAGCAGGTGCTGGGTGCGGGCATCGAGCATCAGGACGGCGTCCTGGTAGAGCGCGTATATCCTGGTCTTGTCCGCTGAAAGGAGCGTCTTGGGCGAGCGGTAGGCGGCGAAGCAGCGCCGGTTGACGGTCAGTGTCGAGGTGTGCGTGGCGGTGCGGACGGTGATCTTGGCGGTGGCTTCGATCCCGTTATCATAGTAACAGTAAACCCGAAGGACACGGCGTTCGGCGTTGATGTTGGCGCCCAGCCACGAGGTGTTGTTGTTGATGTTCAGCGAGCCGGGTATGAACGCCGGATCGTCGCTTTTCAGCGCGACATCGACCATGCTGTAGTATTGGCCGAAAAACGTGGCGATATCGATGCTGTTGGCCTCCAAGGAGAAAGCTTGGGCGCGCAACTCGCCATGCAGGCCAAGGACGAGGGCGATCAGGGCCAGGCTTCGGTTCAAAAAGGTGCGGAAACGCGGATGCACCAGAGAGAGAAGGGGGTGCGTAATTACGCCTAGCAAGCATGGAGTCGGCGGCGCTCATCATAAGCGGAGGAAATTAGAAGCCCGCGGCCTTTTGGGCCGCGGGCTTCTTTGCGTGGCAGGCTGGGCCTGCGTCGCGCGGGGGATGCACCACACATCCCCCGCGCGCGGCCGCGTCACCACGACGGGGCCGGAGTCGCCGATGCGACGAAAGCGCTTCTGCGCTTCCGCTGCTTCGGACGGCTCAGCGCAGGAAGGCTTCGTGCAGGCCGCCGTCGACGGTCACGATCTGACCGGTCGTCTTGCTGAGGCGCTGCGTGACGAGGAGGAAGTAGGCCTCGGCCTGGTCGGCCGGGGTGATCGGGGCCTTGGTCAGGGTCCGGTCCGCGTAGAACTGGGCCAGCTTCTTGACCAGGCTCTCGGTCGCCTCGTCGTCGGTGTAGGGAATGGCGTATTTCGCGAGCGAACCGATGACGCGGTCGCGCGGGAACATGGCCGAACCCTGCACGACGGTCGCGGGGGCGACGCCGTTGACGCGCACCAGGGGCGAGAGCTCGATGGCGAGCTCGCGGACGAGGTGGTTGGCGGCGGCCTTCGAGGTGTCGTAGGCGAGCGAGCCCTTCTTCGCGACGGCGGCGTTGGCGGAGGTGGTCAACACGAGGTTGCCGCGCAGGCCCTGTTGTTTCCAGGTCTTGAAGGCCTCGTCGGCGACGAAGTAGCTGCCGGTGACGTTGATGTTGAAGGTGAGCGCCCACTTGTCGTCGGGGATGTGGCCGGTGGTGTCGGAGGGGACGAAGATGCCGGCGGTGACGCAGATGGAGTCGAAGCCGCCGTAGGCGAGCGCGACCTGGTCGAGCATGGCGCGGATGGAGGCGCGGTCGGTGATGTTGGCGGCGAGGCCGATGGCGGGGCCGCAGTTCGACACGCCGGTGCCTGCGACGCCGATGCCGAGGCCGAGCTTTTTGGTGAGCTCGGCGGCGGTGGCTTCGGCGGCGTCCTTGTTGAGGTCGACGCACACGATGTGGGCGCCTTCCTTGGCGAGGCGGTGGGCGGTCTCCTTGCCGATGCCGGAGCCGGCGCCGATGACGAGGATGACCTGGCGGGCGAGCTCCTTCTCGGCGGGCATGCGCTGGAGCTTGGCCTCCTCGAGCAGCCAATACTCGATGTCGAAGGCCTCCTGCTGCGGGAGGGCGATGTATTTGTCGATCGCCTCGGCGCCGCGCATGACCTCGACCGCGCAGTTGTAGAACTCGGCGGTGACGCGGGACTCGGACTTGTCCTTGCCCCAGGCGATCATGCCGAGACCGGGGATGAGGACGACGGTCGGGTTCGGGTCGCGCATCGCGGGCGAGTTGGCGCGGCGGCAGACGTTGTAGTAGGCGGTGTAGTCGACGCGGTATTGGTCGAGCGCGGCGGCGAGCTTCAGCTTTAGCGCGGCGGTGTCCTCGGACTGGGGATTCCAATCGACGTAGAGGGGCTTGATCTTGGTGCGGAGGAAGTGGTCGGGGCAGGAGGTGCCGAGCGCGGCGAGGCGCGGGGCCTCGGCGGAGTTGACGAAGCGGAGGATTTTCTCGTCGTCTTGGATGGTGCCGATGAAGCGCTTCTGCTGGGAGACCTGGCCGCGGAGCCAGGGGAGGATGGCGGCGAGGGTGGCGCGGCGCTGGGCCTCGGGGAGGGTCTGATACTTTTGGCCGCCGAAGGCTTTGGCGTCGCCGCCCTTGGCCTGGTATTTCGCCTCGATGTAGGCGGAGGCTTTCTCGATGCAGTCGAGGGTCCAGGTGTAGCAGGCCTTCTCGTCGTCGGCCCAGGAGATGAAGCCGTGCTGGCCCATCATGATGGCCTTCACGCTGGGCTGCGCCTGGCAGATCTCCTGCATCGCGAGGCCGAGCTCGAAGCCGGGGCGCATCCACGGCACGTAGGCCATCTGGCCGCCGAAGATCTCCTGGGTGAGTTCCTGGCAACGCGCGGACGCAGCGATGGCGATGATCGCGTTCGGGTGCATGTGATCGACGAACTTGCCCGGCAGGAAGCTGTGCAGGGGCGTGTCGATCGAGGAGGCGCGGGGGTTGAGGTTGAAGGTGGCGTGGGCCTGCATGGCGACCATCGCGTCCTCGGCCTGGCTCTTCAGGCCTTTCTCGGGGTTGGCGTTGTAGACGCCTTGGAGGGCGAGGAGTTTTTCCTGATAGAGGGAGGAGAAGAATTCGCGGCCGGCGGTGCGAAGGTCGCCGCCGGAGCCTTTCACCCAGAGGACCTCGACGGGCTGGCCGGTGATGGGGTCCTTTTCGGTCAACTTGGAGGAGGTGTTTCCGCCGCCGGTGTTGGTGATGCGCTGGTCGGAGCCCAGGATGTTGGAGCGGTAGACGAGGCGACCGACGGGATCGAGGGACGCGGCTTTGGCGTCGTCCCAGCTGTAGTTGACGTATTGATACTTGGACATGTGGGAAAGGGGAGGAGGGAGATTCGGAGGCCGGATTTTTTGGCCACAAAAAGCGCAAAAGATCGGAGCGCGAAGGTGGCCGGAGCGGCGCCTATAGGCGCGCGGGAGGTTGTCGGGTTTAGGCGAAGAGCAAGGAATGCGGGGCTTCTCGCTGGGTTTTTCCTAAAGGCGGTTAGTTTGGCTAATGTAGAAAGGGCCGAAGAAGCCGCCCTCGGTCAGGAGGGCGGCGAATGGAATTAGTTTTTGCGCCTATTTGTGCTTTTTGTGGCCAATCCTTCCGCGGGTTGCGGCTCAGCGCTTGGAGAGGACGGTCTTCTCGTAGGCGGCGATCTCGGTCATGAAGTCGAGGCCGGCGGGGGTGTCGTGGCGGCGGCAGAATTCGTCCCAGACCGGGCCGAGCGGAAGGGCGCGGCTTTCCTCGAAGAGGGCGAGGCGGAGGGCGTGGTCGCCGGACTTCTCGGCGGCGCGGAGCCGGGCGGCGGGTTCGAGGAGGGCGGCGAGGAGGGACTTCTGCGCGGCGCGGGTGCCGATGACCCAGGCGGCGATGCGGTTGATGGAGGCGTCGAAGTAGTCGAGGCCGATGGCGGTGCGGCCGAGGAAGCCGCCGCGGACGAGTTCCTCGAAGATGGCGCGGGTGGGGTCGTCGGCGGTGACGACGTGGTCGGAGTCCCAGCGCACGCCGCGGCTCACGTGGAGGAGGAGGGCGGGGGCGAACTGGAGGACGGAGGAGATCTTGTCGGCGAGCGACTCGGTGGGATGGAAATGGCCGGCGTCGAGGCAGTAGGCGACCTCGCCGCGCTTGAGGGCGTAGCCGAGGTAGAACTCGTGCGAGCCGACGGTGTAGGACTCGGCGCCGATGCCGAAGAGCTTGGATTCGACGGCGTCGAGGTGGTGCTTGGCGTTGAGTTTTTCGGCGAAGACCTGGTCGAGCGACTCGGCGAGGCGGGCGCGGGGGGCGGCGCGGTCGAAGGGCGTGTCCTTGGAGCCGTCCGGTATCCAGACATTGGTGACGGTGCGGGTGCCCATCTTTTTGCCGAAGTGGGCGCCGATGCGGCGCGAGGCGGCGCAGTGATCTATCCAGAACCGGCGGATGGCCTTGTCGGGGTGCGACAGGGTGGCCTCGGCGGACTTCGGGTGGGAGAAGTTGGAGGGGTTGAAATCGAGGCCGTGGAGCTTGCGGTCCTGCGCCCAGTCGACCCAGGAGGCGAAGTGCTTGGGCTCGATGGCGTCGCGGTCCACGGGCTTGCCGGCGAAGTCGGCGTAGATGGCGTGGAGGTTCAGGCGATGGCGGCCGGGGAGGAGCTTGTAGACGAGATCGAGGTCGGCGCGGAGCTGGTCGATCGTGCGGGCCTTGCCGGGGTAGTTGCCCGTGGCCTGGATGCCGCCGCCGGAAAGGGTGGCGTCGGCCTTCTCGAAGCCGCCGACGTCGTCGCCCTGCCAGCAGTGGAGGGAGATCGGGGTCGCGGCGAGGGTCGCGAGGGCGGCCTCGACGTCGATGCCGAGGGCGGCGTAGGTCTCGCGCGCGGCGGCGAAGGCGGCGGAGTTTGAACGGGCTTTTTTGGCAGAGGGCATGGAAGGGGAAAGGGAAGGTTGTTTGGGAGAATTTGGTAGATTTCGAGCAATTTGTCGCAAAAAGTGGGCAGCCGAAGGCTGCATAACACGCCGGCGGGATTTAGTCGTTTTTGGACAGCCAGTTACCCGCGTCGCACAGCGGCGGCGGGGGGGGCGGGGCCTCGGACGGCGGGACGGGGTGCCGCGACCGTTGGTTCAGCCGAGGAAGGCGAGGCGCTCGTGGCGGGCGCCGAGGATGGCGTCGGCGGGGGTGCCGAGCCAGCGGTCGAGGACGGTGGCGTAGACGGAGCGGAAATCGGTGGAGAAGGTGAGGTCGGCGTTTTTCTCGATCTCGAGGCTGGGGGCGCTGCCGTGGAGGGAGCCGTGGATCCGGCGGCCCATGACGAAGAGCGGGGCGGCGGTGCCGTGGTCGGTGCCGGCGGAGAGGTTCTCGTTGGGGCGGCGGCCGAACTCGGAGAAGGTCATGGTGAGGACCTGGTCGTCGAGTTTGCGGGCGGTGAGGTCCTTCTGGAAGGCGGCGAGGCCCTCGGAGAGCTGGCGGAGGAGGTTGGCGTGGGAGTTGAGCTGGCCGGCGTGGGTGTCGAAGCCGCCGAGGCTGACGAAGTAGACGCGGGTGGACAGGCCGGCGGCGATGAGGCCGGCGATGTTGCGGAGTGACTGGGCGAAGTTGCCCCCGGGATAGGCGGACTCGGGCTTGTTGGAGTCGATGATCGCCTGTATCCTCTTTTCGGCGACGAGCGAGTCCATGAGGGTGGCGCGGAGGAAGGCGTGGTTGGCCTGCTCCTCGTGGTCGTGGCCGGGGTGGGCGGCGAGGCCGGCGTCGGGGCGGGAGGCGAGGCGCTCGAGGAGGGCGACCTCCTCGCGGCCGGCGCGGCCGGAGCGGGCGCCGAGGGTGAGACCGTAGGTGTTGTGGGGCAGGCCGCCGCCGAAGGACTGCGGGACCTCGGCGTTGATGTGGATGGCGTCGGGCTCCTTGTCGGCGGCGAAGGCGGGGAGGTCGGGTCCGGCGCAGGCGTTGTCGAGGAAGCGGCCGATCCAGCCGGTGGAGAGCGATTCGTCGGACGCGGAGGCGGTCTCCCAGATCTCGGTGGAGCGGAAGTGCGAGCGGTTCGGGTTGGGGTAGCCGACGTTTTGGACGATGCCGAGGCGGCCGTCCTGGAGGAGCGCGTGGCAGGCGGCGAGGGAGGGGTGCAGGCCGAGGCGCTCGTCGAGGCGGAGAACGTCCTTTTCCTTGAGGGCGAGGGTGGGGCGCAGGGCGTGGTAGGCGGGGTCGGCGTAGGGGACGACGGTGTTGAGGCCGTCGTTGCCGCCGGCGAGCTGGACGAGGACGAGGATGCGGCGGTCCTTTTCGGGGCGTGGCGCGGCGAGGGTGCTTTGGACGAGGAACTGCGGGGCGAAGCGGCTGAAGGCGAGCAGGCCCACGCCCTTGGCGCCCAGTTGAAGGAATTCGCGACGGGTGGAGGGGAGAAGGGGGCTCATGGGGTGGGCGGTTGCGAAAGGGGACGGTGCGAACGAGAAGGGCGGGACGGGGGCGAGCGGGGACGTATCAGCAGAGTTGATACTCGGGGGACTGGAGCACGGTGATGGCGGCGCGGCGGGCGCGGTCCTCGAAGGCGGCGGGGTCGGGCGCGGCGGCGAGGTAGTCGACGAGGGCGGAGCGGTAGCCCTCGTCGACGCGGCCGGGCAGGAAGTAGTCGCAGAGGCGGTCGGCGATGCCGCGGGGACCGAGAGTGACGAAGGCCTGGATGCGCTCGTCGTCGACGGTGAAGCGGTGGCGGCCGGCGTCGCGCGCCACCTCGAGCTCGAACTTTTCGTCGGCGTTGAGGCGGTCCTGGTCGAGCGGCGAGCAGAGGGTCTGGGCGAGCTGGCGGCGGGCGGCGAGGGTGGACGAGTTGATCCAGAGGCGGCCGCCGACCCAGCCGCGGACGTTGGGCGGCTGGAACATCTGCTGGCCCATCTGGCGGAGAGGCTGGAGGGTGGTGCGCTCGAGCGGGATGACGTCGAGGCCGAGGTCCTGGACGAGCCCGAGGTAGTAGTGGAGGGGGCTCTTGATGAAGTGGGCGCGGTAGTCGGGGTGGTAGAAGACCAGTGAACCGAAGAAACGCAGACAGAGCTCGCGGAGCTGGAAGCCGGAGGCGCGCCAGGCCTCGCCGAGGGGCGCGAAGAAATCCTGCGGGAGGATCTGGTCGGTGAGGTAGAAGCGCGCCATCTCGCGCGGGAGAAAAGTGGCGGCGGCGGGCTGGGCGTAGGCGAGATCGATGACCTCGTCGCCGTTGAAGGGGCCGGTCTTGCCGAAGACTGTTTTCTCGCCGGTGTCGTGGTCGCGAGCGGCGAGGCGGAAGCCGTCCTGGAGGTTGTGGCGGTAGCCGGTGAAGGCGCGGGCGGCCTGCTTGATGTCGTCCTCGGTGTAGTTGCCCTCGCCGAGGGAGAAGAGCTCGAAGAGCTCGCGGGCGAAATTTTCGTTGGGCGCGCGACGGGAGCTGCGGTTGAGATCGAGGTAGTCGATCATCGCGGGCGAGCGCGAGACGGCCTTGGCGAGGGCGGGCGCGGGGCCGGCGCCGCCGGAGCGAAGGATGTCGAGATGGCGGTGGATGAACTCGGCGCGGCGGACTTTTTCGAAGCTGACGACGTAGACGTCGGAGAGGAAGAGCAGCCACTTTTCGTAGGCGGCGCGGGCGGGGTCGACGGCGGCCTGGAGCCACTTGAAGGCGAGTTCGGCGGCGGCGAGGCGGTTGAGTTCGCGTTCCTCGCGCTCGAGTCCCTGGCGGTCTTCGGGGCCGGGGGCGGAGCGCTTGAGAGGCTGGATCTCCGCGATGCGCTCGTTGGCGCGGGTGAGGAAGACGGGACGTTCCAGCGGGGGCGGCGTGGCGGGGAAGAGCCGCTCCAAGGTGGCGTCGAGGCCGTCCTGGACGGCGCGGGCGACCTCGTCGGGGCGGGCGGCCCAGCCGACGCGGCGCAGGAGGTGGCGGGCGAGGTCGGCGTTCCACGCGGAGGCGGGCAGGGGCTTCCAAGCCTCCTGGGGGGCGAGCGAAGGGGCGGGCATGGGGTCGGGTCGGATCAAGACCAGACGCGAGGGCGACGGCGAGGTTTCTTGCCGGGGAAAAGCACCCGGGCGGGCGAGAGTCGGCCGCCCGGTGGGGCTTAGACTCCGAGCGAGGTGCGGTAGTGGCGGGGCACGCGTTTGGTCACGGAGCAAAGCGTTTCCCACGGAATGGTTTCGGCGAGGCGGCTGAACTCGGTGAGCGGAATCTCGGCGCCGGCCTGGCGTCCCACGATGACGGCCTCGTCGCCGGGCATGACCTCGGTCAGATCGGTCACGTCGACGATGGTTTGATCCATGGTGACGCGTCCAAGGATGGGGCAACGCTGGCCGCGGACGAGGACCTGGCCGCGGTTGCTGACGGCCCGCGGGATGCCGTCGCCGTAGCCGGCGGCGAGGATGGCGACGCGGGAGTCGCGTTTCAGCAGGTGGGTGCGCCCGTAGCTGATGCCGGCGCCGGCGGGGAGGCGTTTTACCAGGCCGACGCGGGTGCGGAAACTGAAGACCGGCTCGGCGGGGACGCCGGAGAGGAGGGAATTGGCGACCGGCCGGATGCCGAATTGGAGAAGGCCTACGCGCACGGCGTTAAAGGGGCCGGCTTGCTCGATCGTGTCGAGGCCGGCGCTGTTGTCGGCGTGGATGAGGAGGCGTTCGCGTTGTTGTTCGAAGCCCGGGCATTGGGTTTCGAGCGCGGAGAGGAAGCGGCGGCGCTGCTCGGCGGTGAACGCCGCGTCGTCGTCGGAACTGGAGAAATGCGTGTAGATGCCGGCGAGGCGAAGGTAGGCGGTGCGGAGGATGGCGCGGTAAACCGGGGCGACCTCTTCGTGCCAGACCCCGAGGCGGCCCATGCCGGTGTCGATCTTGAGATGGATGTCGACGTGGCGGCGGGCGGCGGCGGCGGCGCGGTCGAGGCGTTCGACCTCGTCGACGGAAGAAACGGTGGCGGCGATGTCGTATTCCGGCGCGAGGCGCATCTCCTCGGGAAGGAGCGCGCCTAGGACGAGGATGGGCCAGTCGGGGCCGATCTCGCGGAGGGCGGCGGCTTCGGCGAGGTTGGCGACGGCGAAGAGATCGGCGCCCGAGTGCATGAGCCGGGCGGCGATCTGTGGCAGGCCGTGACCGTAGGCGTCGGCCTTGACCACCGCGACGTAGCGCATGTGGGGCGGCAGGGCGGCGCGGATGCGATGGAGGTTGCGTTCGAGCGCGGCCAGATCGATCTCGGCCCAGCAACGGTGCGGGAGCGTCGAGGGCGTGCTCATCGGCCGTTCGGGATCGGGCCGGCCGCCGGAGCCTGGTGAACGCGGGGCGTCCATGCGACGTAGCTGGGCTGCTCGTGAAGAAAGGCCTCCGGTTCGGGTGACTCCTCGAAAAACGGCTCGTCGGGCGCGGCGGCGAGCAGCGCGGCGGCGGACCACGGCAAGGCGCGCGGCTCGACGCCGGCGGGCAGGGCGGACCAGCGTCGGAATCCCTCCGGCGTGCCGAGTGTGCCGAGCGCGGCCAGTTCGGCGCCGGGGACACGCGTCAGCTCGCGTGGCGCGGCGGCGGGTGAGACGTGCCAGGTATCCCGGCGCGCGTCGGCGACGACGCTCAGGCCAGGGTGCGCGACGGCGAGAAGGGGGAGACTATGATAGGAATAAAGCGCGAGGCGCGGATTGACCGCGCGCCAGGCGCGGAGGCTGGCGGCGGCGAGCCGGATGCCGAGCACCGAGCCGGGGCCGTCGCAAAAGGCGATGGCGTCGAGATCGGCGACCCCTTTGCCCGCGGCGGCCGGATGCGCGAGGACGCGGCCCACGGCGACCGGCAGCGCGGCGGAGGCCTCGCCCTCGACGGCGGCCGTCGCCACCGCTTGGGCCGAACCGGCGAGCCAAAGGGATGCCTCGGCCTGGGGGGCGCAGGAATCGACCACCAGCAAGGCGGGGTGGCGGGCGAGGAGTTGGCGGAGGCTCGGCACGGGGAAAGGCTTGGATCAAGCGCCTCCGGAGAGTCGTCCGCAAGCGCGAGAATCCGGGGGCGTTCCCGAGGTGAATCGGGCATTGACCGCGTTTTGCGGCGCCGCGTAGGGTGCCAGATTCCTCTGACAAAACCCTTCCCGTTTTTAGCACCGTGAACATCCAAGTCCAAGACGTCTCCCCCACCCGCAAGAGCCTGACCGTCAACTTCGACGCCAAGGAAGTCGCCGCCGAATACCAAGCCGTGATCGGCGAGGTTTCCAAGCAGGTCCGCATCCCCGGTTTCCGTCCGGGCAAAGCCCCCGCGAACCTCGTGCTCAAGCAGTTCGGCAAGGCCGTGAACGACGAGTTCAAGCAGAAGGTCGTCGGGAAGGCCTATCGCGACGGAATCAAGGAAGCGAAGCTGGACGTCATCCAGGTCGTCAACGTGCAGGAAGGCGACATTTCGCCCGACAAGTTCGCCGGCATCGTCATCACCGTCGACATCCGCCCCAGCTTCGAGCTGCCTGAGCTCGCCGGTATCCCGGTGACGGTCTCCCCGGTCGAGCCGACCGATGACGAGGTCACCAAGGCCATCGACGCCCTCCGCTCGGAGCGCGCCGACTTCAAGGTCGTGGAACGCGCCGCCCAGAAGGGCGACTACGTGAAGCTCGCCTACGAGGGCTCCGTCGATGGCAAGGCCATCCTCGAGATCGCCCCGGACAAGCAGATCTACGGCAAGGTCCCGCAGACCTGGGAAGAGGTCGAGGGCGAGAACGAGGGCCTCATCCCCGGCCTCGGCAAGCAGCTCGCCGGCCTCAAGACCGGCGACAAGAAGGATCTCACCGTGAGCTTCCCCGCCGAATTCAAGGGCGCCGAGGCGCTCGCCGGCAAGACCGCGGTCTACGCGGTCGAGGTGCTGGAGATCCGCGAGCGCGCGCTGCCCGAGCTCAACGAGGAATTCTTCAAGTCCAACCAGGTCGACGACCTCGCCGGCCTTCAGGCCAAGGTCCGTGAGAATCTCAAGGCCCGCAAGGACTACGAGAACGCCGCCGGCAAGCGCCGCCAGGTCGTCGACGCCCTCGTCGCCAAGGTCGAGTTCCCCGTTCCGGAGAGCCTGATCGATCAGGAGACGCAGTCCGTCCTCCGCCAGTTCGTGCAGGAGAACCAACGCCGCGGCCTGACCCAGGAGCAGTTCGAGAAGGACAAGGACACCATCATCGCCGGCGCCAAGAAGGCCGCGGAGAGCCGCGTGAAGACGCAGCTCATCCTCGCCCGCATCGCCGAGCAGGAGAAGCTCCAGGTCGAGGCCTCGGACATCGACACCTTCCTCTATCAGCAGTCGATGCGTTCCGGCACCAAGCCCGAGAAGCTCGTCAAGGAGCTCAGCAGCGACCGCGAGCGCCTGCGCGCCGTGCAGCAGAGCATCATCTTCGACAAGGCCCTCGACCTCATCGTCGCCAAGGCCGTCGTGACCGAGGCCGCCGCGTCCGCTTAAGCGCGCCTTTCCCTTCGGACGATTTCCGAGCCCCGTCCGCGATTTTCGCGGCGGGGCTTTTTCGTGTCCGGCGCGTCTCGCCGCGGTCACGGCGCGGCGGCGAAAAACTCGACGCCATGCGCGGTCGGTGCTGGCGATTTTGCGCGTGTCGATTCCGACACGCCGTCGCGCTTGCCTTCCGCGCGGACGCGACGAACTTGGGCTCATCCTATGAGTTACTACGTGCCGATGGTGATCGAGAACAACGGCCGCATCGAGCGGTCGATGGACATCTATTCCCGCCTGTTGAAGGACCGGATCATTTTCATCGGCACCCCGATCGACGACGGCGTCGCGAACGTCGTGATCGCCCAGCTCCTCTTCCTCCAGATGGAGGATCCCAAGAAGGACATCCACCTCTACATCAACTCCCCCGGCGGTGTCGTCACCGGCGGCATGGCGATCTACGACACGATCCGCTTCCTCCAGTGCGACGTGGTGACCTACTGCATCGGCATGGCCGCAAGCATGGCGACCGTGCTTCTCGCCGCGGGCACCAAGGGCAAGCGTTTCGCACTGCCGCACAGCCGCGTGATGATCCACCAGCCCAGCGGCGGCGCGGGCGGCCAGGCGGCCGACATCGCGATCGCGGCCAAGGAAATCATCCGCTGGCGTCAGACCCTCAACAATGTCATCGCCCGCCACACCGGCAAGAGCGTGGAGCAGATCGAGAAGGACTCCGATCGCGACTACTATCTGAGCGCCCACGAGGCCAAAGCCTACGGACTCGTCGACCACGTGGTGGAAAACGCGGCCGAGGCCGGCGCGATCACGCCCACGTCCTCGGCCGTCGCCGCCTGAGCGGGTAGTCTCGTTGCACGTATCAAGCCCGCCTTCGGAGGAGGCGGGCTTTTTCATGGAACGGCGCTTTTCTCCACCGCGAAAAGCAACGTGAGGACGAGCGCGAGGCAGGGCAGCCAATAGCCGCCGATATGCCGAGGCCAACGCCACGCGTAGCCCGCGGCGAGAAGCGCCATGATTCCCACGCCCGTCGGCGCGGCCGTCCAGGACGGCGCGAAGGCGGCCGGCCACGACATGCCGGGCACGCGAAGCGAGGCGGTGACGACCGTCTCCATGAAGGCGAGGACGAGCGCGCCGGCGTGGTTGAACAGGATCGCGAGCGGCGCGAGTCCGGCCAAACCGGCGAGCAGCGCGGCCACGCCCGCGAACAGGACCAGCGACGACACGGGGATGAGCACGAGGTTCACGAAGAAGCCGCCCGGCGCCATGAGCCCGAAGAAGGCGAGAGTGGCGGGAGTGCCGACCAGCGTGGCGGCCAGGCCGAGCGCGAGCGCCGCGAGCACGAAGCGCCCCGCGTCCTCCACCGCTTCACGCCGCCAGCCGCGCGCCTCGGGAGGCAGATTCGCCCACGGGCGCCAGGCCGCGTGCCATTTTTCCTGCAAGGGCACGCCGTAAAGCAGGAGCGCCGCGACGATGCCGTAGCTCATCAGGAAGCCCGCGCCGAAGAGCTGGTGAGGCGAAAGGACGAGCACACCCAGCGCCGAGGCCGCCAGGGCGGAAAGGCTGTTGGACGGGGCGCGGAGCAGCCGGGCGCCGAGCAGGCAGGTGATCATCCAAAAGGCGCGAATCGCGGAGGCCTCGCCGCCGGTGAGCTCGACGTAGAGCCAGAGCAAGGCCGCGCCGGCGAAAAAACGGGTCCGCTCCGGGATGCGCGCGAGGGCGAGAAGCGTGTTGATCACGAGGGCGATGGCGGCGATGTGCAGACCGCTTATCGCGAAGAGGTGCATGGTTCCGCTGCGCACGAATCCGTCCTTTTGCCCGGCGCTGAGCGCCTGTTTCTGGCCGAGGAGCATGGCGACGTAGAGATCGGCGAGCGGGGCTTTTTCCCCGAGCCCCGAGCGCAGTATTCCCTCCAGCCGGATCGCGGCGGCGCCGCAGAGACGCGACCAGGCGCCGGCGGGGCGCGGCTCGCCCTCGACGCGGGCCCGCGAGAAGGCGAAGTTCACGCCTTCGTCCGCGAGAAAGCGGTCGAAGGATCCGGCGAGCGGGGAAAAGGGGAGCGGGGCGAGCAGGCCGAGCGCGTCGAATCCGGCCCCGCGCAGCGGGGCGGCGTCGGCCCCCGCCGGCCACGTCGTGCTAAAGCTGATACGTTGTCCGCGCAGCTCGGCGAGGTGCGGCGGCGCGGAGACGACGCGGGCCAGGCCGCCGACCCGTCCCGGGGCGGTCGACGCGAAGAGGCGCTCGATGCGCAGCCCGAGGCGGGCCTCCCGGGGCGGGAGGTCGAGCGTGTCCCAATCCGCGAGCCGTGCCCGCTCCTGGCCGGTGCGGAGGGCGCCCGCGGCGGCGAGGGCCACGGCGAGCGAGGCCGCGCCTATGCGAGCGAAAGTCGCCGACCTCGAGGTCGCGAACGCGGTCCAAGCGACGAGCAAGGCGCCGAGCGCGATCAGCGCCAGCGGAACCCCGTGAGGCGGGATCAGGCCGAAGTGGGATAGGCTGGCGCCCGAGGCCCAGGCGAGGGCGGGCCCGAGCAGCGGTGCGCGATGCGTAAGGCTGCGGGGCATCATAAGAAGGACGATGATGCAGCTGAGGTGCCAATGGTTTGTAAAGAATGCAAGCGTCGGCTCCGAAGCGGCTTATGTGCCTTGCTTTTGGGCCGGAGCGCATACGGTGAGAGCGCTTGGCCTATTTGCCTACGCCTATGAAAACCTCCATCCCCGTTCTTGTTCCCGCGGCCCTGATCATGCTGGGCGGCGTGTTGTTCCCCGGCTGCCAGTCCGGTCGTTCGCCGGCTTTGTCCAAGGGCGCCACCGCCTCCACCTCGGTCCAGACGGCCGCCGATTCAATCGCGACGGCGCGGGGACAGATCAATCTGGCGCTGGCGGCGCTGCGGAACCTCACGGATCGGCCCGGCGATATACCCGCCCAATACAAAGTGGCGCGGGAGCAGATCGCCGCGCTGGAGGCGTCCGCGGCCAGGATCACCGCGTCCGCGGATGAAATGCGGGCGAAGGGCGACGCGTATCTGGCGGATTGGGCGAAACAGATCGCGGCGATCGGGGATCCCGATCTGCGCAACGCGGCGTTCACGCGTCGGGCGGAGGTGGCGACCAGGCTGCAGGAGATTTTTCGCGGCTACCAGCGGGTGAAGGCCGACTTCGCTCCTTTTCAGTCCGGACTCGCCGACATCCGTCGTGTCCTGGGTAGCGACTTGAGCGCGCGGGGACTGGACTCGGCGCGGCCTTTCGTGGCCAAGGCCACGGCGGCGGCGGAGCCGCTCAAGACCTCGCTCGATCAACTGGCGGAGGAGTTCCGATCCGCAGGCATCGCGCTGCGTCCGGGCGGCGCAGGTTGATCGCCCGCCCGGGGTGGCGCCAGCGACTGGCGCTTGATGCATCGGTGTTAGAACCGATTGCACGCGGATCGGGATCGGGCTTACCTATGCGCATTCATCCGTCATGAAATCCAAAACATTGGGTCTCGTCTTTGTTGTCACCGCGCTCGGCCTCACGGCGTGCGCGGCTCCTCGTTCGTCCCCGCGGCCCGCCGACACCGCGCCGGGCGCGGCGGCCGCACAGGTCGCTCCAAAGATCAAAGTGATCAAGGAACTGGCCGGCACCTCTTGGGTGCTGGTGGAGCTCGACGGCGAGCCGGTGGGCGCGCCTCCGGCGGGCTGGGACCCGCGCAGCCTGGAGTTTGGCAAGGAGGCCTTGCGCGCGACGGGCAACGCGGGCGTCAACCGCTTCGGCGGCCGTTACGATCAATATGACGGCGAGCTTGGTTTTGGTCCGCTGGCCTTGACCCGTCGCATCGGCCCGGAGGCGATCATGGAGGATGAGCGCCGCTATACCCAGGTTTTGAGCCGGGTGGTCGCGTGGCGTCAGGATGGAACGCGTCTGGTTTTGATCACCCCCGGCCACAAGCGGGCGGCGGTGTTCGAACGGGTGAAGTCCGGGCAGGCGAAGTAACCATCCCTGGGGCAGCGAGGAGCGGGGGCGCCTCGTTTAAGGCGGAGGCTTGTCCGGGGGCGGCCGCGTCTGATGCGCGTATGCTCGGGGCGATGCCCGACTCTCATCCCGACCTGCCTTGGGAACTCCCGCCGCCTCGAAAGAATCTCAACCAATAAAGCGAGATAAGGGAGCTGCGCACCGCTCCGGGCGGGATCGTCTTGGCTCCGGTTTGCTTTCGGCGGGCGCCGACCCTCGTTGCCAGTCTTGCCGATCAGGCGCCGGGGCGGCCGAGAACCAGGCCGGATAATTCTTTTGCGAAAACAAAAAGCCCCGGACATGGGTCCGGGGCTTCGGATGATAAGGGGGACTGCTCGAGGCTCAGCGGGCGCCGGGATTTCCCATGCCACCCATGCCGGGCATGCCGCCTTCCCAGCTTGCGGGGCGGCTCCACGGGATCGAGGAATCCTCGGGCTGCTTGGTGGCGCAGCCGGTGGCGAGGAAGGCGGCCGTGGCGCCGAGGGCGGAGAGAAGGAGGCGGCGGAGCATGGGACTACGCGGGATGCCGTCGATGCGCGCTTAGTTCTGGTAGGAGGCGATGTCGCCGGCCTTGAGGGCGCTCTTGATCGAGCCGGGGACGACCTGGGCGATGGAGAAGGAGTCCTTCACCTCGGAGATCACGGACTCGGCGATCTTTTCCTCGCCGCGCTTGATGGCGAACTTGTTGCCCACGGTGATGCCGTCGGCGACGCCGAGGTCGAGAACGACGAAGGCGTTCTTCACGCCGACCTGGGCGACCTTGGCGGCGGCGGTGCGCTCGCTGAGGGCGGGCTTGGCGGGGGCCGCGGGAGCGGCGGCTTCCTCGGTGGCGGCGGGGGCGGGCAGGCCTTGCAGCTCGGCGATGCGAGCCTCGAGGCCGGAAATGGTCTTGCGGGCGAGATCGAGATCCTCGGGGCTGCCTACTTGGGCGGCGAGACGGGTTTGAACCAGCTCTTTGCGAAGAGCGTCGAGATCGTCGTTAAGTTTCTTCTCGGCTTCTTCCTTGGCGGCGAGGGTGCGCTTGGTGGCGTCGAGTTCGCGTGCGGTCTGGACGTTGCGGGCCTCGGCGGCGGTCAGACTGCGCTTGGTATCGCCAAGGGCGGCGTCGGTCTCGGCGAGCTTGGAATTGGTCTTCTCCAAGGTGTCCTTGGTCTCGTTCAGATTGCTTTGAAGGGACGAGGCGCGGGTCTGTTCGGCGGAAAGCTGGGACTGGAGCTCTTGCTTGGTGTTGCCGATCTCATACCAGAAGTAGCCGGAGGCGGCGGACCCGAGGAGCGCGAGAATGCAGAGGACGAGGGTAAGAGCTTTCATTTAGGGGGATGTAAGCCGGAAAACCTGCTACCGGGCAGGGGGCTTGGAAAGGAGAAAGTGCGGGTGGAATGCGCTCCGCCGCGCATGGGGCGCGCGGCGGGGCGTGAATGCGGAACTTCGGCCAAAATACGGCCGAGCCCCGGGAATGCTTAGACCGAGTAGGTGCTCGCGAACCAAGGGGTGGCGGCCTGCTTTTTCAAAGCGCCGTTGGCGGCGAGGTGCTCGAGGATCTTGTAGGCGAGCTCGGCGTCGCCGCCGGCGGCCCGGGCGGCGGTCTCGGCGGTGAAGGCCTTGCCGGGGGCGGCCTTGAGCGCGGCGACGAGCTTGTTTTGGAGGGCGATGACACCGGTGGCGGCTTTTTTACCGGCCTCGACGCCGGGCTGGTGGTAGGCGTTGATGCCGACCAGGGTGGCGTAAAGGCCGACGGCGCGCTCGTAGAGGGCGATGAGCATGCCGAGGCTGCGGGCGTCGAGCGCGTCGATGGTGACGGTGATCGAGTGGCGGTCCTTCTCGCTCAGGGCGTCGCGGGTGCCGAGGTAGAAGCCGAGGAGGTAGTCGCCGGTGGTGACGCCGGGCTCGACCTGCATGGCGGCGCCGGGCGAGGGACGGTCCTTGAGGACTTCGATGAAGGTGGCGAAGAAGTTGTTCACGCCCTCGCGGAGCTGTTGCACGTAGGCGTGCTGGTCGGTGGAGCCCTTGTTGCCGTAGACGGCGATGCCTTGGTTCACGACCTTGCCCTGGAGATCGAACTCCTTGCCGAGCGACTCCATGACGAGCTGCTGGAGATAGCGGGAGAAGAGGAGCAGGCGATCCTTGTAGGGGAGGACGACCATGTCCTTGAGGCCCTTGCCGGAGGTCTCGTAGTGCCACATGAGGGCGAGGAGGGCGGCGGGGTTTTCCTTGGTGGTGGTGGTGCGGGTGACGGCGTCCATCGCGGCGGCGCCGGCGAGCATGCCGTCGATGTCGAGGCCTTGGAGGGCGGCGGGGAGGAGGCCGACGGCGGAGAGCTCGGAAGTGCGGCCGCCGACCCAGTCCCACATGGGAAAGCGGGCTAGCCAGCCCTCGGCGAGGGCGGTCTTCTCGAGCTTGGAGCCCTCGCCGGTGACGGCGACGAAGTGTTTGGCGAAGTTCAGGCCGGCGGCCTTGAAGGCGGCGGCGGCCTCGACCTGGCCGTTGCGGGTCTCGACGGTGCCGCCGGACTTGGAGATGACGACGACGAGCGTCTCGGGCAGCTTGCCGGCGAGCTGGGCGAGGACGTAGTCGATGCCGTCGGGGTCCGTGTTGTCGAAGAAGGAGACGGCCATCTTGTCCACGCCGGGCTGGCCGAGGGCGTGGTTGACGAGCTGAGGGCCGAGGGCGGAGCCGCCGATGCCGACGACGAGGAGCTGGGTGAACTTCTTGCCGGTGGAGCCGAGGAGCTTGCCGCCGTGGACGTCGGCGACGAAGGCCTTGATCTGGGCGAGGCAGGCGTCGATCGCCTGGGTGAGGTCGGCGCTCGGGGCGAGCTTCGAGGCGCGCAGCCAGTAGTGGCCGACCATGCGGTTTTCGTCGGGGTTGGCGATGGCGCCGGCCTCGAGCTGCTTCATGGCGGCGTAGGCCTGCTGGATGGCGGGCTCCTTCTCGGCGAGAAAGCCGTCCGGGAAGGGGATGCGGCTGTAGTCGAGGGCGAAGCCGAGCGTCGCGTTGTGGTAGCTGTATTGGGTGAAGCGGTTCCAGCTCATGAGTGAAGGAAGGGTGGGCTAGCAGGGCGGTCGGGGACAGGCGAGCGCGGGGTGCGGGCGGAGAAATGAAAATAATCTCAAGTAATGATGAAGGGCGGCCCGGAAGCGGGGCCCGGGAGGAGGCGAGGCGTGCGGCGGCGGGGCGGCGTCCGGGCACAAAAAGGTCCCGTGGCTTTTCGGGCCGACGGGACCTTGGATTCGGGAGACGCGTGGCGGGGCGTCCGGGCGCGGGGCGGCGCCGCTCAGGCCTGCTCGAGGAGCTTGTAGAGGCGGGCGACCATCTTGCTCGGATCCTCGAAGAGGCCGGCGGCGATGAGGGCGTTGTCGAGGATCTGCTCGGCGACGAGGGTGGCGCGCTCGGTATTGGCGGAGCGGATACCGTGCAGGCGCTTGATGACGGCGTGGCGGGGGTTGAGCTCGAGCGAGACCTTCACGGGCTCGTCGGGGGCGTCCTTCTTGAGGGCCTTCATCATGCGGCGCATCTGGGGCGTCATCATGCGGTCGGCGCTGATCGCGAGGGCGGGGGAGTCGACGAGGCGGTCGGAGGCCTTCACCTCGGTGACGCGGTCGCCGAGGGTTTCCTTGAGCCACTTCGCGAGATCGGAAACCTGGTCGTCGGTGAGGTCGCCTTCGGCCGCGGGCGGCTTGGGGGCCTCGGGGAGTTTGGCGTCGGGGCTGTCGGCGGCGACGAGCTTCTTGCCGTCGTGCTCGCGGACGTTGTTCATCACGTATTCGTCGACCGCCTCGGTGCAGAAGAGCACCTCGAGGCCGCGGGCCTTCATGCCCTCGAGGTAGGGACCGGACTCGATCGCGGCGCGGGACGGGCCGACGAGATAGTAGATCTCGGTCTGGCCTTCCTTGATGCGGGAGACGTAGTCGGCGAGCGAGGTGGTCTTGCCGGCCTCGGTGAAAGTGGACTCGAAGCGGAGGAGTTTTACGAGGGCGTCCTTGTGGGTCCAATCGAGGGCGGCGCCCTCCTTGAGGAAGATGCCGAATTCCTTGAAGAACTCGTCGTAGCCCTCGGGGCGGGCCTTGGCCTCGTCGGCGAGGAACTTGAGGAAGCGCGAGGTGACGGTCTTGCCGATCTTCTCGAGCAGGGCCTTGTCCTGCATCGTCTCGCGGGAGATGTTGAGCGGGAGGTCCTCGCTGTCGACGACGCCCTTGAGGAAGCGGAGCCACTCGGGGAGCAGGTCCTTGGGCTGGGAATCGATCAGAACCTTGCGACAGTAGAGGGCGACGGCGGGCTCGGCGCGCTGCATGCCGAACTTTTCCGGGTTGTCCTTCGGGACGAAGAGGAGGGACGCGATCTGGATGGGCGCGTCGGCGCTGAAGTGGAGGCGCAGGCGGGGCTCGTCGTAGGCGTGGGCCTGGAACTTGTAGAACTCGGTGTATTCCTCGTCCTTGATCTCGCTCTTGGAGCGGAGCCAGAGGGCCTGGACCTTGTTGACCTGTTCGCCCTCGAGCTTGATCGGGAAGGAGACGAAGGCGCTGTATTTTTTGAGGATCTCCTCGACGCGGTGTTTCTCGGCGAACTCGCCGGCCTCGTCCTTCAGGTGGAGGACGATCTTGGTGCCGCGGACGGTGTGCTCGGGGGCGGCGGCGAGGGTGTAGGTGCCGGCGCCCTCGGAGGTCCAGACGTGGGCGGGGGCGTCGGGTTGCCAGGAGCGGGAGAAGACCTCGACCTTCTTGGCGACCATGAAGGCGGCGTAGAAGCCGACGCCGAACTGGCCGATGAGGTTGGAGTTTTTCTGGCCGCCTTCCTGGAGGGCCTTGAGGAAGTTTTTCGAGCCGGAGTGGGCGATGGTGCCGAGGAATTTGACCAGCTCCTCGCCGGTCATGCCGAGGCCGGCGTCCTCGATGACGAGGGTCTTGGCCTTGTCGTCGGGGGTGACGGTGATCTCAAGCGCGCGGTCGGCGTCGTGGACGACCTTCTCGGTGAGCTGGAGGTGGCGGAGTTTTTCCGTGGCGTCGGAGGCGTTGGAGACGAGCTCGCGGAGGAAGATCTCCTTCTCGGTGTAGAGCGAGTGGATGACGATATCCAGGAGCTGCTTGATCTCGGCCTGGAACTCGAAGGATTGGGGAACGGCGGCAGTGTCGTTGGACATGGTTGGGAAGAAAAGAGCGTTAACCGCATAGCCACGAAGGGCGGTCGCGCAAGTGCGGGCTCGGTCGTTGTCCGGCAATCCGGGCGGCGCACCGGGCAAGACGGGCGGGCGACGCGGCCTTCCGTGGGGCGGAGGGCTGGTCGCGGTCGGCGTCACCGCAGCCTGAACTGGAACGGGGCGACCACTTTGGTCTCCACCGGCCGGCCATCCTTCATCGCCGGTTCGAACCGCCATTTGCGGATGCATTCAAGCACCAGGGAGTCGTAAAACGAGTCGGTCGAGCTGAGGATCGTCGGGGCCGTGACGGCGCCGGTCTGGTCGACGATGAACGCGACCCGGATATCCAGGGCCCACTTGTCGTTTCCGGCGGCGCGCGGTCCCGGCGGAAAGATCGGGTTTTCCGAGTGGACCAGCTGAGGCGGGCGATCCCCGGGAACGTGTCCCAGCTTGGCGTTGGCCTGTCGGTTGTAGGCGACGTTGTTCGACGCGCAGCCGGCGAGGGCCAGCAGCGTGGCGAATGCGAACGAGATACGGGACGGTTTCATGACCGTGTCGGCCGATGGACGCGCGACGGCGGTCAGCGTTTGTCGAGTTGGTCGTCGTGGACCGGCTCGATGTGGGCGAGGTGGTCCTTGTCGGGTTCCTTGGGGCCGTGGAGAAGCTTCCACGAGCACCAGGTGAAGAGTCCGAGGACAAAGCCGACCGAGAAGGTGAGGTTGATCCAGCCGCCGGGAGTCATGATTTGCGAGAATGGGGAAGGGCGGCGGCGTGGTCGAGCCGGGCGTTCCATCGCTTGGCGGCGTGCTCGATCAGGAACACCGTCATGACGGTGAACACCGCGGCCATGCCCAGGCTCATCTGGGCGACGCGATTCGAGAGAAGGTCGGCGACATAGCCGGAGGTTTTGAATTCGGGCGCCGTGAATGAGAGGTTCCAGCCGACGATGTTTTTCAGCACGAAGAGCGTGAAAATCGCCAGGAGGTAGACGGGGCAGACGTAGCGGATCATCGGGGCGAGAAAATCCGGGAGTCGCATGCGGGCGCCTCGTCGGGCTTCCTGGAGACCGCGCTCGGCCCCGATTATCCAGCCGAAGGCGATGACGAAGAGGCTGGCCTGAACGTAGACGGCGCAGGTGCCGATCCAGAAGTCGATCGTGTCGAGCGCCTTGAGGTCGGCGGAAAACCACCAGACGAAAGACGCGCCCGCGGCGGTGAGGGTGGCGAGGATGGCGACGGAGCGGTTGCGGCCGATGTCCAGCGCCTCCTCGAGGAGCGCGATCGCGGGCTGGAGCATCGAGAGCGAGCTCGTGAGCGCGGCGAGGAAGAGAAGGACGAAGTAGGCGACGGCGAAAAACTGTCCTCCCGGCATGCGCGCGAAGACCTCGGGCAGAACGATGAAACCGAGGCTGACCGTCGAGGAGGTGATCGCGGCGGCTCCGAGAAAAACGTAGGCGGCGGGCACCGTGATCAGTCCGCCCAGCGCCACTTCGGCGACCTCGTTGGCGGCCGCGGACGAGAGTCCGGACAGCGCGATGTCGTCGTTCTTTTTCAGGTAGCTGGCGTAGGTGACGATGACGCCCATGCCGATCGAGAGGGAGAAAAAGATCTGGCCGGCGGCGGCGAGCCAGAGCTGGGGATTGCGGAGACCGGCCCCGATGTCGCCCGGGTTCCACATGTAGCCGAGACTGTTCAGGATGCTTTGGTCCGGCTTGGCGGGATCGGGCGTGCCGAGCGTAAGGACGCGGCCGAGGATGATCAGCGCCAGGAAAATCAGCGCGGGCAGGGCCCAGGTGCAGACCAGCTCGATGCCCTTGGACACGCCGCGGTGGATGAGCCAGAAATTCAGCGCGAAGGTGGCGACGACGAAAAGGCCGACCTGCGAGGGTGAAAAATGGAAGGCCGAGCCGTCCCGGGCTGCCCCGGCGTAGTCGGCGAAGAACTGGCCGAACTTCAGGCCGGGGGTCTGAAAGGTGCCGATCGCGGCGTGGTAGGCGTATCCGAGGCACCACGACTCGATGTAGATGTAATAGCAGAAGAGGAGGACGACGATGACGATGCCGAGCCCGCCCAGGTAGCGGGCCCAGGGACGACGGAAGGTGGCGTGGAGGATGCCGGCGGCGGAGTGGAACCCGAGCCCGCCGCCCATCCGCCCGACCGTCCATTCCACCCAGCAGAGCGGGATGCCGATCACCAGAAAGGAGATGAAGTAGGCGATCATGAAGGCGCCGCCGCCGTATTCGGCGGCCTGCGACGGGAAACGGATGAAGTTGCCCAGGCCGATCGCGCTGCCGGCGACGGCAAGGATGGCGCCGAGGCGGCCGGACCAGGCTTCTTGAGGGCGGGAGGACATGGCGGGTTGGGCTGGAAAAGCCCCGCCAGCAGAAGCGGTGCCGCGGGGGCGGGGCAAGCGGCAAGCCTGCGCGCCCACGGTCGGTCCGCCCCGGCACAAACCGCGCGGCCGCCGCCCTCCCGTCCGGGACGCGGCTCAGATCGACCAGTTCCAGGCCTGCAACTCGTCCTGTTTTCGGCACTCGACGGCGGGCTCCTGCTTTTTGCGGGAACGCACGACGAGATTCTCGTTTTTGTAGTAGGCGATGCTGTTGTCCGGGATGCTTTCGAGCAGCCAGACGTTGGCGCCGACGACGGAGTTGGTGCCGATGCGGGTGTCTCCGCCCAGGATGGTGGCGTGCGCGTAGATCGTGACGTGGTCGCCTACGTCGGGGTGGCGTTTCACGCCTTTCACGGGGTTGCCGTCGGAATCCACCTCGAAGGACTTCGCCCCGAGGGTGACGCCCTGGTAGATTTTGACGTGGTGTCCGATGGTCGCGGTCTCGCCGATCACGACGCCGGTGCAATGGTCGATGAAGAAGTGGTCGCCGATGCGGGCGCCGGGATGGATGTCGGTGCCGGTGCGCTCGTGGGCGTATTCGGTGATCATGCGCGGCAGGAGCGGCACGCCGAGGCGGTAGAGCTCGTGGGCGAAGCGTTGGAGCGAGATGACCAGCACGCAGGGGTAGGCGAGGATGATCTCCTCGATGTGGCGCGTGGCGGGATCTCCGGCGTAGGCCGCCTGGACGTCGGTCTGGACGACGCGACGCAAGTCGGGCAGGCGGGCGAGGACGGCGTCGGAGATCTCGGCGGCGCGGGCGTCGGGCGCGGAGGAGTTGGCCGCGAGCCTGGCGTCGGCGGCGCGGACGAAGCGAAGGGACTTCTCGATGTCGTTGCGCAAGCGCTCGTGGACGGAGACGAGGCGCCGGCGGGTGTGTTCGCGCACGGCCTCGCGGGTGAGCGGCTCGGTCTCGAAGTAGCCGGGGAAGAGCAGGTGCATGACGTCCGCGGCGAGGCGGTTGACGGAGGCCTCTGAAGGGAGATTGGCGCCGTCGAGATGGTTGATGCCGCCCTCGGTCTCGTAGGAGCGAAGGAGGGCGTGGAGGGTGTCGTCGAACGTCATGGCGTGCGGCGCGCCGGGGGCGCTTGCCGGGCACCGTCCGGGGCTTCCGCCGGGGGGTCAAAACCGATTTTAAAAATATTCATTTTCGGGCTTGTCAGGGCGGGGACCGTTTGTCTCCCTCCGCCTTCCTCTTTGTCAGTCCGTCGGTCGCTTAGTCTTTGCTCAGGTGGTGGAATTGGTAGACACACACGTTTGAGGGGCGTGTGCCGTGAGGCGTGCAGGTTCGAGTCCTGTCCTGAGCACCAATTTACAAAAAACCCGGATCGCCCAGCGCGGTCCGGGTTTTTTGTTTTCATCGCGACGAGCGGGCCGGTAGCGCTGGCGCATGCTTCCCACCCGACAGGGCTCGATCCGCCTGTTCCGTTTGTTCCGCATCGACGTGTTTCTCCACTGGTCGTGGTTCGTCGTGGCGCTCTACACCCTGGGCTCGCGCGCCGACCAGTATTCGTCGCCGGTGTGGAACGTGGCCGAGTATCTGGCCCTGTTCGCGATCGTGCTGATGCACGAGTTCGGCCATTCGCTGGCCTGCCGGCAGACCGGCGGGGTGTCGGAGCAGATCGTGCTCTGGCCGATGGGCGGCGTGGCCTACGTGGCGCCGCCGCAGCGGCCGGGCGCGCAGCTGTGGAGCATCGCGGCGGGGCCCTTGGTCAACGTGGCGCTCGCGCCGCTTTTGTTCGGCGCCTTGTGGTTTTTGGGCGGGCGCGGCTTCGGCGACACGCATCCGGACTTCATGGACTGCCTGTTCATGATCAACCTGATCAACGGCGGGCTCCTCGTCTTCAATCTCCTGCCGGTCTACCCGCTCGACGGCGGGCAGATTCTGCGCTCGGTGCTTTGGTATTTTGTCGGGCCGGCCACGAGCCTGCTGGTCGCGACCGTGATCGGTTTGGCGGGCGGCGCGGGGCTGGTGGCCTACGGGCTTTTCTCCGGGCGGCTTTGGACGGCGATGCTCGCCGGGTTTCTACTCTTCAACTGCTGGCAATCCTTCCGTTTCGCGCGGGCCTGGCGGGCGCATCTGGCGATGCAACCGCCCCCGCCGCCCGCTCCGCCGACGGCGGTAGACGACTCCTCCGCCGGGGGCTGATGCGGGCGGCTTCGCGAAAAAGGGCGGCCCCGAGGATCGGGGCCGCCCGCGCGAAGTTCGGAGTGTCGCTGGAAAAGCGATTTATCAGAACGGATTAACGACGGCATTAATCGAATTTTTACACAAGCGCGAAGTCGTTGCGCTATTCCCGGGTCCGGGGGGGAGAGGGTTTTCGCCGGGCCGCCTTTCGTTTGTTACGCGACGGTTGCCACTCAGGAGGATGCGTGGCTATCGTGTGGCCGTGATCGCCTCCGTCGCCTTTCATAATTTCAAGGCCCTGCGTTCCGCTCGGATCGACCTGCGGCCGTTCAATCTGGTGATCGGGCCGAACGGGTCGGGGAAAAGCAGCCTGATCCAGGCCTTGTCGCGGTTGCGCACGCTGGCGCGACTGCCCCTGCGCGAGCCGGTGCCGGAGGCGGATCGCATGCCCGAGGCGGCGGAGATGGTCTTCACCTTCGCGCCGCCGCATGACGGCCTGGAGGCCACGCTCGGCTGCGTGAGCGACAGCGTCTGCGATCTGCTCCAGGTCGCGCCGCTGGCGAGGGGCGAGGGGGCCGACGACTGGCCGGGCCTGCGGGAGAAAATCCTCGGCCTGCGCGCCTACGCCCTGGACCACGTCGCCATCGCCTCGCCGGTGTATCCGGTTTCCTCCGACGAGCTGGCGCCGAACGGGGGCAATCTCGCGGCCCGGCTGGCGGCGCTGCGCGAGCGCGCTCCCGAGGCCTACGCCGGATTGCGCGCGGAGCTGCTGCGCCTTTTCCCGGAGTATGGCGAGCTCGTGCCCTTGCCCGCCCAGGGCAGCTTCGCGCTGAGGCTGGCGGACGCGGCGGAGCGCTCGCTCGTGGCGCCCGCGGATCTTTCCCAGGGCACGCTCTACACCCTCGCGCTGCTCGCGCTCGCCTTCGATCCCGCCCCGCCGGCGGTCGTGTGCGTGGAGGAGCTCGACCGCGGCATCCATCCGCGCCTGCTGCGCGAGGTGCGCGACATCCTCTATCGTCTGAGCTACCCGGCGGACCATGGCTTGAGCCGCCCGCCCACGCAGGTGATCGCGACGACCCATTCGCCGTTGCTGCTGGATCTGTTTCGCGACCATCCCGAGGAAGTCGTCATCGCGGAGAAGAGCGGCCGCGCGGCGACTTTCACGCGGCTGTCCGATCGCGTGGACATCGACATGATTCTCGCCGAGGGAGGGAGTCTCGGCGAGCTCTGGTATTCGGGCGTCCTGGGCGGCGTGCCTTCGGAGTAGGCGATGGGCGCCTCTGCTCTTCCCGATCCCCACGCGCCGGCGCGCCGTCGTCTCCGCGTGGCCCTTCTCGGCGAGTCCCTGGTGGACGAGTCCGCCATGTCCATCCTGGTCGAGGCCGCGCTTGGCGGTCCGTTCGAGCGTGTGCAGCCCAACCTGCGCGCGCGTGGCTGGCCCTCGGTGTTGCAGATCCTGCCCGCGATCGCGCGGCATCTGCATTTCAACACCGACGCGGACGGTCTGGTGGTGCTGGTCGACGCGGACGACAGCGAGCCGCACACCGCGGCGCACGAGGCGCCGGGCTATTTTCATCCTCGGTGCCGGCTTTGCCAGCTGCGCGCGAGTTTTCGGCGGGCCACGAAAAACCTGCCGCCCGCGCGGGGCCGCGACCGCGTGTTGCGCGCGGTGGGGCTCGCGGTGCCGGCGGCGGAGGCCTGGTATCTGTGCGGTCGCGACGAGCAGGTGGGCGAGGCGGTCTGGGCGGCCGGGCGCGAGGCGGGGCGTGCGCCCTATACGCGGCGCGAACTCAAGCTGCGCGTCTACGGCACCGAGCGCCCCACGCTCCCGCAGGCGGTGGCGCATGCGACGGCGGCGGCGCGCCGGCACGCCCGCGACCTGCGGCGTTTGGAGAACGATTTTCCCGGGTTTGCCGCGATGGCCGACGATCTGCGCGCCTGGGACCGGGCGCTGGCGCCGCGCGCCGATGGTTCGGCGCGGGGAGCCGGATAAGCTTCGGGTGCGGGAGCCATCGTCGCACGGGCCGCGCCTGCGTCTTGCGTCGCCGGCTGGCGCCGAGGCGTCCGCGCGATACGCGAGCACGGCGAGCTTCCGGCGCGGCCGGCGATGTCCAAACACGGTGCTATATGAATCGTTGACATCTAAACTAAATGGGCCAGGGTGCGTCCATGGCTTCCGAAACCGCAGGCAAACTCGTCCACGACATCGTCGCCACCGCCGATCTCTTCCTTCGCGAGAGCACGCGGCTCTTTCGTCCGCAGGGGCTGACCGCGGCGCAGTTCAACGTCCTCAATCTCCTTGCCGCGCCCGGGGCGGAGCGCGGGCTGAGCCAGCGCGAGCTCGCCGACCTGCTGGTGGTGGATCGGAGCAACGTGACCGGGTTGGTGGATCGCATGGAGACCTCGGGCTGGGTGCGCCGCGCGGACGACCCCGCCGACCGGCGGGTGTATCGCGTGCAACTGACCGCGGCGGGTCGCAAGCTCTGGCAGAAGGTCGCGCCGGCCTACGCCGATGTGGTGCGTCAGGTGACGGGACGGCTGGGCGAGCGGCAGATGAAGGACGCGGTCTCGCTCCTGGCGACCTTGCGCGAGGATGCGACGCGCTGGGTGGCGCCCAAACTTTAACGGCACACGCGACCGGAGGACTTCGCCATGATCACGGCCCATGAACTCGAACAGATGCGGCGGCGGGTGGAGCGACTGGCGGTCGACTTGGAGGAGACTCGGCGCGGGGTGGAAAGCCTGGAGCGGCGTTGGGCGGCGGAGCGCGCGCCCGAGCGGCCCGCGCCCGTGGCGGATCTTCCGCCCGACGTGCCGCCGCCTCTTCCTCCTTCCGTCGCGGCGGCGCCGGACGATGTCCACGCGGTGCGGGAGCCGGTCATCGTGACGTCCGCGGCGGCGGAGTTTGTCCCGCCACCTTTGGCCGAGGTGATCCTGGCCCGGGCGCGGGCGGTGGAGTCCGAAGCGGCGACGGCGCCGTCGGGCGCGGCCGTTTCCGCCGGCGCCTGCGCGCGCTCGGGGGAGCCGAATCCGTTGAAAACGTGGTTGGAGCGCCTGCAGCTCTGGCCGCCGTCGGCGGAGGGCGAGGAGGGCGCGGAGGCGCGTCTGGGCGCGTGGTGGGCGACGCGGGTGGGCATGTTGCTCGCGGTGGTGGGCGTGGTGTTTTTCGGCATCCATATTTCGCGGCATGTGCCGGCGTGGGTTAAGTTCCTCGAGCTGCTGTTTGTCGCGGGCGGGGTGTCCGCGCTGGGTTTGTGGCTGGAGCGGCGGCTGGCCGCGTTTGGCGACGTGGTGTTCGCGGGCGGCCTGGCCCTGTTTTTCTTCGCGGCCTATGCGGGGCACGCGGTGCCGACGGTGCGGGTTTTCCCGGAATTCTGGATGTCGGTCGCGGCGCAGGCGGCGACGGTGGCGGGCGTCGTGACGGCGGCCCTGTGGCGTCGCTCGGCGATGATCGCGACCTTGGCGGTGGGGCTCGGCTACGTGACCGCGCTGGTGTCGAGCCAGGGCGGGCTGGACGGTTGCGCGCTCGGCGCCGGCGCCTTGCTCGCCGTGGTGGCGGTGGCGTTGAAACGCGGGCGCGAGTGGGAGGGCCCTTCGGTGCTGGCGATGCCGGGCGCCTACACGGTGTTCGCGCTGGGCTTGTATCAGGCGCGCGCCGCGGGCGCGGTCGAGCTGTCGGCCGCGAGCTGGCCGTATCTGGCGGGCGTGGCGGCGCTCTTTTTCGCGCGGGATTGGCGCCGGGCGGGTGCGACGGCGAAGACGGCGCCGGTCGAGGAACTGTGGTTCCAGTCGGCCAACTCGAGTCTGGTCCTGGCCTGCGGCGCGTGGGCGGCGCTCGGCTGGCACCGGCAGGAGTTGTCGTGGTTTTACGGCGCGGCGGCCTTCCTGCTCGCGGCGGGCGCGTGGCGGCGCGCGTTGCAGGACGGGATGACGGACAAGGTGTCGGCGGTGCTGCTCGCAAAGGCGACGGGCGCCTTGACGCTCACCGTCATCGAGGTGGCGGGGGCGCGGGACGCGGCGGTGGCGCTGCTCGTGCAGGCCTGGGTGCTGGCCTGGACGGCGCGCCGAATCGGATCGAAGGTGCTGGCGGTGGCGACCGGCCTGGTGGCGATGGCGGCGATTTATTTTTTCGCCACGGAGGGGCTGGGCGCCGCGCCGATCTGGTCGGCGAACGCGGCGAAGGCGGCCTTGTTCGCGCTGGGCCTGGCCGGTCTCGCGAGCGAGGCGGGCGGCTGGCTGGTGGCGGATCGCGAGGCACGTCGGTTGGTCGAGGCGCTGGCGGCCGTGGTCGCCGCGGCGGGCTTGCTGGCGGCCGCGGCGCATTGGACGCCCGACGGCTGGGAGCCGGCGATCGCGCTCGGTTTCGCCTGCGGCTTCGGCGCGCTGGCCGGGTGGAGAAACGGCGCGGCGCCGCGGTGGGCGGCGTGGGCGCTGGGTGCGGCGGCGCAGCTTCAGTTGTGGATCATGGCGGTCGGCAAACCCGCGCAAGCCACGCTGGGCGGAAACGCGATCCTCGTGGTGGGCGCGACGGTCGCCGTGGCGCTCCGGGCGCGCTCTCGCCCGGTTTCCGCCACGGCGTGGGCGCTGGCGGTGACGGGCGCGGTGCTGACCGGGTTCGCGCTTTGGCCCGCGGACCACGCGTTGGCGGCGGCGATCGTGCTCGCGCTGGGCTTTGGACTGGCTTCGCCCGCGGCTCCGGGGCGGCACTTGGCCTGGGTGGCCACGTTGGCGGCGACCTTGGGCGCGGCTTGCTGGCTGGGACGCGGGCTTGAGGGCGACGGGATCTGGATCGGATGCGCGGCGCTGGTCGCCTGGGCCTTGCCGACGTGCCTGCGCGCGTGCGCCGGGTTGAACGCGGCGCGACGCGCGGAGCCCCTGCCGGAGGCGATGGAGCGCGCGCAGGTGTTGTGCGCCACGGTTCTGAGCCTGCGGGCGATCTGCGAACTGGACGGACGGGGCGGGCTCGGGCTCGCGTTCGCCGGCGCCGGGCTGGCTGTTTTCGCGATGGCGCTCCGGCCGGGCGTTCGTTCGGCGCTGGCCGCGTCCTGGGTCTTCTGGTCGATGGCTTTGCTGGTGGCGACGTTTGGTCGCGGCGGGGAGGCGTGTTGGGTGGCGACGGCGCTGGCCGCCTGGGCGCCCGCTCTCGTCTGGGTGCGAGTTCCCGCGGGTTGGAAGTCGGAGCTGACGGGGTGGCGCGGGCATGCGGGGGCGGTGCAGGTGGTGCTGGCGTCGTTGATCGCGACGGCGGTGGCGTCGGGGATGCCCACGGTCGCCTTGGAGTTGCTCACGTTGTCGGGATTGACGGCGGTGGCGGCCTTGGTGGCGCGTCCGGGCGCGGTGGGCGCGGCCAAGGCGGGAGCGGGCGCCTTGGCGGCCTGGCTGAGCCTGGTCGCGTGTCAGCGGATCGGGGAGGGCCTCGCGGGATCCTGGGGCCCGGGCCTGGCGGCGGTGCTCGCGGCGGCCGGCGTGGTGGCCGCCATCCCGCTCTGGCTGGCGCGCGGCCGGGGCGAGGGGGCGCGGTGGGCTCGCTTCGCGGGGGGCGGAGCGGGGCTGGCCCTGGCGTTTTTCGCTTTCGCGGGGCAACGGGGCGGGCTCGCGCCTTACGCGACGGTGGGCTGGGGCCTGGCCTCGATCGTCCTGTTCATGGCCGGGCTGTTTCTGCGGACGGCGCCTTATCGCGTGCTGGGACTGATCGGGCTGACCCTGTGCCTGCCGCGCATGTTCATCGTTGATCTGGATTCGGCGCTGCATCGGATCGTGGCCTTCATCGCGTTGGGCGTGGTGCTGCTGTGGGTGGGCTTTTCCTACCATCGCTTCCGGCACCTGGTCTCGGACCGCGAAACCTCCCCCGGAAAATCTTCGAAGTAATGAGCGCCCAATACGCACCCTGGATCCTGGCCGCGCCGCTGCGCCTGCTGGCCCGCCGTCTCTATCGCGTCACCACGCTGGGGGCGGAGCGGCTGCCGGAGGGCGGCGCGCTGCTGCTGGCGAACCATCTCTCCTACGTCGACGTGCTGGTGCTCCAGATGGCCTGTCCGAGGCCGATCCGCTTCGTCGGTCACGAGAACCTGCCGAAGGTGTCGTGGTTTTTCCGTTGGGTGTTCCGGATCACGGGCACGATCCCGGTGTCGCCGGAGAACGCGCTGGCGACCACGCGCCGGGTGTCGGAGTGCCTGAGCCGCGGCGAGTATGTGCTGCTCTTCCCGGAGGGCGCGATCTCGCGGACGGGGCAGTTGATGAAGATCCAGCGCGGCTTCGAGCTGATGGCGCGCCGGGCGGGCGTGCCGGTGGTGCCGGTGGCGCATGACGGACTGTGGGGCTCGGTGTTTTCATTCTCGGGGCATCGTTACGTGCTCAAATGGCCGCGGGTGATGCCGACGCCGGTGTGCGTGGCCTGGGGCGAGGCGATCCCGGCCGGGCGGGCGGATGCGGGGACGGTGCGCCGGGCCCTGTTGGATCTGGGGCGGACCGCGTTCGAGGCGCGTCCCCATCTGCGCCGGCATCTCGGCCGGGAGGCGATTCGCACGCTTTGCCGGCGGCCCTGGAATGTCGAGGTGGTGGACCGGTTGGCGGGGCGGCGCGAGCTCACCGCCGCCCAGCTGGTGGCGGCCGCCGCGACCCTGGGGCTGCATTTGCGACGCACGGTGAAGGAGGCGCGCGTCGGCATCGTGTTGCCGCCGGGCGCGGGGGCGACGATCGCTAACCTCGCGGCGCTGGTCGCGGGCAAGACGCCGGTGAACCTCAACTTCACGGCGGGCCGCGCGGCGCTGGAGGCGAGCCTCCGCGTCGCCGGCATCCGCACGGTGCTGAGCGCGGACGCGGTGCGGGGGAAGGTCGCGGATTTTCCCTGGCCGGAGGACACCCGCGATCTGGCGGAGACGATGAAGGCGGCGGGCGGCAAGCGCGCGATGCTGCCCTGGCTCCTCGCCGCGTGGGCGCTGCCGAACCAGTGGACCGCCTCCTTGCTGGGCCTGCCCAAGGTGGGCGACCAGGCCGAGGCGGGGCTGCTGTTCACCAGCGGAAGTTCCGGCGAGCCGAAGGGCGTGGTGCTCAGCCATCGCAACCTGCTCGCGAACTGCTGGCAGATCTCGTCGCTCTCGATCCTGCCCGCGAGCGCCACGATCCTCGCCTGCCTGCCGGTCTTCCATAGCTTCGGCTTCACGGTCGGCATCTGGTATCCGTTGCTGCGCGGCTGCCGGGTGGTGACGGTGCCGAGCCCGCTCGACACGCGTAAGATCATCGAGGCGATCCGGGACGAGGAGTGCTCGGTCTGGGTGGCGGCGCCGACCTTCGCTCGGCCGGTCCTGAAAAAGGCGGAGCGGCGCGACCTGCGCACGCTGGGCATCCTCGTGACGGGCGCGGAAAAACTCCCCGAGGATCTGGCGGAGTTTTCACGCGAGAAGTTCCATCTCGAGATCATGCAAGGCTACGGCCTCACCGAGACGACGCCCGTGGCGGGGGTGAACCAGCCGGATCCGCCGGTGGTGACGGAGACCGGCGAGGAGCAGGCCGGGCAGCGCCCGGGCTCGATCGGGCGCCTGCTGCCCGGCATGGCGGCGCGCGTGCTCGATCCCGAGACGATGGCGGAGAAGCCGGAGACCGAGACCGGCCTCGTGGTGCTGCGCGGGCCGAATATCTTTTCCGGCTATCTGCACAATCCGGAGAAAACCGCGGCGGCCTTCCACGAGGGCTGGTTCGTGACCGGGGACCTCGGGCGCTTCGACGACGACGGCTTTTTGTTCATCGAGGGCCGCCTGTCGCGCTTTTCGAAGATCGGCGGCGAGATGGTGCCGCACGGCACGGTGGAGCAGAAGCTGCTCGAGGCCTTCGGGCTGGGCGGCGCGGAAGGCTACGTCGTCTTTGTCGCGGGCGTGCCGGATCCGGCGAAAGGCGAGCAACTCGTGCTGCTCACGACGCGCGAGGAGGTGACGGCGGAGGCCGTGCGCGAGAAACTCGCGGCGGCCGGTGTCACGAACCTCTGGATACCGAAGATCGTGAAGAAGGTGGACGCGATCCCGGTCCTCGGCACGGGCAAGCTCGACCTCAAGGCGGCGAAGGAACTCGCGCGCCAATCCCTTTCATCCTGACCAATCATGAAAACCACCCATCGGGCTTTTCTGTCCGTCCTCTGCGGCTTGTGCGCCGGGACGTTTTGCTCCGCCGGCGCCTTGGAACTGAAGCCCGCTCTTTTCGAGGGACACGGGGCGGGGGCGGCCCTGGCGGCGCTGCCCGACGATCCGGTCTCGCCCGAGGCGGTGTTCGCGCGCTCGGCGGTGGAGATGCTCGCGGCGGTGGAGGACCTCGGGCGGGACTTCTACGCGCAGGGCCTGCGTTTCGACGCCGGGCGGTCTTTGCCCTTGCCCTTTTTGCGGATGGCGGTGCCGGTGAACCCCGCCCCCAAGCCGACCAAGCCGGAGGACGTGCGTCGGATTCTGGAAACGTTCCATGCGCGGCTGGCGGCCATCGACGCGCGGCTGGCGACGATCGAGGGCAGGGAGTTCAAGGCCGTGATTCCGCTCGGCGCGGCGGGCTTCGATTTCAAGGGCACGGGAAAGCCGGAGGATCGCGTGAGCTTCGGTCCGTTTTTCGCGCGCATGGCGAGTCGCGGCGCCGAACGCGATGCGTCCGCGACGGCGGATTTCGTGGTGGCCTTCGATCAGACCGACGCGCTCTGGCTTCGCGCCTACACGAATCTGTTGCGCGGGCTGGCGGACGTTTGGCTCGCGCATGATGGCGGCGAACTGTTCGCGGCGACGGGGCATTTGTATTTTGCGAAGGCCGAGACCGACTTCGCCCGGCTCCTGGCGGCGCGCGGCGAGAAAGAGCCGCGTGGCGACTACGGATCCATCGCGGATATCATCGCGACCATCCACGGCATCGATCTGCCCGTGGCCGATTCGGCCCGCCTGGCGCGGGCGCGCACCGAGCTGCTGGAGATGACCCGCCTGAGCCGCGCCACGCTGGCGAGCGCGGCGGCGGAGACCGACGACGACCGCGAGTGGTTGCCCTCGCCGACGCAGAACAGCGTCTTCAACCTGCGCCTCGACGAAGCGCAGACGAAGTCGTGGACGGGCGTGCTCGACGAGCTGGAGGCCTTGCTCGAAGGGAAAAAGCTGCTGCCGCACTGGCGCTTTCCCCGCGAAGGCTACGGCTTGAATCTGCGGCGCCTGTTCGAGGAGAGCCGGCGCACCGATCTGATCGGCTACATCCAAGGCGCGGCGGCGACGCCGTATCTCGAGGAAGGGCCGACGACCTCCGCGGCGACTTGGCGCGAGCTGATGCGCGTCTTCGGCGGAAACTTCCTCGGCTACGCCCTGTGGATCAACTGAGCGCCAACTGACGGCCCCGCGGGCATGAAGATCGATTGTCACGTGCATGCGATCGGCACCGGCCTGAACGGCTCGGGCTGCTGGTATCGTCCGAAAGGTCTGACCCGGATCGGCGCGCCGTTTCTGCTGAAGTCCATGGGGCTGCCCGGCTCGGCCCTGCGCGAGGATTTCGAGACGATCTACACGCAGGCGCTGCTTCGGCAGATCCGCGAGGCGGGGCTCGACGCGGCGGTGCTGCTCGCGCACGAGCAAGCGTATCGCGAGGACGGCACGCTCATCGAGGACAGCGGCTCTTTCTACGTGCCGAACGACCATGTGCTCGGGCTCACGCGGAAGCACCGGGAGTTTTTGGCGGCGGTGTCGATCCACCCGGCGCGGCGGGATGCGTTTGAGGAGCTGGAGCGCGCGCTCGCGGGCGGTGCGGTGATGTTGAAGTGCCTGCCGAACGTGCAGAACATCGACTGGAACGAGCGGCGTTACCGGAAGTTTTTGGAACGCATGGCGGAGGCGGGGCTGATCCTGCTGGCGCACACCGGGAGCGAGCGGACGATGCCGGTCTTGCGCCCGGATCTGGCGAGCCCGCGAATGCTCACGCAGGCCTTGGAGATCGGCGTGACCTGCATCGCGGCGCATTGCGGCACGGGCATGATCGCGTTCGATCCGGACTATTTTGGCGAGTTCGTCGCGATGACGAAGCGTTATCCGACCCTCTATGGGGACAACAGCGCGCTGGCGGGGCTGAGCCTGCGGTTTCGTCCCTGGCAGATGCGGGCGATCCGCGAGGACGCGGAGCTCGCGTCGCGCATCCTCTACGGCAGCGACGTGCCGGTGCCGGCGAGCGGGCTGGTGATGGCGGCCTTCGGCATGATCGGGTGGGGAGATTGCGTCGCGTCGGGCGCGTTCGAGGGGACGATGGCGCGCGACCTGATGCTGAAGCGGGCGCTGGGTTTTCCGCCGGAAAGCGAGACGCGGCTGGCGGCCTTGCTGCGGAAGATAGACAACCGCTAAAAGGCGCTAAGAGTCGCTAAATCAGAAAACCCGCGGCGACGGTCTCTTCACTTGGGAGACTGGCGGACCATGGAGTTTAGCGCCCCGCTTGGCCGAACAGGGGATTGATTTAGCGGCAATTAGCGGAATTTAGCGGTTCAAATTTTGAGGTGTCGGCAGCGTGGTGGATGATCTCGCGCCCGGTGCGATCGAGGAGGGCGGGAGGCGAGTTTTTGGCAAGATACGCGGGGGCTTTGACCTAGGCGGGGTGGGGGCGGGCGGGGTTTGATGATAAGGAATGACAATCCCGAGTATTATTCAGGGCGGCATGGGCGTGGCGGTATCCGGCTGGAGGCTAGCGCGGGCGGTGTCTCGGCGCGGGCAGCTCGGGGTGGTGTCGGGCACGCTGTTGCCGGTGGTCCTGGCGCGTCGCCTGCAAGGCGGGGACGCCGACGGGAGTCTGTCGCGCGCGTTGGCGGCGTTCCCCGACCGGGCGGTGGCGCAGCGGGTGACGGAGCGTTATCTGACGACAGGAGGAAAGGCGGCCGACATGCCCTACGCGGCAGTGCCGATGCCCTCGGCGCAGCCGGCCCGCGCCTGGGTGGAGCTGGCGATGGTGGCGAACTTTTGCGAAGTGTGGCTGGCCAAGGAGGGACACGACGGCTTGGTGGGCATCAACCTCCTCGAGAAGATGCAGACCGGCACGTTGGCCTCGCTCTACGGCGCCATGCTCGCCGGGGTGGATGTGGTGCTGATGGGCGCGGGCATACCGCGCGCGATCCCCGGCGTGTTGGACAAATTCGCCGCCGGCGAGGCGGCGGAGCTGGCGGTCGATCTGGTCGGCGCGGTTCCGGAGGGCACGGAGGCTCCGAGGATGCGCCTGGATCCGCGTGATTGGCTGGCGAGCGCGCCGGAGAGCCTGCGGCGGCCGCAGTTTCTGGCGATCGTCAGCTCGGCGGCCCTTGCGACGACGCTGGCGCGCAAGGCGAGCGGGCGGGTGGACGGCTTCGTGATCGAGAGCCCCGCGGCGGGCGGGCACAACGCGCCGCCGCGCGGGGGCGGCACGCTGGATTCCCTGGGCCAGCCGGTCTACGGACCGCGCGACGAGCCGGAGCTGGCGAAGTTCCGCGCGCTCGGGCTGCCCTTCTGGCTGGCGGGCGAGCGCGCCTCGGCCGAGGGCTTGGCCGCGGCGCGATCTTTGGGCGCGGCCGGGGTTCAGGTGGGCACGGCGTTCGCGTTCTGCGCGGAGTCGGGCCTCGACCCCGCGATCAAGGCCCGGGCTTGCGCGATGAGCCGGGCGGGCGAGGTCAGGATTTTCACCGATCCGAAGGCGTCGCCGACGGGATTTCCGTTCAAGGTGCTGGGGCTCGAAGGCAGCCTGTCGGACGCGGGCGTCTACGCGTCGCACGAGAGGCGCTGCGATCTCGGGTATCTGCGCGAGCCCTACGTGAAGGAAGACGGCGGGCTCGGCTACCGCTGCGCGGCGGAGCCGGTCGAGGATTACGTGGCGAAGGGCGGCGACCGCGAGGACACCGTCGGGCGGAAGTGCCTGTGCAACGGCCTGCTCGCGGCGGTCGGGTTGGGACAAGTGCGGGCGTCGGCCGCGGGAACGGCGGGCGACGTGACCTGGACGGAGCCGCCGATCGTGACGGCGGGCGCGGAGACGGCGGAGATCGCGCGTTTCCTCAAGCCGGGGGCGGACAGCTACACCGCGGACGAGGTGCTGGATCACATCTGCCCGGCCGCTCGCTAACCGCGGGGCGAGGCGGGCAGAATTTCAGGGCCTTTGATTTTTGACCACGGATTGCACGGAGCGCACGGCGGGCGAGGCGGAATCAGACGATTGGCCGCGAAAGAACGCAGAGAACGCAAAGATAGGACCACGGAGCAGTGGTGTTCTTTGTGCTCTTTGCGTTCTTTGCGGCTATAGTTTCAGTAGATGACGTCGCGGCGGATTGCGTGGGTGGACGCAGAGGTCGGGGGCGGGGAGCGTAGGAATCAGACGATTGGCCGCAGAGAACGCAGAGAACTCAAAGATAGGAGGTCGGAGCAGTTAGGTTCTTTGCGCTCTCTGCGTTCTTTGCGGCTATAGTTTCAGTAGAAAAATGACGTCGCCGCGGATTGCGTGGGTGGGCGCGGATGTCTGGGCAGGGGAGAGGCGGACTCAGACGATTGGCCGCGAAAGAACGCAGAGAACGCAAAGGTAGGACCACGGAGCAGTGGTGTTCTTTGCGCTCTCTGCGTTCTTTGCGGCTATAGTTTCAGTAGAAATGACGTCGCCACGGGTTGCATGGGTGGACGCAGATGTTGGGGCAAAGGCGAGGCGGAATCAGACGATTTGGCCGCGAAAGAACGCAGAGATCGCAAAGACGGGAGGCCGGAGCAGGCGTTTTTTTTGCGGCGATGGGGTTTGTTGTCTTGTCCGGCGGAGAAATCCGCGGGCTTGTCGGAATGGACGGCGGTTCTGTCGCGATAGCTTACTACAATCAGCTCAGCGGCGGTTGAGCTGCTTGGCGCCGATGTCGCGGCGGAAGACTTTGGTTTTACACTCCACGCGGTCGCAGGCGGCGTCGGCGGCTTCGCGGAGCGTCGGCGCGAGCGCGGTGACGCCGAGGACGCGGCGCTACGGCGAGGGCGACTGGATCACCTCATAACCGGCGGCGACGATGTGGCGGAAGTTTTCGCCGATGCCGTGCCAGTCGAGGACGTCCACCCGGAAGGGAAGCTCGGATTCGGCGAACGCCTCGCGCAAATCGGCGAGACGCTTCGCCTCCAGCCGCCCAGGCCCGACCAGCGCGAGATCCAGATCCGAGTGGGGCTTGGCCGTTCCTTTCGTGCGAGAGCCAAACGCGCGCACCTCGCACTCGGGAACGTGCGCGGCGAGAAGCGCGCGCACCTCGGCCAAGTGCCTGGGGGCGAGGTCAATCATTGCGGGCGACGATGATGACGAGAAAGCGCTCGGCCGCGGGAAGAAAGGAGACCGCGATGGCGTAGACGTCGGCGGCGGTGGCGGAGTCGTAGGTATGGGAGGTCTCGTTGCGTCCGCGGTGAAAGGACATCCAGCCGTCCACGTCGTCAATCAAGCCCGCCTCCGCCGCCAGGCGGAAGAGTTCGCGGCGCGTCACGCCGTCGACGTTCTCGCGGGTGCCGTTGGTCTCAAGCCAGCGCTTCATCGCCTTCCAGCACTGTTCGTAGGCGACCTCGAAATGCTGGATGACGCCCGACCTGACGGTATCCTGCATGACGGGGCTGAGCGAGGCGAGGAGGGGCGTGCTTTCGTCCAAGCAGCGTCGCAGCGCGCGAATGGACTGCTCCAGCGAGGTGAAATCGAGCGTCATGATAACCTTAGGAGAAGCCGGGGAGACGACGCGCGGCAAGCGCGGCGAAGGGCGGATGGTAGGGAGACGGAAGACTGGAACGCCGGAAGATCGGACGACGGGCGGCGGAGGGCTGGGGAAATCGAGCGGAGTGCGAGGCGCGGGGAGCAGCGGACGGAGGACGAAAAGGGAAAAGCCCGACCGGAGGTCGGGCTTGCGGGCGGCGCGCTGGGCGCCGGGAGGGATTTGGCGGCAGGGGCGGACGCCGGGGACGGCGTCCCTCCAAAGCTCAGCGGCGGTTGAGCTGCTTGGCGCCGATGTCGCGGCGGTAGTATTTGGTTTTCCACTCCACGCGGTCGCAGACGGCGTAGGCGGCGTCGGCGGCCTGGCGGAGCGTCGATGCGAGGGCGGTGACGCCGAGGACGCGGCCGCCGGAGGCGACGAGCTGGCCGGAGGCGTTGCGCGCGGTGCCGGCGTGGAGGATGCGGACGCCGGATCCGAGGGGGGCGGGGAGCGTGATGAGGTCGCCCTTCGGGTAGGCGTCGGGATAGCCTTGGGTGGCGAGGACGACGCAAAGCGCGTGCTCGGGGAGCTCGGCGGCCCGGCCGCGGGTGTGGAGCTGGCCGGTCGCGGCGTTCCAGAGGAGGGCGAGAAGATCGTCGCGGAGGCGGGGGAGGACGACCTGCGTCTCGGGGTCGCCGAAGCGCGTGTTGTATTCGAGCACGCTCGGGCCCGAGGGCGTGAGCATGATGCCGATGAAGAGGGTGCCGCGGAACTCGATGCCCTCGGCGGCGATCGCCTCGACGGAGGGGGCGACGATCTCGTTTTCGATGCGGTCGAGGAGGGCGGGGGTGACGACCTCCGCGGGCGAGTAGGTGCCCATGCCGCCGGTGTTGGGGCCGGTGTCGCCGTCGCCGACGCGCTTGTGATCCTGCGAGGTGGGGAGGATGGTGTAGTTTTTACCGGATACGACGACGAGGATGCTGGTCTCCTCGCCGAAGAGGCAGTCCTCGATCAGGACCTGGGAGCCGGCGGAGCCGAATTTGTTGCCCGCGAGCATGTCCTTCACGGCGGCCTCGGCCTCGGCGAGGGTTTGCGCGACGATCACGCCCTTGCCGGCGGCGAGGCCGTCGGCCTTGACCACGATGGGCGCGCCGCGCTGGCGGAGGTAGGCGAGGGCGGGTTCGACCTCGGTGAAGATGCCGGCGGGGGCGGTGGGGATGCGGTGCTTGAGGAGGATCTGCTTGGTGAAGACCTTGGAGGCCTCGAGGCGGGCGCCGTCGGCGCGGGGGCCGTAGGCGGGGATGTTTTCCTTGGCGAGGGCGTCGACCAGGCCGAGGGAAAGGGGGACCTCGGGGCCCACGACGACGAATTGGACGTGTTCGCGCTTGGCGAGGGAGACGAGGCCGGCGACGTCGTCCGCGGCGACAGGGAAGCAGGTGACCTCGGCGGCGATGCCGGCGTTGCCCGGGGCGCAGAGCACGCGGGGACGGGCGGGGGAGGCGAGGAGCGACTGGACGAGGGCGTGTTCGCGGCCGCCGGAGCCGACGACGAGGACGGAGCTGGGGAGGGACATGGGCGTAAGCGTCCAATGACCAAGGTCCGCGGGCCGATGGCGAGCCCGGAGTTTTCGCCGACGGGAGGCGTGAACCGGCGAAGGGCGGGCGGCCGGGCCGGAAGGCGGCGAGCCGGGCGCGCCCGGCTCAGAGCACCTGGAGTTTTTTGCGGTAAAACTGGAGGGCCTCGTCGGCGTCGTCGGTGAAGAGGACGTAGTCGAGCATCCAGGCGGGGGCGCGCTTTTCCTGGACCATGCGCTGGAGCTGCTGGCGCAGGGCGGAGAAGTAGGCGCGGTCGAGGAAGACGTAGGGCACGCGGGGGCGGATGCCGAGCTTGAGGTTGCACATCTCGATGCCGATCTCCTCGAGGGTGCCGACGCCGCCGACGTTGAAGACGCAAAAATCGGCGACTTCGAACCACTTCTGGCGGAAGTGGCGGGAGGTTTCCTGGAAGGTGTTGAAGAAGTCTACGCCGAGCTCGGGGGGCTGGGCCTCGAGCTCGAGGTAGCAGGCGCCGGTGAGCGCGCCCTTGTCGCGGGCCTGGTCGGTGGCGAGGCGCATGACGCCGCCGCCGCCGCCGGTGAGGACGCCGACGTTGGGGCCCATGAAGCCGGCGAGTTTTTCGAGGAGGCTGGAGATGCGCGAGGTCTGGGCGGCGTCGAGGCCGACGGCGCTGCCGTAGAAGGCGAGGATGGTCGATTCGGCGAAGCGCTTCGCCAGCTCCTCGCGGATGAAGAAGCCGTGGCCCTTCTTGTAGGTGTGGAGGTAGAGGTCGCCGAGCTCGGGGTTGAACCAGTAGACCTTGATCCCGAGGTTCTCGAGGGTGTCGAGACGGGCGTGGGCGTTGCTCGACAGGAAGAAGCCGTGGGTGCGCGAGGGGCGGCGGAAGACGAGGCGCTTGAGCGGGATCTTGCCCAGACGGGTGAGGAGCTCGGCGTGCTCGAGGAGGTTGGGGAAGTAGTCGATGAGCAGGGTGTCGGCGCCCTCGGGGGCGGCGTCCATCGCCTGGATCATCGTGGGGTGGCCGGTGGTGCGTCCGAGGACGGAGGCGGCGGGTTTTTCGCGCAAGGCGGCGAAGGTGGCCGAATCGACCAGCAGGCCGTGGTTGGCCATGGTGCCGGACTGGCCCTTGACCGTGATGTGGGTGCGGGGGCGCGGCGAGCCGGAGTCGGGCGCGATCGGGTTGGCGTCGATGCAGTGGAAAAGGGCCCGGGCGGCGGTGACGTCCTGGCGGCGGCGGCGGGCCTGGTTGCGGGCGGGGGCGGCGTCGGGCTCGGGGGCGCGGTAGACGGCGACGGAGACCATGGGGTTCACCACGGGGTGTTCGCCGTGGTTGTAGATCTCGAGCATGATGTTGGTGCCGGCGGTCTTCACCGGGTCGAGGAGGACGGCGCCGGTGTGGATGCCGAAGTTGCCCTCGCCGGGATTGAGGACGACGTAGTGCTCCTTCAGATACATGGAGCAGCTGGTGAGGATGCCGGAGCGCGGGGCGATGGTGATGGGGGTGGCCTCGTGGCGGACCTGGACCTTGTCGAGGAAGCCGCGGCCGGCGTCGCCGAAGACGAGACGCTCGAAGGCCGGGCGGGTGAGGCGCGGGTTGAGCGTGTAGGTGAGGGGGTGGGGGGTGAGGAAGACCTGGCCGTCGCGGTCGATGCTGATGGTGTTGGGCAGCTTGATGCGGTTGGTCTGGATGGCGGACCAGATCTGCGTGGAGGTGAGGCGGGCCTCCTGCGGGGCGTGGAAGAGGCGGCCGACGGGCACGCCGGGGCGGAGGAGCTGCTGCCAGTAGGAGGCGTTGGGGAAGCTGTCGTCGTAGAGGAAGGCCTCGGCCTCGAGGACGAGGCGCTTGCCCTCGGCGCGCGGGGCGCCGTGGGTGATCATCTCGATGCCGATGCGGGCGAGGGTGGAGCGCTCGGTGAAACGCAGGACCGGCGCCTGAAGGCGCATGAAATCCCATTCGGCGGGGTTGCGGGCGGAAAAGGCGAGGGTGAGGACCAGGGTGCGCGGGTCTTTGCGGCGGAGGGAGAGGATATGGCCGTCGCCGCTGGTCCAAAAGGCGTGGGGATTCATCGGTCGACCATGGATAATCGGCCCGCGGACGGGCTCAAGCGCGCGGAGCGGAAGTGCCAGACCGAGGCCAAGTATGGGTTTGCCAGAGGAGAGGCGGGGCCCGCAGCGTGGGAACCTTGTCCGGCCGGCGGGGACTCCCTGTTGGTCGCAAACACCCTACCCATTACCCGTAACCCATGAAATTCGTCCGCATCCTGCAGGCCTCCGCCCTCGCCGCCGTCGGCGCCGTGTCTTCCGTCAACGTCTTCGCGCAAGACGCCGCCGCCCCCGCCGCTCCCGCCCCGGCCGCCGCCGAGGCGCCGAAATACACCGATGAGCAGGTGTTCGAGGCTTTCGGTTATCTCGTGGGCCAGCGCATCGGCATCGCCGACCTCGGCGTTTCCGACGCCGAGAAGGCCGCGGCCATCAAGGGCCTCGAGGCGGCCTTCAGCGGCGTGAAGGGCAAGTTCGCCGCCGAGACCTTCGGCCCGGAGATCCAGCGCGTGCTGGGCGGCCGTCAACAGGCCGCTCAGGCCAAGGCCGCCGAGAAGGCCAAGGGCGAGTCCGCCAGCTACTTTGAGGAGCTGAAGAAGAACCCCGCGATCAAGTCCACCCCCTCGGGCCTCTACTACGAGGTGATCGCGGAAGGCACCGGCCCGAAGCCGAAGCCCACCGACACCGTCAAGGTGCACTACACCGGCAAGCTCGTCGACGGCACCAAGTTCGACAGCTCGGTCGATCGCGGCGAGCCCGCCGAGTTCCCGCTCAACGGCGTCATCCCCGGCTGGACCGAGGGTCTCCAGCTCGTCGGCGTGGGCGGCAAGCTCAAGCTGCACATCCCCTCCCAGCTCGGCTACGGCGAGCAGGGCGCGGGCGGCATGATCCCCCCGAACGCCACGCTCGTCTTCGACGTCGAGCTCCTCGAGATCAAGGCGCCCGAGCCCAAGGCCGAGGCGGTCACGCCCGCGCTGGGCGTTCCCGACGCCAAGTAATCGCACGCTCCCGCCAGGGAGTCGCGTTAGGAAAACGAGAACCCGGCCCGCTTCGGCGGCGCCGGGTTTTTTGTCGTGTGGAGGTGGCGAGGAGGCGGAGTCCGCGGCGACGCGTTTCGTCGGGGTCAGGCCAGCGCCGGGGCCTTGGCGGCGAGGCCGAGGCGGGCGCGGACCCGGGCGAGCATCTGCGCGGGGGCGAGGCCGTGCTGGGCGCGGAGCTCGGCGACGGAGGAGGCGTGGCCGACAAAGGTATCCGGCCAGCCGATACGCTCGACGGGCGTGGCCGCGCCGGCCTCGGACAAGGTCTCGAGGACCGCGCTGCCGAAGCCGCCGGTGGCGACGGCGTCCTCGAGGGTGACGACGAGGCGGGCGTCGGCGGCCTGGGCGAGGAGCAGCTCCTGGTCGAGGGGCTTGGCGAAGCGGGCGTTGACCACGCCGACGGAGAGGCCGTCCTCGGCGGCGAGTTTCTCGGCGAGGGCGAGGGCGTCGGCGACCATGGATCCGAGGGCCCAGAGCTGGACGTCGACGCCGGCGCGGACGACCTCGGCCCGGCCGATGGGCAGCGTGGCGGGGGCGGCGAGGGCGGCGGGCTCGGGGGTGCCGGTGGCGGCGCCGCGCGGGTAGCGGATGAAGGCGGGGCCCTCGTGGGCGACCGCGGTGCGGAGCATGGCCTGGAGCTCGTGCTCGTCCTTGGGCGCCATGACGACGGCGCGGGGCACGCAGCGCAGGTAGGCGACGTCGAAGAGGCCGTGGTGGGTGGGGCCGTCGTTGGCGGAGAGGCCGGCGCGGTCCATGCAGAAGGTCACGGGCAGGTTCTGCAGCGCGACATCGTGGATGATGTTGTCGTAGGCGCGCTGGAGGAAGGTCGAGTAGATGGCGACGACGGGGCGGATGCCCTGGGTGGCGAGGCCGGCGGCGAAGAGGACGGCGTGCTCCTCGGCGATGCCGACGTCGAAGAACTGCTTCGGAAGCGCGGTGGCGAGGTGGTTGAGGCCGGTGCCGGAGGGCATGGCGCCGGTGATGCCGACGATCTTGGGGTTCGCCGTCGCGAGGCGGACGAGCTCGTGTCCAAAGACGTCCTGGTAGTTGGGCGGGGTGCCGGGCGCGCCGCCCTTGGCCTCGCCGGTGACGGGGTCGAAGGCGCCGAGGCCGTGGAACTTCTCGGGGTGGGCGCGGGCGGCGTCGAGGCCGCGGCCTTTTTCGGTGATGACGTGGAGAATGACCGGCGTGTCGGTGTCGCGGGCGAACTCGAGGTTCTTGATCAGCTCGTCGAGGTTGTGGCCGTCGATCGGGCCGACGTAGCGCAGGCCGAATTTCTCGAAGAGGGAGGACTCGACGAAGAAGTCCTTCGTCTCGCGCTTCCACTTCATCCAGACGCGGTGCATGTCGTCGCCGCCGGGCAGACCGCGGAAGAATTTCTCCAGGTCGTGGTGGACCTTGTTGTAGGTGCGGTTGGTGGAGAGCTTGTTGAGGTATTTGGCGATGGCGCCGACGTTGCGGGCGATGGACCACTCGTTGTCGTTGAGGATGACGACGAGGCGCTTGGTGGAGCTGACGACGTTGTTGAGGGCCTCGAGGGTGATGCCGCAGGTGAAGGCGGCGTCTCCGCAGAGGGCGACGACGTGGTCGTCGGTGCCGGAGAGGTCGCGGGCGACGGCCATGCCGAGGGCGGCGGAGAGGGCGGTGCCGGCGTGGCCGGCACCGAAGGCGTCGTGCGGGCTCTCGTCGCGGGCGAGGAAACCGGAGGCGCCGCCGGTCTGGCGGACCTTCTGGAAGGGGGCGAGGCGGCCGGTGAGGAGCTTGTGGACGTAGCCCTGGTGGGCGACGTCGAAGACGAACTTGTCCTTCGGCGTGCTGAAGACGCGGTGCAGGGCGATGGAGAGCTCGACGACGCCGAGGTTGGGGCCGACGTGGCCGCCGTTGCGGGCGGTGACGCGGATGAGTTCTTCGCGGATCTCGGCGGCGAGCTGCGGGAGTTGGGTGGCGGAGAGGCCCTTGACGTCATCGGGCGAGCGGACGTGGTCCAGCAGGCGCGGCGTGGAAGAGGGGGCGGAGGTGGCGTCGGAAGCGGGCACGGAAGGGAGAGTCAGAACGTCGGAGCGACAGCGGACAGATCGACAGAAGGGGGACGGAGAGGGCGGATTGGATGAACGCGAGCTTAGGCGAGGCCGAGGTCGGAGCGCTCGCCGACGGGGAAGGGCGCGACGGCGAGCGAGCCGTCTTTTTGGCGCTTGAGCTGTTCGATTTTGAGTTCCGCGGCCTTGAGGCGGGTCTCGCAGGCGGCGAGCAACCGGCTGCCTTCCTCGTATTTGGCGAGCAGGTCGGAGAGGGGCACGTCGCCGGCTTCCATGGCCTCGACGATGGTTTCGAGACGCTGCATCGCGTCCTCGAAAGAGGGTGCGGGAGCGCTGGCGGCGGCGGCGTTGGATTTGGTGCCCACAGTGAAAACCGGGGAAAGTTGGACCGGGCCGCCCGCTTTTCAATCCCCGGTTTCTTTTCCGGCCGGCCGCGCCGGACCGACGGGACGGACGCGCGGGGAAAGACACCGCTTTCGCCGGGACAAGCGGCTAAAAGACAGGTGCTTGCGCCGTGGGGAGCGAGGTCGGCGGACCGGAGGCGATCAACTCGCCACCGCGACGGGCGCGGGAGCGGGAGCCACGATGGCGAGAAGCGCGTCGCGAAGATCGGAAAGCCGCCGGGTGTCGGAAGCGTGTTCGGGACGGGCGTTTTCGATGTAAAAACTGTCGATGGCGACGTCGCGCTCCGTGCCGATGCGGGCGAAGGTGATGTCGAAGCCGTGTTCGCTGATCACACGGGCGAGACGGAAGAGGAGGCCGATCTCGTCGCGCGCCTGGATTTCCACGATGGTGCGCTGCATCGAGAGCTCGTGGTAGACGTCGACCATGGGCGGGAAGCTGGCGTGCGGGGCGACGGCTTTGTCCAAGCCGTAGCGGGAGCTGCGGACCTTTTTGGCCTGGGCGACGATGTCGGGGTAGAGGTCCTTGTTGGTGACGAGGGCCTCCTCGACGGTCTTGGCGAAGATCTCCTGGGCCTTGGCGGATTGGACGACGCCGCGGCCGGGCTCGACGACGTAGAAGGTGTCGATGGCGATGTGGTCGTTGCGCGAGATGACCTTGGAGGAGAGGATGGAGAGGCCGGCGACGGAGAAGGCGCCGGCGAGCTTGTAGAAGAGGCCCGCGCGGTCCCAGGTGACGATCTGGACGACGGTGAGGGAGCGGTTGAGGTCGTCGTGCCACTCGATGACGGGCTTGAGGCTGCTTACGGCATCGGCCTGCGAGATCGAGGTGAGGAGGCGGTTCACCATCCGGATGTGGAGGGCGATCTCGTCCGCGTCGGTGTGGATGAAGTAGCGCTCGGGCAGGAGATGAAAGTGCGCGGTGATCTCGTCGGCGCTGATGCCGGGGATCTTCTTGGCGACGAGGTCTTGGTAGGTGGACTGCATGCGGGCGGTGTTGCGGTCGGCGATGCGAACGGCGCCGTGGGTCAGGTGGTCGAGCGTGGCTCGATAGAGGGTGCCGTGGAGGGTGTCCTTGTAGCTGTTCCAAAGCCCCGCGGCGGTGCCCCGCGCGTCGCAGAACGTGTGGACGTAAAGGTAGCGGAGCTTGTCGGGATCCGGGACGAGTTCGGCGAAGGCGCTGGCGGATGCGGGGTCATCGACGTCCCGCTTTTGCCAAAAGCGTGCCATGATCAGATGGTTTTTGATGATAAAAGTGACAATCTCCTGTTCCGCGGGGTCGACCTCCATGCGGGCGAGCAGGGGCAGGGCGATGTCGACGCCGAAGTCGGCGTGGCCCTTGATACCGCGGGCCTTGCCGATGTCGTGGAGGAGCAGGATGAGGTAAAGCAGGGTGGGGTTGGCGGTCTCGTGGAGGATGTTGCGGTATTTTTGCGCGACGGGGTCGCTGCCGGAAAACACCAGATCGAGTTCGCGAATCGCGTTCAGCGTGTGGATGTCCGCGGTATAGCGGTGATAAAACTCGTGTTGAACGAGGCAGGTGAGGCCTTGGAACTCGGGGATGAATTTCGCGAGCACGCCGAGCTCGTGCATCAGGGCGAGGGTGGGGTGGACGGCGCCGGCCTCGCTGAGGATGGCCTTGAAGCTGACGTTCGCGTCGCGGTCCTCGGTGACGCGCCGGGTGATGAGCGGGAGGGATTCGCGGATGAGGGACTGGAGGCTGAACTCCGGCTGGGCGCCGAGCGACTGGCAGTGGCGAAAAACGCGCACCAAGCGCGAGGGGTCGTCGCGAAACACGTCGGCGTTTTCCGCCATGAGCTCGGTGCCGCGGAGAACGAAGCCGTCGATGCGTTTGGAGCGCACATGGCGATGGGCGCGGACGATCTCCAAGAAGGAGAATTTTTTCTCCGACGTGGCGTCGAGGGTGAGCGCGAGGCGGTTCTCGACCAGTTTGGAGGTGCGATAGATGGTCTGCGCCGCCCGGTAGTAGTCGTGCATGAACTGCTCCACGCGTCCGAGGGTGTCGTGGTTGGTGTAGCCGATGCCGAGGGCGATGCGCGGCTGTGCCTCGAGATCGAGGAGGTCGGTGGGGCGCTTGCTTTGAAAATGGAGCTCGTTGCGGACGCGGAGGAGGAACTCGTAGGCGCGTTTGAAGTCCCGCAGTTCGTTGCGCTTCAGGTAGCCTTGGTCGACGAGCTCGTCCATCGCGTCGAGGCCGAGTTTCACCCGGGCCATCCAGAGGGTGTTCTGGTAATCGCGAAGGCCGCCGACGCCGTTTTTGATGTCGGGTTCCTGGAGGAAGACCGAGTCGCCGTATTTGGCGCGGCGCGTGGCCTGGTCCTCGAGGCGGGCCTTGATGTAGCCCTTGGCGTCCTCCTGCGTATAGTAGCTGCGATAGGCGGCGGCGAATCCTTCGAAGAGCAGCTGCGTGCCGGCGATCAGGCGGGCCTCCAGCAAGGCGGTCTTGGTCTGGATGTCCTTCTTCGCCTCGACGAAGACGTCGTCGATGGTGCGCGTCGAGTGGCCGACCTTGAGGCCGCAGTCCCAGAGGACGTAGAGCACCTCGTCGATCAGGTGCTGTTGCAAGGGCTGGATCGTCGCGAGGCGCACCTTGGACGGAAACAGGAACATGATGTCGATGTCGCTCAGCGGGCTGAGTTCGCCGCGTCCGTAGCCGCCGAGCGCGAGGAGGGCGCAGTTGGCGGGGAGCTTGCCCTGCGTGCGCTCGAAGCCGGCGATCGCGTGGTTGAACAGGTGCGCCAGCATCACGTCGACCATGGCCGCCCGCGCCTCGGCGACGGCCAGTCCGGACTCGCCGCCGTCGTGGCGCATCCGGATCATCGCGCTCTCGAGGCGGAGGAAGGTCTTGCAGGCGGCGAGGCGCTCGGCGCGAGGGGCGTCCGGGGCGAAATCGAGGCGTTCGCGGGCGTGTTTTTGGATGCGGCCGATGAAGGGGGCGGTGCTGGACATGCGCGGAGCGGGCGTGCGGAAGCCGTCAAGGTGGGGGGAAAGCCGGCCTCGCGCAAAGCGCGAAACGCCGGCGTTGCAAAGCGCGGGTCGGCCCGGGGCGCCTTTCGACAAGCCCGCCCGGCACGCCGCCCGACGCCCCGCCCGCGGGCTTGCTTCGCCTCCCGGGGAGCGGTTGGCTCGACGTTTTCCGAACTTTTCCACGCCCATGTCCGAGATTTCCAAGAGCTACGAACCCCGTGACGTTGAAACCAAGTGGTATGCCGCCTGGCAGGAGGCAAAGTGCTTCGCCGCGCCCACGCCGGCCCCCGGGCAGGAGCACTACACGATCGTCATCCCGCCGCCCAACGTCACCGGCATCCTCCACATGGGCCACGTGCTCAACAACACCCTCCAGGACGCGCTCATCCGTCGCGCCCGCCTCGAGGGCAAGGCCGCCTGCTGGATCCCCGGCACCGACCATGCCGGCATCGCCACGCAGACGATGGTCGAGAAGCACCTCAAGAAGACCGAGGGCAAAGGCCGCCGCGATCTCGGCCGCGAGGAGTTCCTGAAGCGCGTCTGGGCCTGGCGCGGCGAAAAGGGCGACCACATCCTCAAGCAGCTCCGCGAGCTCGGCTGCTCCTGCGATTGGGACCGCACCCACTTCACGATGGACCCCGGCTACAGCCGCGCGGTGCTCTCGTCGTTCATCAAGCTCTTCGACCAGGGCCACATCTACCGCGGAAAACGCATGGTCAACTGGTGCCCCGTCTCGCTCACCGCGCTCTCCGACGAAGAGGTCGAGATGAAGCCGACCAAGGGCCACATCTTCCGCCTCCAATACGAGTTGGTCGAGCCCTCCACCACCAAGGACGCCGAGGGCAACACGATCCCGCTCACGCACCTCATCCTCGAGACGACCCGCCCCGAGACCATCGCGGCCGACGTCGCCGTCGCCGTCCACCCGGACGACCCGCGCTACACCCACCTCGTCGGCAAGAAGGTCTGGCGCCCGCTCGGCGAGCGTATCCAGATTCCCATTATCGCCGACAAGGCCGTCGATCCCGCCTTCGCCGCCGGCGCGCTCAAGGTCACGCCCGCGCACGACAAGGTCGACTTCGAGATCGGCCAGCGCCACGGCCTGCCCGTCATCGATTCCATCAACGCCGACGGCACGATGAACGAGTTCGCCGGCCCCGAGCTCGCCGGCATGGAGCGCTTCGCCGCCCGCAAGAAGGCCGCCGAGATCCTCCAGGAGCGCGGCGCCCTCATCGAGGCCAAGCCCTACGAGAACAACGTCGGCTACTCGCAGCGCGCCGGCGTGCCCATCGAGCCGCGCCTCACCCAGCAGTGGTGGCTCCGCTACCCGCGCGTCGAGGAGGCCAAGGCGGTCGTCCGCGACGGCCTCATCCAGATGCACCCCGAGCGCTGGTCGAAGGTCTACCTCAACTGGCTCGAAAACATCCAGGACTGGTGCATCAGCCGCCAGCTCTGGTGGGGCCATCGCATCCCCGTGTGGTATGCCAAGGGCGTGGACCGCGAGAAGCTCACCGAGGCCGATCTGCGCGACCCGAAGAAGATCCATGTCTCGCTCGACGGCCCCGCCGACCCCGAGAACTGGACGCAGGAGGACGACGTGCTCGACACCTGGGCCTCGTCCTGGCTCTGGCCCTTCGCCACGCTGGGCTGGGACAACGCCGAGGAGCAGGCCAAGGCCGGCTTCTCTCACTTCTACCCGACCACGACCCTCGCGACCGGCGCCGACATCATCTTCTTCTGGGTCGCTCGCATGATCATGGCCGGCCTCGAGTTCGCCAAACCCGGCGCCTCGATCCAGGAGCGCATTCCCTTCAAGCACGTCTATTTCAACGGCATCGTGCGCGACAAGCAGGGCCGCAAGATGTCGAAGACCCTCGGCAACTCGCCCGACCCGCTCGACCTCATCACCAAATACGGCGCCGACGGCCTGCGCTTCGGCCTGCTCCAGATCGCTCCCCTCGGCCAGGACGTGAAGTTCGACGAGGACCGCATCGAGAGCGGCAAAAACTTCTGCAACAAGCTCTGGAACGCCTGCCGCTTCCGACAGATGAGCGGTCCGATGAGCGACAACTCCTCGCTCGCCGCCATCCTCGCGCGCCTCGACGCCACCAAGCTCGACGACGACGACCACGCGCTCCTCGCCGCTCTCCTCGAAGTGCAGGCGCTCCTCGAAAAGTGCTTCGCCGACTTCGAGTTCGCGAGCGCCACGCAGGGCCTCTACACCTTCTTCTATTCCGACTTCTGCGACTGGTATGTCGAAGTCGCCAAGGCCCGTCTCGCCGATCCCGCCGCACGCGACCACGTGCTCGCCGTGCAGGACCTCGTCATCCGCCAGTTCCTGCTCCTCTTCGAGCCCTTCGCCCCCTTCATCACCGAGGAGCTCTGGACCCTGCTCGGCTACAACACGAACGGCGCCGACGGCGCGGCGCCCTCCAAGTTCATCCAGCAGGCCCGCATCGGCACCGCCGAGGATCTCCGCGGCGCGCTCGCCGGCCGTAGTGTCCACATCGATACGGCTGCGGCCGGCCGCGTTGCCAAGCTCAAGACCACCGTCACCGCCGCCCGCCAGCTCAAGGCCGACAAGGCCGTCGCCCAAAAGCGCGACGTGCTTTTCTCCGTCCTGTCGGATGACGCCACGTGGACTGCGCTCGAGTCCGCCTCGGCGAAGTTCACCCGCCTCGCCGGCGCCGCATCGCTCGCACGCGTGTCCTCCGCGCCCGCGCTGCCCGCCATCGTCACGCCGCTCGGCACGCTCTACCTCGACACCGGCGTGAAGGTCGACGCCGGCGCCGAGCGCGTTCGCCTCACGAAGGAACTCGAGGCCGTGACGAAGCACATCGCCGGCACCGAGTCCCGCCTCAACAACGAGGCGTTCACCAGCAAGGCCCCGCCGGCCGTGCTCGAAGGCGCGCGCAAGCAGCTCGCCGACCAGCAGGCCAAGCGCGCCGAGCTCGAGCGCCTGCTCGCCGCGCTGGGCTGAGTCGTCCGGCTGCCCGCATAGGGACTTCCGTCGAAAGCGCTCCGCGCTTCCGCTACGACCGAGCCCGGCGTAGCGGAGCGGCGGAGCCGTTTCGTCAGGGAGACCGAGATCGGCCGGCCGTAGAGATCGCGGGACCCGCCGGCACCCAACTTAAAAAACAGCCGACCTATTTCTTCGGCTTCGTGTCCGGCGGCGAAAACTCGTCGAGCCGATGGTGCGTCCACGAATTGTCGTCGGTCTGCACGACGATCGTGCCTTTTTCGAGCTGCTGGATCCAGTTCGAGCTGTTGCTGTTTTTGATGTAGGTCTCGCCCGCTTCCTGGCCGAGTTTTGCGTAGATGTTCTGACGGGCTTTGTTGGCCATTTCCTTGAGCGCCGCCTCCTTTTCCGCGCGGCTCAGCTTGGCGTCCTTCGCCAGGGCGAGCGCGGTGTCCGGCACGGTGCGACGCTGGTCGTAGATCTCGTTGACGTCCGCCTTGGGCAACTGGAGGCGCGCGGCGAGCTGGGTCAGCTGGCGGTAGTCGTAGTTTTTGGCGCGGATATAGTCTTGGTAGCGATCCTCGCCCATCTGCTGGCGCAGGGTTTCGTTGAGACGCTTTTCGGCCGCGCGACGCCGGTCCCAGTCCTCGGAGGTGTAGCTGTTGTCGGCGTTTTTCGAGAGCTCGGGATCGGACTCCTTGAGCTTGTGGATAAGGATGAATTCGTCCTCGGACGGTTTGAAGGCCGACAATTCCCAGCGCAGGCTTTGCGCGGTTCGGGAGGTGCGGAGCTGGTTGGCCTCGAATTCCTCCGGACTGAGAAGCTCGCGCAGTTCCTTGTCTTTCTCGGCGCGGAGATACTCCAGCTTCTGTTTGTCGGAGGCCAGGGTCATGCCGCGGCTCTCCATTTCGATCTGCTGGATCATCGTGTCGTAGTCCTCGTTGATCCGGCGCGCCGCGTCGCGCTTGGCCGGCGGGATCGGATTCCGATCGTCGGCCTTGGGTGGCTCCTCGCCCAGGAGCGAGACGCGGAGGGCGTCTTTCTCCCGGCGCAGGTCGAGCCGGGCCAGTCGCCGCTCCAGCGAGTCGCCGGCGTTTCGCTCGTAGTAGTCGTCCGTCTCCCAGTAATTCGCGGGAGCCTGCTTCGGCTTGAGCGCGTCTTCGCGGGCCTTGAAGCGCTCGTTGATCTCGGCGTTGACGATGGCCTTGACGAGTCGGTCGGGCAGGCCGGTCGCGCGCAGGTTCTGCGTCAGCGTGGGAAGGTCCTCGGAGTAGGCTTTTTCCCAGACTTCGGGAGGAAGCGCGGACGCCTCGGCGCCTTGGCCCGCCCTCGCGATGGAGCGCGCGGAAGCCGACTCGCGGCGTGGGGATGACGACGTCTTCGCGGCGTCGACGTGGGAGAAGCCGCCCCGGCCGAGGATCACGGCGTTGGCGGTCACGGACACGGCCAGAAGAATCCAAGGCACAAGAAGTCGCGGGGTGCTCATGCGGGGTTTTGCCGAGCCTTGCGGGCCGAATCCAGCCCGGCAAGCCGAGCTTGGCCGCCGGGGCGTTTTGCATGGTGCGTCCCGGCGATCGACCCACCGCCGAGGTCGAGCGAATGACCCTTCCCGATTGCGGCGAACGGATCCGGGTTCGGGATCGAAGCGCGGTGGGATCGGCGGGCGAACGACGGTATACTCGCCTCCGCATCGAGCGGAGTTGACGGTTCGCCGGTGGAGTCGGCGCGTCGCTGATCAAAATCGTTCACTGGGTATCGATGTCCTTAATGCCATGCCGCGTTTACGCGGGACCAGTCCCGTTTCATGTGTCGCTAAGTGCGACATAAGTCGGTGCGGAGGGCGGGTTTGGTTGTCGCTTAAAGTAGCAATTTTGTCTGCCGGTCTTTTGTCGATGCCCGCGATGCGTTGTCCCTAAGCAGGTTATGCGTTAATCGAGGGACTGGCACAATCGTCGCTGAAGTGGGGTGTCTGTCCTCCGTCCGAGAAGGGCGGTGGCAGAGAGCAACCAACCCAACCAACCAGCCACGCATGAAATCCCGCCTGAAATACGCCGGCCTCGGAGCCGCCCTCGCCACCGTTGCCACCAGCCTCCAAGCCGAGGTCAAAATCAACGACATCTTTTCTGTCAGCGGCTATGCTGTCGCCGCCGGCACGATGACCGACCCGGATTCGGGAAAGAACAACTACACCCTCGCCGATTCCGGTTCCTCGAATTTCGACTCCGCCAAGTTCGCGATCACGGGCAAGAAGGACGCGCTGTCCGGCAAGGCCAGCCTCTTCTACGTGCCCCAAAGCGGCACCTCCACCGGCGATGCCGGCATTCTTGACGCCTACGTCAGTTACACCGCGGGCGATGTCAGCGTCACCGCCGGCAAATACCTGAGCTATCTCGGATACGAGGCCTTCGATCCGATCAACATGACCCAGCTCTCATATGGTTCCACGATCTTCGCTATTCCGGCCTACCACACCGGCGCCAAGGTCGATTACACCGGCAAGGGCTTCAGTCTCGGCTTCTCCGCCACCGACTCGCTCTTCCCCGGTGACGGCTTCTTCCAGGGCGACGGCGACTTCTCCGATGACCTTGGCTACGAGGCCATCGCCACCTTTACGGGCATCGAAAAGCTCACCGTTTTCGCCGGTGTGGGCTACGAGGACACCGATGCCGCCGCGGACGACACCTTCGTGTTCGACCTTTGGGCCAGCTACGCGCTCACCGATACCGTCACCATCGCCGGTGAATACGATTACCAGGACGACGTGGCCCAGGGCTATCTCGCCTTCGTGCAATACAAGTTCTCGGAGAAAGTCTCCGCCATCGCTCGCGCGAGCGTGAAGGACCTCGACAGCGGAGACTCGGGCACCTTCTTCACCGTCGCCCCGACCTACGCCTTCGACGCCAACTGGAGCCTCCGCGCCGAGGTCTCTTACGCGGACAGTTCCGAGGCCGGCTCGCCCGTCGGCGACAAGGGCTTCTTCTACGGCGTCCAGGGCATCTTCAAGTTCTGATCGGACGCCTCGCCTCGGCTTGTTTCTTCTCGGGCCGGCGTCCCTGAGCGGACGTCGGCCCCTTGTTCCGGCTTCAGGTCCGCATCGTGACCATTTTCGCACCGCCTCTCTCTCCTCCCTTTCCCTCACCCATGCTTAAAAAGCTCACACAAACCCTCGGGGCCGGCGCCATCGCGCTCGGCGCCTTCGCCGCCTCCGCCCTCCATGCCGCCGACACCGTCAAGGTCGGCGTGCTCCACTCGCTCTCCGGCACCATGGCCATCTCGGAGACCTCCCTCCGCGACGTGCTCCTCTTCACCGCCGACGAGATCAACGCCAAGGGCGGCGTGCTCGGCAAAAAGATCGAGCTCGTGATCGTCGACGGCGCCTCCGACTGGCCCACCTTCGCCGAAAAAGCCAAGCAGCTCACCGAGCAGGACAAGGTCGCCGTGACCTTCGGCTGCTGGACCTCCGTCTCCCGCAAATACGTGCTGCCCGTCCTTGAGAAGAACAACGCGCTGCTCTTCTACCCCGTGCAATACGAGGGCGAAGAAGAGTCCCAGAACGTGTTCTACACCGCCGAGGCCGTCAACCAGCAGGCCACGCCCGCCGTCGACTACTACCTCGCCGAGGGCAAAAAGAAGTTCTACCTGCTCGGCACCGACTACGTCTACCCGCAGACCACCAATCTCGTTCTCCTCGAGTATCTCCTCTCCAAGGGCGTGCCGCTCGAGAACATCGGCGGCGGCTTCAAGAAGGACGAGTCCGGCAAGATCATCGCCGCCGGCAAATACACCGGCTTCGGTCACACGGACTACCAGCAGATCGTCGCCGAGATCAAACAGTTCGCCGCCTCCGGCGACGCCTGCGTGATCTCGACCCTCAACGGCGACACCAACGTTCCTTTCTTCAAGGAATACGCCGCCTCCGGCCTCACCGCCGAGACCTGCCCGGTCGTCTCCTTCTCGATCTCCGAGGACGAGTTCCGCGGCCTCCCCGCCGACAAGCTCGTCGGCCAGCTCGGTTGCTGGACCTACTTCCAGTCGCTCGACACCCCGGCCAACAAGAAGTTCGTCGCCGACTTCAAGACCTGGCTCGCCGGCACCTCCGTCCCCGGAGTCGTCAAGGAAGGCCGCGTCACCTGCTCGCCCATGGTGCTCAGCTATGACGGCATGTATCTCTGGAAGGCCGCCGTCGAGAAGGCCGGCAGCTTCGAGGTCGACGCCGTCCGCGCCGCGCTCAAGTCCGGCATCTCCTTCGCCGGCCCCGGCGGCACCGTCACCACGCAGAAGAACATGCACCTGACCAAGAACGTCTACATCGGCGAAACCAAGGCCGACGGTCAGTTCAAGATCCTCAAGTCCTTCAAGGACGTCTACGGCGAGCCCTGGCTGAAGGGTAAGTTCAAGTAAGCCGCGACCCGATGTTTCGTGCGACGCCGGCGGGAACGATTTCCGCCGGCGTCTTTTGAAAAATTCCGTTTCCCGGTCCCGCGACCTCGCCGAGCTCCGCTTGGTTCGGCACGTCTATCCTCATTTTCCACGGCGCCTCTGGTTAAGGTGCGCGTGTCTGTTTGTATCGTATTTTGTGGTTTGTCGGGGCGGGTCTTCGCGGACCCGCCCCGTTTTTTCGGCCGAATTTCTTTTCGTATGAAAGAAATTTCTCCACCCGGCCCGCCTCCTGCTGACGCCTCCGCGTCCGCCGCGTCCATGCTCTTCCGACTTCTTCGCTTTATCTTTCTCCTTTCGCCGCTGGTCGCCGCCCTTTCCGCCGCCACGCCGCGCGAGACCATCGCCGCCGCCGCGCTCGAGGAGAGCTCGGCGAAGCAGCGCGAATTGCTCGCGTCTTTGGTCGGTCAGGGCGACGAGGCCATCGCCCCGCTCCTCGCCGCTTGGCGCCAGGACGCGCTCTTTCTCTACGCGCCCTCCGAGGGCGGGAAAATCCCCGTGACGCTCACGGGCGACAAGGACGCCGCCGGCGCCCAGTCCGCCACGCGCGTCGCCGACGGCCAGCCTTTGAAAGGCCCCGACGGCCGGCCGCTCCGGCTCGTCGCCTCCAATCTCACCGCCGCCGAGCACACCTCCGCGCTGCGTCGCGCCATGAAGTCGGTGCTCGACGTGATCGACCTCGCCGCGCCTTTGCCCGCCACCCGGATCAAGGCGATCCAGACGCTCGGCCAAAGCCAAAACGCCGACCAGCTCCCCGTCCTGAAAACGCGGCTCTCCGTCGAAAAAGACGGGAACGTCGTCGTCGCGTTGCGCGAGGCGATCGCGCTCATCGGCCTCAAGTCCGCCGACTCCGCGACGAAGCTCGCCGCGCTCAAGGAACTCGACGAACTCCACACGCTCTCCAGCGCCGATTTTCTCAAGACCGCCCTCAAACAGGCCGAGGCCGCCGACAACAAGGAACTCGTCGCCGCCGCCCGCTCCGCGCTCAAGGCGGTCGAATCGCACCGTTCCTTCGTCGACTTTTTCGGCACGCTCTTCCGCGGCCTGAGTCTCGGCAGCATCCTGCTCGTGCTCGCCCTCGGCCTCGCGATCACTTTCGGCCTGATGGGCGTCATCAACATGGCCCACGGCGAGATGATCGCCGTCGGCGCCTACACGACCTACCTCG